>JBKECQ010000029.1:0-8076 GCA_047974845.1 Aminipila sp. | reverse complement strand
GTGGAGTCACCAAAATATGCGCGATTGGCGGAATTGGCAGACGCACTAGACTTAGGATCTAGCGGGCGACCGTGGGGGTTCAAGTCCCTCATCGCGCACCATTTAGAAAAAGACAAATTTTATGTTTGTCTTTTTTATTTGCAAAGTATATTTTATTATAAATATTGTAAAGCATATAACAAGCGGTACATTTATATATGATTATATTCAATTAAAGTATATAATCCGGTGACTATAGCGAGGAGGATCCACCTGTTCCCATCTCGAACACAGAAGTTAAGCTCCTTAGCGCCGATGATACTTGGCGGGCAGCTGCCTGGGAAAGTAGGACGTCGCCGGTTTAAGATGAACACATCACATAGTGGTGTGTTTTTTTTATGTTTAAAAATGCTGTCATGCTTCTAATTGTAAAAGACAGCTTGTCATACTTTCCGTTTATATAACTGCCCGCCAACATTTAGGGTAGGTGCGTATTTACCGCGGCTTTAGCGGCAATGGCAAATACGACAGCGAAGCGACCAAAGGAAGCGTAGGAATGAACGGAGTGAATGTTGCCTTTTTTACAAAAAGAACATATAGGTGATTAGATTAAGTAAAGCTTAGTGGTTCTTTTTAATGTAAAACAGGACAGCGAAGCGACCAAAGGAAGCGTAGGAATGAACGAAGTGAATGTTGCCTTTTTTACAAAAAGAACATATAGGTGATTAGATTAAGTAAAGCTGAGTGGTTCTTTTTAATGTAAAACAGGACAGCGAAGCGAATGTATGAGCGTAGGAATGAACGAAGTGAATGTTGCCTGGGAAAGTAGGACGTCGCCGGTTTTAAAGAAAAAAGACATTCCAATGGGATGTCTTTTTTTCAATGGGAAGAATCGAGGAATATTCGCCGATACCTTTTTGTCCCAAGCGAAGCTGGGCAAGACAAAGACAAATAGGTGCATAATACCAACTTATTCAAGTTCGTTCTATGCACCTATAGAGTATTACAGTTTATATGGGATTTGTCATTTTATATGGAAAGGGAATCTATTTACAAGGATAATTATTGTATTTAAATAGGGATTCATCAAAAAGATTAACATTACTCATGGATAGAGGAAAGGCTTTATTTTCAATGCCTAAAACAATTTCCACTACCTTGTCATTGAAAGGTGTGGCAATGCCATATTTTACTCCGGTCTGACATACAAAGCCATTAATCATTTTTACTTCGGTAGGTTTATTTTTTTCTAAGTCTTGAAGCATACTTGCTTTGGCGGTATGCATATCAGAATACATAATAAGAAACATTTCTTGGTTTGCATTGAACATTTCTTGATTTGTAAGATCTAATGTTTCAGGAGTTTGTTTATGAAGTAAAAGAGGTAATTCATAGCCAGCAGCTTCGCAACATAGTTTTACCTCTTGACCTAAATAACTTAAACAAGCGCGAGCCTTGTCATTTTTTAAAACTTCTCCATAGGCAGAACCACAGACAGCGGACATTCCACTCATGCAAGCATTATTTATAAGTTTGCCCCAGCGAGAAGTCATTAAGCTTTCAGAAATTTTTGTGTTTCTCATATGATTTAGTATATGGGAAATCTTTTCTATACGTGGAGTAATAGAACCATCAATTTCACCTATCTCAAATAAATGATCATTTCTACTTAAATCCTGAGTGACTTCTGATACCCCAGGCTCAAGAAAAGTAGCACCCCAAAGAACAGTACCTCCTATGGTACGTTCTTTTCCTACATACTCAGCAACATATGGTTCAGGTATTCCATTTTGAAGTGTACATACTGTACTGTCCGTTGCCAAATGAGGCAAGAGATTTGGTAGTACAATATCATTAGCGGTCTGCTTAGTAAATAGGAATACGACATCATAGATGCCAGTCATTTGATCAGGGGTAAGAGCTTTCACTGGTGTAGTAAATTCAACCATGCCTACGATATGTGCTCCTTTTTTGTTAAGGCTTTTTACATGGGCTTCATAGCTATCTATCATATCAACAGTACAACCATTTTTTGTAAGGTATGCACCTAGTACAGTACCCATAGCACCACAACCCAAAATTGCTATTCTCATTGAAAAATTCCTCCTTAAATGTAAGTGTATTAGGTGATATAACACCATAATAAATAAAACGTTTGTATTATTTATTATGCAAAAGCTATGCCAAGTAATTGCACATAGGGCTTAAAGATACCACTGATGACAACAAAGAATGTTTATGTTATACTCTGATTAAATGAGGTCTGGAATAAAAATATTGAACGATAAAGGAGATGCGATATGAAAAATACTATTTTTTTTGAAGCTATCTTGGATAATATTACAGACGGTGTTTACGTGCTTGATGATAGAGGAAACTATGTATATGTAAACAGTGCTTATGTACGAGAACTTAATATGCCTAAAAATGAATTACTAAATTATAATGTTCACGATTTTTTAAATACTGGGCAGATTAATTTCTGTATTTCGGATATCGTATATCACGAGAAACGCCGAATTGTTATGTTTCAAGATGTATATGACACACAGAATTATGGACGTAACAATATCCGTCAGATGGTAATATCAAATCCCGTTTTTAATGAAAAAGGAAAAATTCAAAATATAATTGCGGTTGTTCGTCCATTGGATGAACTAAACGAATTGTATGTTGAGGCTAGTCAGGCCAACATTGTTTCTTCTATTTCACCAACCAGAAATACATATTCAGAGGTTGAGGAATCTATTATTGCAGAGAGTATTTCCATGAAGAATATTTTATCAATGGCTAGAACCGTTGCCAATGTTGATTCAGCTGTTCTGATTACTGGGGAATCCGGAACAGGAAAAGAAATCATAGCTCAATATATTCATAGAACCGGATTTCGAAGAAGTAAGCCAATTGTGGTTATAAACTGTGCCGCTCTACCAGAGAATCTTCTAGAAGCAGAACTTTTTGGGTATGAGAAGGGAGCGTTTACAGGGGCAGCCCCTGGAGGTAAAAAAGGATTGTTTGAGGAAGCTGAAGGTGGCTCCTTATTTTTAGATGAAATTAATTCCATGTCGCTGCCCCTTCAGGGGAAGCTGTTGCGTGCAATTGAAACAAAAAACATTCAGCGAATTGGGTCAACAAAAAGTATAAATGTTAACTTCAGATTAATTGCGGCAGCCAATGAAGACTTGGAAACTATGGTAGAAGAAAAGCGGTTTCGTATTGATTTATATTATAGATTAAATGTAATTCCATTGACACTTCCCCCACTACGTAAGCGTAAGGATGACATAGTACCGTTAGCTAGTTGTTTTCTAAAACATTTTTGTGAAAAGCATGGTAAGGACAAAATTTTTTCTTCAAATACATTGAATAGTATTATGGCTTACGATTGGCCAGGAAATGTGAGGGAACTAAAAAATTTTGTAGAGCGTTCCGTTGTCATTAGTTTGGATAAAATAATTGAAATTCATGACGTAGAAGGAATTACAGGAGGAAGACGCAGTGCCCTTAATAATAGAAACAATCAAATAAATAACCTAGATTATGTACCCGCCAGTGAGGCTCGGTATGAGAAGATGATAGAAGAAGGAATGACGCTTGAAGAATATCTGAATTCTTGTGAACGAGATTATTTACGTTGTGCGCTAAAAATATGTAAAAATACTTATAAAACTGCAAAAGTATTAGGAACAAGTCAAACATCAATTATGCGCGAAGAAAAAAATATAATCTTTGAATTTAGTTGTTAAAAATAGCATATATAAAGAATTTTTAAAAGTCAGATTCGGTTTAATTAAACCGAATCTGACTTTTAAGTCGTTTTTGGATAAACAAACAATTAAGAGAATAGAGAAAATGTATATTTTTAACGTCGATTTCTTTGGCATGGAGTTTGCACAATAGAAAGACATAAGGAACAGACTTAGTAGTTATTTTAGAGGAGGAAAAATATGAGTGATTTAATTAACAAGCGTGTAATTACAGCTGCAATAACTGGATCATGGCCTACACGTAAACAAAACAAGAATTTATCTATAACGCCGAAGGAAATTGCAGAAGATGTCTATAACTGCTGGAAGGCAGGTGCGGCAGTTGCACATATTCATGTTCGAAATGATGATGAAACTCCGTGTTGTGACTTTGAGAAATATAAGGAAACCATTGAACGAATTCGTGAGTATAAGGATTGTGACATCTGCATTAACATTACTAGTTCTGGTAGTGTGGATTTTGAAGACGAAGAAAGGATCTATCCGCTACAGCAGTTACTGCCAGAGATTGCATCTTACGATGCAGGAACACTAAATTGGCAACATCGTACTGTATTTATGAATCCACCTGAATTTTTAGAAAAGCTTGGATACGCCCTTCAAGAGAGTAATATCAAACCGGAAATTGAAATTTTTGATGCCGGCATGATATACAATGCAATCCATTATATGAAAACTGGAGTATTAAAGGCACCATGCCATTTTCAATTAGTGCTGGGGGCTTCAGGAGGAATGACAAACACTGTAGATAATCTTTTATATTTAAAGAATTTATTACCAGAAGGCTCGACCTGGGGAGGGTGTGGTATTGGTGCAGGACACATGCCAATGATGCTAGCAACAATTGCACTTGGAGGGCATTTGCGCGTTGGAATGGAAGATAATGTAATGTATTATAAAGGTGTACCGGCAGATTCTAATGCTCAGTTTGTAGCTAGGGCTAAACGCCTTTTGGAAGAGGCGGGACTAGAAGCAGCCACTCCGGATGAAGCAAGAGTAATATTAGGTCTTACAAGGAAGGTGTTTTAAGTGGGATATACCATTAGTGATTTGAAAGTGGGTCAATCGGCGAGCTTTGCGAAGACAATTACAGAGGGAGATGTATATAGCTTTGCGGGATTGACTGGTGATTTAAACCCAGCACATATAAATGAACAGTATGCTAAAAATACAAAATTCAAAGGACGTATTGCACATGGAATGCTCTCCGCAGGATTGATTTCTGCTGTGCTTGGTATGCAGCTTCCAGGGCCTGGAACAATTTATTTAAGCCAAAAATTGCAGTTTTTAGCACCAGTTCGTATCGGAGATACGGTTACAGCAAAGGTAAAGGTTGAAAGTATTGATGAGGGGAACTACAGGGTGGTTTTGAGAACGACATGCATGAATCAGGATGGAACCTTATTAGTTGATGGAGAGGCACTAGCTATGCCTCCTAAAAAAATTTAAACATTTATACCTTCATGAAAGTTTTAATTTAGACGATAAAATTTAAATTAAAGAAAGGAGTGCAAGTCTATGGTATCATTATTTCCATTCATTGCGTGGGGCATAGTTATTGTAGTAGGCATTATCATTTATATTGGAGTCGCAAGCACAATTGAAAAATCTGGAATGAAAAGACTGGGCGCAACAGGTAATTTATTTACGTGTGATCCCGATAAAGTAAAGAAAGCAGATTAAGGTGAGTATTTAAATAACAATTTAATAGAAAAATAGGAGGAAAAAAGATGAGTCTTTACATAGTAGTATTCATCATTTACTTTGGATTTATCATAATAACATCTTTAAGAAGCGCAAAAAAAGTAGAATCCATGAGTGATTTCACCACAGGAGGAAATAAAATGGGCCTGTGGATTGGTGTTGGAACTTCAATGGCAACATGGCTATCAGTTGCATCGGTCATGGGGGTTCCTGGCACTATTTATTCTCGTGGTGTATGTGCAGTTTTTGGCTGGGTTGCAGGTTGGTTTTTAGCAACAGCCCTTATGCCTTTAGTAGCATATAAAATACGTAGACCGTTGGTTCCGTGCCGTACTTTTCCTGAATTTATTCGGGTTAGATATGATCCACATGCGGATAAAAGTCCTATTCAAGTTATTACAGCAATTATTGAATTAGTTGGATATTTTGTATTTTCATATATTCAGGTACAGGGATTTGGCATTGTATTTTCCACAGTTACAGGACTATCATTTAATGTTTCAGTGTTATTCTTTATGGTAATTCTGATTTTCACATGTATGGGTGGTTTTGAATCTGTTGCAGCGACTGATTCACTGAATGCCGTTTTGATTTTAATAGGAGTTATGGCCGCGATGGTTACGGTTTTAAACGCCTGTGGAGGAATGGAAAATATTCTTGTTAATTTTGCTACGACATCAGCTCCTATATATGAGGGTGGTGAAGCACTGAGTGCAGGTATATTGGGTACCAAGTGGGGTACTTTTGGCGCAGCGACATTGATATCATATTTCTTATCAAATTGTTTTGGATCTACTGTTGCACCACATTGGGTAGCTCGTTTTATGGCACCAAAGAACGCAAAGACAGCAGCAGAGCAAATGTTTGTAGTTTTGATTCTATTAATTGCAGTTTTTGTTCCTTTGATTATTGTTGGTATGGGTGCAAAGATGCTAATACCTTCATTGCCTGAAGGTTTGACTTCTGATTATATGTTCCCTAGATTGATTGTTACTTATTGTAATCCTATTATGGGTGCTTTAGCATTGACAGCAATTTGTGCGGCTGCAGTTTCCACAGCCAATTCAATGTTATTGCACTGCTCAACTTCTTTGATTTATGATATTAAGCGTGTTATTCAAGGGAAAGCGCCTTCTGCAGAAGAAGATGCAAAAACAACAAAGCAGTTACGAATCTGTATTCTAAGCCTAGGGATTTTAGCTGTATTTTGTGCAATGGGACAGTTCTCTCTATTAGCTCAAGGATTCACTTATGTTTATGGTGCATTTGGATCAACATTCTTTTGTGTTGTATGGTTAGGATTATACTGTAAGCGCATGAATAAAGAAGCAGCTATTGCATCGATGATTGTTGGTATGAGTGCATACATTTATTGTATGAGTTATGGAGTTCCATTTGGGTTACCTGCATTTATTTTCTCATGTGGATGCGCGTTAATAGCTGCAATTATCTGTATGTTTGCATTTCCAAAACCACCATTAGTTGCTTATGAAGCATTTTTCACAGATAATGCAAGTGAAGAAACAATAGCAATTGCTCATAAGATTAGAAGGGATTAAAAATAAAATTCAATTAACCTTGTGACTACTGTCAAGTAGCCAATAAAATATTTTAAATTTTAGAATTGCTGTCCCAATGTGGTACAGCAATTTTTTTTTATGAGTACAGGGGGCGGCCTTATTGTTTAGGTAGATTATCCTTACACAGACAGACCGGGTAAAAAGATATAGAGGTATTTCTTTTTTGTCTTGCATACAGTGAACAATCAAATAAGTAATAAAGTAAAGTTATCAAGAGTATTTTGTGTATAATTATCTACTAAAATATAATAATAAAAATAAAAACAAAAAACTATTGACAAGTATGCCTGTATTTGATAATATATTTAAGCTGTCTCGTTAGATAAGCGATTGCATCTGCAAAGATGACATGCGACATATTGTAGTTTAAGCTAAGATAAGGCACGGAAGTGTACAATATCTAGAATAAGCTGCAGGTTTACTTTTCTAAATTAAAATGAAGAAATTTAAAAAAATATGTTGACAAGCTTGCGGGGGGATGGTAAGATATAAAAGTTCCGTCAAGAGCGGAACGCACTTGAAAAACTTAATTCGTAAGTATCAAGTGCAATGAACTTTGAAAACTTCATAGTACAAAAGAATTAGTCAAGGAAACATTAAGTTGTTTCCATACTAAGTACAACAACACTTGAAGCAAAGTGAAAACTAAGCTTCAATTGGTAAGATGACCAAAACTTGTTTTGGAAGTCAACGTACAATTTCTTAAAAAAACAATAATTCTTGGATTTATGTTTTGCATAAATTTATAGAAAATTAGCGAAGCGCAATGCGTTTTAGCTGAGTCGAAAGACGAACTTGATTTAATTCACAGTAATCTGATTTAGATACTATTTAATAGAGAGTTTGATCCTGGCTCAGGATGAACGCTGGCGGCGTGCCTAACACATGCAAGTCGAGCGAGAAATTTATGAACGAAACTTCGGTAGAGTGATTAAATGGAAAGCGGCGGACGGGTGAGTAACGCGTAGGCAACCTGCCCCATACACAGGGATAGCCTCGGGAAACCGGGATTAAAACCTGATAAAGCGAGAAAGACACATGTCTTA
>JBKECQ010000031.1:0-10343 GCA_047974845.1 Aminipila sp. | reverse complement strand
AAGAAATATATTCTATATAAGAAACATAAGTTATATATACTGCAAGTAAAAAAATAATAGCTATATATACTATTGAATTTTGAAAACATACAAGCTATTCTCAAAAACTATCCTAGCACTTATATACCTATTATATCTCTTAGCCGTTATTTTAGTATGAAATAAATATACATAAAATTTTTAAAGTAGTTTATTAATAAATCTCCTGTTTGTTTTCAGTGCCTTATATCTTTACCAGCCTTAACACTAAATAAGTGTATAACGTAAATAGGCAATTTGGCACACATCTTTTCATTCTAATGTTCTTAATACCTTTTACAGTATATTATCACACTATTATAATATCAAGTATTTTAAATTTCATTTATTGAGTTACTTACTTTTATATAAATTTGAAAAGCACGTATTATTTGTTGTCTTTATATATAAATTTGAAAAGAGTCCACGGAACATATCTGTTCCGTGGATTATACTACGTCAAATTCTTATTTCAACCGCCATTGACATTCGCTACATTCCGAATCATGAATGGAAATTATTCCACCACAATTAGGGCAGGTATATTTTTCTTTTTGCTGTTCCATAAAAACAGCAAGACCATTAGCTTTAACAAACCGGCCGTTTTCTACAAGACTTACTCCATATCTGGTATTATAACTTTTCTCAAGATTTTTAATTAGTTTACAAGGGTATTCATCGCATTCATAGCAATAAGTAAACCCTTTTTGTTTGACACAAGCTTTAATCTTGCACTTACGGCAATGCTCTGGTTTTCCCTCGTCACTTTTCAAACAGCCCTCACAAGGTTTTTTCGTATAGCAGTGCTTATAGCAAACTTTACAGTTCACTCCGCAAGGCGCAAACATGATGGTTTCTATTGGCTCTGTCGGCATTTTCACGGTAAGTATCCTCCTTACAAGATTATCTAAATTATCTGTGTTTAGTATAGCATTCGCTATTTAACTGTGTCAATGTGGTGCGAAAGCTTGGTGCAGTTTGGTGCAAAATGTTCAAAAAACATTATAAATACTACATAATGTTTCCAAAAGGTGCAAAACACCAAAAACATAAAAACAGCTTGAAACTCCAACAATATATTGGAATTTCAAGCCATAATAATAATTTATATTTTTATTTACAAGTTAAATAGGAAGTATCCACTACACGTTAAATAAGAAATGGATTACATCTCCATCTTTAACTTCATATTCTTTACCTTCGGAACGAACAAGACCCTTTTCCTTAGCTGTTGCAAGGTTTCCACCACACTCAACAAGCTTGTCATAAGCAATGGTTTCAGCACGAATAAAGCCTCTTTCAAAGTCAGTATGAATTTTACCGGCAGCTCCAGGAGCTTTTGTCCCTCTTCTGATAGTCCATGCTCTAACTTCCTGCTCACCGGCTGTTAAATATGAAATTAAATCTAACAAATGGTAGGACGACTTTATTAGCTTATCCAACCCTGATTCACTAATACTTAGTTCCTCAAGGAACATAGCTTTTTCTTCCTCATCAAGTTCCGAAATCTCAGCCTCTATCTTTGCACAAACAACGATTACCTCAGAGCCCTCTGTCTCAGCAAAGTCTCTTACCATTTGTACATATTCATTTTCTCCGCCTTTTGCAATTTCTTCTTCTGACACGTTTCCTACATAAATAATCGGTTTATATGAAAGCAAATCTAAAGAAGAAACAAATGAAGCTTCATCATCTGTCAAGTCCATTGTTCTTGCAGATAAACCTTTTTCTAAAGTCTCCATAATCTTCTTTAAAATATCTAGTTCAGTTTGTAACGATTTATCACCCTTTAAATTCTTTTGTGTCCTTTGAAGTCTTCTTTCTATTAATTCCATATCAGATAAAATAAGCTCTGTATTTATTGTTTCAATATCCGATAGAGGGTTTATCTTACCATCAACATGAACCACATTTGGATCTTCAAAGCATCTTACTACATGTACAATTGCAGCCACTTCACGAATGTGTCCTAAAAACTTATTACCTAAACCTTCACCTTTAGACGCACCCTTTACAAGTCCTGCTATATCATAAAATTCTATAGTCGTATGCACTGTTTTTCTTGACTTATACATATCTGAAAGAACCTTTAATCTTTCATCCGGTACAGGTACAACACCCACATTCGGTTCAATTGTACAGAACGGGTAATTTGCCGCTTCAGCACCTGCCTTTGTTATTGCATTAAACAATGTACTTTTACCTACATTAGGTAATCCAACTATTCCTAATTTCATTATAATCTCCTTATCTATTGTTTGAACTTTCCTGTATACTTGCTGTATCCGCCATAAAATATTTTACCGGCTCTTTTTGCTCGTCTACACAAAATAATATATATGATAATAAATACCACAAAAACTACAGCACTGAAAAGCATTGCTTGTTTAATAGTACCGAACAGCATCAAACTATCTGTTCTTAAATATTCAACAAAAAACCTCTCCAAAGAGTATAATATACCATATAATAAGAAGACCTGTCCATTAAACTTTCTGTTATTGTCTATATAACTTAATATTACAAACATGATTAAGCACCAAATTGACTCATACAAGAAAGTGGGGTGAACAGCTTGTCCATCAACTATGATTGCCCAAGGTAAGTTTGTTGGTCCGCCATGAGCCTCTGAGTTAAAATAATTTCCCCATCTGCCCACAGATTGGGCTAAAGCAACTGCCGGCATAGTCAAATCTAATGCGTTTAGCGGATTATAGTTCCATAACTTACATAGTATTGCCGCTAGTCCAATACCAAAGATTAAGCCTCCATGTATTGCTAAACCACCATTTCTAAGGTTAATCATTTTAAATATATCACCGGCGTAATATTCCCAGTTAAACAAAACATAATAGAGTCTTGCCCCAATTACACCCACCGGTACACATATCAAAATAAAATCTAACGTTCTTTCTGCATCAATTCCGTGCCTCGGTGCTCTTTTATAAACTACCAATGTAGCCAATATTATACCTAAGGCAATAAGAATACCATACCATCTGATATCTATATTAAAAATTGTGAATGCAACAGGATTTGGAATCGGCATTTGTACTCCCCCTTTACAAATTATATTTTAGTGTCATAACATATTATATTATACATAAAAAAGTGTAGCTTACGCCACACTTTTTTTAATCTTGTAAAAAACATATTGTAATTTTCCATAAAATGTATATATATTTATCGATATTTAATACTTATGGAATATATCTTTCCAGCATTAATTCTATTTGGTCTCCCATAATGTACATATCATAAAGTTTAAAATTTTTATAATCAGGATTTGACGTACTATGTTTTTCCATGTCTTTATTAAAAGCCTCCACAAACTTCTCTGTTGTCATTATTTGTGGAATGCTCACTCCGTCCTGTAAAAAAGTACATCTTGCCTCTTGTGCAAGAGTAGATGACATTTTATAATTTCTATCCTCGATATAAAAACCATTAGGTTGGTTATCATCTTTAACATATTCTTTTGCATCAATATTTACAGTAATCGAACCATCTTCATTTTTAATAAGCTCAACACTGCCAAAAACGTGTTCTGCACCATCTCTTAGTAGCTGCTCTACATAATCATTTTCCAAGTATTCAACTGTTATCTCAGGTTCATCAATCGTCAAACCACTTTGGTTCTTATCCCCACAGCCTATTAACGATGCTGAAAGAACCAGTGCAAAAATCAATCCAACACATAGCTTTGCTTTCGTTGCCTTCATTTTACTCCCCTTCTTTTCATTTTAATCTATCATTTAACTTGTTATCAAAATAATAACATATAATCTGTTCACTTTGTTAAAAAAAACTTCTTTGTAACAAAACTGTAAGATTTTGCTTTTATATAGTAAATTATTCTTATTACTTTGTTATTATTACAAGGATAATTTTATTTATTTATTATTATATAAATTATGAAGTAAAAAAAAAGCATCCTACAATTATAGTATAATCATAAGACACTTATTTACTCTTCTTTTAAATACAACTTTATTGGGATTTATCCTTATAACTCTTTAATCTTCTTTATGCAATCTTCACAAATATTCTTGTCCTTAATATGCTTTACATTTTTTGCATTTCCACAAAAAACACATGCAGGTTCATACTTTTTAAGTAAAATATATTCACCTTCTACGAAAATTTCAATTGGATCTTTTATTTCAATATTGAGTGTTCTTCTGAGTTCTATAGGAAGTACAATACGACCTAATTCGTCTACCTTTCTTACAATACCTGTTGCTTTCATTTTCCAATCCTCCTCTACTGTGGAAGTGTATCAAAATCTACACCTCTTTTTCTTTCCTAATTTTAACATTCTAGTTATCTAATGTCAACCTTTAGAAAGCATAATTCACAGTCTCTACTTGTCCCTCTTTGATAAGAGATTCTTTAGAGAAACCAATGAATTTACTATTGATGAAAGTGCTGCAATTACACTCTGATTCCCTTTTAGAACTTCCGAAATATTACCCACAGATTCGGTAACACTACCTACCGCTTCATCAATATCTTGTGCTCTGGCAGCAGCTATTGCAGATATTACTTGAGTGTCTTCCAAAATTTTATTTGTATGTTTTATTGTAACAGTTAGATTCTTTATAAATCCAATACAATACACAATAAAAACTACTATACCTGTTGTTATTAAAATCATTCCTAAATCTTTTAGTGTCAATGTTATTTCCATTATTATCACCTCCATACTTTATACATATATTATCCATCCTAAGGTGGAAAATTTCAACATTTTTTTTATATATTCGAATATTATAGTAACTGAGGTGATAAACATTGATGAACTATATCTGGGCAGGTATGATTTGCCTTGGAATATTTTTTTCCATAATAAATAATTCTCTTCCTCAGTTCACAGACGGTCTGCTCACAAGTTGTACCCGTGCAGTGGAGTTTGTAATAAGCTTAGCAGGCATAATGGCTGTTTGGTGCGGTATTATGAGGATAGCAGAAAAATCGGGGCTTATAAATGCCGCTTCACGAAAAGTTATGCCCATTATTAAATATCTTTTTCCCAAAGAAAAAAATAGCGAGACTATAGGTATTATGCTTATGAGCTTTGTGGCTAACATATTTGGTGCCGGGAACAGTGCCACTGTTTTTTCACTTAAAGCAATGGAAAGATTAGATGCTGAAAATAATTATAATGAGTCTGCCAGCGATACAATGTGTATGTTTTTAGCTTTAAATATGTCAATGATACAGCTAGTACCCATTACAGTTATAAAAATACGCTCACAGCTTGGTTCTTCTGATCCAGCTTCTGTTATCATACCATCGTTAATAGCCGGCTTTATTTCTATGATTGCATCTGTTGCTGTATGTAAATTTTACGAAAGAAGTAACAAAAAAAAGTACTAATTAATCAATCGGGGGTTACCATATGTCTCAAATTTTAAGTTCTGCGTCCTACTGTTTTATACCTGCTATTTTTAGTATTGTCATAATTTACGGTTTATATAAGCATATATCTATATATGATACTTTTGTTGAAGGTGCAAAAGATGGCTTAAAATCTGCGGTTGAGATGATGCCCTTTATCATAGCCATATTTGTCGGTATTGAATCACTGGTTTCTTCCGGTGCAATGACATTTTTTCAAAATGTTTTTTCACCCCTTTTCGGTCTTTTGAACATACCCAGCGAATTGATATCTCTGGTATTATTACGACCTGTCTCCGGTAGCGGTTCACTCGTATTAATGGAAAGAATTATGGCTACTAATGGTACAGATACATACGTAGGTCAATGTGCTTCTACAATGGTTGGAACCTGCGAAACCGTGTTCTATGTTCTTGCTTTGTATTTTGGTGTAACTTCAGTAAAAAGAATGCGTCATTCCTTCATTGCCGGAATCGTTGGATATATGGTAAGCGTATTAGTCTCCGTCTATATATGCAAACTATTTTAAAAAAGGTTACTATGTTGTTTTACAACATAATAACCTTTTTATTATCTCTCATAAATCTGCATTATTTCATCTGTATAATCCTTTTTTTCTTCATCATATACATATAGCGGATCCATAAATTTTAGCTCGGGATTTCCGTGCTTTACACACCTTAACATAAGTATATTTGGTTTTATATTTTTGTTAGGTGATACAAATTGCATCTCCTTAGGCTCAAGCTTATATTTCCTACTGAACTCACAAATGTCCACCAGCCTAGATGGTCTGTGAACTATAAACAATTCACCCTTATCCCTCAACAATTCTGAAGAAACTCGAATAAAAGAATCCAAGTCAGCAGTGGTCTCATGCCTGGCTATAGTCTTAGCACTATTATTGTTCACTAAGCCGGCGCCACCAGACATATATGGAGGATTAGTAGTAACTACATCAAAACTTCCTTTTAAAGAAGGATTATTTTCAAGGAGATTCGAAATATCCTCATTTATAAATGTAATTCTGTTTTCAATATTATTTAGCTGTGCATTTCTGCAAGCTCGATTAAAGGAGTCTTTTTGCAGCTCTACACCATATATTTTTTCTAGCTCGGTTTTATGACTTAAAATAAATGGGATAATCCCTGTTCCCGTGCCTAAGTCTATTCCTTTTTTTAGTTTTCTGTTCTGATTGATAAATTTAGCTGCAAAGTCTGCCAAAATAACTGCATCTACGCCATAACAAAACTCATCGGGTTTTTGTATAAGTCTTAAGCTATTAAATCCAATTTCATCAATTCTCTCTCCTTGCAAAAGAAAATTTTCGTTCATAATGTAGTCTACTCCTTCAGCAAGTTCTTAATCTCGTTTAATAATTCTTCGTCAAGCTCATCAAGAATGTCTTTATTGCTCTCCTTTTTATGGTGTCCTTCAATCCTTTTTATGTCTTCCTTCTTGTAAGTATAAAAATCAACACTCAATTTTTCTGGTTTATCATCCGTTCTTTCTTCAAGAACTAATCTTACCTTAATCTTATTCTCTAAAATATTAGTGTCAAAAACTACTCCAATTCCGTCTTCTGTTTTTATTCGTTCACCTAGATCCGGCATACCTTTTCTAAGCTCCATATAAACATCATTTTCATATTTTAAGCAGCACATCAATCTACCACAAATACCTGATATTTTTGTTGGATTTAATGAAAGATTTTGAACCTTAGCCATTTTTATTGAAACCGGTTCAAACTCAGGCAACCATGTGTGGCAACATAATCCTTTACCGCAGGTTCCAATTCCACCCACCATTTTTGCTTCATCTCTAACACCAATTTGCCTAAGTTCTATTCTCATTTTAAAAACTCCAGCCAAATCTTTTACAAGCTCTCTAAAGTCAACTCTGCCATCTGCTGTAAAGTAAAAAATAATCTTGCTATTATCAAAAGTGTATTCTACATCTATTAGTTTCATTTCTAATTTATGCTTATCCACCTTTTCTTGGCACAGAGATATTGCCTTTTCCTTTTTCTTAATATTTTCAATATGTTGTTCTGTATCTTTATCATTTGCAATTCTTATTATTTTTTTAAGAGGTGCAACAATTTCTTTCTCTGAAACACTTTTAATATCACAAGTAACAGTGCCATATTCCATACCTCTGGCAGTTTCAACTATTACGTTTGTATCCTTTACTACGTTTAAATCACCAGGATCAAAATAATATACTTTACCTGCCCTTTTAAAACGTACTCCTGCTACTCTTACCATTATTTATCCTCCAATTTTTATAATTAAATTCTTCATGGCATATCCAATGTTTATTCCTCGTTGTACATCACGTCTTGCCTCTTCTATAAAGTTAACGGCTTTATAAAGGTTTTCTTTTTTATAATTTCGGCTCTCTTTTGTGTCAATAATAGCCAAATCACGATAAATAAGTTCCATTGCATCTAATAATTTCATAGTACTCTCTTTTTCAGTTATAACCTCCATAAGTTTTGGCTTAACTAAATAAAAAGGTTCCTTATTTAAGACCATCCTTATAATATTTTGAGCTTGGTCTTTGATTTGTCCATATTCCTCTGTATTAAAAGGGTTTACCCTAAACACAACACATCTTGACAAAATTGTTTGTACTAGATTTTCAATATTTTCCGATAATAAGATGATAATAGTCCCACTATAGGGTTCTTCAAGGGTTTTTAATAAACGATTTTGAGCTCTGATAGTCATAGTATCTGCATCCTTAATAATAGCTATATTACGCTCTCCAAAAAAAGGTTTTTTCTTTAAACGCTCTTGCAGATTTTCTACAGCTTCATCTTTAATACTTTTCCCATCGGCCTCCAGATATATAATATCTTCGTGATTTCCATGGTTTATTTTATTGCAAATTACACAAAGATCACATCCCTCACCGGATTTTTCCTCACATAAAATAGCTTTTATAAAGCTATTTGCTATCAACACCTTGTCAGAGCATGAATCACCCTCAAAAATATAAGCATGAGATAGCTGTTTAGAAGTCGCTAAATATTGTAACCTATGTATAAGCTTATCGTTGCCTTCCAATTCACTTAAAATCATTTTTCCCTCTGTTTTTGTATAAAAATATTTTCTATTAAAATGTTTTTAATTAAAATATTTATTTTTACATATTCAAATATATTATTTGTTTATCAACCTTGTTATATGTGAAATTATTTCACTACTAATTTCATCTATTCCTCTAGTTGCATCTATACTAATTATTCTGTCCGAATTCTTCTTTTCTAGTTCTAAATATCCATTGAAAACTGCATTGTGAAACTCAAGTTCTTCCTTTTCAAGTCTATCTTGTTCCTCTTCTCTTATACGCTTCTTGCCTATGCTAGGCTCTAATTTCATAAAAAAAGTGATATCGGGAATACATCCAGCAACTGCATATGAATTTATTACTTCTACACAATCCCCTAATCCTCTGCCATATCCTTGATATGCAATACTTGAATCCACGAATCTATCACAAATGACTGTTTTTCCTTGATTTAAAGCTGGTTTAATTACTTCAGCAACATGCTGTGCTCTTGAAGCAGCATATAAAAGGGCCTCTGTCATATAGTCCATCTCAATGTGACTTTTATCTAAAATAATTTGTCTAATCTTCTCACTAATAACAGTCCCACCTGGCTCCCTTGTTAATATGGCCTCCATACCATTATCAGAAAGAAATTTTTTTATTCTTTCTATCTGAGTAGATTTTCCTGAACCATCTGGTCCTTCAATTGAAATAAACAGTCCCCTTCTCATAAAATGCTCTCCTCATTTACTTTTTCTTAATTATCTCTGCCATCAATTTCGATGTTAGAAATATTGAGGCATAAAGTACAGGAAAGCATAATAGAATTACAAACACAATTTTTAAAAAAAGCATTAAACTTTCCTCCCTCATAATATCCTTGTCCATTTTTTAAATAGAAAATTCAAAATCACATGTAAAGTTAACTCTAAACCATTAGATAATATTATATCATACTTATAAAGCCATTACCAAAATAATTTACATTACAAAAAATAGAATTTTCTCTATGGAAATACTTTACTATAAATTAATGCCTCAACATTACTTAAATCTTTATTGCTTAAGTTTTTATTATTTAAATCCTTATTGTTTTAATTTTTATTGTCTTAATCTTTATCGTCTTAATCTTTATTGTCTTAATCTTTATAGTCTTAATCTTTATTGTCTTAATCTTTATTATTTAAATCTATTTTAATCCAATTTTTTATACTATATATTAAATAGTGATATTTATATGAAGACACTATCCTATTTGCCTAAATATCATTTTTACTTAAATATCATTTTATCTTATAAAAAATATAGTTTAACATTTCCATAAAATAAAAAAACACACCACTACGTGATGTGTTCATCTAAAACCGGCGACGTCCTACTTTCCCAGGCAGCTGCCCGCCAAGTATCATCGGCGCTAAGGAGCTTAACTACTGTGTTCGAGATGGGAACAGGTGGATCCTCCTCGCTATAGTCACCGGATATTAACCGTTCCTCGAAGCCCGGAGGCTGCAGGAACTATTCTGTTGAGAGTTTTCATGCACCCTCAAAGCTGAATAATGAGTATGAACTAAATCAGTTCTTTGAAACCATTGGTCAAGCGTTCGACCTATTAGTATCGGTCAGCTGCACATGTTGCCATGCTTCCACCTCCGACCTATCAACGTGATAGTCTCTCACGGGTCTTACCATTTCTGGAGGAAATCTATTCTTGTGGGGGGCTTCGCACTTAGATGCTTTCAGCGCTTATCCCGTCCATACGTAGCTACCCAGCTATGCCCTTGGCAGAACAACTGGTGCACCAGAGGTCTGTCCATCCCGGTCCTCTCGTACTAAGGACAGCTCCACTCAAATTTCCAACGCCCACAGCG
>JBKECQ010000114.1:0-7185 GCA_047974845.1 Aminipila sp. | reverse complement strand
CCTTTATTGCTTTTTGATTGAATGTTACATCTGCTATAGCTGATTTTACAGTTATTTCTTTTGCATTCTTTGCTTCTGAAGCTTTAATAGTTGCTGTTGCTGTGTTTCCACTTACTGTTGCATTTACTGATACATCTTTTTTGTTGTCAGTTGTTGGGGTTGTTGGCTTGGTTGTTGTTCCAGAAGAACTACCTCCCCCACCACCTCCAGATGATGAACCGCCGCCAGTTGAAGGTACTTCTACCAAATCTTCTCCTAAGTTAGTTGTATAACGCCACTGGACTGTTTCATTTTCATTTAATATATACTTATCACAAGTATAGTTAGGGTATTTTCCGTTAACATTATACATCCATCCACTATATTGACCATGGTCAAACTCATTTATACTGTTTATTCCTGCAACATATATACCATTTTCATAATCGTTTGATTTTCTATAATCAATTGATACTTTATTTTTTCTAGCTGCTTTCTTCAGTACATCCCAAACACTATCCCCTTTGGAAATTTCAACTTTTTCACTCTCAATTACATACCCTTTATCGATAGTCTTAGCATCCACAGATATATTTACATACTTTCCTGTTCCTTCTTCAGGTTTGTCTGAACCTATATCTGATGAATTTACAACATAAAAGATTAGGCTCATATCTAAGCATTTTGTATGTATTGCTAAATCATCTCCTATTATTTCAGAATATATTTCTTGACCCTTACCGTTATTATCATCTAAGTCCTCTATAGTCCCATTAGAATTTACAAGGACTACAGATTTACCTGCCATTCCCTTAAATAAGATAGTTGAATATTTTTGTAACTTAATATTTTTATTAGAACTAAATTTATATCCATCAAAAACACTAACCTTTTCATCAATAACATTTATGTGCTTTTCAATTTTCTTTTTAGCAACATTTTTAGCCATATTTGTTGTAGGAGTTAAAAGTTCTAAATCTAGCTCTTCTTTTAAAATAGCGTCATATTGAATTTGTAAAACAATATTATCTCTTTTTATATTTATATTAGGAAGATTTTTTATTTTACCTTGAAGCGCTACTATTGAATTATTCTTTCCTTCTACATTTACGTTTATAGTTTTTATTGTTGGGCCATCATTTAAATATATATTATTAAATATATTATTTTTGTCCGCCAACGAAATATTAACAGTTTCACCTTCAACATAAGTAGCATCTGTTCTATTTTGCAAAACAAGTGCATCTTTAGCCTCTATTAAACATTCCTTTGATTTATCTAATTCTGATTGCTGTATATATGGGGTATTACTATCTTTTACAGCCTTTATCAATGCTTGTTCAAAAACTAGCCAGCTTCCCTTCGTGAATCTACTTTCACTTAGCCATGCTACATTGTCAATTAGCTTATCTATTTCTGACTTATCCGCATTTGGCAATTCAACCAGCTTCTTCATTGATTGAATTAACGACTGTGTAGCCGCATTGATTTCACTTTGAAGTGCATCTATTTTGGATAATACTTCATTTGCTTTTCCAATTGCCCTGTTTAAATCCAAAGTGCTTTCATATATATATTTTGTTAAATCTAGCTCTTTTGCTTCATCTAGCTTTTTCTTAAGTTGTGATTTATCAACCTCGCCAAACTCATTTTGTTTAAATGTTATCCTATACTCTTTTTCATCCCATTTTTGATTTAAAGTGTTCCTAATACCATCATTTATCTTTATTACAATAGTATGTGGAAGTTCAGCCAGTGGAAGGCTGATACTTTGATTTGAAGTTATTGTCTTTCCGTCAATAGAAATAAGTGCATTTGGTATTTTAGATGTAGGTGTTATTGTTACCTTTTCTAAAAAAGATTTATATACAACTTCATAATCAGTCTTTTTACTATCAAAACCCAAATCAGGGAACTCTAATATTGCTAAGTTTTCTAAACTTGCATCATATGCTCTTAGAATGAATTGGCAAGAGGTCTCCTTTTTAATATTTAGGTCTTTTAAGTGTGTCAATGTGGCATAAAAAGTTACAGGCTTGTCCCCTTCATTTGGCTGTGGTCTCTTTGATAGCTTAAAAGCCTCAACATATGATGACTCAAAATCAATACCATTAAATACATTTACATATGTCGGTGAATCGCTACTTGTCCACGTTATTTTGACATCACTTTCATCTGCAGTTTTTGTCCACACAATGCCATCCTTTGTAAATTTAGCATAGTTTATATTTTCAAGGTTTGTAAAAACCATGTCACTAGAGAGATTATTCCCTTTAATTCCATCAAATAATTTTTTTGCTACTTCTTCAAGTTGTCTTTGATATGAAACTTGTGGTTGCTCAACAAACTCCCTATATTTCTCTAGTTTTTCTTTTCCTGATATGCTGTTCTTATCCTTATCAGTTAATGAATCCATCTGCTTTAATAGTTCTTTAGCTAGTTTTTTATCTGCTTCTGTTGCTTCTTCTGTGATATTTGGTAATGTTAAAATACTATTTTCAAGATACTCTTCACTAACAATGGAAACTGTATAAGAATTTGAAATTTCGGCACTTTCTTTTTTCTCATCCCTGTCACTTACAACTATTGCAATATTTCTAAATCCATTTTCTAGATTAATATCAGCCGTATGTTCATTGGTAAAGTCATTTCCATTAATTAATAATTTTGCACTCATATTATTTAATGCAACTGATAACTTTATTTTTTCCAACGTATTCTTCGTAAGAAGCGAATATTTATAGGTTCCTTCTGATACTTTAATCTCTTTATCACCTAACACAAACTTATTGGCATTAGCATCAAGTTTTTTAATAACAATATCCATGCTTATTCTCTGATTACCTAATTTTTGTAATTCACTGTTTTCTGGATATATTGCAGGATATCTGCCTAGCAAATAACTTTCAATGCCATTGCTAATATTGACTTTTACATCTTTTTCAGGCCTTTCCAATAAATTTAGTTTCCCATCGATATACTTAGGCTCTGACACTGAAAAATCTTTTTTGCTTGGTATATAAAATCCAAATGCCTTTTTCTCCGGAGAGTTTGCATTCATTACCCAAATTAGATTATCATTAGAATCCCAGTGAACTTCCTGAAAGCTAAATAGGTTATGACAAATATTATTTTGATCATAATTTTCCCCTAGAATTCCTTCTGCTAACTGAGATTTTACCTTTTCTAAAATACTAACTTCATGCGCTATCTCACTTTTTGTTAAAGGAGCTAATTGAATAATGAAGTCACGAGAAACACTTACATTCTCTTTATTCATGGTATATGTAATAGTCAGTGTTTTTTTGCCTCCACCAACATCATTTCTTACAGGCTTTACCACATAACCAGATACAGTTGTCTTTTTATCATCCGTTGTTACCTTAGATTTTATTGTTCCATAAGGTAAATTTTCTAGTGCAGAAATTGCAGGCAATCTAAATTCATAGCGCACATTATTTTCTTTATAGTCCTTTAGAAAATCAATACCCTCTTGGTTATTTATTGCATACTCAATATTTTCTGCTTTTAAATGTTTATCAAAGTATCCATTTAATTCAGCTTTTATCTTATCTTCCGCTGACACTTTTGCCTTTAAAACAATATTTACATCAATATCCTGAGTTATATTGTTATCTAGGTTCTTTAAAGTAGCAGTGAATACAATGTTTGTATCTATTTCCGGGTATTTTTTAATGGAAAAAGCTGTGTACTTGCTTGGAAAGGATGAACTTTCTACATCAACATAAGTAGGTTGACTACTTTTTTTCCATATTATTTCTACATTGTCACTAGAATTTTTAGTACTATGCCATAAAATTGGCTCATGGTTATTCTTAACTGTAGCATAAAAGCTTTGGCCGTATTCATTAATTAAATCTTTTGTAATATTATTTTTGTCACTATTTTCGCCTTTAATAAGATTAAATAATAGCTCTTCATTTATCTTGGTAAATGGGTTAAATTGTTCTTCCTTCTTTGATTTGAGTATTATAGTCGTTTCTACATCTTTTGATAAATTTTCAGAGGTATAATCTCCAACAGAAATTATTTTTGCTGTAAATGTGATAGGTAAATCTGTTGTAGGATATCTCTTTATTGAAAATGCTGTGTATTCTGGATATTTTCCTTTTACATCAATGTATTCTGGATTGCTGCTAACCCATTCTTTTATTTTTATATTGGCCTTATTTTCACCCCAGCCCAGGTTACTCATCCACTGTACAGAACCACTATCAGAAATCTTAGCATATTCAAGTGGGGTTTGTGTTAAGTTACTTGTCACATTATCTTTATCTAGATTCTCTGACCGTATAACTTTAAATAGTTCCATATCCGTAATATAGTCTAAGGGATTAAATATTTCACCTGTTTCTACAAGTCCATCCATAGCCGCTTTTAATTCGCTATAGGCCGATTTTATTTCATCCTCTGTAGGTTTTAGGTATATGGATTCGCTCACCTTTTTAGCCTTTGACAGTGCCAATTCAAATGGAATCCAAGAATCCTCCGTATAGTTTACTTTTTTCTTTTTGGTAGCTTCATCACATAACATTCTTAATGTATTTTGAGTTATTTCACCTTTTATTGTAAACTGAATCGATACTCGTTTACTTTGCCCATCATCTGGCTTATTAGATATGACCGCCCCTAACTTAACTACTGTATCTTCTGATGGTCTTGTAATTTCTAAAGTTTGGCTCCATGTCGATTTTTTTATACAGTCAGAATACTTATCCGGTATATTATCCCACACTATTTTTACATTAACACCGGGTGCCCATTCACTGTCCTTAAAGCTTACTTTTCCATTTTCATCTACCGATGCAAATTGGCAAGCTTTTAAATTTTTTGTAACAGAACTTACATTGGTATTTTCTCCTTTTATCCCTTCCCATAAATTTTCCTCAACTAATTGTAAATTGTTTTTTGTTTCCTCTACCTTTTCTAAAGGAACAGTATCAGCAAATGATATGGATGGTATCATCGATATGCTCAATACTAGTGTGAGCAAGAATGCTATACTATTTTTACAAATTCCCATTATTTTCTTCACTAATTTTCATCTCCTTCTATAGATATTACAATGAAGTATTATGTATATAAACCAATTGAACCAAAGAAAAATGGCACAAAAAAAACTGTAGCTTATAGCTACAGTCCGTTTTTCTGTAATAAAAACATATAATAACAAACTATTTTGATATAATAGTGATTACTTTGTTTTTAAAAGTTCTCCGATTACCCGTCGGTTTACTTGATTGTATTTTATGCAGGTCTTCTGGCTTGCGCATCATTGCTTTTTTTCCCTTCCCAAAGTAAACTTCAGTGGTTTGTTGAAAAAAGCTCCACGCTTACAGCGGCGGGACCGCGCAGGACTTCAACCTGCTTCCCTCTTAGCTAACTACTATATTGTAGGCAGAACATAAAATATATATTAAATTAATATACTTATACTACCATATTACTAAAAGCATTACAATGCACGATATGTAGCATTTTATATTTTTTTGTATTAATTACAATTATTTTGTCGAATCGTATAATTATATATTTAGCTGCTTTAACTTAATATACTGTTTGACGCTTTTGAATATATCTTTGCAACATCAAATTTATCAATATTAACTTCATTACTTTTTTGTATCAGCTCAAATCGTTCTCCTGGTTTCATATAATTTTTCATGATATCAGCCACTATTGGAAATAGTTCAAATTTAGATCCTATAAAATCAATTATTACCATTAAATGTCCCTTTACGTCACTTTCATTTTTTGCAAATAAAATCCAAGCTGATTGTACTCCTATGGAATTTTCAAAAAAGCTGCATAATTTCTTTATCATCTGCTCAGACACATTTTTTGCTTCATAAACATCAATATTTTTCATTTGTTTTTCTCTGCTAATTGTCATCCCCATTTGTTTTGAATCAATTAGCTCAATTAAAGACTTATTTAAGATTATATTTTCGCCATATGGGTTTATTGCTATACCATCTATAGCATCACAACTGTCAATAACCACAAATTTAAGGTTTACATATGAAATTTCTTGTAGCTGCTCTTTTGTAAAATTACCTAACTCAACTTTGCTTTCCACAAACGAAGGAATAAACTTTTTACCATCTTTTGTAACCAGTAATGGAAAGTTAGTTTTTTCATTTAATTCCCCTATTACTCTAACAGGAACTAATAACCTTGTATTATAAAGTTCTCCAAAAAAGTTAGACTCACTTTCCTCTGTCTTTTCATTAATTAGAATGCGGAATAATTCTATAAGATTTTTTTCTCTATACTTCATAATCTTTTCCTCCATATTGACAGTAAGCATTGTATTTACATGGTAGTATTTAAAATTAAGCTACAGTTTTATCTGTAGCTTAATTACTATTATTTTTTGTTACTCGATATATAAATTTTTAGTTCCAACTGTATAAAAATCATTTCCATGCAACATCTGTAGTTCGACCCTATAGTTTCCTACCTTATCAAAGGGTATTGACTGGAACACTTCACACCCTGCTATTCCATAACCATCATAATTATTAGAGCTTCCTGTTATTTCATCAATAACCTTATCGTCAGGGTCATAAACAACAATTTTATATATTACAGTTTTTTTATCTAAATTTGTAACTTCATAATACACTGTAAAATATTCCATTACTCCTTTATTCGCTAAACAATATGGATTTGCTAAATTCCAATATTGCCCTTCAACTTCTTCAATATAATCTACAAATATTAACTGAACTTCAGGTTTAATTATATTAGCTGTCATAGTATCCTTATCCCATTCAACTATTGCATTCAGATTTTCCGCCAGAAGCCTAGCTGGTAATAAAGTACGCCCTTTCATTACGATTCCTGGAACATCACTTTTTATTTCTTTTCCCCCAATGTTTGTATTTGCAATTGGAAACCCATTAAATTGTCCATTTACACTTGCTGCAAAAACTACACATGTAGACATAATTAATATAAAAATTACTATTGTTAAAATCTTCTTCACTATATTCCACCCTCACACCTAAAAAATAAATAGCTATTTCTTTTATTTAGTCATCTGATAAATCATCTTTGCAGCTTCTGCTCTTGTTGCATTGTTCTTTGGCATAAAGCTATAACTTCCGTCAGTCGCCTTTACTCCATTTATTATGCCTGCTTTCTGCATTGATGTTACCGATTCCTTTGCATAGCTTGCTA
>JBKECQ010000066.1:0-4723 GCA_047974845.1 Aminipila sp. | reverse complement strand
GTCTCGTATACGGCTCTACAATTTATATACCAACTTTTCTTAGATAATAATTTAAAGGATTGAGCAAACCAGCTCCGTCCTTTATTTTTGTTTCTAGCAATGTAGGATTTAAGATGTAGTTTACTACATTCATACTGCATCTCTTGTACCACCCTAACCTTGAATTTGCAACTTTATAGATGCTTTCTTCATCAAATCCATTCCTATATTTTCTATTCAGATAAGATAGATTTCTGAATATGGTCTTTGGCTTTTTCCATTGTTTTATAACAATTACTCTTATTTTATGTCTTAGCCATTGTCCAAACTCTTCCATGAATACTTTCATCATACCAATGCGAAAGTAATTTATCCAACCCATGACTATTTGATTTACTCTTTTAATAGTAACTGCTAAGGGTCTTGCAATTGCCTTGCCTCTTTTAAGATAGTCTCGCATCTCTTGATATAGTTTTGCTTTCTTCTCATTCGTAGGCTTTACTTTCCACTCTCCACCATTCTTTAAGAATGTGAAACCTAGATACTTACTCCTCATTGGTCTAACTACCTTCGATTTTGTTGCATTCACTTTCAGAAATAGTTTTCTCTCAATCCAACTTGATATAGAGGTCATAACTCGATTGGCTGCAATTTCGCTTTTGGTAAATATCAGCACATCGTCTGCGTATCTTACGAACCGCAGTCCTCGTAGCTCCAATTCTTTATCTAGCTTGTCAAGATACACATTTGAAAGTATAACTGAAATAGGACCCCCTTGAGGTACGCCGGTTTTGGTAGCTTTGATAATTCCTTTTTCCATTACTCCTGCTCGTAAATATTTACGAATGAGATTTAGGACACTGCTATCATTTACTTGCTCTCTAAGAATTTGAATTAATTTATCGTGATTTACTTTGTCGAAAAACTGTTCGATATCTATATCTATTACCCATTCATACTCACTATTTAAGTATTCTAATGCTTGTTTTATTGCATCATGGCAACTCCTATTTGGACGAAATCCATAACTATACTCGCTGAATACCTTTTCATAAATTTCTGATATTGGCTGTGCCACTGCCTGTTGAATTGTTCTATCTAATGCAGTTGGTATTCCTAAAGGTCTCATTTTTCCATTACTTTTGGGTATATACACTCGTCGCACGGGTTGCGGAAAATAAGTCCTATTTCTAAGAGAATTTATGATAGATTCTTGATTTTCTCTAATATAGTTTCCCAGTTCTTTCACTGTCATTTCATCTACCCCACTTGCACCTTTATTGGCAACTACCTTTTTATAGGCTTGGTTTAGATTTTCTTTTGTTAATATCACTTCCATTAATTCCATTGTTGTTACTCCTCTTTCTACTACAAGATTTCTACACATCGCCCTTCTCGATTTAAATAGTATCCCTCGGTTACGTTCCTACTCTTCCTATTCATCTAATTTCTGGCTAATGTATTATTTTATAAGTAGCGATTTGTACTATAAACCGCTTCAGTCCTTCAGCTGTTAAGCCTACTATGACATCGTCTGACTCCCTCCCCAAACCTTTTTCGACCATATCTATTGATATGTGGGTAGGGTCTCCCAGGGTAAAACACTAATCTTTCCTTCCACAACCTCTTAATTTACAACTTCGGTTTACGTTTACCTTTTGGGCTTTGATTTGTTGTGCAACCTTACCCACCTAATTGCCTAATTAAGTTTCTGTTCGTAGGCTCGAGAAGTTTGCTACACCACTTCCTTCATCTATACCATTACTGGTACCAACTTGTGGTTCGCTACACTTGGCGGTAAATACCCGTGGCTAGACTTTCACTAGCTAGATTAGTGCCATGCCTGGCACACACACAAAATATCAACATTATATGTATAACATTGATATTTTTGTCCAACTATAAAATTATAATATTAAAAACTTTTTAAAACATCTTGATATCTCTTATTATTTAATATTTCTGCATCATCACCCAAAAACACCTTACTAGCTTCTGTATTACTTTGTAGATGCCACAAAAACCAAGCTGTCATATACCCATCTGCTTGTTTAAATGTATCTCCATGGTCTACATTTACCAATCTTCCCATAACTTTATATTCAGATTTAATATTGTTATAAGTATTGTTCATTGCATATAATGGACTTATTCCTTGAGGATTTTCCATATCACTAATACTAGTAGCAGAGCCTGAGTCCCAACCACCAGTTCCAGCAATAAAGAAGTACGGAATAGTGATTTTTGTTTCATTGTAACCCCAATCATCACCTAATTCTTTTGAATGATAATGAGATGTGATACTTGCTGTGTATAGAACTTTATACATATTACCATTATCCCAATTGTTTATTGCATTAATTGCTCCAACGCCACCTTGAGAGTGTCCTTTAATTCCTATATTTTCAATGTCAACTTTGTTATAAAAAACACTATTTTTATCTTCATTTAATTTTAGTATATAATCAAGTGACATTGAAGACGACTCACCATTTCTCGAATTCTCATCTTCATTTCCAATTACAATAAATCCCCAAGATGCTAAATGTTTAAAAAATGTTTTATACTTAGTTGCTGTTATTCCAGTTCCATTTGCTACAACAACAACTGGATATTTATCAGAACTATTTTCAAGTTCAGTAGGATAGTATATTACATATTCTTTCCAAATGTCACTATCTGCTTCTATTGATTTGTAAGACACATCATAAGCCCCAAGTTCAGAGTACTTTTTTTCTAAATTCTCGTCAGTTTTTAAATACTTATAATAATTCTCAGAACGATAACTAAAAATAGCAACCACACATATAACTAATATAATTATAACTAACACTATAAATCCAATTACCTTTAAAATCCCTTTCAATATATTCATTTTTACTCCATACTTTCTTAATAATCTTTATAAACTAAATCTAGTCCGTAATCTTCTAATTTTCCATTAACAGCATTAATAGTCCACTCGGCTATAGACATATTTTGATTTTCAAAATTGGCTAAACAATAAGGTGTTGCTATTATGGTGTGCATTGTTAAGTTTCGTGGATCATCATACCAAGATATACCATCCCATATAAATAAATTTGCTCCTGCTTGTTCTTTGAATTTTGGTATGCTTTCTTTTAATATTTCTTGATATATATCAGCTTTGCTTTCATCAACTTCTAAAACTCCTGTATCAAAATAATTTTGAACCTTTGCTAAATCTCCATCTCTAGTTGATGAGTCAAATAGAATATTAACATCATTGCCATATTTTTCATGTAATGCAGTTAAACTATCTAATGTTATATTATCAGTAGTTAGTCTTTCAGATATTTCAGTTGGAGTTTTCCAAACATCAGTAGCAATATAATACCAGTTATCATTTAAAAGTAGCGAAGCATCTACTAAAACCGTCTTACTTTTCGCATTTGGAAAGTATTTAGTAAATATATCATCTGCTAGTAGAGATGCTCCAAATCCACCTGCACTATAACCAGTAACTAAAACTGCTTCTGGATTATCAATGTTTGTAATCTCCATTACTTTTTTCATTACATAAGTATAATTAGTATATCCATAGTGATATAACACTTTCTCTTTACCGTTATTATCAATATATTTGAACTCGTTTGTTCCTGTATGAAAATCTCCTGTTGAATATGGAAACATTATTACAGTCCAATCTTTAAATGGGTTTGCATCTGATGATGTAGCAAGTCCACCCATATTCATTGTGAAGTTTGCTAACATATCTATACCAATAACATTTTTATTATACATATCTTCTTTTGCACTTTCTTCACTAACACTAACTCCACCACCTGCAAAATAGATAAGGATTTTGTTTTCTTCTCCTTTTTTGAAGTAGGCTTTGTACTGACTCCCATCTGATGATTTCATTTCTTTACTTGTAACACGATACCATTCATCAATTTTTGGGTTTTCTTTCAAATTAGGATATTGTAAAACAAACAGATAAATACAAAGTACCAATAATAATATTATTGCAAATATTATTCCTAAAACTTTAAATATTTTTTTCATATATTCCTCACTTTCTTGACTATTTTCAAAATTAGTGTTATATTTCTAACATCTATTATATGATGTACTTTATAATTTTTCAATAGCTATTAGCACTACTGTTAGAAAGAAAGGCGATTTATAACAATGGAATTACAAAGTGATTTATCAAAAAAATATATTGCTGATGCTCTTATACTTTTAATGAAACAACAAGATTATTCTAAAATTACGAATAAAGATATTACCAATAAAGCAGGACTATCGCATATTACGATTTATCGCAATTTTAAATGCAAGGAAGATATTTTAAAATACTATTTAGCCAGTTTATTTGATGATTGGAATAAAAACTGGAGCGAGGAACACAATATAGTTTTTAATATCTTCACTTTTTTTCAAAATAACTCTGAAATAATTAATTTATTGTATAAGGCTAAGCAAGAATATTTATTAATTGACAATATTTTATCTTATTGCGACTATAAAGATGAAGATATAAGTATTATAGCTTATTCTAAGGTTTCCGTTGCTTATTTAATTTTTGGTTGGTGTACCGAATGGTATAAAAGAGGCATGGTTGAAACACCTTTAGAGATGTCAATACTATTTGAACAATCTTAATAAAATAGAATATTTATAAGTCTGCTATGTATTTGGATATAGCTTAATTATATAATTATAATTAAAATTCTAATTGTAATTGTGATACTACATTCTCTGGCTCAAAGTTCAT
>JBKECQ010000024.1:0-6569 GCA_047974845.1 Aminipila sp. | reverse complement strand
CAATGTTTCGTCATAGGGAAATTATCATATGCCTTTATGCTCTTAACTTTGTATCCATAAAGCTGCATAAACTCAAGATTTTCAGCCAAAGTCTTTGGATTACAAGATACATATACAATTTGTTCTACACCATACCCTACTATCTTTGTAAGAGCTTTGTTTTGTATTCCCATTCTTGGTGGGTCTACCACAATAACATCTGGTTTTTCTTCTATACTATCAAGAACCTCAAATACATCTCCTGCCAAGAACTTGCAGTTATCTAAATTGTTCAATTTTGCATTTTCTTTTGCTGCTTCCACGGCTTCTTCAACGATTTCAACCCCAATAGCCATTTTAGCTCTTAGTGCCAAAGCCTGAGTTATTGTTCCTGTACCACAGAATAGATCATATACAGTTTTGCCTTCTACTTTGTCTATTAAACCTAAAGCTTCCGTATACAATCTTTCAACAGCCTCAATATTGGTTTGGAAAAATGAAAAAGCACTAACTTTAAAGTCAAGCCCCATTATTCTTTCCATGTAATAATCACGACCCCATAAAGTTTTGAGTTCATCGCAATTTACTGCATCTGAAAGTCCATCATTTATAGTTCTAAGAACACCAACCAAGTTGTTTTCGAGTTTTAGAGCTTGCATACATTCTACAAATCCAGCCTCATCAAATTCTACTTGAGAAGATGTTACTATATTTATTAGAAGCTCTTTTGTTCTCTCACCTTTTCTAATGATTAAATTTCTCATAAGACCCACGTGTGATTTCTTATGATAAAAATTATATCCCTTTTTATTGGCAAATTCTAATACAGCATCTAATATTTTATTAAAATCAGGGTCAACAAGCTGACACTGATCAACTGTAACAATTGACATAAATCTGCCTTTTTGATGCATACCAAGAGTCATATCTCCATCTTTAACTTGGTCACCAAAAGTATATTCCATCTTATTTCTGTATGCATATTGTTTAGGACTACCTTCTATGCCCATAAACTTTTCATACTCTACATTTTTATTATTAAGAAGTTTAATAACTTCCTTACCTTTCATTTCTACTTGTTTTTCATAGGGTATTCCCTGATGAATACAACCTCCACAAAACTCATCATGCTTACATATTTCCATATTTATATATACTCCTTACCAAATCTACAATACACCGATACGGCAGGTCTTAAAACCTGCCGTACTTTGCATAAAATTCCTTTTTATAATCAAGGAATCTATCTTCTTCTATAGATTTTCTTATATTACCCATCATATTCACAAGGAAGTGTAGATTATGATTAGATAATAACATTGCAGACAACATTTCGTCACACTTATATAAATGTCTTAAATATGCTTTTGAATAGTTTCTACAAGTATAGCAATCGCATTCCGGGTCAAGTGTATCAAAATCTCTTTCATACTTTGCATTTTTAATATTAACCCTGCCATATGAGGTCATTGCCATGCCATGTCTTGCAATTCTTGTTGGAAGTACACAGTCAAACATATCTACTCCACGTTCAACACCTTCAAATAGATAATCAGGACTTCCTACCCCCATCAAATATCTTGCTTTGTCTTGTGGTAGATAGTCTACACAGTCATCAAGCACCTCTAGCATTAAATCTTTAGGTTCTCCAACACTCAAACCACCAATAGCATATCCGGGTAAATCAAGGTCAACTACTTGCATAGCACTTTCATATCTAAGATCCTTATACATACCTCCTTGCATAATTCCAAAAAGTGATTGCTGTTCTATGTTTTTATGATAATCCTTACAACGTTTCAACCATCTTGTGGTTCTTTCTAAAGAATTTTTAACATAATTTCTATCCGCAGGATATGGTGCACATTCATCAAATGCCATCATTATATCTGAACCCAATGAATTCTGAACTTCCATTGATTTTTCAGGTGTAAGCATATGTTTTGACCCATCAATATGAGATCTGAATTGAACACCCTCTTCTGTAATCTTTCTTAAAGCCCCTAAGCTAAATACCTGGAAACCGCCGCTATCTGTCAAAATAGCTCTGTCCCAATTCATGAATTTATGAAGGCCGCCTGCCTCACGCACAATTTCATGACCGGGTCTTAAATATAAATGATAAGTATTTGAAAGTATTATTTCTGCTCCCATTTCTTTTACCTGCTCAGGTCTCATGGCTTTTACTGTAGCCGCTGTTCCTACAGGCATAAAAACTGGAGTTTCAATAGATCCATGGGGAGTATTAACTCTACCCCTTCTAGCTTTAGATTTACTATCTGTTTTTATCAGTTCATAAGTAACTGCATTTTTCATTAAATTTCTCCTTGTAATTATATAAATAGGCAAGCATCACCGTAAGAGAAAAATCTGTATTTTTCTTTTACAGCAATATCATATATTTCAAGTATTTTCTCTCTATTATATAGAGCTGAAATAAGCATTAACAAAGTTGACTTTGGCAAATGAAAATTAGTAATAAGACAATCAATAATCTTAAATTCATATCCGGGATAAATAAATATTCCTGTGCTTCCATGACCGGCTTTTAAGCAATACTTCGCATTGGTATCAGTATTAGGCTCTGCCTCACAGGCCGCACTCTCTACAGTTCTGCAAGAAGTTGTTCCTACAGAAATAATACGTCCACCATTTTCTTTAGTCTCATTTATAATTCTTGCACTTTCCTCTGTAACCTCATACTCCTCAAAATGCATTTTGTGCTCTTCAACAATGTCGCATTTAACGGGTCTAAAGGTTCCAATTCCCACGTGTAATGTTACATATGCAAGTTTAACACCTTTTTCCTGTGCCTTTTTTAATATCTCTTCAGTAAAATGTAAGCCTGCTGTAGGCGCCGCTACAGAGCCCTCTTCCTTGCAATATACAGTTTGGTATCTGCTCTTATCTTCTTCTTCACTTGTTCTTTCAATATAAGGAGGTAACGGCATACTTCCTAATTCTTCAAGCCTTTCTAAGAATATACCCTCATATTCAAAGTTTACGTGTCTAGTACCTTCTTCACCATAATCAATTATGGTAGCCTGAAATTTTGAGGTTTGTCCCTCTCTGGAAAAATCAACAACATCGCCCGGTTTTAGTCTTTTACCCGGTCTAACCATGGTTTCCCATACATCCCCGTCTAGTCTTTTAATTAATAAGAACTCAATTTTAGCTCCGGTACCCACCTTAGTTCCATAAAGCCTTGCCGGTAGAACCTTAGAGTTGTTTAATACCAAGCAATCACCGGATTTTAGATAATCTAAAATATCGTAAAAATGTTTATGTTCTATTTCACCGGTATCTCTATGAACTACTAATAGTCTCGAGTTTTCACGTTTATCTGCAGGCTTCTGAGCCACAAGCTCAGGAGGCAAATCATAATCAAAATCATTAATGTGCATTAAAATTTATAACTCCATTTCATCTTCAAATTGTCCAATTTCTAATCAATGGTCACATCTGTATAATAATACTTTAATATGTCCTTATATGTAAAGCCTTTTTTTGCCATTTCCACAGCACTATCCTGTGGCATACCTACACCATGACCATATCCACTGCCAACAAAGTTGACATTTCCGTCAGAAACACTTTCAACTCCTGCTATACCCTGACTGTCGTTGTCATTTTGTTGTAGATTTTCCACTTTCTCTTTAACAGAACCATTATACACATATATGTCCTGAGTATGTGTTTTTGTACTGATTCCGTTTCTATCTACCACATAAACTTTCTCATTTAATGTTTTAGCTCCTTCATATCTTGAAACACCATATGGCTCATAATTTTCTATATTATTATTTCCTGAACCCGGCAAAACTATTGCATTACTAAAAGTAAACATTGTAGATTTTATAGTAGTTGCGCCAAGTACACTTCTTATTTTTTCTTTTTGTAAAACAACATTACCGGAAGTTCCCATAAATTCTAATGAATCCACAGCACCGGATTTATTTCTTTTTATAATAGATACCTTTGTTATTGTTCCCACATTGTATCCCGCAGAAGACAACTTTGCTGATAAATCTGTAAAAGTGTAAGATTGTGTCCAGTTGTATATAGGGCAATATTCATCCTTAACGGCCTTTAAGTAGCCTACTTCACCATTCCAAACATCTTCTGCTGCTTGCGTATAACCTCCGCTATTTTTATAGAAAAATGTAGCAACAGGCTTGCCCATATAATTCACAGTATCTCCTTCAGTGTCTTTTACTGCCGCAACCGTCTCTGGATATTCATCATTAAAACCCTTATAAACTTGACAATGTGTAGTACTGCAAAGGTCAAAACCATATGAGTTATGAGTACCAAGTTTACAAGCGGCATAGCTTCTAGCGGCAACGGCTTGTGCCTTTAGAGCTTCCTCAGGATTGCTACGATGAAGTTCTCCATTTATTACTCCATATAGATATTCTTCTAAATTTATGTAGTTTATAACATTTAGACTCCCGGAAAGAGAGTTAAACATAACCCCTCCTCTATATTGGTTTCCGTCTAATGAAAAAATCCCATCATTATCATAATTAAATGGCATAATGCAGTTTGCTGTAGGAGAATTTTCATTTAGCCAAATTTGTTGTCCGGCAAGATTGTTTCCAATAACTTTAATATATCCATTTTCTAACATAATCGTTATATTTTTTATGTCTTCAAAGCTGGCCAACTCAATAAATGTATTTCCATCACCTGTACCTAATTTAACACCATTTTCAAATACTAATTGGTATTGATTAGCTGAGGAATTTCCATATTTCAGCCCAATTTTAATATATTCAGGTAATGATGTGGCACTGGCGTAGTCAATCCTTGTTAATGTTGTTCCAGTAAATATTACAGCTGTTAAGACAATTATTGACAAAATTCTTTTTATAGTAAACTTCATCTTTGCTCCTTAAATATTAATCATAAATTTGATTTTTTCAAAATAATAACTATTATTTAGCTTTTAATCCTACTCCGGCATTTCAATTCCTAAATGGCGATAGGCTTGCTCTGAAACCATTCTTCCTTTTTGTGTCCTATGCAAGAACCCTGATTGAATTAAATAAGGTTCATATACATCCTCTATTGTTACTCTGTCTTCACCAATAGATGCCGCAATTGTGTCAATTCCTACCGGACCGCCTCTAAATCTTTCAATAATCATTTTTAGAATTTCTCTATCCAGCGATTCAAGACCGTATTCATCTACTCCAAGAGAGTTTAATGTTTCATTTGTAATCTCAAGGTCTATCACCCCACTGCCTTTTACTTGACTAAAATCTCTGACTCTTTTTAGAATTCTATTAGCAACTCTTGGTGTTCCTCTGGATCTCTTTGCCATGGCTTCTAAAGACTCATCGCTTACGTCTATATTTAAAAGACCTGCCGATCTTTTTATAATCTTTTTCAACTCATCTATTGTATACAATTCAAATTTGCTTACTACACCAAACCTATCTCTAAGAGGTGCCGATAAACTACCAGCCCTTGTAGTAGCTCCTATTAAAGTAAACTTTGCTAAATCTAGTCTGATAGACCTTGCTGAAGGTCCCTTTCCAATGATGATGTCCAAAGCATAATCTTCCATAGCTGAATACAAAACTTCCTCTACAGAACGATTTAATCTATGTATCTCATCTATGAATAAGACATCATTCTCATTTAAATTTGTCAGAATAGCGGCCAAATCCCCTGCTCTTTCTATTGCCGGTCCAGAGGTAATCCTTAAGTCCACACCAAGTTCATTGGCAATAATCCCTGCCAATGTAGTCTTACCCAGTCCAGGTGGTCCATAAAACAACACGTGATCTAAAGGTTCGTTTCTCATTTGAGCTGCCTCTATAAAAACTTTTAAGTTTTCTGTCGCTGTTTTTTGGCCTATGTATTCATCCAGTTTCTTTGGTCTAAGTGTAAACTCTACGCATTCTTCATCATTATTCTGATTTGTAGAAGTCACACGTTCATCATATTCCATAAAATCCATTATAACTTGCTCCTGTTTTTTAAGCTGTAACTAGCACAGCCTTTTTAATGCACGCTTTAAATATTCCTCTACGGTTAAATCGTTTTCTTCTATTCCTGCTAAAACCTCCACAGCTTCACTTTTACTATATCCCAATGAGATTAAGGCATTTACAGCTTCACCCTTAGCATTAACATTTGTTGATTGTATATCACTGTTTGAAATGTTTCCCGATATTGCTCCCGCAGCATCCAGCTTGTCCTTAAGCTCTAAGACAATCCTTTGAGCTATTTTTTTACCAATTCCATTGGCCTTTGTCAGAGCCGCCGAATCTTCAAAAACAATTGCCTTTTGTAACTCATCTGCCGTAAGTACAGATAATATTGACAACGAAGCCTTTGCTCCAACGCCATTTACTGACATTAATTTTCTAAAAAGTTGTAAACTTTCTTTATCTACAAATCCGTAAATGCTTATATCATCTTCTCTTACTATCATAGCAGTAAAGAGCATAACCTGTTGCCCTTCTTTTGCTAAGTATACAGACGAATTATCCGGTACATAGACCTCATAGCCTAATCCACCGGTTTCCACGACTACACCGCCTGCAAACTGCATTGCCAGTGTTCCCTTTATATAGTGA
>JBKECQ010000001.1:0-29002 GCA_047974845.1 Aminipila sp. | reverse complement strand
GTGGTTAACACTTTTAGTTACGGGAGCCAGTCCCAAATTTAGAACGTTAACCAATCAAACTCATCATAACAAAAAAATAAGAATAGAGGTTTTAATCTCTACTCTTATATAGTACGAAATTTAACCGTATAGGAGGAATAAATGAATAAGCAACTACAAAAGATTGCAGAACATTACGGAATAGATAATCAACTTGGCAAGCTTGAAGAAGAGACAAAAGAATTAGCAGAGGCAGCAGTGGACTATAGAGAGAATCCAATACCACAGACGTTAGAACATCTTATGGAAGAGATTGCAGATGTTGAAAACGTAATATCTCAAATCAAGTACCTAATAAGTAAGAACAGGTTTATGCCTATTAGAAAAACTATTGATAGATATAGAGAAAGCAAAATAGAACGCCAGTTATTGAGAATAGAAAGCGAGGCAAAGCATGAATAGTGTAGTTTTAATCGGTCGCCTAGTACGCGACCCAGAGGTCAGATATACACCTGGCACTCAAATGGCTGTAGCTACATTTACCCTAGCAATAGACAGACCAACAGGGCAGGGAAAAGAAAAGCAAACCGACTTTCCGAGGATAACTTGTTTTGGCAAGCAAGCCGAAAACTGCGAGAGATTCCTCGCAAAAGGCAGACTTGTAGGTGTGCAAGGAAGAATCCAAACAGGCAGTTACAAAAACAAAGATGGTGTGACAGTTTACACTACTGATGTTGTGGCTAACAACGTAGAGTTCCTAGAATGGGGAGAGAAAACACAAGGGACAAGCACTCCGCAAGGGACGGCTGATGAACTACCACCAGACTTGCCAGAAGGATTCAGTAGCGTTGACGATGACGATATACCGTTTTAGGAGGTAGGTTATGGCATCAATAAGCAATTTAAAATATAGAGATTTAAAGATTATTAAACACGCCTTGCAAATGTATGTAGGGCGTGAAGGGGCAACACGCAAGGATAAAAGGCAAGAAAAGAATACACTTGCAAAAGCCCTTGAAGAGATAGAAAAGTTTGAGGAAAAGAACCATATAAGGAGTTAGCTATGAAACAGTATTGTAGATATTGTGCGCATTTCTGCACAGGGAACGGAAACTGGTGTAGTGAAAGGAATAAAACAATGTCTGATGCTTCAGCGAAAGCAATTAATTTTTGCGAAGGATTTGACTTTAACCCTATAGATGCATTTGATATTGAGAAAAGATATAAACCAAGAGAAACAAAAGAAAATCAATGCGATGGGCAAATAAGTTTAACGAAATAAGGTGATATTATGGCAGTACCAAGAGCAAAGAAAAGCAAGAAGAAAACCAAAACAGAAAAACAGCGGAAAGTTGAACAAGAATTTATAAAGGCTGAATATCTAATGCTAGCTAGAATGGTCATATACGCTTATTTGGCAGATGTAAAAAAGTTCAAGCAAAGTGATTTGAAAGACATAGAGAGATTTTACGCTAGTACAGCACTAGCGTTAAGCAACCCCAACAACGAAGAAATGACGGTTGAAAAGATAGACGAGATATTAAAAAAGCATGGCACAGATTTTGAACAACTAATGCTAGATACTAATAAATTTCTTGATGGATATGAGGGGGAGTGGAAGTGAGCAAATTTACTATACCAGGAGAGCCAACCGGAAAAGCAAGACCACGAGTAACGCGTTGGGGTACTCATAACACAGAGAAAACAGTTTGCTATGAGAATCTTGTTAAAACGGCTTATGACGGTGTTTTGCATGAGGGTAACATAGAAATGACGGTGAAGGCCTATTACAGTATACCAAAGCAAACAAGCAAGAAAAAACGTGAACAGATGGCTAAAGGTGAGATATTACCAACCAAGAAACCAGATTGCGACAATGTGCTTAAAATCATAGCCGACGCCCTAAATAAGATTGCTTACAATGATGATGCACAGATAGTAAGGGCTGTGGTTGAAAAGTATTTTAGCGATGTACCGAGGGTGGAGGTCGAAATAAATGAACTATAACTTAGAGAACAAGAAAGTTTACATAGCTGGTAAGATAACTGGGTTTGACGGATACAAAGAAAAGTTTGCAGAAGCAGAGGAACAATTAAAAGTATTGGGGGCGATACCCATGAATCCAGCAATATTACCTCCAGGATTTACGCAAGAAGAGTACTTGAAGATATGCTTTAGCATGATTGATGTTTGTGATTGCGTTTTCCTTTTGGATAATTGGAAAGATAGCAAAGGCGCAAACAAAGAGTTTTTGTATGCATACAATAAGGGCAAAACAATATTGGATAAAGATAATTTGTTTCCTAAAACACGGCTGGAGCAGATACAAGAGTATGCGGAGGTAAGCTATGAATGATATAGAAAGATTAGCATTTCAAGAGTGCAACAAACACTGTGGAAGAATGGAACGAATTATATATGGAAAGCATGATAAAAAGACCATAGACCAGGCAAGTAATTTGCAGAGTGCTTATATGCTATTAGCAAAAGCCTTACAAGAAAAAGCAGAGCGAGAAAACCCAAAACCACTTACGTTTGAACAATTAAAAGAACGCGTTGAAAAACCTATATACATTGTTACAGGAGGAAACAGTTACTGGATTGTGATAGATTCTGTGCAAGAGGAATATATGCTTAGTGGAAATACTTTTTATTGGCGTGATGATTTCAATGATACATGGTTTGCATACAACCATAAACCAAAGGAGGCTACTTATGATAGATAAAATAATAGAAAGATTAGAAAATAGTAACGTTTGGGGAAAATGCAGAAACAATCCACTATTAGTAAAGAAAGTCTGCATTGATATAATTAGGCAAGCGGTTCAAGATTTTCAAACAGAGCAATCTAATAGGGATGGTATGTGCAGATATAGGTGTTGCCGATTATGTGACAGTTACAAAACGGAACTCGAAAAACATAATTGGATAAAGTGTAGTGATAGGTTACCAGAAATGACAAAAGATTATGGCATGATAAGCAATAAAGTCCTTTTGACAAATGGCAGCGAAATTGTATTTGGTTGGTTAAGAAACAATAAATGGGTAACGCCTGACATGATACCATTTGAGAGACAAGAATTAATTACAGCATGGCAACCATTACCAGAGCCATACAGGGAGACACAGCATGGACTTTAAACTACTATGGCACGTTTCCTTTGAGCCTATAACACAGTTTGAATTAAGAGTACCAGCCTTTAGGGTTGAGGGCGAGGATAATGTAACTCCTAGAATCTGTATGGCAGAAAATATACTTGATTGCCTAAACGCCATGCCAGGTGGTGGATATGCAGTAAGGGGCTTGATGTGTCTACCACCAGAGGAAAGAATCCTTTACGCTTATGCTTCTTGCGAAAACCCTAAGAATTTAATAGAACCGAAAGAACTTGAAGAGAAGTACGGCGTACTTGACGCATTAGTAACAAAAGAACATTGGCTTTTAGAAGTGCCAGGAGATATAAAAGAAATACCCATGCTAGTTACTGGTGCAACCACACACAAGGCTGTCGACTCATTAGGTAATAAAGGAGTTGTAGTTGATACTATTGACTATGATGTTTCAAAAGTTATCAAACATAGCATGATGGAACATCTTGAAAAGAGGCTACCAGAGATATTTGCAACTTATGATTGGAGAGAAATATTGGCGGGTTTAGGAGGGGGAACAGATTAGATGACACAAAGAGAGGGCATTATGAAAGAGATACGCAATGGTATGGACAACCCATACGAAATTGCAGAAAAGCTAAAAATATCGGCAGGATATGTACACAGAGTAATGCAAGGGTTTAAACAAAAGGCAAAGAGCAACATAATAGACAACAGGTTTGACTTAAAGGTGGGAGATATAGTTAAGGCAGATGATTTCTACCTTGGTAAAGGCTGTAAGTTTGAAGTTGTTGCTATTTACGACGACATATTCGATTGTAGAAAAATATCCGGCAAATACCCAATAAAAACAGCATTTAGCAAAGCTGATTATCTATGTGGAGATGTGAGAAAGGTGGGAAGAAAGTAATGTACATAGAAATTAATGAGAAACATATCCTTAAGTCGGATCCCATGAATGTTTGGATTGAGGAAACCATGACGACGAAAGAAGGCAAGGAATATCAAAAGAATGTTACTGGGTATCACCCAAACATTGAGGGAGCATTAATTGCATACAAGCGCAGAAAGATAAATTCACTAGAGTCTCATACAATCGACGAACTTATCAAGGGGGTAAATAGTATTGATAACGATATAAAAGCCTTCTGCGAGTCGATAAAGGGGGCGATTGTGTGGCAAAAAGAAACCCAATAAAGGGGATTTGTATTGAGCTAGTGCGGACAGATGATAAAAGGCGTGAGCATATTGAAAGGCTAAAGGCAGCCAAAGAAGATTTGACCATGCAGCTTGGTGGTGGCTCGAGTGATGGACAACCGAGAGGTAGTAATACCTCTAATCCGGTAGAGCGAATCAACCTACAGATAGAGGCACTAGAATTTATTATTAACGATGAACAACGACGAGTTGACGCCGTGGAAGCTGCAAGGGAGCACATAGGTTGGCAATACGATATAGATATTCAGCAAGCCATGCAAAATGACATCTTAAAGAATGTAAAACATGGTTATGAACTGCCTTTTAGGTACTTAAAGGAGTATCCATTTGGCGACCAGCACTTTTACCTTGAAAGAGCACATTTCCTTAGCAATATTGCGAAATATCTTAATTTAACATCAAGGTACTAAAAACTGACCCTATAATTTAAGCTCTAAGCAATTTTTTAGAGGGTCGTAATACTGTTAATCCTTTAAGATTGGAGGGAAAAATATGAAAACTATGTTTAATAGGTTCGCAATAATACCAAGGCTTTGTAGCTGCTGTAAACGATATATATGGATAGAAAAATATAGAAGAGCTGATGTGTATCATACAATTCCGGGAGAGTATTGGAAAGAGGATATATGTAAAGAGTGTGTTGGTAATTATTTACCTAAAGTAGACAACAAACTGAATAAAATAAAGCGCAGCGAGAGAAGTAATATAATCACAACTCTTTGTTTAGATTTAAAAACAGACAAGTGGATTTTTAAAACGCTAGACATGAGAAAACCATTAGAGAGGTTTATCCCATTTTGGATTGTTGAAGAGGTATGTGGAGGGAACAAATGAGGAAGGTTGAAGTCGGAGACAAGGTGTTTATACCGAAGCAAAAGAAACCATATAGGGTTAAGGCAAGAGACGAGCGTTATATAATTTGCACCAAGCCATACAACCCTCGGCATACGGTATTATATTTCATAATTGATTTAGTTGAGAAATGGAGAGCACCAGATAATAGGGTTTTCTGCTCTGGATATGAAACGGACGAAGATTGCCAAGAAAGATTAAAAGAGTTACAAGAAGGGACTATTGAACTTTCTGTGCGTAGAGGTATTCCATTAGACATTGAGGTAACGTAGATCAGTTAGGGTAATAGCTTAAAAATATAACTCAAACTGGTCGATTTATACCAGTTTAAAATTAGGATATAGCTGAGAAGCAGAAAGGCCAAAAATGTTAGGACAATTAAACATGGTGGGGCTAAATAAAGTTGAAACTGCCATTGAAAGATTAAAGACGTTTGAACCGCTAGAGGGTTACTATTTAGCCTTTAGCGGTGGAAAGGATAGCATTGTTATAAAAGAACTGGCAAATATGGCTGGGGTTAAATACGATGCACATTATAACCTTACTACAGTAGACCCACCCGAACTGGTACAATTTATAAAAGAGTATCACAAAGATGTAATAACTGAAATACCACGAAACAAAGACGGATCACGAATAACAATGTGGAATCTGATCCCTAAAAAATTAATGCCTCCAACACGTATGGTTAGATATTGCTGTGAGGTATTAAAAGAGGGCGGTGGAGAGGGAAGATTTACGGTAACGGGTGTACGTTGGGCAGAATCTTCTAGGAGAAAAAACACAAGAGCTGGACTAGAGATTAACTTTAACAAGAAAAAAGATGGAGAGTTTTTAGATCCCGACAATCCCGACAATGCACAGATAGCGAGAATATGCCCAACCAAAGGGAAACATATTCTTAACCCTATAATTGATTGGGAGGACGACGATGTTTGGGAGTTTATCCATACACGCGACATACCTTACTGCAAACTTTACGATCAAGGATATACAAGATTAGGCTGTATTGGTTGCCCTTTAGGCAGCAAAGCAACAGAAGAGCTAGAAAGAAACCCAACATATAAAAGAGCATATTTAAAGGCTTTTGAAAAAATGTTAGTAGTGAGGACTGAAAAGGGAAAAGACACGGAGTGGAAAATATCACAAGATGTCATGGACTGGTGGCTGAGTAATTAGCCAGCTAAACTAAAAGACCATCTAGAATAAATACTAAAGAGTGATATAATGTTTGCAAGGAGGAAGTTGCAAATGTGTGAAAATGTTATAACAGTTTTATCAATTGTTATTTCTGGAATAATATCTTGGATAATTTCATATGTGTTTTTTAACAAAACTAATAGATGTAATCTTGAGATAACAATAATAATACCAATTACAGAACTAATAAATAAAGCCCCATCTAAAGAAAATGCACATAGCGTTGAAAGAAAATCACAAGAATTTTGTAATAGATTTTTAAAGAAGAAAGAAGAGAAGTCTTTAAAGAGGCTAGTTGAAACTTATAAAGCTATACAAATCTACGATACTGAAGAATTATATGGATTAGTATTGTACGATTATTTCTTTTACAGATTGGATCAAAACGGAATAACTTACAAAGGCACAATGTATAATTTTGAGTATGACGAATGCGAAGAAGATTTGTTCATTCCGCCAGAGATAACGCAACTACAAAAAATAATTTATAATACGGGCGTATATAGCCAAGATAGACTAAAAGAATTATTTGAAGAAACGAGCTTGCTTTTTTATGGGGAAACAGAAGTTGCTTTTTTTGAAGACTATTCTTTAGAAGAGGTAATCGAAATATCTAGAAAGAATAAAGAAAGAAATCAACAACTAGAAGAGTACGAGAAAGCCAAGCAGGAATTTTTAAAGTTGGGAATCGTGAATAAACATATAAAATAAGAAAACTCCGGGAAAGTAATAATCCCGGAGTATTTTTATATCCTAACAACGTTCTTTCCTTTGCTTGCTAATATATCTTGTACCTTGTTGTAATCGGCCTTAGATACAATAGGTTCATGTGTTGCTGGAAGTGGAGCACCCTTCCACGAATAATACCCACAGTAGGTAAAGCTAGTCAGCACATTAAATATAGTTTGCGCTGTAAAAGGTTTGCCTTTCTTGCCAGTGCAGCCGTGCTCATTGCAGAGACGAGCAACCTTAGAGGCATTGGCGCAAGCAAGATATTCAGAGTAGATAAAGCGCACAATCTCAGATTCGCATTCATTTATAACTAAAGAGCCGTTTTTATTATCGTAGCCTAAAATGTATGAACAAGTGACTTTTCCTTGTTGTGCGCGCTCGTGAAGAGCCATAGCGACATTTTCGGATATAACTTCTCTCTCAAATTGTGCGATAACGCCAAGCATATTACGCATTAAACGACCAGCAGGAGTAGTGCAGTCAAAACCTTCAGTATAAGAAACAAACGCAACCTTGTGTTTTTCCAGCATATCGCAAGTAGTGCATAGATTTGATAGGTTACGAGTAAATCTAGTCAACTTCCAAACTAGGATAATGTCAAATAGACCTTGTTTTGCGTCTTCCAACATTGTTTGCATCTGCTCTCGGTGTTTTATATCTTTGCCGGACTTTCCTTCATCTGCATAGATATGATATACTTCATGACCATTTCTTTTACACCAACCTATTAAGGTTCTCTTTTGTGCGTCTAAAGAGTAGCCTTCCAGCTTTTGCTCTTCTGTGCTTACTCTTATATAGATTGCAATCTTTTTCATAATAAAATCCTTTCTAGTAGGACTTTGGACCTACTCTGTGGTTTAATACTCCCAAGAGGGAGTACCCATCACCATTGATTAAGCAACATAATCTATTGCTGTATTGCTAGTATCAGAAACAGTAGATGTTATTTCTGCTGGTTCAGCCAAGTTTGCGTAATCAAGCACTATTTCTCCACCATTGTATAACTGCCTAACACAATCCTCTGCTTGTTCTACGCTATCAGCCTCAACAACTACGTGTTTAACCAGCACCTCTTTAATCTCTACAATAAATTTTCCGCTCATTTTAGTTCCTCCTTAATTGGTTTGCAAAATCAATAATATCTTCTATCTCATCATCTTCGAAGAAATCAAGTTCCTTATGTTGTTGTCGAATAACTCCAATACACAACTCTTCCTGGGTATATTCTTCCTTTAGACCTCTAACTATGCTTGCATATTCAGCAAGTGCCTTTGCTATATCCATTAATTAATCCTCCTTATTTGTAATTAACAATCTTTTGCTTCTTCAAGGTAGGTTAGCAAATCGTCTATATCTGACTCGTCAAACCAATCATAAGCACTTTCTAAATTTTCTGCAGCAGTCTCTACTGAATCGTATCGGTCTGTTCCTTGCAAGTTCTCTGGGATATTTTCTAAGCAGTCTTCTTCTTCTTCTTTTATCTCTTCGATAATATCCCTTAACCCCTGCATTGTCTCCTTTAAAGTTTCAATCTCTTGTATAACAGCATTTATTTTACTTCTTCTGACTTTGTTCATAGTGCCATTCCTCCTTATTTAGTTATCCAGACGCCCTAAGGCGTTTCGTCATAATTCTCAACGACTCGTCAGTGGATTTTGTATCTAACTGTGTATCTGATTTTTTTTAGCTTTGAAAAAATCTACTGCTTGTGATTCTGTTTCAAATTCGTTGTTATATCCTTCAGCACAATTTCCCCAGTTTCCGTTTGCATATAATTCAATTACAAAGCGCTGATTTTTATTTTCTACTACTCTAGCCGACTGGCCTCTAACCGTCCTTAACTGCATTTCCATTTCCTAATCCTCCTTATTTTTCAATCCAATACCCAGTACCATTAGCGTATGTGATTTGAGTACCGTATTCTGTGTGGTCTGCTTCAATAGGTGTAAGCTGCCTATCTTGTAATGCCATTCCACTAATAAAACCAATAGTAAGAGCAATAACAACTAATAATAACTTTTTAACCATAACTTATAACCTCCGTTATTTAAACATATTTTGTAACGCAAACGTTGTATTTGTTGCTATCATATTATAACTATTAAAATAATATGTCAACACTTTGTTTTTAAGTTTTTTACTTATTTTTAAGTTGTAATTGTAACGCAAACGTTGTATAGTGAGAATATCAATAGTTAGGAGGTTTACAGATGGCCGAAAAAAAAACAGAAAGAAAAAACAGTGAGTCAAGATTGGCAGCAAATCGTAGATATGATGATAAGGCCTATGACAAGATAATGATAAGAGTTAAGGCAGGACAAAAGGAACGGATCCAACAAGCAGCAGACAATGAAGATAAGAGTCTTAACGGATACATAGTTGAGGCAATAACTGAAAAAATGGAAAGAGGGAATTTATAAAGGAGATTTAAAATTGGGAAATAAGAAGTATATAATTGTACGCAATATAATTGTGTGCATAATAATTATAGTAGCTCCATTCATATTAAATTTTATAGGTAAATGTTTAAAACCATATACTTCCTTCTTTATATCGGATAGTTCTGGCTGGCTAGGATTTTTAGGTGGTTATATAGGAGGCATTTTTACACTATTTGGGGTTTTGTTAACTATTTATTTTAATCAAAAGCAATTACTAGATGACAAACGTCTCTCGGTAATTCCATATCTTAATTTTTCAATTAAACCTAATGACGATGAGGAGAAACATAATAATCGGTTAGAATTGAATATATTATTTTACAGTTGTAAAACATACGAGAAAGAAGACAAAATTAGTTTTTTATTGGAGGTTGAGAATTTAGGAATAGGAAATGCTTTAGATATTTATATTCCACGGGTTTGGTCGTGTGAAAATTCAAGAACAGATAAACAATCCGTTGCGATAAATAATAAAAAAGTTTTTTATATAGAATTAAATGATCCTTTTGTAACAACTTTACCAGAAATAAAGTTTGACATATTTTACACGGATTTAATTGGAAATAATTATAAACAGAATGTAGTTTTAAGAAACCCACCAATAAAGTTCAATGGACAACCAGAACACTTTATTTCCCTAGAAAACTTTTCGGCGCCTATTATCGTCTGATTAAGTGAGTGCACATAATACATACTTAAAGCAAAACAAAAGACAAGCTTAAAATTCAAAGCTTGTCTTTTTTACATACTATATTTATTTATACTTTTGATACAACTTATCCCACAGCTCAAAGTTATGTACTACTATTCCTCCTGGGCTCATGACTGCAACTATCTCTCCACAGCTTGATACCGCTTGGCCTAAACTCTTAAACTCTGTATCCCATCTATTTATAGCGTAAGGTGGCAGATACCGTCTGCAGAACCGGCGAAATGTCTTGCCATCTAGTTCTAAGTATGTGCCAATCGGTAGCAACAACAATTCTCCAATATCTCCAATTACTATTGTTGGATAACTCCATGATATGCCACAGTCTAACTTACAAGCGTACTCAACTTGTGTATTAAAACTGCGTCCGCACTCCTTTGCTCTCCTCATTGTGGCGTTATACACGCTCTCTTCCATGTTTATTTTATATCCTACATAGGTTTTAGGGTTTGCACTCTTTGGCCTTGCCATTTTCTCTTTCCTCCAATTCTCCACTTTATATATTAATTGTACATTATTTAGTCAATATGTGGTACTAATTCTCTATTTTATATACTTATTTATGGGAATACTCAACATATTTTGGGTTTTATCACTACTTACGTGCCATTTTGCTTTCTATAATAGTAGCATGGATTATTTTAGATTGGAGGTTATTTTTTATGGCTAAGAAGCCTAAAACTATGAAAGTTTATACGGAAGAAGAAAAGGCTAAGGCATTGGCATTAGTAGATTCTGGTATTGCTGTCAAGGAAGTTGCCAAACAAATTGGCGCTAATCAATGCACTGTTCATGATTGGCTTAACAAGCGGAAAAATGGTGAGCTGAGAACGACTCCAATCTTCCAAGCTGTGTATGAACAGCAAAAGGATTGCATTTTAAATACAATGTTGAACCTTCAAGTCCAGTGTTTGGAACACGCAAGGAAGAATCTTGAAAAAGCGTCTCCATATCAAGCTGTTCTAATGGCAGGTATTTTACAGGACAAAATGCTTGCTGCTAATGGTAATAACCCAAATGCCAACAACAATACAGTCAACATCATGCTTAATAATATATCAGATGATGAGGCGACGAAGTTAATGGAGAAAGTTATTGCTCGTTCTCAACAGCCTAAATAGTAGCAAATTTCACACCAACAACCGTTGGAATGAAATTATAAATGTACAAATACTTCTAAGCCTTGTAATTGCAAGGCTCATGTGATATGTTCTCCTACTATCATTCCCAAGTCCAGCGTATGCCCACAGCATATAACAGCATATAAGTTGTGGGCTTTGGAGCTGGATATATGTAGTCGGCGAGAGAGGCCGTTGTTTTTCTAGCAGGCACTACACGTTTGACAAAGGTAGGGGGGAGCAAGGTTTTTGGGCGCGGGTGCCCCGCCCGGGGGTCCAGGTAGCACCCATACAACGCACGTACAAAAATATTATAAAATCCCTAATATAAAAAGGGGAAAAGCGTAATAGATTTTTCATAAAAAGTAAGGAATTAAATACTAAATAGGGATAGAATCGCAAAAAAGAGGGTTCTAAGCCTTTGAAATCAAGGGGTACAGAGATTTTGGATATATACCTGTTTTAGGGATATATACCCCCATAATATATACCTGTTTTAGGGATATATGCAATGCAAGGTAGTGGAAAAGAGAGGTGATGAATATGGGAAAAAGGTGCATTGTAAATCAAGACGGAGTTATTGAAGCAGAGCTGCAAGAGGGCGACCGGATAGTGCGAAAGAAGTCGGTAGAGTTTTTAGAAAGCAAAATGACGGTACACTACGACAACTACGGTACATATAACGCAGACGAACTCAAATTGGTATTAAAGGAACTAGATAAGAATGAAAAAGTTATATTAATGTCTCTGTTACCATATGTACAGTTTTCTACTTGCCTTATCTGCCACGTTAATGGGAGAGGCATAGGTACGGAAGATATGATAGACATTACCGGCTTAGGGAGAAACCTGGTTTACGATACACTTAACAGCTTAGTGAAGAAGGATATTGTATATAGAGGGAAGAACTCTAGGGAAGTACAATACTTCATGAATCCGTTTATTGCGCGTAAAGGGAAGATGGTCGATAAAGTGCTTGCAACAATGTTTCGCAATTATCATGTTAGAAGCCTTGGGTGCAAGGTAAAAAATTTAGGACTATGTTAAAAATATATAAAAAATAGTTTTTATAAAAGAGGGTGTTATGAATTTTAATTTAACTAAAGAACCAGTATTCATAATGCGTATGGTATTAGAGTTTAGGAAGGAGCTTGGTATTATGAATGGAACAGAGTTTTGTATGAGACAGCCAAGCTGTCACGAGTGCAAGAGAAAATGTAAAGAGTATTTCAAATCAATGGATTACTCTTTAGGGAAAAATAAAAATAAGAATAAGAAAGGGAGAAAGAGAAAATGAGAAAACTATCAACTATCCAAAAGAGAGAGAACTTAAACGAGGTATTTGCTGTTGATGAAAAAGGCAACGGTGGCGCAAATCATAAGTACCACGTTATACCGAAGAACAAAGGCAGTGTAATTGAAAACCTTTGGGAGATACAATTACAAAATGGTGCAAGAAAGTTGCCGGATTCCATTCATGGTGTAATCGATACCGACTTACTTGAAATAGTAAGAGATAGACTTAAATGTTTTCAAGCTGGAGAATTTGCAACAAGAGAAAATGCGTGTGCTTTAACCCATATCGAAGAGGCTTTAATGTGGATGAATAGGCGTGTAGAAGATAGAATTGAAAGAGAAGTGCTTGGAACAAACAATAAGTAGGAGGAATGATCATGTTTGGAAGAAAACAAGAAGTAACTATTGAGAGTGCAGTTGAATCTATTACTGCGTCAGTCGAAATGATGGAAGAGGCTATCGAAGTTTCAGAAGGCAAATCTAAGGCGTTAGATAATACAATCGCTATGTTGCGTAGTGAGCAGGACGATATTAAAAGTGACATCAAAAGGGGCAGAGATATTTTAACTCGCTTCGGAAGGTAGGTGCGAAGAAATGGTTTGCGATAAATGTATAAAAGCTACAGTATGTAAGCTAAAAGAAGATTGTAACAGACTTGAGCGGTCTGTAAATGGCAACAGCATTAACGATGTATTTAGTGTTGATGTAAAGTGCAAGGAATACAAAGATAATATGCCAAGTCGAGGTTACGGACAACCCGTAAGAAGTGGGATACCCAAAGAACTTCCACGAACACCAACTGGCATAGGTGTTGTATGGACAAACGAATTAACTGAGCCAGAAGAAAAAGCCTTAAACAGCCTTGCTGGTATATGTAGCATTGCAAAAGGCGAATAAACATAGCTTGTGTAAACACCACATATAAATTAGCACAATACAGATTAGTAGCAGAACTTATTACTCTGCCACGACCTAATTTGTATATGACATAACACAATACAGCTTTGGTGTATAGAGCGTGTATTAATGCTTGATAAAACATAGCCCTAAAAGGACAGTAATAAATACATCAAAGGCAACTACTGTAGTGATATAGGTGTTGCTTTTTTCTTTTGTCGAATCATATTTGTTGAAATATGGGATATTTGGGGTTATGATTAGGGCAAAAGGAGGTGATTAAGATGAAAGAATGCTATGATGAATTTATTGTTTTTGTAGAATCGGAACTTTCTGACATAGAAAAAGAATTAAAAGAGTATGAAAGAATTAGAAATTTAAAAGACATAGAGGAAAAGGCACGCAATCTGGCAAATGCCTTAAAAAAAGTAGGGTATGAGTTCCCAACAGAAGAACAATATGAAGAAACTTACATACATATGGAAAATTTAAGAATGAAAAGAAGTGCTTTATTACAAATAAAAGATATGACAATTGAACAAATGCAAAAATAAAAACCAAAGAGCCAATAAAGGCTCTTTTTTTATTGGAGGGAGATAATGAAATATAGAAAAAAACCAGTAGTTATTGAGGCTGTGCAATGGAGTGGCGACAATGAATTAGATGTTGCTTTATTTATGGATAGAACGATAAAAAAGAACGATAAAAACTCATATCATCTAGATATACAAACCTTGGAGGGTGTAATGACTGCAAGTATAGGAGATTACATAATCAAAGGTGTGAACGGAGAGTTTTACCCATGTAAACCCGATATTTTTGAAAAAACTTATGAAAAAGTACAATGTAAATGGTTGCACAATGAAGTTTGTGTAAATGACCGTTCAGATGAATGTGCTGACTTTCCGTCTGAGAAGTGCTGTGCCAAATGCAATCATTACGAGGTAAAAAATGAATAATCCGGAAAGAGAAAAACAAGCAGCATTGCAAATGGCACTGCAGAATGAGATTGATTATATCTGTTCTGATATGCCAGTAGAGGAATTTATTGACGAGTATGTTTACATAGAAAGTAAAGATGATCCTAGAAATCCAGTTATAAAGTTTTCTTTGTGGCCAGAACAAAAGAGGTCGCTTAAAGAAATAATTGAGCACAAATTAAACATAGTGTTAAAGGCTCGTCAGATGGGTTTTACATGGCTTATATTAAGTTACATTTGCAAACTGTGTTTAGAGTTTAAAGGTTATACAGCAATCGTGCTTTCGGAATCAGAGGGCAAGTCAAAAGAACTGATTAACAGAGTAGACTTTATTCTTAGACATTTACCGGACTGGCTTATCTTAGAAGAAAAGAAAGTAAAGGAACTAGAAAAGGTCAGTGGGAAGGGTAGCTACAAAGGACTGTATTATATCAAATCTAACTTGCAAATAGAAATAGTTAGACCAGATGGAGAAAGTTCTACAGTAAAAGCACAACCGGCGACAGAAGGCGCAGGGCGTTCGCTTACTGCAGACATAGTATTCTTTGATGAATGGGCGTTCCATAGATGGGCGTCAGATATTTTTGACGCTGCATATCCAACAATTAATAGACCTACCTCTGGTAAGTTCGTGGGACTTTCTACAAATCGTAGAGGGTCTTTTTTTGAATCTGTGTGGAAGAACGCAGCCTCACGAAGTTTCCACAAGATATTTTTAAATTGTTTTGCTGACCCACGAAGAGATGAAGCATGGTATGAAAAAACAGCCATGGCACTAAAGAATAAAGTAATGCAAGAATACCCTAGAACAGAAGAAGAGGCCTTGCTTGCTGGCGATAATGTTTCATTTCCAGAGTTCAGTTTTGAAACACATACTTGTGAACCCTTTGACATACCGGAGCATTGGCGACGATTTGCTAGTGTGGATAATGGATATAATGACCCTTTTGCATGGTATAAGTACGCCGTGTCAGAGGACGGCACTATATATATTTATTATGAACTTTCAAGATGGCGTGAAGAGGCACAAGTTATTTACTCAGACCAAGCGAGAGAGTTTAACGCAAGCCTATTTAAGTTTAGTGATGAAAACCACAAGATGATAAAAGAAAAGCTAGATTACATTGTTGCAGGACTTGACGCATGGCATGGCAACCATAGAGATAATAGCGGTAAGAATCTAATTGACTATTATCGCGATGGGGGCTTGAATGAAGGATTTATACAAGCCATCACAGATAGAAAGCTAAGAAAAGCAACACTACATGAATATTTAAAGCCACAGTTTGACGAGAACACCGGCAAATATACCGCTAAGCTTCAGATATTCCGTACTTGCGAATATCTAATAGAGGTATTACCACAACTTGTTAATGACGATAACCGTCCAGAAGTAGTTGCAGACTTATCAGATATAGATAACCCATACGACTCACTTGGATATGGACTCATTTCGCACCATGCACAAAAGTCTATATTTCGTGAGGAAGAGCATAAGACACGCCAACAAGCCCACAAAGAAAGATTATTAAATGGTGGTGGGTCAAGGCGAAGAATGAGAAGGAGGATTTAAGAAATGAAAGGCGAAGAGTTATTAAGACCACTTGAAAGGAATATGCGTTGTGAGATTTACGCGTGTAAGCAGATGGCTAAATTTTCAATTGGGCACCCAGCAGTCAAGGCGTCACAATTCCATATTTGCGAGGAATGTTTGAGGACTGTTGTAGAACAAGCAAAAGTACTGTTAGGCGATGAGGCTATAAAAACAGCACAAAAACCTGTTCAAGAACCACAGCCACAACCATTAGTAGAAACACTAGCGGAACAAGAAACAGATAACAACATTCAGAGTTCTGCTGATTCTTTAGAGCGAGGAAACGGCGATAGTGAACCAACAGAACCACAAGAAGAAGAAAACACACAGGAAGAGCCAACAGAACTTTCAGAGGGTATAGAAGAACCACAAGAAGTAGAATGTGAATCTGTGCAAGAAGTTTACACTTGCAAACATTGTGGAATGACATTTAAAAAGCCAGAGGAACAGATGAAATATACTAGCCATGTTAGATTGTGTCCGAAAAACCCTAAGAATATCGAAAAAGCGAAAGGTAAATAAATATGGTTACAAATATCATATTAGGCATAGTGGTTATAGTAATTTATACTATGCGTGAGTATGACAAAGCAAACTTTAGCAAGGAGCGCAAAGAACTTGTTGAAATGCTAGTCAGAAAAGAAGCTCCGGAAAGTTTACCGCCAAGGGAGTCGAGAGAACACACCAACCCAGTGGTCAGGCAGCAGAAAGGGCGGTGATGAAATTTGTTTGGATTAGATAAAGCAAAGGAATTTACTGCAAAGCTGTTGCAAGGTGGTAAACCTTTGGAAGTTATGCAAAGCGATGATGAGGGCAAAGCTTATATAAAAGAAACCTTTGAAAAAAGTGTGCTTGCAGACGTTAAAGAGAAATATCAAAAGAGGCAATCTGAAAGATTAAACCTTGAATTGCAATGGCGTTTGAATATCAACTTTTATAATGGCAATCAGTTTACTATGATTGATTCTGCTATGAGTGATATTACCGAAATTCCTTTGTTTTCAGAATGGGAAGAAAGAAACGTTTATAATGAGATTGCTCCGAATGTAGAATCACGTTTTGCTATTTTATCAAAGCGTAAAAACAATCTAAAAAATAGGCCGGCTTCCTCTTCATCAGAGGATAGAACGTCGGCTAAAATTGGTAATAAGATACTAGCCTCTACTAAAAGACGCTTGAACATGAGCGACTTGCAGCAGGAGGCTAATTTAATTTCTGGGCTTACTGGTACTGCAATTTGGAAAACCACATGGGATAGTACAAGTGGAAAGGTTATAGGCCTTACCCCTAGACAGCTAAAGCAAGAGGAAAGCGACAATATCCACAAGTACGAGTATGAAAATGAATTGTTAGGCTTAGGTGAAACGGTTTATCAGAAAATACATGAGGGCGATGTCAGAACTGCTTTACATAGTCCGTTTGAAATCTATCCAGAGAATGTGGCGTTACCTATCAGAAGAAATAGAAGGGTAATGCACGTAGTACTATTAACCCCAGAAGAGGTATATGAGAAATGGGGAGTGCTAGAGAAAGGAGAGGAATACGATACATACGGTATTATAGCTTCTGAAAATCGTAACTATGGTGGTGGAATATCAAGCCGTATATATGGAAAAACTTACGGACTATCCAAAATAAGAAATGTAGTAAGAGTATATGAAGAATGGGAAATGCCAACACCAAGATACCCTACTGGAAGATTGATTATATGCACTGACAATCATTTGTTGCATTATGGTTCTATGCCAGACGCTATGGGAGAGAGTGGCGAATACATAATGCCGTTTGATGTTCAGCAGTCATTAAAGAGTGACGGTTTCTTTGGCAAATCTGTAGTAGAGCGATTAATCCCTTTGCAGATTAATTACAACTCTATAAAGAATCGTAAGCAGGACTATATAAATAGAGTAACTATAGGCGTACTTACAGCGGAAGAAGGTACATTAATAGACCAGGACTATTTTATGGATCACGGAGTATCTCCAGGAGAATTAGTTTTATATCAACGTGGTGCAAAGCCACCAAGATTTATGGACCCACCAACAATACCAAATGATTTGTCAAGCGAAGAAGATAGATTGCTAAGTGCTATTGATAGGCTCTCCGGCGTATCGCAGTTATCAAAACAAAGTATGGTGCCTACCAATGTAACTTCTGGGGTAGCTATTGCTGGATTGGCAGAACAAGATGATACAAGAATTGGACTTGAAGCAGAAAACATAAAGCATTGTATGAGCAATGTCGGTAAGAAGTGGCTAGTACTTTACAAGAACAATGTTGATTACCCAAGAATGGTTAAGGATATAGGAAAGAATGATGAATTTGAAATATCACAGTTTAAGGGCAGCGACTTAACTTCATTTGATGTATTTGTTGAGACAGAGCCAGAGGCAAGCGATACATTATCACAACGTCGTCAAAAGGTTATTGAGTTGCTTAATAGTGGATTATTCAACGACACTCAAACAGGCAATATAACTGATGAAGGTAGGATAAAGATATTTGAAATGCTTGAACTTGGAGACTGGGAATCATTCACAGAAGCAGATAATGACCAACAGCGTAAGGCTATGCGTGAGAATAATGCAATGATTATCGGAGAGGAACGCTCAATTAGAGAGTTTGACGACGATGTTATTCATATTTCAATCCATAATAACTTCAGACTTAAAGCTGAATATGAGGAGGCGTTACAGAAAAATCCAGAACTTGACGAATTATTTGAAGCTCATGTAAATGCTCACTTAGAAAACTTGCAAGCAAAGACAGACGCAGAACAACAAATGCAAGGAATGAATGTTAATCAAGTTGAGGGGCAGAATTTTGAAAATCCAGAAGAAGGAGGAATATAGAAAATGAAACTATCACTATTTAAAAGATTACTACCAATGTTAAGTCCGGACGGTGCCGGTGTAGGTGGAGGGGCAACAGAAGATGTTGATGTGCCACCAAAGCCAGCACCGGACTTTGATTCGGCCAGCGTTGAACTTATGGCGTTATTGACTCCGGGAGGAGAACCGGCGCAAGAAGATACTCCGCCGGATATACCACCAGAAGATGGCGAAGAATCGCAAAGAGGGGATTTAGATATTCCAGATGATAACGACTTACTGGACATTCCGGTAGATGACTCTTTACCTCAAGGGCAGGAATTACAAGGAATGAAAGATGACATTCTGGAAGAAATCAGAAAGTTGCTACCCCAAGATGAACCGGGCGCTGATGAACCAGGAACACCAGCACTAGAAGAGGAAGTTAATTCCGAAGAGTTTATGCAGAAATATATGGAAAATCCAGTTGAGGCTGTTACTGAACTTGCAAACAGAATAGCAGACAAAAAGGTATCTAGCCAAATGGAAGAACTAAAACAGCAACTTGCACCAGTTATGGAACAATCTAAGCAGATTGAAGCTAATAACAGAGCAAAGGAAGCCTTGACACAGTTCATGAGCAATGAAGAATTTGGTGACGCGAGCGATTTTATTAATGAAATTGCACAATATATCAATGAAAATAACTTGCCAAAAGATGACTCTAACTCTTATGAGAAGGCATATTACAGAGCTAAAACAAATGCTCTGCAAAATAACCAAGGCAGAAGCCTAGATGATTACTTAGGTGATGAAGAAGCGGTAAATCAGATTACTGCTAATGACGCTATAAAGCAAAAGATTATAGCACAGTACTTGCAAGAAATCGCAAAGGGACAGAAGCCAGTTACATTAGGTGGAGATTCTTCGACACCGGCAGCAACACCTGCAACCGAACTTAATTCGATTGACGACGCTGGTGTGGCAATGCGTAAAATGTTAGGATAAATAATTTTGTTAAGTGAGGCTTTTTATAGGCCTTATTTTTTATAAGTAAAAACAGAAAAGGAGAAAAATAATTATGGGATTATCAACAGTATCAACAGTAAGTGAGGCATTAAAAATATATTTTATGCCTACAGTAGTTAAGCAGTTAAACGAACAGTCTGGACCTGTATTTGCTGCTATGAAGAAAAAACAGCAGAGCGCTCCAGGAAATGAATTTAAGTTTGTGTTGCAGTATGGTAGACATGGCGGTATCGGCGCGAGGGGTGAAACTGACGACCTTCCAAATGCTTCGCCTAGAAAGAATAAGCAGGGTTCTACAAGTGTTAAGAATTTGTTTGCTAGAATCCAGCTTACAGACAAGTTGCTAAAGACAGCTAAGAACGATAAGGTTGCGTTTTCTGATGAATTGACACAGCAGATGAAAGACATCACAGTTGACTCTAACGATATGATTAGAAGAAATTTATGTGGATCATCTTTAGGCAAAATGGGTGCAGTTAAAACAGCAGTGACAGTAGGTAAAGCCGTTGTTGTAAAAGATGGAACTATTGAGGCTTTCTATGAAGGACAGATGGTAGACATCTTAACTGATTCTTCAGGAACAGTTACAAAGTCTGTAGACGGTAAAGAAATTATCTCCGTTGATAGAGATAACAATACTATCTACTTCAAAGACAATGTAACAGTAACAGCAGATCAGATTATTACTCTTGCTGGCAACTATAAGTTAGAACTTACTGGACTTAAAGACATTATGACAAAGGATACATCTATCTATGGTATTGATAGAAGCACTCACAAATGGTTTAATCCAATTGTAATGGATAAGGCTTCTAGTGGTGAGATGACTGTGTTTGATTCTATTTGGCTTGCACAAGCACTTAGAACTGCAGATAATAGAGCTTCTTCAAATCCAAGTTTCTTTGTTTGCTCTGATGGTGTTGAATTTGCTTATGTCGAAGAACAGCAGGCATACAAGAGAAACACAGAAATAATGACTGTTGAAGGTGGTTACAAGCTTCCTACATACAACGGCGTGCCAATTTCTGCAGAAAAGTACTATGAACACAATGTTATGGACTTACTTAACATGGACGACTTTGTGCTTGCACAGCTTGCAGATTGGGATTGGTTAGACGCTGATGGTTCTGTGTTGTCAAGAGTTGCTAATAAGGCAGCTTGGGAAGCTACAATGGCGTTGTACTGTGATATACTTTGCAGACGACCAGTAGGTCAGGTAAGAATACAGGGAATCAAAGAAGTTTAGTAGAACTGTAAAAAAGAGGGACAAAAGTCCCTCTTTTTTATTTAGATTGTAGGAGAAAAACAATGATAAGTATTGAGGGAGTATTACTAAATAAACCGTATTTAAGATTAATCGAACATGATGTATGTAGCATTGCAGACAGAATCAAAGAGATAGAGAAAGAATATTTTATTGTGTTTAATGTGCTAAGAGATAAGTATGAGGTACACTCAACCGCCAATATAGGGCATGACACATATTGCTTTACTGTACCTTACAAAGAGTTAGACGGCAGAACATTAGAGTATTGTCGTCAAACTAGAAACGATAGGAATGTAAATCACTATTGCAAAATGAAAGAAAAAAACGAAATGATTAAAAGAAAGAAAGAGAAAGGATTAGAAACAACACTAAATGATGCCTCACGCGAAACATCTAAGGCTACATCTCTAGCTATGGAAAAAGATGAATTGCATGAAGGATATAAAAGGACGGTGATTATGTGACGTCAAATGAAATTAGGGTATTAGCGCAGACGAAATCTGGTCAGCAAATATCCGAGCCTATGGGTTTAGAACTTGTAAAAGAGGCAATAGACTTATTGGCTCTAGATTATTATTTGATTGGCAAGCTAACTATTGAAAACTTAGTGGCTACTAAAGATACACCAATAGAATTAAGCGCAAGGCCTCTAAAAATAGTATCTATTAGTAATGACAGAAAACTGCTGAATCCTAGCTGTGATTATGAGCTAGACGACAATAGATTGATATTTAATGATAATGGAACATACACCATTAAATATTACGCGGAACCGGTTAAACCTAATATTGCTACAGATAACTTGACGATACCGTATGAGTACCAAAATTGTATTGCCCAATATGTCTCTGCTATTACTAGAGCTAGACTGTTTGGGCAATCCGATAGTAACGCAGTATCATTTTTCCAGCAATTTGCAGAAGGAGCAACCAAAGCCAATAATGCTTATATCAGAAAGAAAACAACCGGTAAGAGATTACCCCCCAGGAGGTAGGCTATGAGACAGCAAGTATATTCGGATTTTAGTGGTGGATATAACGATACTGTTTCAGCAATATCTTTGAGGGATAACGAGCTTGCACTCTCAGAAAATGCAGATTATAGTGCAGAGGTTAAAGCATTCAAGACTAGGAAAGGTTGCGGTAAGGTAAATTCCAACTCATACGGCGCAGAGATTACAGACGGCCATTCGTGGACTGTAGGAAGTGTTTATAAAAAGTGTGTAGTTAAGGGTGGAAAAATTTACGAGCTTAATGCAAATGGAACTTTAACAGAGAAAATAACATTAACATCTGGAGCAACACAAATATACCCATTCCAACTTTATAATTGCTTGTATTTTGGTGATGGCACCAAGTTATATGTTTGGGGCGACTTTGACTACTCGACAGAGCTTGGCACTCAAACCATTAAGAATGGAGACATCGTCAGAAATAACGGAGATACTGCAGTAAAAGGCAACTTCTATCAAGCATTAGGTGCTCATGGTTCAACAGATTTAAGCAAAGAGAATTTTGCGACTACATCAAGGTGGCAAGATGTAACAGCAGTAAGATATACAGCTTCAAATGTAGCAAGGGAATTGCAATCATATGAACCGGCAACCGCAGAAGTAGTTGAATTAAGTATAATGAGTGGGGCTTCAACCGCTGGAACAATTACTCTTGTAATGGGCAAGGATACTTTTACTTGTGCTATTGCTGCAAATGATACTGTTGCTCAGATAGTTGATAAGATTATGGCAATAACTACAAGTGGTTGGACAAAAACAAAATCGGCTAACAAAGTTATCTTTACCAAAACTGAAAAGGGGTTGTGTGAAAATGGATATTTTGACCCATCTATTACGGGAATAACAGCGACATATACAGTAAAGGTTGAAGGGAAGACAAATGACAACAATTTAGGTGATATAAAAAAATGCACAATGTTTGTTGTACACCCTAGTAGTTTCAGGGTCTTTGCAGCCGGTAATCCAGACGACAATGCACTTTACTATTCTGAGATTGGTAAGGCTAATTACTTTAAGTCTGATTTAAATAAGATGTATCCATCAAGTGGGTATGGCAAGATAACAGCAATAAGTCTTCTATCTGATTCTGTTTTGGTATCTTACGAAAACGGCTGGTATGCTTGGAATGGTATCACACCGTTGGAGGACGCAACATGGAAGGCATTAAATATTCCGTATGGTTGTGTGTGCCATGATAGCGTGGCATTGCTACCTAATTCATTTATGTTTATGGGCAAGGACGGCTTATACAATGTAAGTGCTTCTATTCTTAACAGCGAGTTAGTTATGATTTATGGCAAAGATACTATAAAAAAGGTTACAGAAAATAGACTTGAAAACACAATCAAAGAGATAACAAATAAAAGTAGATGTAAAGGTATATTCTACGACAATGTTTATTACCTAGCTTTTTTAGATAAAGACGGTATAAATAAAGTTTTAAAATATGAATGGGACACAAAAAGTTTTACTATTGTGACTGGTTGGAAAGTAAATCAATGGCTTGCTGATCCAGAGCATTTATATTTTGCTAGTAAAAATTATGTGCTTAAAGCTAATGACGGTCTTAATGACATTGATGTTGAAACTGGCAATGCAAAGCCTATACATCTAAGGATAAAGACTAAGGAGTATGCTCTGGGCAATGAGCTATCCCAAAAGTGCCTACAACTACTCGGATTAATATTTAAACAGACAGATGAGGAGGAATCAGAAGTTGATATTAAACTACTTATGGGTTATGAGCATAAAGAAATATCCAATGTAGATTTAGTTGAATCGTTAACCTATGGCAGAGCATGGGGCAAAACATGGGGATACAGAGAATCTATTGTTAAGATGGTTGAGGTTATTAGAACCTCAAATGTATTCCAGCTTGAAATAGAGAGCAACACCCTAAACAATCAAGTAACATTATTGGCGATAGGGTTTATTTATGAGGATACAGATTTAGTAATGCCAAACATACTTAACGAGGAGGAATTACTTAAATGAAACCAACAAGACAATTTAATGGAGTAGCTGGACAGAAGTCAGTTGATAATATGGGTCCAGAAGTGTTGTCAGCAGACTTAGACAAAATAATGAAAATGTTTAATCCAGCTGCCGTACATACTGACAATTCCAAAGGTGGCATAGGGTTAGAGAATCTTAACTTCAGCTTTGGTGATGTAGGCTCTGACACTACTTTGAGTATGGCAGAACAAATCGGTTCTAAGGCCATAGCTGGAATTAGTGGGACGACGGTATGGAATCAATTATTTGCTATAGTGGCTATGGTATTGGACAGATATACAAAGGCTGAATCAGATACATTGACAGCAACAGCAACTAATACTCTTGTGCAAACTTTTGACATGAATCTAACAACAGGAGTTATTACAGTAACTAAGAAAGATGGTACTGTGCAGACATGGGACACACCACTGGAAAAAGTACCAGCAACTTTTGAATTTGTGGAAGTGAGTGGAGTATATTACATCAAAGTTACTAATGTAGATGGAACAACATCACAAACTGATGTATCAGCTTTAATGAATCATTATACCTTTAGTAGTACTGACGAGATAGCTTTTACTGAGAGTGGCACAGGAACAGAAAAAAGTGTGTCTGCTACAATTCGAGCAAACAGTATAGGACTAGATAAATTAACGTTAACGGCGGTAAGTGCTTTAGAGGGATATGTAAGCTCAGCCGCACAATCTGCAAGCACGGCGACAGAAAAAGCAAACAGCGCAATTGCTAGCGCAAATTCAGCTAAGTCGTCAAAGGAAGAATCAAAGATTTCTGAAACAAATGCAATGCAATCAGAGAGTGCTGCAAAACTTTCTGAACTTAAATGTTTTGAAAAGGCATTTTTATGTGAACAGTTAGAGCAACTTATTAATCGTTTTGCCATTGAATCACAATCATATGCTGTAGGTGGAACTGGCACAAGGGCTGATGAAGATATAGACAATGCTAAATATTATTATGAAAAGAGTAAGGCGGTGACAGGAGGAGATTTTGTAACAATTGCTGATTTTGAAAATGCGATGACCTCTGTTTCTGAGGCAATGAAGTTTAAACAAAATAAAGCTGATCCAGAGCTAAAGACAAAGGCTACGCAGGTTATACCTGCCATTAATGAAATATTAACAGGATTGAAGCAAAAATCTTCTGCGTCTGAATTTATAGCTCATTTTAGAAGTTCATTGTGGGTTGGTTCTAATGCCCCTTATACACAAGAAGTAATGGTAAGTGGATTGCTAGTAAGTGATATTCCTATTGTTGATGTATTGCTTACTGAGGACTTAGTAGAGTCTGAGACTATATTAAAAAATTATAATGAGGTTTATAGAATTATTGCTGACGCAGGTAAAATAACCGCTTATGCAAAGAGAAAACCCACAATTGACCTTAGTGTCCAGGGGGTGATAATAAGAAATGAGTAATTGTATTATTACAAGACGGGCGACAACTGTGCTCCCCACCCTTATCGCACCAGCAACTAGTGGGGATATTGCAGTGCGTAAACAAGTAATTGGAAGTAATGGTGAAATAATTACGGGCACTGTTTCAGACTTTAGGAGTTATACAAATACTACTTTACAAGTAAGTTACGTTGGCTCTTTTTATTATCCGTCAGACCCTATGCTGTCCTTTATTTGTTGGGGTGATAGTAACGACCGAATTGTAAATGGTCAGCAGAAATTTAGTGTTAGTCAGTCTAGAGTTGCGAAAAAATTAGGTATTACACCAGCAATGATATTAAAAGGAAATACCGTTTTGAATGTTGTCGGTACAGGGGAAACACCAGTACCAGTTCCGAAAGGGTATGAAACTAGCACATTAATAAAGCAAATACCTATAAATGTCACTTTTGATAAAACTTATAACCCACTAGAAATTTCAATACCTTTAAACAGTATTGTTGATTCAGGTTGTATATTTGGTAAAGCAAATGGGTGGTCTTTCCTTATTAGTGAGGGGGCTTATTTAATACATTCTAATAGCTCTATGGTAAAAAATGTTATGGTTTCAAATGGTAATTTAAATATTACAATATTATGGAGTGGAATGGCTAAAAATTCTACATTATTTAAAATTAATTTTGAGCAGTGTAGAATTATTTATTAAAGGAGGATTTGGAAAATGAGAAGATTTTATGTTATTTTAAATGAGCAAAATATTGTTGTTACGGTGATTGACACACCGCTAGTTTATTCACAAAATAATTATATTGAAGTGGGTAGGTATGCAACAGAGTTGTTAGGTGCCACCTATAAAGCAGATACAAATGAATTTATAAGGAGTGAAGCAAATGAAGTTATTTTGTAGACCATGCACAACAACTAGAGTTGTGAGCAAGATTTAAACACAAAAAAAAAACTCCAACCATAAGCAGAGCACAAGGCTAAAGCAAACAATGTGGAGGATAGGCAAGTTATAATACACTAAAAACAAATATATGACAAGTCAAATTTCACGCAATAAGGCGTGTTTTTTAATACATTTTTTTAAGCCAAATGGCAGAAAGAGGTAAAATATGAGTTACGGAATTAACAATTTTATTCAAGACCACGCAGATGTTATTGAAAAGGTTATGCAGGCAGAGGTTGACACTAATTCTAGTCAAGAGGGAGTACAGAAGCCTGGCGCAGATGTTGCTTACGACATTATCGGCGAAATTATAAAAACTGGTGATGGGTACGAAAAGTACGGCATTAGCCAAAGTGACATAACCGACAAATTAAAAGATGATTACAATAAGGTAGTAGCTGGTTAATTAAGGGGAGCGTAATGCTCCCTTTTTATTTGGAGGTATTTATGACAATACAATTTAATCATTTATCAGTTACACCGCTTAGGGTAACAAGTAAATTCGGCAAGCGTAACACAGGCATAAAGGGCGCAAGTACATACCATAAAGGTATTGATCTTGGCAGGGATTTCAGCAAGCCACAAACACCAATTACTAGTGTTGCTAGTGGAATTGTTACAAATAACTACTGGAATGATTACAGAGGCTGGGTAGTTATAGTAGACCATGGAGAATTTAAGACACTTTATCAGCACCTAAAATCAAAAAGCCAATTGGCCAAAGGTAGTGTAGTTAAAGCTGGCCAACAGTTAGGCGTTATGGGTAACAGTAGCAACAAGGATAAATTAGATATACCAGTACATTTGCACATGGAGCTGATTGTAAAAGGTAAGCAGATAGATCCATTACCATATTTAAAAAATATCAAAGAGGAGGAAGAGGAATTGACGGAATCAGATGTAAAGAGAATCGCTACAGAAGTAGTGAAAGAGATTCTAGGTGGAAACGGAGAAAAAGAACCGTCTAATTGGGCGAAGAAAGATTGGGAAAAAGCCAAGCAAGAAGGAATAACAGATGGTAGTAATCCAAAAGGATATACAACCAGGGAACAAGTTATTACCATGCTCGGCAGAAAGGTTGGTAAATAAATGTTGGAACTAAAAGTAACATCTATTAAAACCTCGGTTGGCACTTTAATAGCTGTAGCTTCTACGGCCATATCTACATTATTGGGGGCAAATGCTATGGCAATAAAGATATTGATTGGTTGCATGGTCGCTGATTATGTTACAGGATTAATAGTTGCCGGTATATTCGGTAAAAGTCCTAAAACTTCAAAAGGTTGTATTGAAAGCAAAGAAAGCCTAAAGGGATTGTGCCGTAAGTGCATGATGTTAGTTTATGTATTTGTAGGCGCAAGTCTTGACATTGTTATAGGCGCAGATTACATAGCGACGGCCATTATATTTTTCTTTATTGCAAACGAAGTCATATCGCTGACTGAGAATGCTGGAATTATGGGACTACCAGTACCACCTATAATCTCTAATGCAATAGAGGTTTTAAAGAAAAAAAGTGAAGGGGGTAATTAGCTATGGCATGGAAACCACCTAAACACCCAAATGGAGTTAGTTCGTCCGGGGGGGTACATAAGACACCGACAAATTCTTCAAGTTCCAGTAAGCCAACAATCGGATCAAGCAGTTCATCAAGTGCTTCGAGCAATAAAGGTTCGAGTAGTTCTAGCAATAAAGGTAGTAGTGGTGGTAGTAGTATAGTGCAAGTTCAAGCAAATGGTAAAGCACCCACAGGATTAAAGGCTGGGACTATTGTGCAAACAGCGGGAGGTAATTTTAAAATTACTTCTGTTAATAGTGATGGTAGTTACAAAAGTGAAAAGGTTAGAACACCGACAATAGGTTCTGTGAGCACCAACAGAAACTATAATTCAGGTGGTAGTTCAAATTCTAGGCCAACAACTGTAAAGGTTGGTTCCGATGGTAAAGCACCAAAGGGATTATCAGTAGGAAGTATAGTACAAACCGGTGGTGGTGATTTTAAAGTTACTGGCTACAACAAAGACGGCTCATATCAGAGCCAAAAATTAACTCCAAATCATGTAGCAAGACCGCAGTCTATCCCAAAGACTGTTAGAGTTGGTTCTGATGGTAAAGCACCAAAAGGCTTATCGGTTGGAACTGTGGTACAAACTGCAGGAGGACAATTTAAGATTACCGGTGTTAATGGAGATGGATCATATCAGAGCCAAAAGATAAGTAATGCTAATAACACAACACAAGTCAGCAGCAACACAAAATCAAATGTAACTTATCAGCATAACGGACAAACCAAAAACGGATATGTGGTTAACGGTATTACATATGATGCTGCAACTAATAAGCCAGTTGGGGTAGGTGCGATAGTCACATTAGGCAATCAACAGTATCTAAAGAC
>JBKECQ010000120.1:0-5264 GCA_047974845.1 Aminipila sp. | reverse complement strand
AGTATAATCATTTATTGATATACCAATTGGTGTTTTAGTAATCTCATTATAATAAACTACAATATACTCTTGGGTTATTACTATATGACTAAATTTGTCATCTAATAATGGAATACTGAATTTGCAACTAGTTAATTGACACACATATCCTTTTTCCTTTCCATCTTCTATTGCTTCATCTATAGACATTTCATCATCCAAACCAACTATTGCTATATCATATGCAAAATCGAATACATCAGACTCTTTATAACCTTCTTGTTCTATTTTTGAACTTATTCCTCTTGGATTTGATGTTAAATATTGAACTTGTTGGAAGAAACTATAATCCTGATATTGATCTCTCCTTTTTAGAGTCTCATTTACAAGTTCTTTGTAGTCGTCAAATTCAATTAGCATTTCGTCTGTATGTACATAAGGCATCGTATATATCCTATAGTACAAAATACTAGATACACTCATTAAAAAGATTAGTAACGCTGTAAATAGGATTTGATAAAACTTTACGTCTTTTGTTTCTTTTTTACTACACTTTTTCTTAACTGCAATATTAGGATTAAATAAATATGTTAATCCACCGTAAAACATAAGACATCCACTATATAAAATTCCCCATATAAAATACCATATAACCATTGAATTGTATGTATCCATAATCTCAACTGGAGCTGTTCCAGAAAAGATTTTTGCTGGAATTATATCAAAGTAGAATATCGCAAATAAGATGTTAATACATAATATCCAAATTGGACTATAAACTTGGAGTATTTTATAAAATTGTCCATATGTCTTTTTAGTTTCTACCGAATTCTTCCACTCTTCCTCACTTTCATATATAACACAATATTTTGAATCAAATTGCTTCACATCATTATCTTCTGCAATTTTTGTCCATTTTTCCTTTGTAGACATACCTTGATATTGTTTTGACATTACATTGAAACTAGTTCTATGCGCTTTGTATAAATTGATTATTTGTTTAAGAAATAATATTGCAAAAAATACTGCTGAGAAGAAAAGAACTATCGCTCCAAAAAAATAGAAAAATGGGAGAAACTTAAATGCATCAAAGGAGTATACAGCAAAATATGCTGCTCCTGCAGAAAGTACAATTACACCTCCTACAACTAAAATTTGCCCTACAGTTTGTTTATACCAAACTTCCAAAGCTTTTCCGAATACTACATCATGATCTTTTAGAAAATAGTATAGTGTAAATAACGGAAACCCAATAAAGAATAGTATATAGGACAGTGACAATAAATACCTTGCCAGTCGTGGGAAAAAACCTTTTTTGGTCTTATAATTCTTTATCTTCACAGATTTATCATACTCAATAACAATATTGTAAATAAATAAGTTTACTAAAACTATATATATCACACCAATTGTGGCAACTTTAAATAACTCAACATAAAACATTCTACTCCTTCCAACAACTACCGGCTATAGCTGCAGATAAACTTTTATCTTCAGCTTGCATTTTTTGAATAAAATCGCTATGCCATCCACCAAGTATTAAAGTTTTTTCTAAAACTCCTCTTCTTCCTTCCCAACATAATCACTCTTAATCCCTAACATTTTGTCATCAAACACCTCTGTATATAAACTCTCAACTGCATCAATCATGTCTTGCTCTAATGCACAAATATTTTCATTATTATAGTCAAATGCATCATATGTATCTATATCATCTGGACAAATCTCAGGTTCACCTCTTCCAAAATAAATATCTACACTATGTGTATAGTCAGATTCTAAAATTGCATCCTCAAAATTTATTTCGTAATTACTTTCATATATAGAAATATATTTTTCACTCTTATCTAAAGCGTTATCTGATTGGAATATAATGTTTCCAAAAGAGTCAACCCTATCTTGTCCAACTTTTTGTATAGCTTTTTCAAATTTCTTAGGATGTTTCATCATATTTAATGTTTTCTCATAAGGAGTAAACGATTCATAGTCACGCTGATGCCTTACCCTTTCTATGTAATTTGATTTAATAAAGTTTATACCTTTTTCATCCGCTTTGATATCCTTCCATTCACTATCTACAAGCACCCCAATAGTTCCATCTTCCCTTACTGGACTGCTTGAAATAGTAAACATTTGTATTCCTATAATCATAATCACATATAGTGGTATTAGGGCGACTATATTAGTTTTTGACAGTATATTGTTTTTTAAATATTTGTCTCCATCTTTAAATGGTCTTCCTAGCCAATAGTTAATCAAGAACATCATTAGTATTACTGCTTCTGTTACATATACAAATTTTACTCCTTGGTATATATATTTATTATAAACTTCAATACTTACTAATTCACTTCCTAATATTTCATAATTTAAAACTAAAACTACAAAATTTATAATTACATATATTAATACTAATTTTATAAATAGTGGTTGTATGCGTGTAAAGTTATTTTTAACTTCTTCTGATTCTTGCCATTCTTCTTCACTTGCATATATATAATGCCAATTTCTACTAATTTCTTTTCGTCTAATTTCAAATTCTTCTTCAGTTTCTGATTCTAACTTCTCACTAAATAATTTTTGTAAGTAATCCTTCTTCTTAATACCATTTTCTTTCTTGTAACCTAATTTAGTAATTTGAATAGTATCGTTTCGATTAAGCCTATACAACCTTTTAATCCCTAATATCACGTAGTAAGGAACTAAGAAAAAGGCCATGTAGACACCTAAAAGATTTAATGTTCTTGAAAGGATTGCTAAGTCATAATAATCAGCTAGTAGCATACTAAGATATATTAGCAAGCCATAACCCCCAATTCCTATTAAAGGTGCAATGTATAGATTATACGCTAGTAACCTATCACTTTTTTTCATCCTTTCGTTTCTCATCCCTTGTCCTATTATAAATATGGGAACAATTGCTAAACCACAAAATATTAATATTTGAGATATGTAATACGTAATTTTTTTCGGAAATTTTAAACTATCCACATAGCCCTTTACATAATGAAACTTATCTATCTCTTTTATAAAATAGTGTGTAACTTTCCATGAAAAAATACAAGTTATTGTTGCGATTATAATTGATATAAACTTATAAATATAAAATATCATTATTAGCCCTTCTTCCCTAATGCTTTATCCCATTCCGAAATTATTTCTTGTTCTGTTTGATTTGTTCTATCCGCTATATCAATATTTTTCAACAATCTAGTTAAATAAATATTATAAACTCCTTCTACCATGCTTATTGCTAGTTCTATTCTTTTGGGGGACATAAAATTACTCTTATTTTTTTGTGCTTCATCTGTATCAATATTTAAGTTTGTATTAAAAAAATCCGAACTTTCTTCAGTATCACCCCATTGTATTCCACTCCAAAGGTCTACCTCACCTGTATGAACACAGTCATCTGCACATACATCATCAATTGACTTTTGAATATTTGTTGCTCCCCCTTCTTCTTCATCTGCATATTTCTTATAATAGCTCTTTACAAAGTTTGAATTTATTGAGTCAATACTTTGCGGTGGCATTTGGACACTTTGATATACAAGTGTGCTCTCTAAATCAATCTTTCCAGTATACGCAGTATTCAGTTCATTTATCTCTTCAACATATTCACTTTTATCCACTTTACTTCGTTTGATAGTATATGTCATTGTTGATAGATTTAATTTTCTTTTAACACTATATTTATATTTTTTTTCATCATTATCTGGGTTAAACTTTGAAAACATATTATCTACAAAGCAAATTTAGTCAGAGTCAAAACTCACATGATCAATATTCATTATTTCAGATAATGCTTTAGTATTTGACTCGGTCACTCCCGTCTGAGCTAAAAGGATAATATCTGCTCTTACTTTTGCTATTATATCTTTTCTTGTAACATCTTTTAACGTAACCATTTTGTTTACAAGGTGGCACTTTGAACTTTCTATATAACTCACTATATTGTTATATAATTTTTCTGGTTCCTCATAATCCAGATGGATAGTATAATTACCAAATATAGATTGCCCTTTTCTATTCTCTTGAGTAGAATAAATTACTAAATCCTCTCCTTCACTTTCAACTCTAAATTCTTCATCTCGATCATCAATAATTAAGTCGATTAAAACTGAAACAAGGGGGGTATTAGCTAATCCTTTTATTACCTTTGTAGTAGCATATTCCTCTCCTAAAGCAATAACGCTAACATATGATAGGACTTTAGCAATCCCTCCAACAACTGTAGTTGCTTTTGCTAAATCGTTTACTGCATTTAGTGTTTTACTATCATTTGCATCCAGTTTTCCCACTAAACCTGCTTTAGTGGTAATATCCTCTTCAAATGCAGATATAAAAATTAATCCTATTGCTGTCGTACGCTTTATTCCTATGTCTTTTTTTAAGGTATCCATTGCATCATATACACTACTTCCTGCAGTAAATACATCTGAACCTGTTATTTGATTTAGATTATCAGCTGTAGATTTTGTTATGTTCCCCTCTTCATCAATTCCCTTTAATTGATCTAAATTCGTTACACTAACTTTAATCACTCCTGGTGATTGCTGGCTGTATCCAACTTCCGTATTTGTTATGGTATCGTTTTGTTCATTTCCAGCAGTATGAATAATTTTTGTTTGATTTCCACTTGTTACAACTGAATCACTACTACTGCATGAATCCAGCTCATTTTGAAATTCTTCTTTACTCACTTTTTTTCCATATAAATAGTAGTCTGTACCTCCAGGAGTATATGTGATATCTATTCCTGCTTCACTTAATTCATCTTGACTGATTTCCGGGAAATTTGTATCTAACCAATCACCTACTACTGCTTCAGTATCCTCAACATCACCATATGGAAAGTTAGGATTTTGAATCCTAACATCTATTCCATTTAGTTGGCCATCAGTTATTTGTAAATTTGATTCGGGGGTTGAATTAGAATTCTCATATCCATTTTTTACTGCCATTTTTCTCCTTTTATACCTCATATTTTGTTATTGCTTCTACATCCTCAAGTACATCTGCAACACGATTATTTTGCTTTTTTAAATCCTCTACTTGAATCTTTAATATTTCTACTCCTTTAGATGTATTGCTTTCTAAGTTAGCTTGAATATTTTCTTGAGCTTTAGCTAATATATCATAATAAAGATTTCTTTGACTCGAAAAATCTTCACCATATGAAAACGAATAATTATGTAGCATTTCTTTAATCATCTTATTTCCTTTTGACATTTTATTCTCCTTCTACTCTTATTAATTTAGTTTGTCCTTTAAGGTGGTAT
>JBKECQ010000086.1:0-3239 GCA_047974845.1 Aminipila sp. | reverse complement strand
TTCTTGCCCTAACAGGATCCCGGTCATCTCAAAATTGGCGTTAGTGTTAGACATATATTCAAGCCTATCTCTTATCTGGAGATACAGCTACTGTCTGGTGTTTCAGGGGGCTACATCAGTCTAAGTTTATCTGTAGCTAATTTAAAACTGGATAAAGCTAATCCTAGAATACCAAGTTATGTGTTGACTAGGAATCAAAAAGATATTTTAAACTTTCTCTTTGAAAATGAAAAAATTGATCGATTAGCAACAAAGATAGTTGATAAAGGATTTATTTCACATGATCCTATTTATGTCGTAAAGGAAGGTGACGCATACATTGTTGTTGAAGGAAATAGACGAGTTTCAGCTCTTAAATGTTTACTAGATCCCGGTTTAGCCCCTTCAGCTAGCAAGAGGCGAAAGTTAGAACTTCTTAAAAATAGATTAGGAAGTGAAACTATAGAGAAAATAGAAGTATATGTGGCACCTTCTCGTAGAGCAGTAGAGAATGTTCTTTATGAATTGCATGCTGAAGGTAAATTACAATGGAGCAGACAACAAAAGAATAGATTCATAGCAGGTATTGGCGTAGAGGATGGTGAATCTGTTGAAGATATTGCTGAACGGTTTAATGTGAAGGTTTCTGATATTCAGGATTCTGTTCAGGAATATATCTTAGAAAGATATTTCACAGAACTTGATCTTCCAACAGATATAGAAGATAAAGCTCTAAAAACAAAATTCCAAATGTCAACTATTTCACGTTTAGTGAATAGGAAAATTTTCCAGGATAGAACAGGATTTGAAATTATAAATGGTACTTTAACTACATCTTGTTCGAAGAGTTTTTTCAACTCATTACTACGCCAAATTGTTACAGATATTGTTACCCAAACCATTAACTCTCGCAAGCTTAATACAGCAAAACAGTTAGATGCCTATCTTGAACAAAGTATGGGTAAGATTGATGATGGTGAATTTAATGATAAAGTCGAATTTAATCCAAGCAAAGGAATGAATAATTTAAGTCAAGATGATGAAAATGCAAAAAATGGTAAAAAAAGAACATCCAGAAAAGAATTTCTCATAAATAGAAATATCAGTTATCACACAGGGAGTGATAAATTAGATATTCTTATTCAAGAGGCTCAAGGTATGTTTCTTGATACCTATAAAAATGCAGCGGCTTTATTGTTAAGATCCATAATTGAAATTGCTGTCATTAGGATTTTCGAAATTCATGGTAAAAAAGAACAATGTATGAATGGTAATGGAAGGGTTAAAAATTTATCTGAAAATATAAATGCATTAGTAAAAAGGGAACTCTGGTTTTCAGATAAACCATATTTATCTGATTTGACAAGATTTATTTCTAAAGATAGTGCAAACTGGAATTCACTTGACTCACTTAATAGATATGCGCATGGAGAATATACTTTACCAGATCGTGAAATGCTTAAGCAGTTACGGGTTATTTTTACTCCCTTAATTTCTATGTGTTGTGAATTGACACATAATAAAACTAAAGAGTGACTTTTATACGAATGTAGTGTATAATTACAAAAGAATAATCATAGGTATCAATATATAAAAATATATGGGAAAAACATATTCGCCATTGCGTTATCCAGGGGGGAAGTCATCTACTTACCCTATGATTTCGTCAATAATAAAAGCTACATTTACTACTCCTTGCCGTTATTATGAGCCATATGCCGGAGGAGGAGGACTGGCTTTGGCCTTGCTTTTTTCTGGAGATGTTCAAGAAATACATCTCAATGACCTTGATAAATCTATCTGGTCATTATGGGATGCTATTTTGAATAATACGGATTCTTTTACCAAATTAATACATGAAACACCTATTACAATTGATGAGTGGCATATACAGAAAGAAATACAAAATAATCGTCATAAGTATAATAATTTGCAGATTGCATTTTCTACTTTCTTTTTAAATAGGACAAATCGCTCGGGTATAATTTTAAAAGCAGGAGTTATCGGGGGATTGTCACAATCTAATGAAAAATATCCTCTTAGTTGTAGATTTAATAAGTCAGATTTGATTAAAAAAATTAATAAAATTGCATCTCATAAAGATAAGATAAAAATATACAATATGGATGCACTATCTTTTCTGAATGAACTAGATACGGTTAATACGAATGATAATTGTTTCTTTATAGACCCTCCTTATTTTGAAAAAGGAGCAAGCCTATACACAAACTTTTATGAAAAGGGTGATCATGCAAAAATTGCCGAATCTATAAAATCTCTTAAGAGTAAGTGGATGCTAACTTATGATAATGCTCCTGAAATAAGGGGGCTCTATATTGATGAGTTTTGTTATGAGTTTCAATTAAATTACAGTTTGGCGAACAAAGGAAAAGGTACGGAATTATTTATGCATCGGGGGATGGTCATTCCTGCTGATTTTTTTAATTCACGATTTATTGAAGCAAAAAAATGAAATGTTTATTTTCAAAAGGGGATAAAATTTTTCTATATGGTGTGATTGTTAGTGGGGAACTGTGGGGCTCCATTGGTTGCCCCGTGAAGATGCTCTGAGGTAATTTCAGTTTTCCGGTTCCATTCACGATTATGACACTCACTTCAGTCTTCCTCTCCAAAAGAATAAATCTTTAATCAAGTACCTGATAGTGTATTACACAGAGCAAGGTTGTTTGGGAACCATGCGGTCTTGCATTTTATGTGAGTTATAGATAGCGCAATTCACAACTATAGCCGTCGCATCTACTGTAGAAAAGTGATAATAGCGAAGTGTTAAGAGCTTACAGAGAACTGTCTGCTACTACCAGATGTGGAGCAGCGTGTAAATAGACCCGATTTAGTTCCATGCATTTTTTGAGTTCCTGGCCAAATAAAGGTGCTGTCGATACTCCTCCGGCGTCAGATTGTGCAGTGATTCATGAGGGCGTTCACAGTTATATTCTGACACCCATCTTTCCGTGATTTCCCGCACTTCATTCAGCGTTCTGAACAGATAAAAATCGAGTATTTCTGTACGGTATGCTCGGTTAAAGCGCTCAATAAAAGCGTTCTGCGTCGGCTTACCCGGCTGGATAAATTCCAGTTTTACTGCATGTTGCTCTGCCCATTCAGCCAGTGCAAGTGGGATAAATTCCGGACCATTATCCATGCGTAGCATGACCGGATAGCCGCGATTTGCCGCGATCCTGTCGAGTACACGGACCACGCGCAAAGCTGGCAGATTCAGATCGATTTCAATCGACAAT
>JBKECQ010000004.1:0-23302 GCA_047974845.1 Aminipila sp. | reverse complement strand
GTTAACACTTTTAGTTACGGGAGCCAGTCCCAAATTTAGAACGTTAACCAATCAAACTCATCATAACAAAAAAATAAGAATAGAGGTTTTAATCTCTACTCTTATATAGTACGAAATTTATTTCAGGGTTTGTTAATGCTTCAGGACAACGCTATTTTTATTTTGATTTTATTTCTGAATATGGACGCATATTTCAAACTACGGGAAGTATATATCAGATAACTGCATATTGGGACGAAGTAACCAAACAACTTACAATTAACAGTCCATCTTATAGTGTAGGTAGTTCTGTGTGTTGGTGGGCTATAGAATAACTGGAGGTGATTATATCGTGGATAAAAGATATTACTATGCAATTATATCAGATGATGGAACTTGTATTGGTTTATTAGATACTTATGTAAAATATAATCGTTTAAAATATATACCTATATCGGGATATGACGAAACATTGGTAGGACATAAAAAATGGACTGGTTTAAACTGGATAAATAATCCAAGCTATGTTCCGCCAGAAGAAGTTGAATAATATTGGTTGCTCAGAGTTTGATTAAGTTCGTAAATATATGTTTTGTTAATTTAAATAATTAATTATGCTTAATATTTAATTAACTGGGGAAACTGGATTGGAAGTATTAGCTGAAAAGCAGAAAGGATTAGATAAAATGGATAACGAGATTAAGATTAAAGTAAATACCGAAGAACTTGATATAGCAATAGAAAAAGCGAACCAACTGATTAAATTACTACAAGAAGTAGATAAATTTACTGGTTCGCAATCTGATTAGCCAAAAATTTTTGATGAAATCATATCCGCTGCTGCAGTTTCAAGCATTTCTTGAAAAGTATTGAAATCAGTACTTTGTGATACATAATGATCAAGAGCATTAGCTTCAGTGAGTTCTTCGTATTCTTCTTGAGATTCAAAATTGAAGCCACCAGCTTCAAGCCAGTCATCGGCGTTGTCGTAGTGGGTATGTGTTTCCATAAAACTTGATGGGAGAAGTTCGTCTAAACCGATACTTTTACCATCATATTCAGAAGTAACATCTTGCACGTTTTTAGCAAGCTGTTTTAGTTCTTTTTCTAAATCTTTTAAACCTGACATATTTGCACACCTCCTTTCGGAAAAATAATATCATTTAATAGAAAAGGTGTAAAGTGATAGAGGTTTTTCAGATGTAGAAAATCTTATATTAACCTGGGTAAATTAATGCAGAAAGAAGGTACAAAATGAAAATATGTATAGATGCAGGACACTGCAAATTAACCCCCGGTAAGAGAGCCTTTGATGGCTCTTTTTTCGAATACGAATTTAACTTGGATGTGGCAAATAGGATTAAGCACCACCTAGCACGACATGGTGTTGACAGCTATGTCCAGTACATAGAAAACAGCAATCCAAAGACTGAGCTAAACGCAAGAATCTCGGCTGTGAACAAAGATAAACCTAATTTGGTAGTAAGTATCCACGCTAATGCGTACGGCACAGACTGGAACCAAGCTAACGGTTGGGAGATATTCTGTAGCACGCCAGGTAATGCAAGCGCAAAAGGAACTGTCTTGGCCAAAGCAATTCAGCAAAACAGTAAGTCATTGGGGTTAAAAGATAGAGGTATAAAAGATGCACACGGGGTAGCTGGTATTGTGGTAAGCACAACTCCACCTGCAGTATTAATTGAGCATGGGTTTTATACGAACCAGGAAGAATTAGATAAGCTTAAGTCTGACAGTTTCAGGGAACTTTGTGCAGTGTGTGATTCAAAGGGCATACTGAAGTATTTAGGAATAGCATGGAAGGAGGGAAAAAACATGAGTGAACAAAAGAAACAACACTGGGCGGAAAAGCATTTGGAAAGCTTAGTACAGAAAGGTATTATAAACAGCCCTGAAGTACATAAGGATAAGCTGGATGAGCCACTAACTAGAGCTCAGGTATTTGCATTAATTGACAGAGTTACAGAATAGGAGAATTCGATGGAAAATATTATACAGAACCTATTAAATATAGGGTACGCAATTTTTATTTTTTCGTGTGCATACCTTGCAAACATGGCTTTTTCAATATGGTACAATGTTACGGCACTGAACCAGCCTTTTGAGTGGAGTAAGATCCGGAAAAGCTTTTTAAAAGCGGTAGTATTTGTGATTGGCATTACTTTACTTTGTATTGCAATAACTATGTTACCTATTTTTGCCTCTGAAATAGGTTGGACTTTGCCCGAAGAATATACAGATCTATTCCAAGAATTGGTTATAGTATTTGCGTTTTTAAATGTCACTTGTAAGTACATAAAAGAAGCATACCAAAAATTTGTGGTTATTGTGCAGCCTGTGAATTCAATAGGAACTGCTAAGGAATCAAAAGCTAGTATTGAAAAAGAAGAAGTAATGCAATTGGAATCTGAGAGCTAATAAAATAAAGGATACGCTGCTTGAAATCAACAGCGTATCCTTTATTTTTGATATTCTACAATGTCACCAAACTGGCAATCAAGAGCACTGCAAATTTTGCAAAGAACATCCATAGACACAAAATCGTTTTTGCTAAGTTTTGCAAGAGTGGCGGTGCTTATGCTGCACAGAGCAGCAAACTCCAATTTTTTTAAATCTTTTTCAATCAATAATTTCCATAATGGTTTGTAAGAAATCACAAGCTCACCTCCTAGCTACATATAAGTATATCTAAAATATTTTACAAAGTCAAAATATTTATTTAATAATCTAAAATAAAGACATTGACAAACAAACGTTCGAGGTATATTATTTTATATATACAAAATAATATTTTGCAAATATAAAATAAATAAGGAGGGTGTGTAATGTATTTTACTGATGTAGCTACGGAATATATAAACAGTATTAAAACAAAAGATTATAGTGAGAATACAATAATGGGATACACAATAGATGTAGAGACTTTTAAAAAATGGCTTTGCAAACGTGAACTTCAAATAATAGAAATTGAATCAGTAACACGTAAAGTAATAAGAGAATACATAGATTTTCTACAGCAAAAATACAAATATAAAACCATTAGAAGAAAAATAACGGCATTGAGGAACGTTCTCAATTATGCATACGAATATGGAACAATAGATACTAACCCCTTTTGGGGAATGAATATTCGCATCAAAAATAAATCGGAGCTACCTTCAGTCATGGAACTTTCAGAAGTAAATAAATTCTTATATGTAGTACATAATGCACCAGGGAGGAAGTATGGAGAAAATACCCACAGAAGGGATATAGCCATAATAGAATTACTTTTCTGTACAGGAATAAGGGTAAATGAATTAGCTAACCTTAAATATACCGACTGGGACGACCTTGAACACTGCTTTAAATACGTGGCAAAAGGCAAAAAAATGAAGGCGGCGTTTATTGATAACAAGGAAGTGTTAAAAGCTCTGAAAGATTATATGAATGCTGTAAAAGATATAGGAAGTGAATATATTTTTTTAAGTAAACTTAATAAAAAAATTTCAACAAGTGCGGTTAGGGAAATAGTAAAAAAATATGCGAATAAAGCAGGAATACCCAAGAAAATAACCCCTCATACATTTCGCAGGAGCTATGCGACTATGCTAATTGACAGTGGACTTGATATCACATACGTAAAAGAGGCATTAGGACACTCATCAATCACAACAACTCAGTTTTACATCCGCCTAAGTAATGAAGCAACAAGAAAAGCATTACGCAGTAAAAACCCTAGAGATAGAATGAGTTTTTAAAACAAAAAAACAGGCTTTAAAGATACTTTAATTGTACTTTAAAGTCTCTTTTTTTTTAACACAAAATTTTTGCGAAGTGTGTGCAAAAATTTGCGAACTATTTTGCAAAGCTACAGGGAGCTCTGGAAACCATCGAATATCCGAATGAGAACCTGGTTGCCAAAAGAAATCATTATGATGCTTATGGGAGACTGAAAACCGAGGAAAATGCAGAAGGGACAAGGGTAGATTACTCTTATGATGAGCTTTCACGTCTTGTGAGGGTATCCTTACTTGATGAAGGAAATAAGCTTCTAATGGAAAAAGAGCTGGCATATGAGGATGCATATAAGGATAAATCGGGATCCCTCTATACAAAAGTAAGCTTAAGCCAAATCAGTAATCAGAATAAAATCACAAAGAACTTCTATTACAACCGGTACGAAGAACTTGAAAAAGAAGGAATCCTTTCTAAAGACAATGAACTGACTAAAGAGTATTATTATGACTACCAGGGGAATGTGGTTTCCTATGAGGACGAATTAAAGCAACATTCCACGTACGAATATGATATCTTTGGCAATCTGCTGAAAGAAGTAAATCCTAAAAAGTATGTCACCAACTATTATTATGATACCCTGGGAAACCTGACCAGGCTAAAAGACGCAAATGATATTAACTATTACTACGAATACAATAGCGTAGGCCTGCTCATCAGCCAGAGTATGCCGTATAAGGATGGTTCCTATGTAAAAAGCTATGCGGATTATGATACTCTGGGAAATCTGATTCGTACAGTCAATGCAAAAAATGAAAAACTCGATTATTTTTACGATAAACGAGGAAGGCTCACCTTGGTAAAACAGTATGATAAAAATCAGAAGTCAATCAGTACAAAGTATACTTATGATAATGTAGGAAGACTTACTTCCATAAAAAAGGGAATAACCAATGAAACGGAAGATACCAGTTATCAGGAAAACAAATATTTCTATAACAGTTTAGGTGACCTTGTTAAAGAACGGGATGAACAGGGGAAAGAGACAAGCTATAAGTACGATAAAGAAGGCAGAATCATCGAAAAAACGGATAGGAATGGCGTTAACACCTATTTAAAATACGATGGAGCAGGCCGTCTGATTGAAAAGAAAAACAGCAAGGACTCTGATGAAAATGTACTCTCTTATGAGTATGATTTAATGGGTAATTTAGTCCGGACAACGGATGAACTGGCTGTAACGGATTATTCCTATGATGATTTAAACCGGGTAACTAATGTTCAGATTAAAAACTCTGAGTACAGTTTTTCTGATAAAGCACAGAGTTCTTTGATAAATGATAAGGGTACTAATGCCGTTATACAAAAGAAGTATAGTTATGATAATCTAAGCAGGGTAAAGAGTTTCGAAATCTATAACAATACGACCTTAGAGCAGAAAGAAGAATACCATTACGATGAACTTTCTAGGATTACTGGAATAAAAGAAAAGGGCATTATTTATGGTTATGAATACGATAAGACAGGAAAACTCTTAAAGGAAATTAATCCTGTTACCAACGTAAACCGAAACTATACCTATTATAAATCAGGCAAAGTAAGGAGCGTGGTTACAGATAAGATTGGAAAAGATCCAGCCAATCCGGGGGTCATAGATATAGCCTATTATGAATACGATGAGCTTGGAAACATTACTTATAAGGAAGAGAATCAGGACAAGTATACATACAATTATGATATGCTGGGCAGGCTGGAAAACTCTACCTTTAATGATAGTCACATCGATTATGAATATGATAAATATGGCAATATCCAGCATGAAATGAAATACAAAGAGGATAAAAGTAAGCCTGATAGAATGTTTGCCTATTCTAAAACAGACTATAAGTATGATTCAGGTAACCGGCTGACATATATGAATTATACAGAAGGGAGCAGAAATTTTGACATACAGAAGGAAAGCTTCCTGCAGTATGATGATGAAGGGAATTTGCTGGAAAACAAAATCTGCACAAGAAATGAAAATATGGGCAATCTAGGTACGGAAATAAACAGATATACATATAACGGATTTAATCAGCAGACAGGATACATAGGGGGAAAGGGGATTTACAGGTATTACTACAATGCAGAAGGCTTAAGAGCCAGAAAAGAGAAGATGCAGGCTATTGGTAATCCAACCTTTACAAATGATACCGAGCAAATTACGTTAAAAACAGAGGACAATAAGACTTTAAATGTGATAAACTATTATTACAATAACGGAAATATTGTGCTGGAAACAGACAAGGATAATCAGACCACAGCGAGAACCCTTCATGGAATACATCTGATTAAAAGAGAAACCAAAGGTGTCTTGCCTTCTTCCATTACTACGGCAAACGGAACAGCTAATCAGAACTTAGTTCCGAATTCTTCCCTTGCTTCTAATGAAGGCCTTGCAGAAGGGGAAGAAGGACAGGCAATATACAAGGATTTCATTACCTACTATTATCTGCAAGATAGCAATGGCGATGTAACCAAGTTACTGGACAGTGATGGAAAGGTCATAAAAGACTATCAATATGAGCCATTTGGCAAGGATATAGAGGATGGGAAAAATACCTTTGGCGATAACTACTTTCAAAACAAGTGGAAAGAGGAAATCGAAAACCAGGCCTTAAACAATCCGTACAAATATACCGGGCAGTATCAGGATTCGGAAAGCGGAAACTATTATTTACGAGCAAGGTATTATAACCCAGGGATTCAGAGGTTTACACAAGAGGATGCCTACCGAGGAAGTGCCATGGAACCGGGAAGTCTGAACTGGTATGCGTACTGTGGAAATAATCCAATTAATTATATTGACCCTAGTGGATATAGAACAGTTAAAGTTCAACCCAATGGTAAAGCACCTAAAGGTTTAAAAAAAGGCGATATAGTAAAAACAGCGGGTGGTAACTTTAGGATAACGTGTGTTAATAAGAATGGTAGCTATAAATCAGAAAAGGTTAAGCGTGGCAATAACAGCAGTTCGTCATCAAATAAATCTACATCTTCAAGGGGTTCTTCCAAGGGCAGTTCGGCATCCGTGCCTGTTACGGTTACTTTGAAAAATGGAACCACTGTAAAGGCAACGGTTACAAATGGGGTGACTATTCTAACAAATGGCAGTAGACCGCCAGAAGGAGCAGTTGTTCATACTGCTGGTGGCGACTATAGAATGTCTGGGGGCAGTGGTAAAAAGGTATCACAGTATGTTAATTTAAATACACCTGGTACGGTTGCAGGCTTTATGGGTACTGGAATTGATGCTTTAGGAAAAACGGGAAAGGAATCACTTCCTAAAGCAATTGCAAAAACACCGAAACCTAATAATATTGGTTCTGGAACATGGAATAAAATTGTTTCACAGGATGTAGCAAGAGCTACTTCTGATATGAATAGAGTATCTCATTTTGGTTCAAAAGCAGGTTATGTAGGAATTGCCACAGATGTTGTATACGGAGGCTATCAAGATGATAAGGAAGACCAACCGTTTAGCAAAATAGCTTATGATGCCACAGTGAATTGTGCAGTGGGAATTGGAGGTGCGGTAGCCACAGACCTTTCGGCTGCATTTGGTGGATTGGCTGGACCTTATGGAGCTATAGCAGGAGGAGTAGCTGGAACTGTAGCCTATACTATTGGTGTTGATGTAAAAACGTACGAAAGCTTAGACAATAAAACAGCTAGAGAGTGGGCAATTGATTTATATAATCCTAAAAGATAAAAAGCATATGTAGGAGAAAGAAATTTGATTCTTTCTCCTACATAAAACTTCTTACATATTTTTATGATGAAAGATGAGGAATAAATATTATGGATATTAAGAAAGAGAATATACAGTACTTTATTAATCAGGAAAGCTATTATTCACCCAAAACGACGATTAGAAAAATTTTACCAGGATTAATAATTTTTTGTGTTCCAATAGCAATTTTTGGTGCATATTCAAATATTACTAGTGTTGTAATGTTACCAATTATTGTGGTGCTTTGTATTGGGGGAATTATATTATTAAAGAATCCCATTAATCAAAATAAGTTCAATCTCTTTATGGGTGTAAGTGGTCTGTTTCTTTCTTTATCAACTTTAATTTTAGATTATAAATTTTTCGGAGGTGATAATAGTGAGGTGTCACTGAAAATAACTGGTCTCATTTTAGGGTTATATATTATATGCATAGCTGTATATATTATAATTACTATTATATTAATAAGAAAAGGATACTATAATAAACAAAAAAAATACAAAAATGTGGATTGGATTATTTCAACTATAATGATAATTGGAATAGTAAGCGGAAAAGAAATACTAGGGATAATAGATCGAAACATATTGGATAATGTAATATTATTATTCTTTATATTTCTTGCGCTTATGTTTGGATGTGCAGGAACTTTGGGCTTTCTAAAATATTATTTAGCAAAAAAGTTGAAAACAAATATCTGAAAAGTTCTAGGCATAATAGCAATTTAATACTTGGAATTTAGAAAGTATGGCTTTGTGATTGCTAGGATTAAGCAGGAGTTGTCTAGTAACAAGTTTTTATAACTAATATAGGAAAAATCTTCGTTAGATTGTTTTGAGATTGTGAAAGTATTTACATAGAAATTTGAGGCAGTAAAACGTACTGCCTCAAATTATTTTAACTTAAGGAAAATGTTTAACTCTAGAATCATTAGGAACTATTATTACAATAACGGAAATATTGTGCTGGAAACAGACAAGGATAATCATACCACGGCGAAGACCCTTCATGGAATACATCTTATAAAAAGAGAAACCAAGAGAGTATTACCTGCTTTTATTGTTACGGCAAATGAAACAGAAAATAAGAACTTGGCTTTAACTTTTTATCTTGCTTCTAATACAAGCAAGACAGAAGGTGAAGAAGACTAGACGATATATAAGGATTTTCAAAGCCAAGTATAGGCGAAGCTATGAAAAAGCTTAAATCACAGGGATTTAATAATATTTGCAGTTGCGGATATATTGCCTTAACTGACAAAGGGCTTTGAATAGTAACAGCTATTTTAAACAGGCACGAAACCCTTGCCAGTATATTTTTGTCTATTGGAGTACCGAAGGATATTGCATCGAAAGATGCTTGTAAAATAGAACATGTTATCAAAGAGATAACCTTATACAAAATCAAATAACATTTTAATCTACAATTAAGGGCTTAAATTGAGAATAAATTTTTCAAGTTAAGCCTTTTTTAGTTGGACATTGTTTCATATGAATATGAGACAATACTTCAAAAAATTTTGAAAAAATAGTAATACTATATTCCTAAGCAAGGCGTATTTATACCATAAGCAACACACTAAGTTCAAAAATGTAAGGTTAAAATCATTGATGAATAATCTGTGTATTTTTATCAAATAATGTTCTGTAGCCAAAATACAAGCTTCCGAAGCTTGAACAGGTAACTACAGTACATATTGCAATCATGATGGCTATCTGGTAAAGAATCGCCGTGGTTGGAAGCGTTCCCGCTAGAATCTGACCGGTCATCATACCCGGTAGAGAAACAATTCCCATTCCTACCATAGAATTGAGAGTTGGTAGCATTGCGGTTTCAAGCGCTTGTGTAACAAATGGCAGTAAGATTGTTTTTGGAGCCGCGCCTGCGCAAAGTAAAGCATTAACCTTAGTTCGCTGACCGTTTAGGCTTTCCTGAAGTGTTTTGACTCCAAGTGAAACACCGGTCATGGTATTTCCCATCAACATACCGGAAATGGGTATGACATATTGTGGGTTTAAAATACTCTCACCAACTACAACAAATATGAAAAAAATAAGAACTGCTATTCCCGAAAAACCGACAGACACTGCAATAATAAGTTTGAAACGATTGTTTAGTCCTTTGCTTCGTGATAACACACGATGAATCGTAAAAGCAATCATTGCCATAAGATAAGATATAGTAAATATAGGATGTGGATTTTTAAAAATATAGGTGAGAATCAGGCCGGCAAGTATTAGTTGCACAGTCATTTTAATGCTTGCTGTAATTAACAGTTTAGTCTGGTCAATATGACATTTTTTCATAAGTGCAATTACAATGATTAGTAAAAAATAGACCAAGGCAAACTGCCATATCTGTAATTCAGCGACACCGTTCATTACTTAGCCCCCAATCTTATTGTTACATCTGAAAATTTTTCAATTAAACTTTCGTTGTGGCAGACACAGATGACTGTAATATGCTCTAATTTACAATATTCCTTAATGCTGGACAAAAGGGCAGATGATGTGTTTTCGTCTAAAGCTGCAGTAGGCTCATCCAGCAATAAAACCTTGGAGGCCAAAGATAAAAAAATAGCCAGAAACACTCGCTGACGTTCTCCGCCGGAGAGTGTGGTGCAGTCATCGGCGTGTGTGAAGTTCGTACAACAGATTTCAAGATACCTTTTCATTTGTTCTGAAGACAGCATTTTCTCTTCTCTTGCCATATAATAAAACCTGAAATTATCTTCTATGCTACCATCAATAAGAAACACATCCTGTGGAGCTAAAAGGACTTCTTTTCTGTGTTGCAACACTGCAAGCTTGGAAATGTCTTTACCATTGTATAGGATTGTTCCTTGAGATGGCAGTGCCGTCCTGTTGAGCATTTTCAGATATGTACTTTTTCCACATCCACTTGCGCCGGAAATGAACGTGAAGGAATTCTCAGTAATGCTAATTTCCGGATAAGAAATTATATTAGAAAACTTCAATTGATTATCTGAATGAATGAGATTCATAATACACCTCCTTGCTTATATAGAATATATAAGCTATAATAACAATATCGAAGTTCGATATTGAAAATCGATATAATTATAGCACAGGAGGTTTTGCAATGCAAGAACCGGTTATTAGAAAATTGTTTTTAGCTTTCATACAAGTTCATATTCTTCAACACGCTTCCAAGGAACCTATCTACGGAACATGGATGATTGATGAATTGAAGCATCACGGGTACGACATTAGTGCCGGTACGCTATATCCTATCTTTCACAATCTTGAAAAGAGCGGATTGCTTACATCAAGCACCGAAAATGTCAACGGAAAAACAAGAAAATACTACTCAGCAACTAAAGAGGGCATTGATGTGTTGAGTAAGGCTAAGATAAAAATTCATGAATTAACCCATGAGTTATAACTTGTGTAATTTTTGTCTTAATTTAATATCTGAGAAGAATAAATCGGCAGGATGTTTTTAGGACAATCCTGCTCATTTTTTTATGACAAATGAAGCAAAATACCACAAGTAGGCTAGTTTATCTTATGAAAGTGTCATGCATCCATTGACTCACTCAAATTCTCTTAAGAGCACACATAAGGTTGATTATCTTGAAGTTTTGCTCGCTGAATACAGTAATTTAGTATAAATTGAACATGATTTCTCAATTTGCTTGATTAATGAGTTTGTAGAGAGTTCGCACATCTCTTTTAGGCATACAACATTGTTAAAGCATATTTTTCAAAGAAACATTGATATTTATTGTATTTTTATACTAACTAAGTACTGCATTATAAATAAATTAATTGACAACACTTTGCAATTGGGATAGAGTAAAAGTAAAGTATAATTAAATTTACACGATTAGGTAAAGTGATTTTTTTAGGGAAGATAGGTGAAAATCCTGCACGGTCACGCCGCTGTAATAGAGTAGTCTATTCCATTATGCCACTGGGAAACTGGGAAGGCTGAATAGATGTTGATTCTTAAGTCAGAATACCTGCCTAATGGTTTCTTTTGCAATTCTACGAACGATGGTTTTGTATTTTTTTTGTGCCCAAAATACACATTATTGGTCTATCATGATTTGCAGATGATATGAATTTTGGGTTTAGAATAATAAAATATTAGCATCTGAATACATTCTTCATATCAAGTTTATAAGCCAGTAGTAATCGCTTATTGAAGGGCGCATATTGAAGGAGGGACTGAAATATATGAAGAAAATGTTTATGAAACAAATTAGTGTAATTGTTTTGATTACAATTCTTGCTGGAGTTTTTTACGGATGTGGTTCAAGTGGCAATCCAAATGACGGCGCGGAAGATGGTAAGACCGTAGTAATTGGAATGCCATTTTTTGATGAGAATATTGATCCTGCGAACAATTATAACGGATGGGGAACAATTAGATATGGCATAGGGGAAACACTGGTTAAAATTGATGAGAATATGTCGCCTCAGCCGTGGCTTGCTTCGGAATATAAGATGGTAGATGATAATATATGGGAATTTGTAATAAAAGACAATGTGTATTTCCATGATGGTGAAAAAATGACGGCAGAACATGTTAAGTCAAGTATTGAACGGGCCATTGAGAAAAATACAAGAGCAAAAGATATGCTGAAGGACACTTTGTTAAGCACGGATGGAAATAAACTTATTATAGAAACAGCAACTAAGGATCCAATACTACCGGATAAATTAGCAGAGTCTATTTTCGTTATAGTTAATGTAAATGCAGCAGATAGCCAAGACTTTGCTACTAAACCAATTTGTACAGGTCCTTATATGGTCAAGGAGTATAATCCAAAAGAAAGTGCTATAATGGTACCTTTTGACAAATATTGGGGTGGAAAGGCCAAGCTTGAAAGTGTTAAATACATTTTAATAGCAGATGGCAACACAAGGATGCTTGCACTTCAATCTGGTGAGATTGATGCTACAATGAATCTTACGGCAGCGGGACTTGAAGTTTTTGGACAAGATGATAACTTTGTCATTGATAAAACAACGTCAATGAAATTGATATACATAATGATGAATCCCAACAATGAATTCTTATCAGATCGCAGGGTAAGAGATGCAATAAATCATGCAGTTGATAGGGAAGCAATGGCAGAAGTAACGTTGAGCAAAACGGTAGTTCCAACTCAAACACCATACCCAAAGACTCTTCCATTTGGATCAGAAAAAATAGCCGGATATAATTTTGATATAGAAAAATCGAAACAACTGTTAAAAGATGCTGGCTTTGCTGATAGTGATGGGGACGGAATTTTAGAGAAAAATGGTAAAAAATTATCTCTTAAGCTTTGTAATTATCCAACTAGGTCAGAGATTCCTATTATTGCACAGTATCTACAAGGCGAGCTTGCAAAAATAGGTATTGAAATAGAGCTGGTAGGTTATGAAAAACTACCGGTTGAACAATATCAATCCGGAAATTTTGATTTAGCTTTTGATGGTTTTTCCATAGCTACAAGTACTGATCCCAAAAGATTATTAGATGTTGCCTTTAGCGAAACCGCTTCAGAAAATTATATTGGATATTACAAAAATGATAGGGTAAATGAAATTGTTAAACTTTTGGAAACTGAAAGTAATATACAAAAACGTAGCGAGCTTGCTTATGAAGCACAGAAATTAATTGTAGAAGATGGGATGAATGTCTTTTTATGCTTCTCAACAAACAACATTGTAAGAAATAAGAATTTGAAAAACCTTTATGTACATCCGCTGGATTATTATCAAATGAATGTAGATGTAGATTTTAATTCGTAAATTGCCATGGCATATAAGCAACCTTTATGGCAATTTTGCCATAGGGAATGCTTATATGTGAGCAAAAATTAGAGATTGCTATACATCTTATGTAAAGTCTCTGAATTTTTGCAGTATATTGCTCTTTAATAAGAGAAATCAACACAACGAATGAGAATTTTTCATATTTTTATTAACAATTGAGGTAAGACAATGTACAAATATATATTGAAAAGGTTGTGGCAACTACTCGTTGTATTAGTTGGAATAACTTTTTTTACATTCCTTCTGTTACATATTTCTCCAGGGGATCCGGCTTATAACTTGCTAAGTGAAGGTGGAGTACCGCCTTCAAAGGAGTTACTGGAATTGACCAGAGAACAGATGGGATTAAATGATCCTTTTTTAAAACAGTATTTATCATGGCTACTTAATGCAATTCAAGGAGATTTTGGCATTAGCTATAACGCAAATGTACCTGCATTAGAGCTATTTTTGAGAGAGTTGCCTAAGACTTTGACACTGGCTGTAAGTGGATTTTTGGTGGCAGTATTTATTTCTTTTCCGTTAGGATTATTGTCAGCTGTAAAAGCTAACAGGATAGAGGATCAGATAATTAACCTGTATTCTATTATATCTATATCTATTCCTAATTTTTATCTGGCTCTGATCTTTATGTTTATCTTTGGTATAAAGTTAAAATGGCTACCGGTTATGGGATCAGAAGGATTTAAATCTGTCATAATTCCGGCTACGGTTTTAGGTATTGTAACTTCCGGCATTTTAATTAAACAAATTAGAGCCGCTGTATTAGAAGAACTTAATAAAGATTACGTTAAAGGTGCAAAAGCCAGAGGTCTTTCTGGTCGTATAATTTTAGTTAATAATATTTTAAAAAATGCAATGCTTAGCATCATTACAGCTATGGGAATTAATTTTGGACATCTTTTGGGCGGCACAGCGGCTATTGAAATATTACTAATGTATAGAGGAGTAAGCAGTTTAGCAATTCATTCAATTGCGCATAGGGACTATCCGGTTATTCAAGTATATGTAGTTTGGATGGCAATGATGTTTTGCTGTATCAATTTTTTAGTTGATATTTCTTACCAGTATTTCAACCCAAAGATAAGATTAAAGGAGAATAAGTAAAATGAGTAGCTCGAAAAATACTTATATTACAAAGAAAATAGTATTATGGGTATTCTTTGTAATATTTGCAATGTTAGTTGTAATCTTATTATTTGGACATAAAATTGCAATGCACGACCCATATTTGACTGATTCGTCATTGACTTTGATGCCTCCTAATATGGAATACATTTTTGGATGCGACCACTTGGGCAGGGATATTTTTTCTAGGACAATATTAGGAATGCAATCCTCTTTATTTTTGGCATTAGTAGGAGTCTCTATTATTTTTGTAATAGGAACTACCCTAGGGGTTATAGCAGGATATTTGGGTGGGGCTGTGAACAGCATTATTATGAGATTTGCAGATATGATGTTAGCGTTTCCCGGGGTTGTTTTGAGCATTGCTATTGTAGGAGTATTGGGACCAGGCACCTTTAATACGCTACTTGCCTTAGTTATTCCGGGATGGGCTGAATACGCCAGAATGACAAGAGCACTGACTATTGGAGAAAAGGAAAAAGAATACATAAAAACGGGAATTTTAAATGGAAATAATAAAGCAAAGATAATCGCAAAGTATATTATTCCCAACATAATGCCGCAACTTATAGTTTATTGTGCATTATCAGTAAGTAGCTTTATCCTTCGTTTTGCAGGCTTAGCCTTTCTTGGTTTAGGGTTTAAGCCACCTAGGCCTGAAATTGGATTAATGTTATCTGAAGCTAAAGATTATATGCAAGTAGCACCTAATTATATGTTATATCCGGGGATTGCTCTTTTTATTATCGTATTTGTGTTTAATATATTAGCAGATATTCTAAGGGATAATTCCGAAAAAAATGTAAGCATAGGAGGAAGTCTAAGTGGCGTATTTAAACGTAGAAAATCTATCTGTTAACTACGGGGAAATAAATGTCCTGAATAATATTAGCTTTGAGGTAGAGAAGGGAGAAATAGTTAGTATTGTAGGAGAAAGTGGAAGCGGAAAGTCTACACTATTAAATGCAATTCAAGGTTTTCTTCCAGAAAACGGAGTTATAGAGCAGGGTCATATTCTGTTAGAAGATGTGGATTTGGTTCATAAAAATCAGAAGTACTTTGAGATGATTCGGGGAAATAAAATTGGAACAATATTTCAAGAACCGGGTAGCACTTTAAACCCAGTAAGAAAAATCGGTGTACAGTTTGTAGAAAACTTGAAGTACAAAATGAAAATGAATAAACATGAAGCTATGGAGTATGCTCTTTTTATGCTTGATAAGGTACGGTTAAAAGAGCCTGAAAAAGTGATTAACCAGTATCCTTTTGAACTTAGTGGAGGTATGAAGCAACGAGTTTCCATTGCCATGGCCATGAGTCTAAAACCATCTTTATTGATTGGAGATGAACCGACTTCCGCATTGGACGCAACGGTTCAAAAACAGATTATTGATGAGTTCATAGATCTTCGTAAAGAATTCAACACAACAATTCTCTTGGTTACACATAATTTGGCGCTTGCATCCTATATTAGCGATAGGATAATGGTTTTGTACCAAGGGAATACGGTTGAATATGGCAGTGCAACCAGCATTCTTACAAATCCATCATGTGATTACACTAAGAAGCTGGTTAGAGATATACCAAGACTTAGAAGGGAAGAATGTTCGAATGCCTAATAATATTTTAAGTGTAAATAATTTATGTGCGGGATATGGTGGGAACTCTATCATAAAAGACGTAAATTTGAGAATTTCTCAAGGTGAAATTGTAGGAATTGTAGGGGAAAGTGGAAGTGGCAAGTCTACCTTAGCAAATGCACTCACGTATTTTTGTGATATTTATGGTGGGAATATGGTTTTTGAAGGTCAAAATATTACTAAATTAAACTACCGTCAAAAATTAGAGATTAGAAAAAAAATTCAGATGATAATACAAGACTCTAAAACTAGCTTTCATCCCAAGAATAATGTGTATAAGTTTTTGGAAGAACCTCTAACAAATTTCACAAATATGTCTAGAAATGAAAGATATAAACGCTGTTTAGAATTACTGGATTTAGTTGGATTAGACAAAACTTTTTTGAACAGATATCCTAACGAATTGAGCGGAGGACAAAGACAACGTATTGCAATTGCTAGAGCTCTATCTATTGACGTTAAGTTGTTAATCTGTGATGAAATCACATCTGCCTTGGACGTATCTGTACAAAAACAAATTATTGATCTTTTAATTAAAATACAAAAAAGGAGCAATGTAAGCTATATTTTTATTAGTCATGATATAGCGTTGATGTCTCAAATATGTGATCGGTTAGCAATAATGTATCATGGAAAACTAGTGGAGGAAATGCGCTGTGATGAAATAAATAGGGCAAAGCATCATCACACTAGGGACTTAATTAAAGCAATGTTTTAATACCTAAAAGAGCAGAAAATTATAATATAAAGTATATAGTATATTGATATTGGAGGAAGAATGAACTTTCATAAAATAAATGTAAATAAGGGTGTAATATATGCAGTCTTGTCTTCTTTTACTTTTAGCATAATGAATGTGCTTGTAAAAGAACTTAGCACTACAATCCCATCGAATGAAATAGCCTTTTTTAGAGGTTTCATTGGTGTTTTATTGCTATTAGTTCTTATAAAGATTAGCAAGGTCAAGTTTTCAAATGAAAATAGGCCTCTTCTGGTTTTAAGGGGGCTTATCGGAGGAATATATATGATTACATATTTCTTTGCACTGTCGACAATGAAATTAGGGGATGCCTCGATACTTGCACATTTATCAGGTATGTTTGTAATGATTTTTTCGGCTATTTTTTTAAAAGAAAAGTTACCGTATAATGCTTGGTTATGGATTGTAATAATTTTAATAGGGGCAGTTATTATTATTAATCCTTTTTCATATTCTACATACTCGTATTATGCAATATTTGGGTTGTTAAGTGCTATACTATCTGCTGCTGCATCAATTACAATAAGAAAATTAGCCGTTTCAAAAAAACATCATAACTAAGGCACAGTCCCATAGGGACAAAATAAGAAACGCAAACTGAATACGAATAAATGACCATGCGACAAATTTCTATCGCATGGTCATTTATATATTAGTCATCTCTTTTTATCATAACCACTGAATATTTAAAATGCATTCTATCCAATTCAACAGCCGTAAGCATAAGATTCACTAAACTGAAAAAAGGTAGTCGATCTGTTAGCGTGCCAATTTTACTATCAATAATCCCATATACAATCTCAAACTCTTTTGACGCAGGCGTATTGCTATAGTCAAACACATCTTCAGAAAACTTTTCTCTTGTAAGCGTTAATACTTGCTTTCTAAACTCTTCATCATCAATAAAACACTGCCCTGAAACTTTGCCTTGTGCAAATAAATGACTTAATTGTGATGATTGACCTTTATTTTTTATGTGGATTAATTGCTTATCTTTTGTGAAAACATCACACGCTTCAATCTTTTTCGGGCCACCATTGACAGAAACCATCCTTTGATCCATTAAGCAAAAATCTGGTGTCGAATCTGCTGCGAGCTTATTATACTCAGCCTCTTTCGCATCTATTGGGCAATTAGGTAAAGATATTGTGGATATAGGGATCCGATTGTTGATGAAACTATGAACTGTATTAAAAAATGAGCTGTTTATTTCATACCAAGTTCCATCACACAAAATGTAGGTGTTTCCCTCATAAACAGTTTGGAAAATTAGCGAAGCATATACACTTGATATTGAAAATACTGTTTCGTCCGAATTCATGCCCAATAGCTTGTCTCTTTTAATTTTTTGATAAACATTAGTATCTACTCTGAATTTTTCCAGATAAGACTGAAAATCAATATTCAATTCATAACTTTCACGAACTTCAGTTTTTTTCCCCATTCCAGTAAAACAAAACCCGACAACTCTTTGCCAATCGGTAGTTTCAGGAGGTGCTATATGTAAGTGCGAAGTGTCTTTTTTTGAGATAACCTCAGCTAAGTCAAAATCCAGAGTTTCTGCTAATACAGAATCTCGCACCTCAGACACATTATCAACCCACTCAAATCCGATATCTTTATATCTATTTTTTGTGAATGCATCAAGATAAAGTGTGAGTTTATCTTTAAGTTCTTTTAGTTCCATAAAAACAGATACAACCAAGGAATCTTTACCACTAATGTGATTTCCGTACTTTAAATCATAGGGTTGCCCTGTAACTGCTTTCATTATATCATTTGTAATATTAAGACCAAATTCTTCTTGGGTAGTACTATAACTGGCTTGGTGTTGAGTATTGACAACCATATCCTCAATTGTCGCAGCATTAATGCTGCGCATTTTATTAGGATCAATAAGATTTAAAGCCACCTTAAAGCCAAAATTCCGTTCAATCTTATCCTCTTTTAGAAAAGATCTACCATACCCAAAAGCCACAGCCATGATACGAGATTTAATTTTCACTAATAGAATAGCTTTGTTAGAAGTATTATCTCCTATACTTATTGTTTCTGAAGAAAGTTCTTCAAGGTATGATTTCCAACGAGGTGCTTTAGGATTGCTTTCCGCAAAATATATTTTCCCATCTAATCCAAATTGCGATTTCAAAGCAACCTCGGTTAACTCGTTTGAATATTTTAAACAGTCATTAATATTTTCGGCATCATCTTTAATTAAAAATATTGTAAAATTATAAATTTGCTTGTCCATAGCACCACCGCCTATCTCATAGTTTAATAAATGGATTATTTTAATATGTTAGTTACTTTGTTTGCTACATACCAGAGCATTACAGGGGGAATTGCATTTCCTAATGCCCTATATTGAGCAGATTCACTTTCGATAAGTTCAAAGTTTTCAGGAAAAGACTGTATTCTTGCCACTTCTCTTGGAGTAAACCTACGGTACCTTTCTCCAATTTGCAGCACCGGATCTGTGCTATTAAGAGAAAATTTAGCAAGGTGTGCCCCTACCGTATTACAGGGTTTAGTCACATCTTGAGCCCTACCTTTGTTCATTTTTTCTCTACGACGCATCATACCTGCAACAGCTTTTTCACTGAAAAAGTATTTTTCATCAACAGTATTTTCGACAACTGTATTTAAGGCGGTAAATGCTCTTTCGTCTGTAATAACTTCACAAGGAAAATCAAATTTGATATTTAAATCTTTGCGAAACCCGACAATAATTACCCTTTCCCGTTTCTGTGGCACTCCGAAATTAGCAGAGTTTAATAGCTTATATTCTACATCATAACCACTATCTTCAAACTCCTTGATTATGAGAGGAAATGCATCTTTTCCGTTAGCTGAAAGAATCCCTTTTACATTTTCAGCTATAAAGCACTTTGGTTGCTTCTCACGAAGAATGCGACACATTTCAAAAAACAGCTTACCTCTATCATCTTTTACCCCGAGTCGTTTGGGGTTTTGAGCAATAATAGAAAAAGATTGACACGGAAACCCACCTGTCAAGATATCGAAATCAGGTAGCTCGCTCGATTGGATTTCTCTAATATCTCTGTCGTCAGGCTTTATTCCAAAATTTCTCTCAAATATGGTACAGGCTGTTGGTTCTATATCGTTTGCATAAACGATTTCCATGTCATTAGACTGATAATATTTGCCTAAAAAAGTAAAATCTCCAACAAGCCCTACATCAGTGCCTCCGCATCCACAAAAAAGGGATGCAACTTTTAATTTGCCCATGCTAACAACTCCTCAAATTGTCCTGATTTATTTATATCAAAAACAATCTCTGCCCCATCTCTTGGAACCATCTCCAAAAGATCATTTTTATAAAGTTGCACAGGGTCTTGGATAATAAATAATTTTTTCTCTTTTTTACTAATCGCTAATCGATATACAAAATATCGATCTTTCATCGTAGTGGCAGTATTCCATTCGTTTGGTGTCAAATGTATTTTGTTAAAATGAAGTGGTTTCAAGCTAATGGTTGTTTTGACTTCAATATATCGTTTCCGCTCATCTGTTTCTACGGATTGAATGTCGTAGCCAACGGCAAATTTAGTCGGAATTTTTTGTATTAAATGAACCAAATCCAGTCTTCCACCAACTTTAACTCGCTGACATTCATGACCGTAAACTAATCCTTCGCCCATATCACCAATATCCTTAGTAGTAATCGGTGTATCACTTTCCAGTTTGCTTTCAAACAGGTCCGTGGTTTGTTTCTTAAGTTCTTCGTATTCTTTAGAGTCTTCTGAGATAAAGGCCAAGATATCTGTCGCAAAATCAGTAGTGCTTAGATCTCTATTTACAAAATTAAACCAAGACACTTCACAATCGTGTATTTTTTCTAATGTCGCAGTTCTGTGTTTAATCATTTCATCGTATTCTGTAAACCACTCCGTGGAGTTAACAAACTTTAATATTGCTTCATTTTCTAAGGAATTGATATAATACGTTTTACTATCATATGTGATGAGAAGATTTGCAATTTCCATGTAATCTAAAATATCTCCAGCATATCGAATGATATCTCCGGCAGTATCATATTCAACATTTTCTTGTCGATTTTGAGCAATTCTTGCCCATGTGTTTTCTGGGCTTTCAGTGCCCCTAACGCATCTAACGTCGTTAAACATACAATGACACACTTCTGCTTTACTAAACCCAACTCGCTTTCCAGTAAGCTCTTCACCTTTCTGCATAACTTTCAAAATGGTCTGTGCTGGCTTAAATCGAACACCAGCCTCAATAAGGTTTTTTACTTCATGAGCTTTAATATGTGCCCCTGGATATTGAAAAGAATACAGGAACTTCTTGAAACTCTCTACCAAATCTTCGCTTTCGAATAATTCTACCGCTCTAATGCCAGGTTTTGTTGTGGTAGCATCGCTAATCATAAATCCAAACAAGGCTGAAATTTCTGTACGCCAATTGTTTATGGTTTTCAACTTTTTGGTTATATTTCCGGGATACTTATAAATCGCTTCATTCATGCGGGTTGCAAATTCGTCTTTAGATAAGGCTGGCAACTTAGAAATTTCACCAGACATATATAACAACACATTTTCAATGTCATTTTTAAATCGCGGTCTAACATGATGAATACGAATATAATATTCATCTGGAATTTTATACATATAATCTCTCCTTTACTTTAGATATTCTAAAAGCTTTTGGGCTATTTTTTCAGCCATAAGGGGTGGAACAGCATTACCAACTTGTCTAAACTGCTGTGTTTTATTGCCAAGGAATATAAAGTCATCAGGAAAAGATTGTAATCTTGCACATTCTCTTACTGTTGGAACTCTGTTATATTTGTAATGAAAATGATGCCGATGTCCAGTATCAATTGTTGGAGCAGGCTTTGCGCTATCAAACCTTGTCCATGCTACATGAAAATTGCGAGTGTCCTTGTATTCCTCGGGCAAATCTTTATAATTACCGCCATCTGGAACAAGAGAAATAATATGTTTAATTCGGTCAGAGTGTGCAGCAGCAACATGGTTTTTTACTGTTTTTGAATGTTTTCTCATTAACATTTGGTATTCATTTTGCGGAGAATTTACATAGTTCATGTTTTCTGAACCTAAATCATCAATAAGAGCCGGCAAGTCTGATAATGCCATTTCACAATTAACGATTTCTGAAATTTTATCAGGATAAGCATACTGTTGATTGCGAAGCCCTACAAAAACAACACGTTTTCTGTTTTGCGGAACTCCATAATCCGATGCTGTCAAAACTTTATATGTAATTGTGTATCCCATCGCTGTAAATTTTTCAATAATTGAGTCCTTGATTTGACCGCCAAATAATGAGATTAGCCCAGGAACATTTTCGATTACAAATGCCCTTGGTTTGATCTCATCAACCAATCTAATATATGAAAGATATAGTTTGTTTCTTGGATCATCAAATTTTCTTGGTCCCGACAAAGACATCCCTTGACATGGTGGTCCACCAATAATTAAATCAATTTTTTTATTCCCAATTAAAGGTTTGATATCAGCAGAATAGGTTATATCTGTTATATCGCCACAAATACTTTTTGCGCCTTTGTGGTTTAATTCAAATGTTTCTAATGCTTTAGCATCGCTATCAATTCCAAGTAACACATTATATCCGGCTTTTTCAAATCCATATGACAGTCCGCCAGCACCGCAAAACAAATCTATTAAGTTAAAGTTATTTATCATCGTTAATTATATCCTTTTTCTTTCTGAAGTCGTTGGGCTTAGGGGCGTCATCAGGAATAGCCCACGCTTCACCAAGCTTAAAAACTCCTTCTATTCTGTTTTCTAAGCAAAGAATTTGCACTCTTCTTTGCGATATTTTCCATTTGTCAGCAGCCTGACTTGCAGTAATATAACCCAAGTTTTTCACCTCTAAAAACATTATGTTTATTTATATATTATATTCTACGGGGCGAATAAAAGCAAGCGAAATTAAACAGTAGCTATTCTAATCTTTCTGTGGTATCCTTTGTGCTTACAAAGGAGGGTGATAATATGCTAACAAGATTAGATGACCTATACCATGAGTTCTTCACACCGTTGAAACTAACGGAACTTAAATCTTCGGTAGAAGAAAATCACAAAACACTGATTGACCATCTATCGAAGGAAGATCGAAAAAACGTTCTACGAATCATTGATGCCTTAGAAATGATTTGTAACTATCAAACCAAGGCGAGTTTTATCCAAGGTTTCAGATTAGGCTTTGAGTTAACAACAGAATTACAAACTTACGATGCCCACAGAGCTGAGATTCACTCTCAAAACTGTGGGCATTCTTTTATGCCGAATGGAGGTACAGAAGATGAAAAAGAAAACTAAAATTGTAGTAGTAACCACAACAGTAGCAATTACTTCTCTGATGATAACAGCTTACCACCCAGAGCCAGTAAGCTCGCCTGTGTCGCCACAAATTGCCCCAGTGTCAGAGGTTGTGGCGGCGAGTAGGGCTTATACCCCATCGATGG
>JBKECQ010000081.1:0-15783 GCA_047974845.1 Aminipila sp. | reverse complement strand
TCTATAACAACTAATTTATCCTTAGCCGCTTCATTTAACGCTTCAAATTGCCAAATTAAATCAGAGTTTCCATTGTTACTGGAATCGTTGTTTCCATTATTATTTGAGTCGTTGTTTCCATTATTGTTTGAATTGTTGCCGCTATTATCATTTCCATTGTTTGAGTTGTTATCATTATCCCCTGTATTAGAATCATTATTTCCATTTGAGTTGCCTGAGTTGGAATCATTGGAAGGCGATTCAACAACAACACTTCTCGTAGGGTCTTCCCACCCTACTTTACAACCTAAAGCTTCCGCAGTAAATCGTACAGGTATCATTGTGCTTCCATAATAATCTCCATCATGATCAATAATCATAGCCGGCACCTCAAGCTCTTTAGCAACCCCATTTACTAATGCTGTTTTCGAACCTATAGTTAGCACTACTTCTGTATTATCATACGTTACAAAAACACTTTGAGTATCATTATTCCAAGTAACTTTACCTCCCATACCTTCAAACAAGGCTCTGGCAGGAATTAAGGTTCTTTCTTTTACTATAACAGGTGGAACATCTTTTTCTGCAAAATTAATTGTATTTTCATCTAGTCTTAAACTTACAGGGTAGGCCTTACACGCCTCTAACCCTGCTTTTATATCTGCCTCTGTAATACCTGTATTCGCATAGACCAGTCCTGATGCCATAGCGATCAGCATTATAATCATAGTTATTCTTGCTGCTAGTGTTTTCATATTTCGCCCCTTTTTGTTTATTTTTCTTATAAGTCGCCAATACTCGACCAATTTTTATTATACTATTTAAAACTGTTTTTGGGAACACCAAAACAAAAAGTGGCAAAAGAAATCTATGCTAAATTAGTAATTTTTTTAATATTATTAAATTTATTTATTTTTAAATCAATTTTCAGGTACTAGGCTACTTGTGTAAAGACATATTTGATTTTTGTATATCATTTTTGTATGGCTTAAAATTAATTTGATTTTATAAGTAAATTCGTATATAATATTTAGTTGTTAAATAGTTCTATTTTTCTTTTATAGAATAGGACTTTCATAAATTAGGTTAAGTAATTCTTGATTATGTCTTAGAATTTCTTAATTCTATGTTTTATGGGGCACTAGCTCAATGGATAGAGTCGCAGACTTCGAATCTGTCGGGTGGGGGTTCGAATCCCTCGTGCCTCACCAAAATAAAAATACACCCATTAGGGTGTTTTTTTATTTGTAAAGTAATTGGGATTCGAACCCAAACGGGCGTGGCCGTAAGCGAAGCGCTTCAGTGATGCGATGAGCAGGCTACGGCACTAGCCGACCGAATGGGGAGGTGCAGTGCGGCAGGGCTATGCCCTGTATAAATCCCTCGTGCCTCACCAAAGCCCACTGCAAACGCAGTGGTTTTTCTATTTTCCTTGAAATTTCAACGTTTCTAAGATTGTTTGATATTTTCTGTAATTTTTGCTGTTTTGCATTTTTTGTAATATTTTTTACCTTATCCCCTTTTTATTTAATGATATTCCTAAATATTGTATATTTCAACGGTTCGTATTCGACATAACCTGACAGAACTTGTTAAAGGCTGACCAATGATATTTATAAATCTACTTGCTTTTTAAAAACTAACCAAAGTATAATTAACCCGATTAATGTTGGTACTACAATAATAATCGAGAATTCTTCATATGTAAGTAAAACCATGTCGCTATTTTAAGGACATGGTTTTAGTTTTATAATCATAAATATTTTTTAAAATTAGGTATTTAGTTATGAAAACAGTAAAAATACTTGCATCTATGTTATATGCTAGCGTATAATAAATATATAAACAGTGCTACCGATAGACGGTTAGCCCGAAATTTAAAAGTTGATTAAAATAATCGCCTAGTTTTCCAGACAGGGGCGATTATTTCTTTTTTGTGATTCTATATGTAACATCTACAATAACAAATATCAAAACCGTAAAGGCTATTAAATCTGTTAGAGTTATATTCATAGCATCACCCCCTTGCAAGGGCATAACCGCCTACCGTGTTGCAGTAGCACTGATTGTAGTATAGCATAAAAACTAAGTTTTAGAAAGATAAGCAATTCTATAAATTTCTAATAAAACTCTCTTAAAATTTACTGGTAATGAAATTTTGAGGTACTATCCAAAAAATGACCGCCCTTAAATAGCTACTAAAGTATTGAAATATACATATTTATAAAAAACTTATTACAGGTAACAGTCTATAATAAAATATATGTTTTATTATACGGTAATGATAAATCTTAGCATTACTTTTGGGTAATATGGTTGCAAATTTTGTAAAGAGTATAGTCTGATACACCTTAAATAGTAGGTAGTTCTTATGGAATTAGAAATTAGTACAGATATGGCAATTACAGTTTTTTTATAAACTGTTGATTATTTAATGTTGGCGGATTAAAAAAAGAAAGTAAGATTTGTGCATGGACTAACAAAAAACAATACGCAAATTTTATTAAAAATAATTTTGAAACTATTTTCAGAAAAAAAGATTGTAAGCTTATGAGCACGTTTAGAAAAGATTATCCTGAATTATTATTAGCATCGGATTATAAACAGTTTATGCTTATTTTTAGAGAAATGGGATGGATATACAACAATTTTATAATACTATTAATTGTTCTAATGCGACTTTAAAAGCTATACATAATGTTATGTGTCATTTCTATAAATACCTTGAAAAATAAGGCTATTGTAGAAATTTAACCTCTAGCCTTGTATTACCGAAAAAGAAAGATACAAAGTCAGAAGCTGAAAAAGCAAATTCACAAAATATTGTTGTTTGGTCTGATGAAGAAATAAGGAGCATAGTTCAAAACCTTAATACCAACAGAATGCGACTTTTAATTATTTTGGCATTGAATACTGGTGCAAGAATTAGTGAATTACTTGCTTTGCAGTACGCAGATATTCAAGATAATAAATTATATATTACAAAACAATTAGCTAATGTTGCAAATATTGAATTGAATAACAAGAAAACTCGTGAATTTGAAATAGTTAAGCCTAAAACAGCTAACTCAATCAGGAATATTCCTCTTTCGGATAGAGTGCTTGATGAAATAGAACTACATACAGCATGGCACAAAAAAGACATGCTCCAAAACGGATATAGAACAGATTTTATTTTTACAACACAGACTGGCAATTTTTACGATAGACAAAATGTAAATCGTGCTTGTAAAATATATTATAAGAGCATAGGGGTTGAATGCAAAGGCTTTCATACCTACAGACATACTTTTTGTACAAACCTATGCAAAAATGGTGTTCCCATTCAGACAGCTTGTAAGCTCATGGGGCATAATAATATAAATGTCACAGCTCAATTTTATACTAACATTGATGTTGAGCAGAAAATTAAAGCTATAGATAAGATTACGGATATTATTTTTTAAATGAGGGGCGCAATTATATGAATAAGAAGAATTTAGAAGAAGCTTATAAAATTCTTAGTGAATTAAAAGAACAAATAATTTATAAAAATAGATTCTTTTGCAAAAATAATGTTTTAGATAGAATAAGGGAAATCTCAAAACAAACACAAACAATTTTACCAGTAGATACAACTCTATTTAGAGCAAGAATATATACTCAAGGAAACGATAACATTCAACAAGCATATGCAAGATTATTGAAAAATAATATAAAATTAGCAACTACTTTTCATGGATATAACAAAGAAAATTCATTAGCACCTATACCTAACAAAGTTACCGCTGGCAGAGCTAATCCAGATTATATTTCTTATTTGTATACCGCTAGAGACATGTACACTGCGTTAGTTGAAGTTAAGCCAAGGATTGAAAATGAAGTTAGTATTGCAACACTAAAAACATTAAAAGATATAAATTTGACTAAAGTAACGTCCTTTCCTTGTGAGGAAAAAAAGACAGTAAATTTTTACTTACAGCTACTCATAGGATTTGAGTTTGCAAACGTTGCTAACAATCAATCTAAAGATTATATTTTCACACAATTTTTATCTGAATTATATAAAGATGAAGGTTATGATGCAATTGAATTCAAAAGTTCATTAAATAAAAATGGTCGAAATATTACTATTTTTGACCCTAATATGTGTGATGCTATAGCGTCAGAGATATATAAGGTTGACAATATTTATATCACTGCGTTATGTGATGATATAAATCAAAAAGGAAATCTAGTTCCTCCTCAAATGATGGGTTTACCCTTCAATCTTATAAAAAGGAATTCTTAATTTATAAAAATACAGATGTATTTTTATATTAAGTTTTGCGTATCATCAAAATTTAGATTATGTTCCGTTATTATCTAAAGTTTAATAATTAAAAATTAAAATTATTAAGGAGGACTAAATAGTGACTTATTGTCTTGCATGGAAAAAAGAAGAAACTATTTTTATAATAGCTGATTCAATAACTTCTAGTAAAGTATTAGATATGTCTACTTTTAAGTCTAAAAATAAAAATTCAGAAGCTGTAATAAATACATTTGGTGAAATTCAAGGACTTTATGGTAATTATTATATGCAAGAAGGATTGCTTAAAATATACAAAATTACAGAGAATATTGTAATTTGTTTTTCAGGAGTTGTAAGTATCGCTTATGAAATTTTAGAATATATATATTCTAGTGTTAGTAATCTAAGTATTTATGAAATTATTGAAAACATAACTAATAATTACTCAGGACAAGAAATAGAGTTAATTATTGCAATTACTGGAGATAATAATCAAATTTATTATTTCGATGGAAATAGCTTTACCATCGTAAATAAATGTGCAATTGGAAATGGTAGTAAAACAATTCCATTTTCAACAAATGTATATAGTATTATTAATAATCTTTATTTTAATAATATAGATAAAAATGATTATTTAGCAAAAGTTTTAATGTCTATTCAATGTTATAGCCTCCAAATAGAAACATTAAAAGATGGTTTTGGAGGGACATTTTATGGCTTATATATGTCTTACAAAGTTAAATTTCAAAGAGATTTAGAATACTATATTTTTGATGATGACATTAAAAATAGTTCAACTATCTCTATCATTTCTAGAAAAAATAGTATATTCTCTTCTTCTGATATTAATAAGGGAACAACATTTTTTATTAATAGAATAAAAGATTTAATTATATGGAATGATTTGTATTTTAGACGTAGTATAGACAAGTCATTAAATACGAAAAATGCATTTTATTATTGTTTTTTTTCAAAATCTGACAATGTTATTATGTTTTTAAAAACCAATGGAAGTACTAGAAATATATATTTTCAACGTTGGATTAAAAGAAAAATAAACGAAACACTTTATGCATACGGGTTTAACCCTGACTTTATAAAATTATTTAATATAAATAAAGAATTTAATAATATACCTAAATTAGTAACATGCCAAATTATAGAAGATGTTAATATACCGTTTATAGAAATTAAAAACGATTTTAACCAAGCAGTAAATTTAAATAGATTTTATGATAGTATGGATTTTGATTTTACTGGGTATACATACAAAAATTATAATCCTTCTATGATAAAAGCAATCAAAGAGGATATTCAAAATTATCATAATTTAGTTTTAATTGATTTCCAATACATGTGTGATGCTATTGATGAAATTATAAATGCGTGTAGCCCTATTAGATATTTTTCTATCGACGAACTTGATTTAAGAAGTATTGTTAATTCTTTTATGAAAGTACTTGTTGCCGATGAATTTGACAAGTATAGATTTGTTATAGTAAAAAGTAAAGCTAAAAATAGAGAAATTTTAAACTATGATATGGTGGAATACTTTAGAAAATATTCTAACTGTCTTGTTCTTGAAAGTAATAATTATAAAAATGACTTTAAAGGAACCTTATTTGAGCTTACAAAAAATTTCTACCTTAATGATAACTTTTTTATATTAGATAAATTTGTTATTATTTGTGATGATTTGGAGGTAAATAATTTATTAGTTAAAATAGTACCTGAATTTAATTTTTGGAATAATAATCCTGACATTATTCTAGTTAGAAATTTGAATGGACTATCTAATATGGATGGTCGTTTTAGATACATAGTTGTTGATAATTTAGTAATTACTATGCTTGGAATGACCTTAGAAGAGTATGCAGAAATAGAAGCAATGGTTTATAAAATTCCTGTAGAATTTAGGTGAGTAAATCCTTCATGTGGGAAAAAAGGGGGAAATTCTCAATTCTAAATTAAACAAATATTGAAATACAAACAACAACCGACACTTTCGTACCATCCTGTCGGTTGGGGAGGTGCAGTGCGGCAGGGCTATGCCCTGTTTAAGTCCCTCGTGCCTCACCATAATAAATACCCTTTAAAGTATTGGTTTCCCAAGCTTTAAAGGGTATTTTATTTTTCGTTTTTTGTAATTATTTGTAATTATAATGGTCTAATTTGACCTAATGGCACATATAATGTGTGCCATTTGTGTGCCACTTTTAACATATTACCTCTTACCGAATTATTTAACAGTACTGTTGAAATAACCCAATTAGATTACTGATTTAACCATTCAAACGGATTATTCATTGTTCTTTGAAGCTCTTCAAAGAACACCTTTAGATGGTATCCATCTGTAGTTGCATGGTGAACAGTAACCGAAAGTGGCATTGTGGTTTTCTCATTGCTTACAACAAATCCACCTGCTTCAAAGCTTGGAACAAAGTAATCCTTAATTCCGTGATTGTGTAGAGAAAAACTGTTAAATGTAAACCATGGAATACAAGATATTATATAAGCATTTGGCAGAGGTATCCCCTTTGATGATAAAATGCCATGACTTTCACCATGCTTTTGTGTATCCTCCAAATAACTTTTATAAAAGGTCTGAAAGCTGTCATCATACTCACTCCAAAGCAAAGAAGTTGTTTTGTCATCCTCATGAAACTGAGGATAAGCCGGTGTTAAAAAATTCCAATATCCCAAAACTCCATTTTGTGTACCAATACGAAGTTCCTGCTGCTTGCAAATTGTCCTTGTTACCAAATATAGATATGCGGGGAAAAATTTATAGCCATTACTTTTTAATGTTTCTCGCAATAATGTAACATCCAAGGATACATTTATTGTATAGGTAGTCGGAGCTAATTCTGTATAATAATAAAATTGTTGTGACATTTCCCAAGTTTCTTTATCTATAGGGGTAAATATAGGTTGTCTTTTCATAATATTATTCCCGTCCTTCTGATTTTATTCTTTGTAGTATACCTTCAATCTGTCTTGAAACCACTTCTTCGGAAAAAGTAATAACAGCGCTTGCAGTTTGTAATCCATCCAAAAATATAACAAGATGCTCTGCTTCTGTTTGAATATTACAAGGCTTAAACTCTCCACGTTGCTGACCATAATATAGCAGAGCTTTCATCATATTTACCGCAAAATCATATCTTGTATCAAGAAAATTGCTCTCCCCTTCTCTATTTCGCATATACTCATAGATGGCAAGTGATAATCCACCACCCCCTTGAGCAATTACATTCTGTATTTGTTCTAAGTAGTAGGTCATCATTTGTATTGCAGAAACATTATTTTTCATTGCCCTGTCCATTTCAGACTGCCAATCATCCTTGTCAGCCTCCAGTAGTGCAATAAAAATCTCTTCTGTTGAGGAAAAGTGACGATATAGCCCACCACGGCTTAACCCTGTGGCCTCACACATATCACTCATAGTAATAGTTGAAAACCCTTTTTCAGTAAATAGTTTTTTTGCTGTATTCAGAATTTCTTCCTTGGTTCTCTCTCCCTTTTGCTTCATATTTCTTACTCCTTTTCAAAAGCGACATCATTGTCTTTTTATTATGCGACACTATTGTCTTTTTGTCAAGAATCCTTTTAAGTAATGTTTTTAAAGCGTATATTTTTATTTAGCTTTCCAACAATACAACAAACCTTAAATTCCTATTAAAGAACTTGTTTTAATTTGGTAATTCATAGAATATATGATATAATCAATCTATAAACATGATGGGAGGGATTATTAATGAAACCAAATAAAAAGAATACTTCCGTATACAAAAATATAATTATGTGTATTTTAATATCTACAGTGATTTTTGGTGGATTATACTTAATAAAATACCATCAAAATGTTAATAGTCTAATAAACTATAGTATTTATGCAAATTTATCTGAGACTAAATATATATTAAATGAACTTGATAAAGACTTATTAAATTTGGACAATGAAAAAATAAACAAAGAAGAATTTACTTCTATATTAAAAAGTACGAGTATAAATGTGGGATACAATATTTATACTACAAAAAAATACAAACAGATAAATAAGCGTTTAGATTACGTTGATATAAGTATGTTGAACTATTACATTAAAGATTTAGCATCCCAAAATATAACTGATGCCAATGATTTGCAAATCCATAAAAATAATTTAATAGAAATTTGTGAGTTATGGAAAGAGACAAGTGTAGATATATCAGATAACTATTTTACTCCGTCAGCCGAACTAAAAGAGACTTTGCTAGCAACTAAAAAGCTATCTCAAAAAGGTTATGATCAATTATATCAAGAAAAATAAACTTAAAGTAACACATAAATATTTGAGCTGAGAAAAAGAACTTCAAAATATGCGTTTAAAAAATAATAAAAGCCCGGTGATTGATTGCAAAATCTCACCAATAAAAAACAACCTTGCATTTAAAAGCAAGGTTGTTTTTTATATTTCTATATCAGAAAAAAATGTATACTGTTCTTTAACCAGCTTTGATTGGTATAATGCATTATCTGCCATTTTAAATAATAAATCGAACTCGATTGCATCTTTTGGAAAAATTGACACGCCTATGCTATTTGTACAACTACAATTATCACTTTCACATTTTACTATTCCCTTTAGATTTTTTGCCAACCATTTGAGATTAGGTATGTCTTGAATTAAAAGAATAAATTCATCTCCTCCAAATCTACCTATAATATCAGTTCTTCTAAATCTCTGTTTTAGTGCAACTGCAACAGATTTTATAACTTTATCTCCGGAGTCATGTCCATATGTATCATTAAAACTTTTGAAGTTATCAATATCTAATAGTATAAGGGCGTGCATTTGGTTATGCCTTTTATCCAGTACCTTCTCAATTATATCTATCGAATATTTTTTATTATAAAGCCCTGTGAAGTTATCAAGCTTAACAGCCTCCTCTAACCTATCAGTCTTCTTTTTAATCTTAGTAATGTCAGTTATGACACCTATCATTTTTGTAGGTATATTATTCTCTATTATGGGAGTCACATCAATCTTACACCAAATGAAATCTGAACCTCCGGCTTTCATTCTTGCTTGATATGTTGTTGCCTCTCCCCTGAAGATGCATTTAAAAGCTTCATCAATTACCTGCTTGTCATCAGTATGTGAAAAATATTCTGATACGGCTCTTTGATATTCCGGTGCTGATAATGAACTAAACGGTTGTACTTCCTTAAGTATTATTTCACCGGATACTCCAAAAATATCTTCTGCATTTTCAAAAAAAGTATAAAGTTGATTAATTAAATCAACTTCAAATACACATATTTTTGCCGCTTTCAAAGCTATTTTTAACCGTTCTTTATATTTTTGTGCCTCTTGCATATAATTGTTTCCTAAAGTTTTTCTGGTTTTCAATATTAACCTACTTTCTTAGCCTGCAACTACACATACTATCAAAATATTTTTGTATAATACAATATGATACTATATGAAATAATAACTATCAACATCAACTGTTTAATATTTTGTGATTGAAGTCTAAGTTTTCTATATTTTTAAAATTTGCTTTATAATAAAATAAGACTTATATTCGTATTTACAGTTAATATTACAATTAATACATATTAAACTTTAGAATTTTAATCAATTCAATTTAATTTATAATATAATCAATGTATATCAAAGTTAGAATTTTAATCAATGTATATTTAATACCATAATTAATCCATCTTTAATTTTGGATTTTTAATCAATTTATATTTAATACTATAATTAATACATATCTAAAGTTAGAATTTTAATCTATCTATATTTAATACCATAATTAACCCATCTTTAAATCTGGATTTTTAATCAATTCAATTTAATTTATAATTATAATTAATACATATTAAACTTTAGAATTTTAATCAATCTATATTTAATACTATAATTAATATATATTTATAGTTAGAGTCTTAATTAATTAATATTTATAATCATAATTAATATATATTTAAATTCATCTCTTTTAATTCGATTTTTTCTTACTCATATGTTTAAACAATTGACACCTGATATAGTAATATCCTAGTATCTAATAAAAATTAAAAACAAATGATTTTATATTATCCTAATAATTTTATTCTCCATGGACATAATACTAAAGATTAAATAAATAGGAGGTATTTTATTATGGCTAGCGCAAACATTAAATGTTCAGTTCAACAGTGCAGACACCACGATGGTTCACAAGGTTGCTGTGCACTTCAGTCAATCAACGTTGGAACACACGAGATAAATCCAACTAAGACAGAATGTACAGATTGCATGTCATTTGAAGTAAAATAGTTTACTTTAAGTTCTACTAATATGTAGCTTTCTATTTTTATTTATAGAGGGCTACATATTTTTTAATCTTTTTTTGTTAGCCTCTATCTTTTATTTACTTTCGTATTTACATAAAAAAATTTTATATGAGCATTCTAACATTGAGGTGAAATTATGTATGGAATTATAGTAGCTGCCATAGCAGGTGCAGCAATGAGCATTCAAGGTGTTTTTAATACACGTTTAAGCGAGAAAATCGGGCTTTATGAATCCAATCTTTTCGTACAAGGCATAGCTTTTATACTTGCAATACCTATTGTTTATTTTTTGGGAAATGGTTCTTTTGCTGCTCTTACACAGGTTAATAAGCTTTACTGGCTTGGCGGTGTCCTTGGTCTATTGATAACAGTTACTGTAATGATGGCAATTGGTAGCCTTAGTCCAACCTTTGCAATATCAATTATATTAATAAGTCAGCTGTTAGTAGCTGCAATTATTGATGCCTTTGGTCTTTTTGGCTCAGAAAAAATACCATTTGTATGGAGCAAATATGTTGGTTTAGCCTTGATGATAGGCGGAGTAATACTATTCAAATGGAAATCTTAAGTGCTTTATAGACTTGGTCAGCGTATATCATATACGGAATATTTATATAACTGAAATCCCCCTTTTCCCGCTAACTCTGTGTAACTTCTATATAAGCCTTGTGGTCTTATGAAATATACGAAAAAGCCATTAACAAAAAATACTCACCTAAAATAGGTGAGTATTATTATATTCATTTAGTATCCACAACCATTATAAGAACAACCACGGCTATCATTTCCACAACCGTTATTATTTCCGCAACCGCATCCATCGTTGTCACCACACTGGTTTGATCCACAACTATCATTTCCACAGCTGTTATTTCCGCAACTGTTATTGCAACCACAATTGTTATTATATATAACTCTACAGTTACATACGTAACTATAGTTTCTAGGTTGGCATTGTCTGCGACTATCATTTAAAGAGCAACACATAATTATACCCCCCTTTCATGTAAAGGTAAGTACTTTATATACTATTCCAAGGTAATATCTTATGTGCAAAATACTATGGTTTAAAATATAAAAATACACAGAAATACTCTGTGTATTTTAAATATCCTTTATTCCTTAGTCTCACTATATACAAGCAGGCCTTCAATGAATTTGTCCACATTAGCTTTTCCACTGTCCTTACGTTTTCCTCGAATATAATCCATCTCAGCCTTGATATTTTCAAAATCAAATACTACACAATGATAAGATTGAAAGGTTTCATCATAATAATCTTCTATACCCATTGCGGCAATGTTTGCTAAACCTCTTTTTACAGCTCTCCTCATTCTCTGCTTTACCATCTTTGGCGCTTCTTTAATCCTTTTACAGTATTCATTAATACCTTCTTTTACATTTGCTTTATTATCTGTAAACATCTGCTCACAAATATTTATAATATCCGAGGTACCATTTTCCCCCAGCATTCCTAAAACTCCAAGTAAATACTTTATATTTTTTATTTTCTGTTTTTCAATAGGTACAGTAGCCTCTGTATTGATAGTAGCCTTAGGCTCAATCATTTGTCGTATTCCACCCAAGGTTTTTTCCAAGGTTACTTTTTGATTCACATTATTTAACACACTTATTATTTCTATAAGATTAATAGGTTTACTTATAAAGAAGTGAATTCCCTCTTTGTACGCTTCTGAAATCATTTCTTTATCAGCTACCTGAGAAATCATAATAAAATTTATATTAGGTTTTAACTCCCTAACCTGCTTTACCAATGAAATGCCATCTTTTTGAGGCATAAGGTAATCCACCAATACAATATCCGGATCTTCTTTAATTATCTCTCGTATTGCAGATTCTGAATCCGTAGAAATCCCTACAACTTCCCCCAATCCATGTTCTTCAACAATTTTATTTAGAATTTTTACAACACTAAGTGAATCATCAACAATATAATATCTCATTTAGTTCTCCTCAAAATTACCAATTGGAATTAATACGTTAAATGTCGTATAGCTTCCTTCCTTTGATTCAACCAAAAGTCTGCCTTTAAATCGTTCTTCTACTAAATTTTTAACTAGGGTTAAGCCTAGCCCCCTATTAATATTTCCCGTATTTTCATCAAATTTAGTAGAATATCCCGGCTCAAAGATTATGACCATATCATCCTCTTTGATACCCATCCCATTATCAGTGATACTAAAATTAATAAATTCCTCGTCGTTTTCTTCAATCCTTGTTATATATAAATTTACAACCCCGTCTCTTTCAACCGGAATGGCATCAACCCCATTAACCACAATATTTCTTATAATCGACATAAGCATATAATGATCTGTAACAACAAAATCGCAGTTTATCTTTGTTACAAATCTTATTTTTCTATTTCGTCTTCTCATCAGCTCTTCGATATCGGTTTCAAGTATTTCTATAAATTCTCTTATTTTAAGCTTAGTTACCTTAATATCTAAAAGGAAGTTATCCTCCAAACCCTTTATAACACGTAGGTAGCCTTTCTTTATCTCGTGCACATCTTTTGCTATGTCCAAGGTGAAAGTCTGTAGCTCTTCAGGATAATCACCATTTTCAACCGTTCTATAAAGTGAAAATGCTTTTTTCATAACATCTTCAATTTCAATTATACTTTTTTTCATATAATAAACTTCACTGTTAAAAATAGAAGCCATTACCATTAAGGCCTTGTATCTTTGTTCATGCTCTTCTTTTTCTAATAAAAGCTTATATGAATCTATGATTAGGCATACTCCAACGATTAAGGTTGAACGTATCATCCCTACTATAAATAGGGTTCCCACCACCGTAGGTGTCAAATATCCAATACCATTCATATATGCTATCTCAGCATTGTTTGATAGAGTATCGCAAAGTACAAGTACTATCCAAAAAAAAGTATAACTTCGATCTTTGGTTTTGTAGTAAAGAAAATAAAATATAATACCAAAGCAAAAATAAAAAATCATATCCGGTAAAGCAACCTTTGCCGAGCGGGCTAGCTCATCAGTATCCATCCACATTATCAAAAATCTGAAAACAGGAGAGCATATTCCCGTCAAAATAGATAATTTTAACGGATTAATCTCGGGGAATATCCTCAGGCATATCCCAAAAATAACTACAGCAAGAGCTATGATGAAGTCTTCTGAAAACACGTTTATGTAGATCTGAGAGCCAAGAGATACGCATCCAGCAGTAATCAAAGCCTTTTTTATCTTGTCCATGTTGAGTCCTTCTTCCGTGTAAAACAAGGTTTTACAGTATCTTATATGATTATATTTTATTTTTAAATACATACCTAATATCAGTTATGGCAAGATTAAAATTCTTACCTTTATTAATTATACAGTTATCCTTTTTAGCTTGCAAGCATCTACAAACTATTTTTAACAGTTTTTTCTTTCTTTTCTGCCAATTCTGAATAATTAATTTTTACTATACCTTTCCATAGTTCTGCATTTTTAATACCACATTCGTCCGGATCAAAAACCGGATCTAGTCCTAATTTTTTTTGATGCTCATAGTCCTTTAATATGGTTATTACCGGTTTTGTCAACATAATTAATGCAATTAAATTTACCCACGCACTAAAGCCTACGCCAATGTCTGCTAAGTTCCATGCAATTGCAGAACTTTTGACGCTACCGAATATAATCATTATTATTAAAATAGATTTAATACCTACTTCTATATATTTTAGATTTTGTGACCTTCTAAATAGATATGCTATATTGCTATCAGCATAGAACCCAAATGACAAAATTGTTGTAAAGGCAAAAAAGAAAATTGCCAATGACAAAAATGCAGAACCCAATTCCGGAATCAATGTGTCTATGGCATATTTAGTGTACCCCGTTCCAGCGGTTATGCCCGGTAGGTTCTCGACTATAAAGGATCCCTGTTCCAAACCGGCCACATTATACATTCCCGTTGATAATATCATTAGAGCTGTTGCGGTGCACACAAACAATGTATCCACATAAATAGAAAATGATTGAGCTAACCCCTGCTTGGCTGGGTGGGACACTTCTGCCGCCGCAGAAGCCTGTGCTCCGGAACCCATTCCTGCCTCACTTGAATATACCCCTCTTTTGACACCCCATATAATACTCTGACCCCAAATTGCACCAAATACAGAATTCATATTGAATGCAGATTTAAATATTAGCTCAAACATACTGGGCACGGCTTTATAGTTTACTATTAAAATTATAATAGTAAGAAAAATATATATTCCTGCAATGATAGGTACAACAGTTTCTGCCACTGCTCCTATTCTTTTAATGCCTCCAAATATAACAAATGCAAAAAGTGATGCAACAAGAAAACCGGTTACAATTGGAGGAATGTTAAAAGCATTTTTGGCCGCTTCCGCAATGTTATAGGCTTGTATGGTTGGTCCCGTAAATGCATTGGCTATTATTCCTGCTATTGCAAACAGTACTGCTAAAGTCTTTATACCCGTTCCTTTTTCTATGTAGTAGGCAGGACCTCCCCTGTATTCCCCATTTATCTCTTCTTTCCACGTCTGCGCCAATACAGATTCTGCAAATGCAGATCCCGCTCCCAAAAAAGCATACATCCACATCCAAAATACTGCTCCCGGGCCTCCAAAGCATATGGCAGTAGCAACCCCTGCAATGTTGCCAACTCCAATTCTTCCCCCCAACGCCATTGTAACTCCTTGAAAAGAAGAAATACCTTTATCAGAACTTTTTCTTTCCAATAAAATTTTTATCATATCTTTTATAAGTCTTACTTGGAAAAATCCAAGACTTATAGAATAAAATGCTCCTACCCCTAAACAGAGTACAATCATTACGGTTCCCCATAGATAGCCATTTATTACATCGGTTATGCCCACTAAACTCATAATCTTGTTCTCCCTTTATTGATACAACAAATGCACATATACCTTTATATTTGCTTTTATAGCTTTGTATACGTGCATTTGAAAAAATAACAACTAAAATATTTAGTTAAACAAAATTATGAGAATTTAATTACTGTACCGGTTTTACCCTCCAAAGCATCTATTGCCTTGTCTAAAGAAGTTATTATTGCCTTCTTATTAGGGTTTGCCTGAACAAACTTCATTGCCGCCTGTACCTTAGGAAGCATACTTCCCGGTGCAAACTGACCCTCTTCCACATACCTGCCTGCTTCTTCCAGTGTCATTTCTGATA
>JBKECQ010000062.1:0-10989 GCA_047974845.1 Aminipila sp. | reverse complement strand
TAGAATGGTCAACTTTAAGTGCCGTGGCGGCTTTTCTTTTTGAGCCGTTCTCGGAGATAGCACTCCTTATAATATCTTTTTCGAACTCCTCTACAGCTTTTTTTAGGCTATTATCTGCTTTGGAAAGATATATGCTACCAGCGATAAAATCTCCATTTTCTGATGTAATATGGTCTGCATTGTTTTGTACGGTATTTTCGGAGGTGTTTTGTGTGATGTTTTTAGATGTATTTTCAGCTATATTTTCCGATGTGTGCTGGAATTGGGTAGAATGTAGTGACTGGGGTTCTGCTGTGAATTCGGTAACAGGCAGTATTCCAAGCACTTGCTTTACAGTGGCAGCATCAATTTCACTGCCTGAATTTATTACTATCATGCGTTCCATAACGTTTTTCAGTTCACGGATATTACCGGGCCATTGATAGTCTGTCAAAATAGAAAGTGCTCCCGGAGTAAGTTGAACAAGCTTTGCATAACGCTTGTTATATTTATCAAGGAATCTTTTGACTAGAGGCTGTATATCTTCTCGCCTTTCTCTCAGGGGAGCCAAATAAATAGGGACTACGTTGAGTCTATAATATAAATCTTCTCTAAACTCTCCCTTTTTTATAGCTTGTAGCAAGTCTTTGTTAGTAGAAGCAATAATTCGGACGTCAAGGTTTATTACCTTACTTCCGCCTATGCGACAAACTTCTTTTTCCTGAAGCACACGAAGGAGCTTTGTTTGTAAATCTATAGGCATATCACCAATCTCATCAAGGAGAATTACACCGCCGCTGGCAATTTCAAAAAGGCCTGCTTTACCGCCCTTTATAGCGCCTGTGAAAGAACCTTCTTCATATCCAAAAAGCTCAGATTCCAACAAATGGCTGGGAATGGCAGAGCAATTAATCTTGATAAACGGCTTGCCTGTTCTTTTCCCGAATTTGTAGATATAGTCGGCAATAACCTCTTTTCCCGTACCGCTTTCTCCCCATATTAAAACTGTAACATCTGTGGCGGCAACAGTATGTGCAGTCTGCACGGCGTCAGACATATTTTTGCTTTTGGCTATTATCTCTTTATTGACTAACTGCCTTTGTCTTAAATATTCCAACTCGGCATTGTTGCTGACCTGCTGAGATTTTAAAAGAGCAAGTGCGTCTTTTAGCCTTTCAAGATGGTCAATGTCCTTGTCGTGGGCTACTGCGTATTTTAACTCTCCATTTTCATCTAAAATAGGAATTCCGGTAATAAATATTTTTTTGTTTGTGGAAATAACAGTTCCCACCGCTTCAGTGCGTTCCTTTGTCTTTATTACGGTAGGAATCACTCCGTTGGTGTAAAGCTTTTTTTCACTGTTTATTTCATATACGCTTTTTCCTACAAAATCATTTATGGTCAATCCACTGAAATCCAAATATGCTTGGTTTACATAGATGGTCTTTCCGTTTTTGTCAGCTACATAGATGGCATCTATAAGGTGGTTACAAATTTCCTCAAAATCTATGTAGTTATCTTTAAACTTGGCTACAGCGGTTTCAAAGATTAAAAGCTTTTGATTTAAGGCTAGAGAAAGTGCCGCTGAAATATTGGAATCCAGCACTTTCTTTAAAGAATTAATGCAACCTTCACAAAGCCCTAAGATTTGATTTTCTTGGTTCATAAGGAACCTCCCGTCTTATTAAAATATAGGTATGAGTATAATTGTCACCACTCGTCAAAGCTGAATGGTGATTTTTTTCTCCATTACACTGAGATTGTAACACAGCTTGAAAGTTTTTAACAGATACAAATCAAAGAATCTCATAGTACAGAAAAAATATTTAAACTATAAGTCCTTGAAAAATAAGATGTTATAGCAACAAATAGAAGAAGTACTTAAGCTTTCAATGGGGAGGTAAATAAAGTTGGCATTTGAATTGCGTTATAAGCGGGTGTAACAACAATTGTGAGATATTCAAAAGCGTTTTATAAGATTATATAAAAGGAGAGGGAATAATTATGTCAAAGAGTATGAAAAAGACAATTATAACTGTAGCTACAACCGGAGCATGGCCAACAAAAGAGGATAACCCTAATATTCCTATGACACCACAGGAAATTGCAGAGGATGTCAATGAATGCTATAAGGCAGGAGCGGCTATATGTCACCTTCACATGAGGGATAATGAGGGCAAGGGAACTATGGATACTGCCAAATTTGAAGAAACCGTAAAGCTTATTAAGGAAAAATGTGACATCGTTATAAATTGCACAACAAGTGGGGATTTAAATGCTACTGATGAAACAAGACAGGCACATCTAAGAAGTATAAAGCCTGAACTTGCTTCCTATGACTGCGGATCTATGAATTGGCAACACAACAGCTTATTTATTAATCACCCTAAGTTTTTAGAGGAACTGGGAATCACTATGCAGGAGTGTGGAGTTAAGCCTGAAATTGAAATCTTTGATGCAGGAATGATTTATAACTCAACCTACTATTTAAAAAAGGGAATATTAAAGGAACCACTTCATTATCAGTTTGTACTTGGAGCGGCAGGAGGCTCTGCCGCAACAGTTGAAAACTTAGTTTACCTGAAGAACCTTATTCCCGAAGGCTCTACTTGGTCAGCACTGGGAGTAGGGAAGGGGCACGTACCTATTATGATGGCAGCAATAGCAATGGGTGGACACGTTCGCGTGGGTATGGAGGACAACGTATTCTATACCCCCGGAACTTTAGCCGAGTCAAATGCACAGTTGGTGACAAGAGCTTCGGAATTCATTAAACTGGCAGGTAACCAAGTAGCAACTGCTACAGATGCAAGGGAAATCCTTGGAGTATAGGGAGTTAGCTTATGTATCAGAAACATTTAGCTAAAGTAATGTAAGCATTTGTATCCAAAAATCAGAGGAGTGGAGATAAAAAATGATTAACAAAATTGCAGTATTAGGTGCAGGAACTATGGGTCATGCCATAGCTGAAACATTTGCTATGAACGGCTATCCTGTAAACCTTTATGAAACATATGAACCAATGAGAAATTCTGTAAAGGACACTATTAGGGCAGAGCTTTCGTTTTTATGCGAAAACGACTATATAAAGCATGAAGAAATCCAAAAGACGCTGGACAGAATATCTATGTTCGCAAATCTTAAGCAAGCTGTTTCAGATGTGGATTATGTTATAGAAGCAACCCCTGAAAAAATAGAACTAAAGCAAGAGTTATTTGTACAACTGGATGAATATTGCAAGCCTACAGCTATACTGGCAAGTAATACCTCAAGTTTGGCTCTTATGGAAATGATAGCCAAGGTTTCTGAAGAAAGAAAAAAGAATTGTATGGTATGTCATTGGTATAACCCGGCTCACTTAATGCCTATTGCGGAACTTTCGTTTTTTGGAAACATGGAGGAAACTGTGTTTAATCAAGTTGAAGAGCTGTATAAAAAGGCAGGAAAGCAGACAGTGAGAGTTCTTAAAGATGTACCCGGACTTGTGGCTAACAGAATTCAGCAAGGGGTGGCGAGGGAAGTATTTTCATTGATAGAAGAAGGAGTCGCATCACCTAAGGATATAGATAAAGCCTTGAAATTCGGACCTGCGTTCAGATATGCAACAACAGGACAGTTAGAGGTTGCAGATATGGGAGGTTTGGATATTTGGTGCACTGTGGGGGATAACCTTCTGTCTGTAATGGATAATAGAAAAGAGGCAAATCCAATACTTAGACAAAAAGTAAAGGAAGGAAAGCTGGGGCTTAAATCGGGAGAGGGATTTTTTGAGTACCCTGCTGAAAAAGTCAACGAAATTAAAAATGAATTTAACAAAAAGCTTATTATACAGCTAAAAACTTCTAAAAATTATATAGATAGGTAGCTTTGCTTTTATAAATACATAAATATAAAACTTTAATTGATGGTACTGGACAGAGGTTTTATGTTCTGTGTTATTTCTTAGACCGAAATCATAGTCCAAAACCATAGCTCAAAATCATAGCATAAGGTGAATAAAAAAGGCAATTGTTTTTACCCGGTGGTAAAACAATTGCCTTTTTATTATAGTATCTTTATTATTTTGTTTAAAAATCTTATTAACTTAACTTAACCTAATCTAACCTAACCTAGCCTAACATAATTTAACCTAACTTAACCTAATCTAACCTAGCCTAACTTATCTTAACTAATCTAATCTAATCTTATCTAATCTTATCTAATCTTATCTTATCTTATCTGTCAGTATCCTTATTGGGACTGCTTTGTGCAAACTCTTGAGGAATCACCTTAAAAAGCTCGTCCTTGTTATTCATAAAATGCTCAGTAGTCTGCTCTAATGAAATGTCATGTTCCACAACAAGGTCTACGAAACTACAGAAACCCTCATAGTGGTCGATAAGCTCAGACACGCAGGTGTGGTATTTTTTCTGGGTATGAACCAGAAATGCATCCGGGTCTATTTCAATATTTAAATCACGCATACGCTGAATACTCCAGACATATATAAAATCCAAAGCAGGTATAAGTCTTTTACCGGCAGGGGTTAGAATATATTCAACCTTTAAAGGAATAGTGTTATATTGTATTCTCTCGATCAGTCCTGCTTCAACGAGCTCCTTCAGCTGCTGGCTTAAAACCTTTTCACTGACAGGAAGAGTTTTCTTTGTCTTTGTAAAACGAATAGCACCGTGATGATGTATATGGTGCAGTATAGTCATTTTCCATTTACCGCCTATGCAAGAAAGTGCATAGTGATAAGGGTTAGTACCTTCCATGATAATATCTCCCTTGCTTAGCTCAAATCCATAGAAATAAACGTATTTGCATTATAGCTTAGTATATCAAAATCGTATATTTAAGTCAAACCATATTGCCATTACGCTTAGGGAATAAACACAAGATAGAACTTGATTAGGCTGTCTTTTTTATTGCAGTCAGGAGGTGCTTTAGTACAACAAATTCTGCCGCACTAAGGTGCTTTTTCATAATTATTAATCAAGAATTAGCATTACAGCCTTAGAGGCATGAACTTGTGTTGTGTAAAAAATTGGAAGATAAGAACCTTTTTTATTAACAAGCAAGCCTATTTCTGTGCATCCAAAATAACACCCTCTGCACCCGCTATTTTTAATAAATGAATAATTTGTAACTTATTACTTGGTATTCTTCAATCTCAGCAAAATCAACAATACGTCAAAATATTTTATTTGGTGTGATATAAAGACGCTGACCATAGTAAAGTAAGTTTTTCAACGAAATAGGTGTGAACATAAAGTGGCTTAATCTTCATTTGGAGTTTGATGTAACTTAAACGGTATTTTAATAAGAAGATATAAATAAGAAGGTATAAATAAATTGTTAAATTTTTATGGTAATTTTTATAGAAATTTTTGTAGAAATTTTTACAAAAATCGTGTTAATAAAATAACAGTTACAAAAAAAGAAAATAGTATTAAGCAGAATTACAACGGTGAAAGTAATAGATGAAATATGTGTTTAAATAGGTGGAATCCATTTTATGAACTAATTGGCTCTAAATAAAATCTAATTTGTAATTTGTATGCGCAGAAATTAGAGATTAGGAGATGTTAAAAAAATAACTAAAAGATAATTACTGAAAAGTAACCGTGTAACTTTACAGTAACTCTGTTACAGAAAAGTTAGAATTGTGAGCAAAAATAGGTGGTGTTATACTTCAATCATAAAATCTAATAGAGGCATAGCGATAACCTATGCACAACTATTAATATAAACGGGAAAAGACTGAAACATAAGTATCCAGTCAGAAAAAGGGAGGTTACAGAATGATTAAAAGAACAATTAGTGAATTGAAGCCTTATGAAGCACCGGGACATTTTGGTTGCACCGCAATGAGATATCATGGCAAGGAAGAAACGGGAGCAGAGAAGTTTTGGATTGGAAAGTCGGTTTTTCTACCCGGGGGTGGAGCTGATTGGGCTTACGAAGATAATCCATTGGAAAAGGTTTATTACGTGTTAAGGGGACAAATGACTATTACTGATAAAGAGGGTAACAAATATGTGGTAAAAGAGGGAGAATCAATTTCATTTCCGCCAAATGAAGGAAGAAGCCTAAAAAATGAAACAAACGAAGCAGCAGAAATGCTGGTTATCATAAATTATCCTGATGCAAATTAGATTTCCTATGGAAATAGCTAGGGCTGGTATAGGAATAAAAATTAGACATTAACAAACTAAAAGGAGAGATAAAATGGTAAATAAGGATTTTATAAACACTTTATTTGATGTTAAGGGTAAAGTTGCATTAATAACAGGAGCTACAGGTGCTTTGGGAAAGGCTGTTGCTAAGGGATACGGGCTTGCAGGCATGAAGGTTATGATTACAGGCAGAGGTGCAAAAAAATGTCAGGAAATCTGTGATGAGCTTGCTAAGGACGGAATCGAATGTGCTTTTTCTACAGGGGATCCGGCTGTTGAAGAGGATGTAATCAAAGTAGTAAATGAAACTATAGAAAAGTTTGGTGAAATAAATGTACTTGTAACAGCGGCAGGTTACAACCACCCACAGCCAATCGTTGAACAAGATTTGACGGAATGGCAAAAAATTATGAACTCTGATGTACAGGGAACTTGGTTGTTTTGCAAATACGTAGGAGAAAAAATGATTGCTCAGGGAAAGGGTGGAAAGGTTATTCTTGTATCCTCAGCTCGTTCAAAGATGGGTATGGCGGGTTATACAGGTTACTGTACAGCAAAGGGAGGTATTGACCTTATGGCTCAGTCATTGGCGTGTGAATGGACTGCTAAGTACAAAATTAATGTAAACACAATTAATCCAACAGTATTCAGGTCAGACCTTACTGAATGGATGTTTGACCCTGAAAGTGAAGTTTACAAAAACTTCTTAAAGAGAATTCCTCTTGGAAGACTTGGAGAGCCGGAAGATTTTGTAGGTCCATGTATTTTTCTTGCTTCATCGGCAAGTGATTTTATGACAGGTGCCAATGTAGCGGTTGAAGGCGGATATTGGGCTAACTAATGACAAATAATAATTAAGACAAATAATATTTAAAATAAAATACTTATAAATTTTGGAGGATATTAAAATGGGAAAGAAAATATTTGTAGACTTATCACATCCTTTCAGTGCGGAAATTCCAAGATGGCCTTACTTTGATAAACCGGTTATCGATAGTAAGCATACTATGGCTAAGGGCGGAGTTTTAACTCAGTACATCGGTTGCACTATGCATACAGGAACTCACTGCGATGCGCCAAGACACGTTATGGAAACAGAATTTGACGGCAAGAGAGCAAGATATACTCACGAAATGCCTGTAGATGCTTATACTGGCGATGCAGTATGTCTTGAAATAGAAGTTGAAAGATGGGGGCTAATCACAGGGAAGCACCTTGATGATGCTTGCAAGAGAGCAAATATTAAACCGGAAGAACTTGAAGGCATGATTGTATGTCTAAACACAGGTATGCACAGAAAGTTTGATGACTCAAAGGAATATTACCATTATTCATGTGGAACAGGTGTAGACGCGGGAAAGTGGTTTGTAGAACACAAGGTTAAATGTGTTGCTATGGATATGCAGGCACTTGATCACCCTCTACATACAGCAATGGGTAACAATGGTATGACAAGAATGAACCTTCTAGGAGCATCAGGCAGACCTATCACTGAAGAGTATAAAGAAAAGTTTGGTGAAGAGGCCTATGCTGAATTTGATAAGGAAGAATACATTAGAATTCACGGACAGGCAGATTATGATGAAAAGTTTGGGCAATTAGAAGAAGTTGGCTGTTGGGGAACTTGGGAGCCTTGTCACAAGATAATGCTTGGAAATGGCATAGTAGGTGTTGAAAATCTTGGTGGAGATCTTGATAAGGTATCAGGCAAAAGATTCAGATTTTACTGCTTCCCACTAAGATGGTATATGGGAGACGGTTCAATGGCAAGATGTGTTGCAGAAATCGATGAAGACCATGTAAACGATGTGCCCGAAAGAACTTACCTATACTGTGGTACAGGCTGTCAGAGCAGATAATAGATTAGCGACTTTGAATTTCAGAGCATTATAACTGTCAGAGCAGAAGTTAATAGAGTGTAGTATAATAGAAGCATTATGCGTGAACACATAAATACAGGGGGACTGGGGAACTTTAAACAACAGCTTCTCAGCCGCCCATTTTATTTTTAACAAAGCAGAGAATAAAATATATAACGACGGAGGGTGTCGAATGAGTAATAGTGCTAATCAAAAATCTTTAGTAAAATTTGGAGCAGCAGGCTGGGGAATAATATTGTACTGTCTTCTAATGTTTTTCTTTTATGTAGGTATGATAAATGACGGAACAAACGTACTTGCACCTGCGGCGGCAGCTAATATAGGCGTTGAGCCGGGTACTATAATCCAGTGGAATGGATACGCAGGAATGATTGCTGTACTGGGATTTATAATTGTAGGAAAAGTAAACAGAAAGATAGGTGCAAGAGCAACATCAGCAATCTGCACAATTTTAGCAGGTATCACATATATGATATGTGGTAATGCTACCACCTTGACTGTTTATGTAATAGCAATGATTCTGTGCGCAACGGGCATGATGTCCGCAGGATATATTGCGGGTGGTACGCTGGTGGCTAGCTGGTTCCCTAAGAAAAAGGGTATAGTAATGGGCTATACGACTATGGGACATAATCTGGCATCCGCATTCTATGTAGCACTTTTGACAGGTCTTGTAGCCGGCTTTGGTTCCATTAAGGGTGGTTGTATTCCAATCGGAGTAGCAGCAATTATTTTAGGTATTATAGGTGCAATCTTTATTAGAAATACTCCTCAGGAAAGAGGGATGAATCCGGATAATGTTTCAGATGAAGTGTATAAGAACGAATACTTTACTGCAAATGATGAATCACGTTGGACAACCTCACAGCTTTTGGCAACAAAAGAATTATGGCTTGCGGCTATATTTACAGGAATGTTCCAGATTTGCTCTGTAGGAGTTATGGTACAGTTGGTAACAAGAAATATCAGAGACTTTGGAATGAGTCAAGGTGGGGCATTAACACTTATGACAGTGGTGGCGCTAATAGGTGTATTTGGTTCATGGCTAATTGGTGTTATAGACCAGAGAATAGGAACTAAAAAAACAATGCAAGGCTTCGGAGTATGGTATGCGGTTGCACTAGGTGTAAATGTACTTGCAGGAGGAGAGCTTGGATTCACTTTCTACCTTTCAATATTTATGATAGGCATGGGTATCGGTGGTTCAGCTAACTTTACAACTTCACTTCCGACATCAATCTTCGGAAGGCAGGGCTTTGACCATGTAAACTCAGTTATATTTCCAATTCAAGGCTTTGTAACAGCTTGCTGTTTCGTGGTAAACGGGATTGTTACAAATGTCATCGGAAACTTAAATTATGCATACGTCATTTTTGCAGTGGTAGCGCTAATTGTTGCGGCTTTGGTGGGATTCATTGATGAATATAAGTATAATGAGGATCATAAAGCTGAAATGGAAAGAAAGAGCCAATAAGAAGTGTACCAACAATTTATAGTTCTCTTTGGATTGATTATGACAGGGTATATATGTAAGAAAAGAAATATTATAGATGATAGCATGGGCAGGGGAATGAATAAGTTTATTATAAGCATAGCATATCCCTGCCTTATTCTTGATAGAATGGGCAATTTGGAAATGCCTGAGGGCATTTTTAAAAATTTCTTAATTACTGCTGTGGCTTCAGCAATATTATTTCTTGTAATCGGAGTCTGTGCCTATATATACTGCAACGTCAGAGGTTATAATAAAGAGGATGCCCCAGTTGTGGAATTTGCCATATTTGCACCAAATAACGGCTTTATAGGATTCCCGGTGGCATATACATTCTTTGGTGACCTGGGTCTTTTGTATATGATTGCCTGTAATCTGTCTCTAAACTTTATATTTTTTACTTACGGCATAAAGTTGATGAAAAGGGGAAGAGAGCCATATAAAAAGTCTTTTTTCAAAAAAACGGCGGAGATGTTGGGGCTATTAATAAATCCAAAAATTTCAGCGGCCTTTGTGGGGCTTTTGCTCTGTAATATGGATATACAGATTCCCCATATGATAAATACATATTTATCATACATTGGAGGAATAGCTTCCCCCATGGCCATGATATTTATAGGAAGTACATTGGCAAACTGTAGGCTGAGAGATACCCTGAGGAATAATTATGTAATAGAAGCCTCTGTGGGAAAATTGTTGGCAGCTCCTGCTATTTCAGTGTTCTTTGTGTGTATTATGGCAGGTTTTTGTGAAATGGTTCTACCTCAAGGATTAGTGCATTTAGATCCGCTGGTGAAAGCGGTGCTGGTATTGGGAAATGCTATATCTGTAGCAACAACCGTTCCTATGTTTTCGGAAATGTATGGCAGAAATAAGGAGCTGGCAAGTCAAATTTTATTTATGACTACAGTAGCTTCTATGGTAACAATTCCAATAACAGTTTGGCTTATGGGCAAGATGTTTTATGTATAAGGAAGAAAGAAGAAGTTAAAAAATCTAACTTAAATTATAAAAATATGTGTTAAAAAAGCTCCCAAGGTAAAACTCGGGAGCTTTTAGCATATGTAAGCTCTTTAATAATTAGTTTTTAATTAGCTTACTTTTTTTATGTTAGATTCAGATTTTTTCTTAGCAGAACCATTTTTACTAAGTTTAACAACTACGCTACTTAGTGCAACAAGAGCTAATACGTTAGGTATGACCATTAGACCATTAAAAAAGTCAGCCAATTCCCAAACAAGGTCTACCTTTAACGTTGAGCCTAAAATAATAAAGATAACAACTAGACATGAGTAAACTTTTACTGCCTTTTCTCCAAATAGATACTTTACATTTATTGCACCAAAGAAATGCCAGCTTAAAATAGTAGAAAATGCAAAGAAAAGTAAACATATAGCTACAAATATATCTCCCCAGCTACCAAAGCAATTAACAAAGGCTACCTGCGTTAAAGCTGTACCTGTTTTACCGGAAGATA
>JBKECQ010000116.1:0-12508 GCA_047974845.1 Aminipila sp. | reverse complement strand
AAATTGCATTTTCTTCCTACTTAATCACTACTTTATATTAACTAAATTGCATTTTCTTCCTACTTAATCACTACTTTATATTAACTAAATTGCATTTTCTTCCTATTATTTAATAAATAATACTCTATTTTTATATTTATAATACCATAAAAATAATCCTAAAAAAAGTAGCATCAATATAGAGTTGACGCTACTTCTTCCTTTAAACAAATTGTTATTTATGTATCTTTACTTCTTCAGGTTCTTCAAATTCTAAAGGGTTATCGTCTATCCAGCCTATAGCCTCCTTTGCACATTCTTTAAAAGCATCATGCTTCTCCAATTTTGCAAAAGTAGATTCTTTTTGTGTTTCTGTGTCAAAGTCCGGTGTGAATAACCTATAGATTGCAGCTTGAAATTTTTCATTGAGCCGGATAATTTCTATTACTGCTTTTTTCCCATTTTTCATTAAAACGCTCATGCTACCATCATCTAAAGTTTCTATCTTTTCAATGTTGTTATATTCCTTCATTTCCATCACTTTCCTTTCAAGTTAAAGGGGCAATAACAAAATATTATATGAATGATTAAACATTTAAAACGTTAAATAATTGTAAACATCTACCTTATTTTTATGATAACATAAATACTATTGTTACTCAATGTAAATAGAATCTGACAATATCTTCGTTAAAATATTTTTTATTACATTGACTTACTTATGTTTTTATAAATTGTAAAGCCATTTTTACCCCTCTCCTTTGTCTGATAGAGAGCTTTATCTGCATTTTGGTAAAGTTCTTTGAATCCTATTCCTGTTTCTGCAAAAACGGCTATGCCTATACTTGCAGATATATTGTGCCTTTTAGCATCTATTTCAGTTATCATATTTAATTTAGCTACAAGCTCACTTGATTTCTTATATAGCCACTGCTCATCGGGTATGTACTTAACATAAACAGCAAATTCATCTCCTCCGATTCGCCCAACTATATCACTCTCTCTAAATTGAATTCTGAGTTGATGGGCAAATTTTTTAATTATATAGTCTCCAAAGTAATGTCCGTAATTGTCATTTGCCTTTTTAAAATCGTCTATATCAATAACAAATAATGCATCCATTCTCCTACCATCAAAACTACTTATTGCCTCCGTGATTAACTCTTCTGTGGTGGTTTTATTGTATAGACTAGTCATAGGATCTTTTTGTACTTTTTCCATTAATATAATCTCATGTCTTTTCTCACTATCAATATTTTTCCTGTAAATTATCATTCTTAAAGACTTATCGCTTTTCCAAAAAAATATTTGAGCAGTAATCCTTATCCAGTTATATAAAACACCGTCAGGTGACATAAGCAAGTCATATGTAATATTGTCTCTTCCTCTTTTATATTCTTGTATCACATTTTGTCTGGAAAACTTTTCTAAATATCCTTGTATAAATTCACTTTTAATATCCTTATTTGCCATGGAGAGCAAAGCTTGGTCATATGTAACCGACTCTCTATTAACAAGATTTTTAAAATACCTATCCGTCTTTTTATTCCCAGCTTTATTTCTAGTAATATCCACTTCATATATATTATCGTACAGTGCTTTTGTGGCATCTGCAATCAGCCTCTCATGTTCCAGTTCTTTTGTTATGTAGTTTTTTTGTTTCCTAAGAATTTTCAGAAGAAGCCTATTGATATAAAGAAAAATTGTAACAACCATTACTGCAATTGTTAACAAACTCATTTTCAGTACATTTTCATTGACCAATAAAAAGTCTTTTAGGTTTAGAATGTTTACGTAATCCCCAAGCCATTTTCTATCCAATTTATCTAAGCTTCCATCCTTCAATAAACTAAGAATTGCTTCATCAATTTTTTGCTTCAATTCCAAGTCACCCTTTTTTACTCCGATACAAACCCTGTTGCTCATAAGGGAAATCCCTGTGGGTTTAATATCTTTATCACCCACACTCTCCCTTATTCTTTGACCTACGGAATACCTTGAAATTACGTAATCACTTTTTCCATCTGCAACAGCTTTAAATGCATCATGATAATTGTTGTAAAATTCTACATTAGTGTCAAGGTCATAGGCTGTTAAAACACTTTTGTAACAAAAGCTGTCTTGCAATACGGCAAATTTAGCACCATATAACTCCCCCAGCCCTTTTACTTCATTTTTGCCAAATACAACAAAACCATCTTCATGAAGAGGGATGGATAGTTCATAGTTGTTTAATTCAAACGTCCCATATTCTACACCCATAAGAACGTCAGCGGTTCCATTTTCCACAGCCTGTCTAGCTTCGGTCCATGGCATAAGTTTCAAATCCAAATTAACTTTTAAATGCTCTGCTATAGCATATGCTAGTTCCACATCATGTCCTGAAATGTCTCCTTTTGAGTCCCTAAAGGAATAGGGTTCATAATCATAATCCATTACTACGGTCAAGGTATCTGAATATACCGTCTTGGGAAATGATTTAATTTCAGGTGTTCGCCTAGAAATATAAAAGTCTCCTAGCTGTATAACGATGCATCCAATAAGTAAAATCAAAACAGCCAATGAAATCAGGTCAGTAATCCTTCGCGGTATAGTGATTTTCCTCATCAACATCTCTCCTTCGCAGTGAATATAGCTGCTTATCCTGTTTTCTTACCTCCATATTTCACTACTTTACTAATTATGTTTCTAAGTATAATTTTATCCTAATAATACAAGCTAATTATAGCAGAATAGTATTATAAAAACAAAAAAAGATTCAAAATTTACTAATTTGAATCTTTTTATAAACTTACTTAATTTATTTTTATATTACACATTGTTTCCCAGCATGATCCATCTTATAGTTATCATAATATATTAAGTCACCTACGGGAACGATTTTGAAACCTTTCTCCTGTAAAGTTGTTAACACAAGCGGCAAGTATTCCTCTACACGCTCTGCATTATTATGGAACAATATAATGTCCCCGGACTTTACATTTCTTGTAACCCTCTCAACAATCTGCTCAGTGGAAATATTTTTCCAATCAAGGCTATCAACTGACCATTGAATAACTTTATATCCTTCTGCTTCACAAGTTTCTATAACGTGATTGTCATAAGCACCAAAAGGAGGCCTAAATAAGGTTGTTTTTTTGCCTGTAATGCCTTCTACCACATCTGATGTTGCTTTTAATTCCTCCACAATTTTGTCTGCGGATAATTCAGTCATGTCAGGATGTGTTGATGAGTGATTACCAATTTCATGACCTCTTTTTTGTATCTCAAGCACATCATCCGGATACTTTTCCGCCCAAAATTTAACTAAAAAGAAAGTGGCTTTCGCATTATATTTATCAAGATTATCTAAAATTGACATGGTGTGCTCGTCTCCCCAAGCTGCATCAAAGCTTATTGCAACCTTTTTTTCAGGAGTCTGAACACTATAGATTGGGAGCTTCCTGTCCTGACTGATAACAGTGCTGACATCTATAGCTTGAAATATCCATATTCCAGCAGCTAAAACAATTAATCCGGCCAATATTCTTGAAAATATTTTCATTGGCAGTTTTTTCATTAATAGTATCCTCCAATTTAAAAAGTGATACTATCATGATATGCTTAAGCTTATTTATTCATGATAACATAATCTCTTTCATACTCTTTAAATTTCTAACTTCATCACTTCAGGATGACATTTTATTCCATACTGTGGACAGGTTAAACATTCAAAGAACTCCGGAGCATCTTCCTTTGCCACAGTGACAAATCCTTGTTTTCTAAAGAATTCAGGTGCTCTTGCAACCAAAAATATTCTATGCCCACCCAGCTTTTTCACCTCAGCAACAGCCTTTTCCAAAATAATTTTACCCAATTTCATTTTTCTGTATTCTGGTTCTACAGCTATTCCATCAATGATATATTCGCCTTGTCTTGTAGCCAATGTAAGCCCTGCTGCAAGGTGTTCCTCAGCACCGTGAGTAATCCTCCAGTTCTTAATAACCTCTTCAGGCATAGGCATATCCGGGTCAACTTCCAAGTCATTTTCTATATATAGCTTTTTTAAAGCCTCATAGTCATCCGTTTGCGACATTTTTAATTGTATGCCTCTCATTTCTACTGAGCCTCCGTTCCTATTCTTTATTAAATATTGCTTTTATAATGGTACCACCGCCAACAACAACATCTCCATCATAAAAAACTACTGCCTGTCCCGGCGTAATAGCTCTCTGTTTATCATGGAATTCCACTTTTATTTTATCACTGCCTTCCGGATAAATTGTTGCGGCTACTTCTTTCATTGAGTACCTTGCTTTTGCAGTTACTTCCATAGGTGCTTTCAATGTATCTATGGAAATTAAGTTTATGTCTCCTGCAATTAACCCGTTTGCAAATAGTTCTTCATTGCTTCCAAGCATTACAGTATTGCTTTCTTTATTTTTTTCCATTACATAGACAGGCTTTCCAAATGTCTGTCCCAGACCCTTTCTTTGCCCCACAGTATAATGAATAATGCCCTTGTGCGTTCCTATCTTTTCCCCTTGGGAATTGATAAAATCACCTTCTTTTGACTTTACACCCATAACGTTTTGTAAGAATCCGGCATAGTCTCCATCTTTAATAAAACATATATCCTGACTATCTTTTTTCTTTGCGTTTACAAAACCTTCACTCTCCGCTATTGCTCTAATTTCTGTTTTGTTCATTCCTCCTAGTGGGAACAAGGTTCTTGACAATTCCTCCTGAGTTAAAGTGTAAAGGACATAACTCTGGTCTTTTGTTGAGTCTGCGCCCTTTTTTAGTAAATATCTACCTGACACCGAATCCTTCTCTATCTGTGCATAATGCCCTGTGGCAATATAATCAAATTCTAAAAACTTAGCTCTCTCCAGCATTCTGCTAAACTTTATATGCCTATTGCATTCGATGCACGGATTTGGGGTCATTCCATTTTCATAGCTTCTTGCAAATTGACCAATTACATCTTCTAAAAACCATTGGCTGTAATTAAAAACATAATGTCTACAGCCTAGTCTGTCAGCTACGCTTTTTGCATCTTGAACATCTGATAAAGAACAACAAGTCTTTTCTTTGTCTTCAATACCTATATCCTCGTTTTCAAACAGCTTCAATGTTACCCCACTAACCTCATATCCTTGTTTTTGCAACAGATATGCTGATACTGAACTGTCAACACCACCACTCATTCCTACTAAAACCTTTGCCATAAATAGTTTTCTCCTTATATTACCAAATAGAACCTCTCATATCCTGATATAATGTTGAAATTCTCAACTTCTTTGGTAAGACTGAAAAATGTAACGGGAACTTTTCCCCCTTTTCTCCATCAATATCAGTAGATACATCTTCCGGGGACTCTATTACTAAATCATCTGTTTTAAAGTAAATAACGTTTTTATTTTCCTGATGGTTACCCTGCAATATGTTTATTAGCAATGGTCCAAATTCTAGAACCGGCATTTCTTTAAACAACATTACATCTAGTAATCCATCATTAATTTCAGAGCTTGGAGAAATCCTTTTAAACCCGCCGGCGGATTTTCCATTCATAACTAGCATAAAGTACATCTTTACATCACCGCTAAACTCTTTACTTGTTAACTTCACTGGTATAGGTCTTAGGTTAGGAACTTCTGTTAAGCCCTTTAAATAATAAGACAATACACCTAATGTGTTTTTTAGGTTAGGATCTGTTTTTTGGCTTACATCTACCAACATCCCCATTGCCGCAACATTGATAAAAAACTTATTGTTAACAACACCCACATCTGCATGGGTAAAATTTCCACCCAATGCAATGTCCATCATCTCATTTATATCATGTGGCAAATCAAAATAATAAGCAAAATCATTTGCTGTTCCTGCAGGCATTATTGTCAAAGGTAAGTCAATATTATGTTCAATCATTGCATTTACGCAAATATTTATTGTTCCGTCACCACCTGCCGCAACAACCTGATAGTACTGATTTTGATCCATATGTTCAAAAACTTTATTTAATGTTTCCCCATGAGCGGCTCTTACCGGTACAGTTGTATATCCGGCTCTTTGGAATCTTTCAATAATCAAGTCTAAGTTATTTTTAAAAAGTCCATTCCCTGAATGCGGATTGTAAAAAAGCAATACTTTTTTTATAAATTTATCACTGTTATTATTCATTTTAAACCTCCAACCTATTGGTATTAAACTTATTTCTTATTTAAGATAGTTCTGATTTCACCTATTAAGTATAATGAACCGGCAAACACAATTAAATCATACTTATCTTTTTCTTTTAAAGCTAATTCACACGCTGCTTGTGGAGTTTTTTGAACAGAGCAATTTTTCCCCCTGTTTCTCAGTTCTTCAGCTAGTAGCTCTGACTCCAATTTCCTCGGGTTCTCCGGCTCCGTTGCTATAAAATCATTAGCAATTTCACAAAAGCTGTCTAAAATCTTTTTTGTATCCTTATCCTTTAACATTCCCGTAATCATAAGGGTTTTGTAATCTGGTAAGATTTCTTTTATTGTCTTTGAAAGTGCTGACGCACCATCTTCATTGTGTGCACCATCTATTAGAATGTAAGGTTTAACAGTTCTGGGTTCCTCTGTCTTTTGTCCAAAATCAGGTTCCAAAATCTCAAACCTTCCAATTTGTTTTGCCCTTTTTATTCCAAGATAAAGGTCTTTTCGATTGACCTTTATATCTTGAGACTTTCTTAGCAGTTCTAAAGTAACCAGTGCAACAAGTAAATTTTGAACTTGATGTGAACCAACCATTCCAATTTCAACTTCGGAATAATCAGTCCCATATATCTTCGTATCTATTTTATACCCATTTATAGTTTTCTCTGTCACTGCATACTTAATCTTTGTCACATCATGTAATACACAGTCTTGCTCATAAGCTTTCTTTGCAATAACCTTTGCCGCATTTCTATTGTTTACATAAGCAATGACTGGTACACCTTTTTTTATTATTCCCGCTTTTTCAGAAGCTATTTCCTCAATTGTATTTCCCAGCCTATCAGTATGGTCAAAAGAAATTGAGCTAATAACACAGGCTAATGGCTTCTTTATTATATTTGTAGAATCTCCTTTTCCACCTAAACCAACTTCTAATACTACAAAGTCTGCCTTTTTAAGGTGAAAATATACGAAAGCTATGGCCGTTATCACTTCAAACTCTGTTGGTGAATCACATCCACCAGCCGTCATTTCATCTACTTTTGATAAAACCATCTGCGTACATTTGTTTAAGTCTTCATCTGAGATAAGCTCTCTATTAAATTCAATTCTTTCATTAAACACCTCGAGAAAAGGTGAAGTAAAAAGTCCTACCTTATATCCATTCTCAGAAAGTGCTTCATATATATATCTGCAAACAGAGCCTTTTCCATTTGTTCCTGCCACATGAATATATTTTAAACTATCTTGTGGATTGCCGAGAAGCTCCATAAGTTTAGTCATTCTTTCTAAACCCAGTATACTTCCAAACCGTTCAAATTCTTTTAATTTATCTATTGTATTTATTTCTTCCATTAAGAGTATCCACCTTCATCTATATTAAGCATAATAGCTACATTTTCTCCATCATTAGATTATATTATTTTTGTTATGAATTTACAAGATGGGTCAAAAAAAAACAAAAGTACCTTTGGCTCTGTCCTTTGTAATTACTTACAGTTTTATTTAGTATAAAAAGTAGATTCTTTTGTATCTGAATACTCCTTTGTAAAAATAAACGGTACAAATATTATAAAATTAAAAATAGTTGTTATAAGAACCTCTTCCCAAGTGATTATTTGATTTGAAAAGTCGCTTTGTGTAACTACTGCAAGTAGATTATTGTTTATGAAATGTAACATTATCGGAACCCATATATTATTTGTCTTTATATATGCGTACCCAAAGAAAACACCTAATGATATACATAGGCCTAACTGAATTACAACACTTTGAACCCAAGTTTCGGGACTATAATAAAACAAATTGAGTGGTAAATGCCATATTCCCCAAATCACTCCAAGAAGAAGTACTCCTTTTCTTTTTCCAAATTGTTTTTGCAGAATTGGTTGCAAAAAATATCTCCATCCATATTCTTCTCCAAAAAATGCAGTGTAAGAAAACAAAAAATTAATCGGCATCAATAAAAAAATGTAAATAAATAAAAGTGTAAAGTCTGAAAGCCCATCTCCAATTATGAGCTGTCTTATTATTAAAAATGCCACAAAAATAATTATTATATTTCTTGATAATATTCCATTCTTGAAATTAATACCTACAGACTCTCTTGCTGTATTTTTTTCTGATATAAGCAATATCCAAAGAATGAAACTTCCTATGCTAACAATTATATTAAAGTGTAGTTCTTGATTATTAAATTCAATGAATACATTAATAAAGCAATACCCAAATAGGATTAAAATTAGTACAAGAAGTCCTCCATAAAAAGTTTTAGGAATATCTTTTTCTTTATCTACTATCCAAGTTGAAATTATTACTCCTATTGCCGGATAATACATTTGTAATAAAGCAAATATAGATATGTCTATTCCCTTTTTATATTGGTATCCCATCAGTATTCCCATTAATACAGTTAGCAGGAATGTTATACTAGCAAAAATTACTAACTTCCTTTTTTCATTCTTCTCCATTTTGTCACCCATGTTACTATTTATAACAGGTTACTATATAAATAGTAATGCAAATACAACTTCCTTTCTACCTTTGTTTCCTCCCTATTATTCTAATGCCATTATTTCATTTTATGATAGCAATATCAACCCTTTGATTTTACAAATATAGCTATTTAATTTATTCTGTATGATTTATTAGTTATTTCATCCATATGCATATGGATAAACCTACACTTAGACATATTGTTTATATCTAAAAAATCCGAAAGCAATTTCTTTATTGGAAATCACTCTCGGATTTATACTACTGTTTATTCTGTTTTCTGTTGTCTTTGGGTTCTTTCGGTTTCAGAGAGTTTTTGCCTTTCAGCTTCAGCCAGTTTTTGCCTTTCGGTTTCAATGCCCTTCTCTCTGTCAGCCGTTGCTTGTTGCAACCCTTTGTAATATTTTTGTTGTGGATGATTCCCTGAATACAGCCATTTTATAAGTTTACTGCACCAATTGTTATCCTTTGCAATCGTATCTTTGCTAATAGTATCCTTATTTTGATTACTCATGAAATCCCCCCTATTTAATTTTATTTTATAACTTCTTAGCTACAATATCAAGCCTTTCAGTTACCTTAGCTAGCATATCTTCGTACTTAGCCTGTTTTTCTTTTTCTTCGTTTATTACCTTTTCAGGAGCTTTTGCTACGAAGCCTTGGTTTGATAGTTTACCAACAACTCTCTTTACTTCGCCTTCTAATCTAGCCTTTTCCTTTGTAAGTCTTTCAAACTCAGCCTTGTAGTCCAGTAGATCATCAAGAGGCACAAACAATTCAACTCCACCCATTACAGCAGACATTACTTCTTCCGGAACTTCTTCCTTGTCTTCTGTAAAGATTATTTCTGTAATGTTTGCAAGAGCCTTGATATATCTTTCCCCAGCCTTAATATATTCTAAATCTTTACCTGTAGATAATATAATAGTTCTTAATTTTCTACTTGGTGCTGCTTCTGTTTCTGCTCTGATATTTCTAATTGCTCTAATGGCTTCCATGGCCATTTCTAACTTTTTAACTTCTTCTTCAAAAGTGTATTCCTTGTTATATACAGGCCAGCTCTCTTTTATTAAGAAGCCAGCTGAGTTTCCTGTAGCTTTTGCATTCTCAACTTCTTTTTCAGTTTTAGGCATAAAGCTCCAAATTTCTTCTGTTATAAATGGCATGAATGGATGAAGCATCTTAAGCATATCCTTAAGTGTTCTTACAAGAACATATCTAGCAACTTTCTTATCCTCTTCATCATCGCCATAAAGTCTACCTTTTACAAGTTCTATATACCAGTCACAATATTCATTCCAAATAACTTCATAAACTTTTTGTCCTGCAAGAGAAAGGTCAAACTTATCCATTGAGCTTGTAACATATTCAACTGCATCATTTACTCTTGAAATAATCCATTTGTCTTCATCTCTAAGCGCAAGCTTTTCTATTCCATTACTTCCATCCGCTATTTCTCTAAAGTTGCCCTCTTCATCTTGAAGATTCATAATAACAAATCTTGAAGCGTTCCAAAGCTTATTTGCAAAGTTTCTTGAGGATTCAAGTTTATCTTCCTTAAACCTCATATCATTACCCGGTGTAATACCTGTCATAAGCATAAATCTCAGTGCATCAGCTCCACACTTGTCAATAATTTCAAGTGGATCTATTCCGTTTCCTAAAGATTTACTCATTTTACGGCCTTCGGCATCTCTTACAAGTCCGTGAACATATACATACTTAAATGGTGATTCACCTGTAACTTCAAGTGCTGAGAATACCATTCTTACTACCCAGAAGAAGATTATATCATATCCGGTAACAAGTACATCTGTAGGATAGAAATATTCTAATTCAGGCGTTTTTTCAGGCCAACCTAAAGTTGAGAATGGCCATAGTGCTGAAGAGAACCAAGTATCTAAAACATCTTCGTCCTGTCTCAAATGGGCATTTCCGCATTTAGGGCAGTTCTCAGGGGCAGTTCTTGAAACCACAAGCTCTCCACATTCATCACAGTAGTATGCCGGTATTCTATGTCCCCACCAAAGTTGTCTTGAAATACACCAGTCTCTAATATTTTCAAGCCAATGAAGATATATTTTTTCAAATCTTTCAGGAACGTGCTCTAAATTACCGTTCTTTGCAACTTCAATAGCCGGCTTCGCAAGTTCTTCCATTTTTACAAACCATTGGTCTGAAAGCATAGGTTCAATTACTGTGCTACATCTGTAACATTCTCCGGATGGTATAACCTTTTCTTCTGTCTTTACTAGATATCCTTCAGCTTCAAGGTCTGCTACCCAAGCCTTTCTACATTCAAATCTATCCATACCCTTGTATTTGCCTGCAAGCTCATTCATAGTTGCGTCATCATTGATACAAGAAGGTCTTTCTAGGTTATGTCTTTCACCTACTTCGAAGTCGTTAGGGTCATGGGCCGGTGTAATTTTTACTGCACCTGTTCCCTTTTCAGGGTCAGGATATTGGTCAGCAATAACAGGAATTTCTTTTCCTATCATAGGAATGATTACATTTTTACCAACTAAGTCTTTATATCTTTCATCATCAGGGTGCACCGCAATTGCAGTATCGCCAAACATAGTCTCAGGTCTTGAAGTAGCTACTACAATACCTTCACTTCCATCTGCTCCCGGGTATCTAAAGTACCAATATTTTCCGTTTTTATCTTCATGCTCTACTTCTGCGTCTGAAAGTGATGTTCCACATTCAGGACACCAGTTTATAAGCCTGTTTCCTCTATAAATAAGCCCTTTTTCATAAAGTCTTACAAACATTTCATTTACGGCTTTGTTACAGCCTTCGTCCATTGTGAAACGTTCTCTTTCCCAGTCACAAGAATCGCCTAGTTTACGACATTGCTGAGTAATCTTTCCACCGTACTCTTCTTTCCAAGCCCATGCACGCTTTAAAAATTCTTCTCTTCCTAGAGCTTCCTTTTCAACGCCTTCTTCTTTTCTTATTTTATCAACAACCTTTACTTCTGTTGCAATACTTGCATGGTCAGAGCCCGGTAGCCAAAGTGCGCTGTACCCCTGCATTCTCTTCCATCTTGTTAGCACATCCTGCAAAGTCTGGTCAAGTGCATGACCCATGTGAAGCTGTCCTGTAATGTTTGGTGGTGGCATCACTATAGTGTACGGTTTCTTGTTTTTATCTACTTCTGCTCTAAAAGCACCTTTCTTTTCCCACTCTGCATAAATTCTGTCTTCAAAATCTTTGGGATTGTATGTTTTGGCAAGATTTTTTTCCATTGCGTTTTCTCCTTTTATATATTTCTCTTTGCTCTCCAGCTGAAACTGAAAATTTTATATCCTGCTTAAGCTGGCCTAATCTAATTTGCTTTCTATTAAGCCTTGCGCAACCTATCTGAGATACGGGCATTCTTACACTTCGTGCTTGGCATTAACTGAAAAATTCCTTTCCAGCTGAAGCTGGGGAATTTCTGTATAAGCCTTGCGCAACCTATCGCAGATACGGGCATTCTTACACTTCGTGCTTGACATTAACTGAAAAATTCCTTTCCAGCTAAAGCTGGGGAATTTCTGTATAAGCCTTGCGCGCCGTATCTGAGATACGGGCTTTCTTACACTTCGTGCTTGGCATTAACTGAAAAATTCCTTTCCAGCTGAAGCTGGGGAATTTCTGTATAAGCCTTGCGCGCCGTATCTGAGATACGGGCAAGGCATTAAAAAAACCGCCCTTCGGGCAATTACTGCCAAAGGACGGATAAATTCTTTTCCGCGGGACCACCTTTGTTCCGCATTTAAAACAGGTCTATTTCAACATATACCAATATTAATACGGCTCTCATTTGTACGCTTGTTTCTTATACACATAGCAACCTTCAAAATACGCTTTATTAG
>JBKECQ010000084.1:0-6303 GCA_047974845.1 Aminipila sp. | reverse complement strand
CTACACAGTTAATAGAAGGTCTAATCATTGGATGGTCTACCCAATTTTCAATCTTTTCACCAAACATATACACTCTTGTTTTCAATTCTCTCAAGCTTTCAATGTACTGAGCTCCTGTCATTAACATAATCATAATCCTCCTTTAAAATTTAATTAAGAAATATCATTGCTCAATTTAACTGTCATAAATATATCTTTATACGATGTAATTAGCCCCAAAGTTCTTCATCTGTCGGAACATGATTATCAGGCATAAAGTATGCGATTCTGGAAATATTCATAAGATGCTTATAATCCAGATTTTCTGAAATGCTGTTATGTCCCCATGTGCCACAGCCTAAAGTATTTGTTGGTGCAAGTCCATTATAAAAACTTCCCCCTGCACTGCTAGCACATACTTGGTTTACAACAAATCTTGATACACATAATTCTTCACCTGCATATTCAATGTGTTCCTTCTTATTTGAATGAATAGCTACGCTGTGTCCTTTTCCTTCTCTTTCAAGGTTTGCTCTGGCAATCTCTACACCATCTTCAAATTCCTTATATTTATAAGCCGCAATTACAGGGCACATTTTTTCCTTTGCAAGAATATCGTCTTCTCCCGCACCGTCAGCTTCCACTACAATTACTTTTGTTCCTTCCGGTAGATTAATCTTTGCAAGTCTAGCTATTGTAGCCGCATCTTGGCCTACTGCGTGTCTATTCATAGCTCCATCGACAAATATTGCATTTCTTAAAGCTTCCTTAGTTTCTGAATCTCTAACTATGAAACAGCCGTTTGCTTCAAATTCTTTCATTATTTCTTCAAAGCTTTCTTCCGGACAAATAGCTGATTGTTCTCCTGAGCAAATAATACCATTGTCAAAAGATCTTCCTGCTATAATCTTAGGAATTGCTTCCTTATAGTTTACATCTCTATCCAGTATACACTGTACGTTTCCTGCTCCTACGCCTAATGCCGGTCTTCCTGAGCTATATGCTGCATTTACCATGCCCATACCGCCGGTAGCTATAACAACATCAGCTGAAGAAATTAAATTCCTTGTATTTTCTCTGGATTGTTCATCTAATATTTGAATAAGATTTTCAGGCATTCCAACCTTTGCAAGCTCTGCATTTATTAGTTCTACAGTTTTTGTACTACATTTCATAGCTTTATGGTGTGGAGTAATAATAATGGCATTACCACATTTTAGAGCAAACATTGCGTTACTCATAGGTGTTACTATTGGATTTGTACAAGGAGTAATTGCAGCAACTACGCCTACAGGCTTTGCTATCTTTGTAATTCCCGTACTTTCATCTCTTTCTATTATTCCTTTAGATTTTTTGCCCTTTAGGCTGTTCCATATGATTTTTGCTTTGTTTTTATTTTTTGCTACTTTATCCGGATAATTCCCCATTCCAGTCTCTTCAACTGCGATTTCTGCTAAATATTCTGCATTATCATGTACAACCTTAGCAACAATTCTTACAGCTTCATCAGTCTGTTCCTGGCTCATTTTTTCAAATTCTGCTTGTGCCTTTCTCGCTCTTGCCACATACTCGTCGATATATAACTTGCTTTCTTCCACCTGTACCATTTTTTTGTCCTCCTATTTTTTATATAAACTACAATATTTTATCTATTTCATTGAACCAACTTCCAAGAACTTTGTGTGCCATGACAATGACTCATTTAAAAGATGCGGAGTCTGCAATGGTCTTGTTTCACAAGATCTTTTGAAGTAATCCATCAATTCTTCCTTGTAATCAGGATGTGCACAATTTTCTATAATTTTAATTGCTCTTTCCTTAGGGCTTAGACCTCTTAAATCTGCAAATCCTTGCTCGGTAACAACCACCATCACTTCATGTTCCGTATGGTCTACGTGTGATACCATAGGGACTATAGATGAAATTTTTCCGCCCTTTGCAGTGGAAACGGTACTAAAAATAGTAATATATGCATTTCTTGAAAAATCGCCGGATCCTCCAATACCATTCATCAATTTTGACCCCATAATATGAGTAGAGTTTACGTTTCCATAAATATCCACTTCAATGGCAGTATTCATTGAAATAACCCCAAGTCTTCTAGCCACTTCAGGATTATTGCTTATTTCTACCGGTCTCAAAATAATTTTGTCTTTAAAAAAGTCTATCTCTTCTAAAAACCTCTCTAGTTCATCCGGTGATGGACTTAGTGCAGTTGTTGATAATACCTTTGCTTTTCCTGCCCTAAGCAACTCAAGCATAGAATCTTGAACCACTTCCGTATAACAAGTAAGATTTTCGTATTCTGAATCACAAAGTCCATATAGCACTGCATTTGCTACACTTCCCACCCCTGATTGTAAAGGTAAAAGTGATTTTGAAAGCCTACCGCTCTGTACCTCCCCATCAAAGAATTTAATTATGTTTTCAGATATTTTTCTTGAATCCTCGTCTACTTCACCTAAAGGTCTTGTTTTATCTTGCATATCGGTAATTACCACTGCGGCAATCTTATCGAAACCGCATTCGATATATGTATTTCCTATTCGATCTTCAACGTTACAAATCATTATGGGTTTTCTATTTGGTGGGTTTTCCGTCATATATATGTCAGCCATACCTTCTAATGCTAATGGCTTTTTTAAATTTATTTCTACAATAACTTTGTCTGCACTTTTCACAAATGTAGGTGAATTTCCAATTGCTGTGCTGGGAATCAAATGACCCTCTTCTGTTATTGCTACAGCTTCAATAATGGCTACATCTATTTTGTTTAACATTCCGTAGCTCACATATTGAGGACATTGGGAAAGATGCATATCTAAGTATTCAATGCTTCCTTCATTAATTTTCTCTCTGATAGCACTGTTTGTGTGATAAGGGAGTCTTTTTCTTATCATACCCGCTTCCGTTAACGCAGTGTCTATTTCCGGTCCTACAGAAGCTCCTGTATAAAGATCAATTTTTATCTTTTCACCGGCCTTACCTCTCTCCGCAAGTGCAAGAGGCACTGCTTTGGGATACCCTGATGGAGTAAAGCCACTTACACCAATTACCATATTATCCTCTATTATGGCTGCTGCTTCTTCTGCACTTTTAATTAAAGCATGAGCTTTTGGGCTTCTTAGTCTTAATTCTAAATCCTTATCCATTTTCCATCCTCCTTCTCATCTTTTAATCTATAAAATAGGTAGTTTATTTAATATAATTGTGAAAATAATCATACCAAGTAATGCAAAGGGATAAGTTGCTCCATATCCAGTAGCCGGTTCATCACTATCAAGTGCATCAATAGCCGCACCCAATCCCGGAGTTGAAGTCATACCTCCGCAGATTGCACCGGAAAGCATTACCCAGTTAATCTTAAAGATATATCTTCCTACTAAAAATCCTACCAGCATTGCTACAATTCCCACTACTAATGCCAGTACTGCCAGAATTAAACCTGAACCCATTAATGCATCAAGGGCACAATAGCCATACTTAAGTCCTACTATGGAAAGGAAGAATACCAGTCCTATTTCCCTAAGAATAGCAAGTGGCTTTGGATCCATTCTAAAGGATAAAGGTCCAATTTTTCCTACATATCCCAAGGCAAGCCCAACGATTAGGATTCCTCCAGTAGCACCTAAACTAAAGTAGCCTAAAGGTCCCAAATATATTTGTACACTTCCCAAGACATATCCCACTGCGCAAACGATAGCAAAAGATATCATGCTGAAAGGAGTTGTAGGAATCTGCTTAGATTCAGCCATAGCTCTTGCTTCTTTCATTTCTTCTTCAAAACGTCGTTTTTCTTCATCTATATTCATTCTAAATATTGTAGAGAAGAAATTAACTGCAAAGATTACTATTATTACACCGAAGGGATATGATATTGCGTATCCAACACCTACACCTGCTTGTGCATTTGTTATATATGTATTTTTTTGAGCATCTGTTAAATTTGGTGTATTCTTAACATCTAATTTCCCAGAAGGGTCAATAATCTTTAACATCATGGTTTTTATATTATCAGGTTGTTCATCATAATTATTCGCATAATCTTTTGCGTGTTCTTGTGCAGTTTCAAGAGCAGCTCCAAGCCCCGGAGAGCTGGTAAGAGCTCCTACATATACTCCAGATACTTCATAAGAGTTTGTATTAATAACTGACATTGAAGCATATGTCATCCCTGCACCAACAAAAGTAATTATAAAAGCTAAAATCATAAACTTTGCACCGTATTTCTTTAGAACAGCGCCCATATCTTTTGCCGCTAGTAGCCCTATGGCTGCAACGAAGAATATTAGTGATGCTTCAAGCAAATAAGGATGTATTATTCCATTTTGCAAAAGTCCGTTTGCCACGTCATACCCTTTTGCACTTTCCCCTAATGTTAAAATTGCCGTTGCTTTTTTATGTACAAGCCAACCAATAAGCAGTCCTGTAAAAAGCGCGCCTGAAGTCCCAAAGCTGAATTTGCCAAATTTAATTTTGCCAAATACAAGTCCTGTTGCAATTGCAATAAACATAAGCATGAAGGGGTTTAGCATAAGTCCTATTAAGTCAAATTTCATATGTTGTCTCCTCCTCTATTACCAATTGTTCTTGAAAGTAGCTATATAGCTGATAGTTAATTCATTATATTTACATTTCTATAAATTTATGTAAACATTTTGTGATATTTTTAACAAAATTGCTTAAAAAAAAGCAAAAATAATTCCTTTTTTGTGCACGTATAAAAGGTCAAATGTTTATCTACCTCAACCTTAGCATATATTGCAAAATAAAAAAAATTAAAAATTGTAATCCCCTAATCAGTTTTTCTAATATTTTCAGAATTTTTTATTATAATCAGCTTAATTAAGGTTGCTTTTGTTTGAAATTGCTGGTAACATATAGTTATTGTTTTAACAATCATACAATATTACATATGAAAGGAACAATAATTATGAATATTAATCATTTGCGTTATTTTTTAGCAGTTTGCGAATATGGTAGTATAACTAAGGCTGCCGAAAATATTCATATGTCTCAACCTTCCATTACTGCCGCTATACAATATTTAGAAAATAGCTATGGTTTTAAATTATTCAATAGAAATAATAAAAAAGTGGTGCTTACACCGGAAGGTGCTGAATTTTTAAAATTGGCTAAACATCTAATTGGCGAATGTGATAATTTTACCAATAAATCTATGGATTTGAGCCATAAGAAAGATGTTGTCTTAAAAATAGGTATGCCCGGTGTTTTAGGGTCCTTTTTCTTTAAAAAGATAATTCCCAATTTTGAATTACAAAATCCGGGAATACATTTAGAAATATATGAAATCCCTACCATTGAGGGTATAAAAAAAATACATGATTCAAAACTTGATTTACTTATAGGAATCACCGACAAAGCAACTTATCCTAACTGTGATTCTGCGCTTATTTTTTCAACTGAACTTCAGTTAGCTGTAAGTTCAAAAAATCCTCTTTCTCAAAATAAAGCTGTAACTGAAAAAATGTTATCAGGGTATCCATTTGTAATTATTTCTGCGGGTTCTTTTCATTATAATATAATTACCAGCAGATTTGAGAATAATCCAATAAAAATCATTCTACATTCAAACCAAGTGTCAACTATAAGATATATGATTGAAAACGACTATGCAATAACAATTATATACAAAGAAATTTTTAATAATGATCCTAATATTACTATGATTCCTCTTGAAGACCCTATACACGCAAATGTTAGTGTCTTTTGGCGTACAGGCTCCTACTGCAATACTGCTACAAAAGCATTCATTTCATATTTGCGAAATATCATGTCTAAATCAGATATGTAAAATTTTTTCTACATATTAATATGCTCCCATCGCAATGAATCTAAATCTACTTTATCTTCTTTGCAATGGGAGCATATATTTTTTAGTAAGTTATTTATTTTTTATATCTAATTATGTTATATAATTGGCTTTTATTTAGTAATACTTTATCTAGCCATATTATATTTATTAATACTTTATTTAGTCATCCTATATTTATTAATACTTTATTTAACCATCTGATAAATCATCTTAGCAGCTTCTGCTCTTGTTGCATTGTTCTTTGGCATAAAGCTATAGCTTCCGTCAGCCGCCTTTACTCCATTTATTATGCCTGCTTTCTGCATTGATGCTACCGATTTCTTTGCATAGATTGCTATTTGTGATTCATCTGCAAACTTTGTTGCTTCATTTGTTCCTGTTATGTCTTTTTTCATGTAGTCTGCATATCTTGTAATCATTACTGCCATGTCTTGTCTTGTTATGTTTGCATTTGGTGTAAATGCTGACTCACTTGTTCCCTTTGCTAT
>JBKECQ010000076.1:0-21253 GCA_047974845.1 Aminipila sp. | reverse complement strand
CAATAGGAGCGTTCATGAGAAGAAGAGAAGACAGCAAATAGCATGAAGTAAAGTAAATTCTCTAATATATGTAAAGGGCAGAAAGTGAATGGGTAACCATAAGCTTTCTGCCTTTTATTTTCACTACTCGAAATTTATCATTATCTGTTGATTTATAAACAAGCACTATGGTCTATGAAAATATTTTTTACATAGAATAGAAGAAAAACATTAATGTAAGGGAAAAGAATAAAAGAATATTGAGTAAAAGTTAAAATACAATAGAATAACTTGGATATCCCTTTCATATACTGTATCAGTATCGTACGGAAGGGGTATTTTTTATGGAGAATTTGAACATATATGAAAGTATTTGGGAAAGGACTCAAGGGGACATCTATGTAGGCATAGTGGGACCTGTCAGAACGGGAAAATCTACTTTCATTAAGAGATTTATGGATTTGCTTGTGGTGCCAAATATTGAGAACTCATATGTAAAAGAAAGGTTGCAAGATGAACTCCCTCAGAGCGGTTCAGGCAAAACCATTACAACAACAGAACCAAAATTTGTTCCTGCTGAATCAGTTCCTTTTAAGTTGGAAGGAAATATGAACTTTAAAATGCGTATGGTGGACTGCGTTGGTTATATGGTTCCCGGTGCACTAGGTCATACTGAAGAAGGAAAAGCGCGTATGGTGAGCACTCCTTGGAGCTCCAACAAAATGCCATTTGAAGAAGCAGCAGAAATTGGTACTAAAAAGGTTATTAGAGAGCACTCTACCATAGGTATTGCTGTAACCACAGATGGAAGTATTGGAGACATTGACAGGGAAGCGTACCTTGCGGCTGAAGAGAGGGTTATTAAAGAGTTATTAGAAATAAAAAAACCGTTTGTAGTAATTGTAAATAGTACTGACCCAAAGAGCGAGGCAGCAAAGGAAGCTGTTGAACAAATAAGGAACAAGTTCAAAGTTCCTGTAAGAGCTGTAAATTGCGCAAAAATGAGTGAAGCTACTGTGAAAGAAATTTTAAACGATTCGCTAATGCAATTTCCTGCATCACAAATTAATTTTTATTTTCCTGGCTTTGTTGAAGGACTTACAACAGAGCATTGGATTAAGGCAGCAATTATTTCAAGTATTAAGGACTGGATTAAAGAATTAGACAATATCGAACAAGTTAAGCAATCCATTAATGCTTTGGAGGATGGTGACATTATTTCAGGCATAACCATTTCTAATATGGATTTAGGAACCGGGGATATAGATGTTCAGGTAGAAATGGTTGGAGGACTGTTCTATAAGGTTGTAGAGGAAATGATGGAACAGCCGGTTAAGAATGATTATGAATTTTTCGAGCTGTTAAAAGAGTTTGCTTCATCTAAAAAAGCTTATGATAAGTTAAAGGATGCTATGGCACAAGTAGAACAAGATGGCTATGGTATTGTTCAACCAAAACTTACGGAAATGGTATTAGATGAGCCTGAAATATTTAAGCAGGGAAATAAATACGGTGTTTGTTTACGTGCAAAAGCTCCATCTTTACATATTATTAAAACAAATATTTCAACTGAGATTTCTCCGATTGTGGGGACAGAAAAGCAATCTGAAGATCTTGTTAAGTACTTATTAAATGAGTTTGAAAGCGATCCTTCAAAAATTTGGGAAACCAATATATTTGGGAAATCACTTCAAGAAATGGTTACAGAGCAGATGGAAAATAAACTATCCAATGTACCGGATCACATTCGAGGTAAGGTTCAAAGATCTTTACAGAAAATTAGTGATGAAGGAAAAGACTATTTTATTTGCATTATTTTATAGTGTTATAAATTTGCATAATGTTATATTTATAAGGTTGTGTTTTACGAATAAAAAGAATACTTATTACTTAAATAGAGGGGGAATAGAGATGTTCACCCTCTATTTTATTAGGGCAAAATTGCAGAAACAAATATTTCCAATTTGCAGGGGCACATAATAGTAATTATAGTTGAAAAAAAAAGGTTTCAATCGTATAATGGTAAAACAAGGAATAGACATAAAGGAGTAAGACATGGTTGAGGAAAATATAGTTACAGAAGAGAAAACTGACGATTCTTGGCTCATTTTTAAATTAATGAAACAGACTTTTGCAGTTAACTGTCAGGATGTTGCAGCTATCTTTAGGGTGACGCAAGAAGTTGTTAATATGCAAGGGTATTCAAATCATGTAAGAGGTGTGATAGATTTCAGAGGCAATGTACTGCCACTTCTTGAACTTAGAAGTGTGTTAGGAATAGCTTCATTTGAACAAGAGCATAAAGAATTTAAAGATATGATAGAGATGCGTATTGATGATCATAAAAGGTGGGTTGCAGAGCTAAATAGATGTATCGACGAGGATGATATTTTTAGTCTGGCTACGGATCCAACCAAGTGTGCATTTGGTAAGTGGTATTACAATTTTCATACCGACAATGCATCAGTTGCTTTTGACTTAAGAAAGGTAGAAGAACCTCACAGAAAAATGCATGAAATGGCAATAGACATTATTGAATGCAAGAATATACAGGACTTAGAACAAAGGAAGAAAAAAGAAAGTCAACTACTAACTCAGGTAAAGGAAGAGTATATGCCTAAGGTTGTAGAACTTCTCACAGATATGGAGGAAATCTACAAAAATGGATATAGAGAAATGTGTATTGTTATTGAGCATGGAGACAATAAAAAATTAGGACTTCTGGTTGATGAGGTAACTGTTGTAGAAAGTATAACAAAGGTTGACTCTGAATCCTTATTTAATTCGGCTTTCTCATCTTCTTGCATAAGTCATGTGGCAAAGTCACAGAATATTACTGGAGAGGTATTCGTATTAGATAAAGAAGCTTTATTTAATAGGCTGTTTTTATAGAAGGAGCAGGAAAATATGAATTAAAAATCAGGGGATTTGGTTAACAACAATATATAGATTAAGCGGAGGTACTTTTGTCCTCCGCTTTTATGGATTGATATACCAATTATGCCCTTTACTGAATTGTCGAAAATTGATATAATATATAATGGCTTATAATATACAAAGGAATAAAGGGATGAATAATATCAAAATAGCAAGGAACTTTACATTTTTTTTATTATGTGTATGCTGCAGTGTTATGATTTTGACCGGATGCAGTAGTTCAGAGGAAGATAGAGTAAATGAAACTTTCAAATTAGATGATCCACGTTATAAGATTGAAATTGAAAATGATGGTATCTTAGTTGTAAGACTTCCGGAAGGTAGGCCAAGGATTCCTCAAATTCAATTTGAAAAGGGTAATGTAGTACAAGCATTATTTTCAGATGGTTATAAAGAAGCCGTTGCAAGAATATATGATGATGATCAGTATTATTCCATTAGATTTACTAAGGATCCGGAATTAGGGTTTGAATTGCAATATGATGACAGATATAAGTTTACACCAAAGACCATTGTTGCTAAAGAATTTAAAAGTAGTGACGACTCTGTTGCAGAGGTAGATAATCTTGGCAATATTAAGATTGTAGGTGTAAGCGATAATGGAGCGGTAATCACAGCAACCGATGGCAAAACTGAGGAAGAGTTGGTGATTACAAGAACAATTAGAGCCCCCTTATCTGTATACTTAATGACAGGGCAAAGCAATGCATCTTATTACTATGCAGAGCCTGCACTGGCAACTGTAACAAAGCCTGGGACTTCGTATCATTATAGCGAATTGATTGGCGGAGTAAAAATATGCTCCATGAATAATGAAGAAGGTGCCATGGCCAGAGGTAATATAGAAGCCTCTTTATGTAAGACATTGTACGATTTAACCGGTGAAAAAACACTTGTAGTAAATGCAGGTGTTAGCGGTAGAAAAATGGAGACTTTTTTGCCAACTCAAGGAGGGTCTTATAAATACATTAATCAGGTTTGGCAGATTATTCAAAGATACTTAAACGATGAAGAGTTTCAGAATAAATATGAAGTAAGAATAAGGGACTATATATGGGCACAGGGAGAATCTGATTCAAAGACGGATATGGCTATATATAAGTCGGATTTTATGAAGCTGCATCAGATGCTGACAGGGCAGGATTATGGCTTTCAAAATGCGTTTATTGTAAAAGTGAGATCAAAATATAAAAATTCAGCAGAGGCGCAGGAACAACTTGCAAGTGAAAATAATGACATTGCTATTGCCACACGGTCTTCTGAACATTTTACCGTGGAAAATGGAAAAATGAGATTTGATGATTTACACTACTCACAAATTGGGGATAATTTACTGGGAGAAGAAACGGCGAAATCTATTGCTAAAGCGCGCATAGAAGGGATACAAGCTGTTACGGGAAATTATTAATATTTAAAACGCTATTTTATTTATTATTTCTTGTTTAAGGCACATAATATAACCATGAATATTATAAATGAAGAAAGACAAAAAGCTACGTTAACTGTAGCGGTTATTACATCTTTTATAACAACCTTTACAGGTAGTGCATTAAATTTGTCCATACCGGATATAGGCATTGAGTTTAATACCAGTGCAAGCTTAGTAGGTTGGATTGTTACAGCATATATGCTTGCATCAGCAGCATTTTCTGTACCTTTTGGGCGCATAGCAGATATTACTTCCAGAAAAAGAATTCTTGTATTAGGTATTTTAATTTTCTCTTTATGCTCTTTAGCGGCAACCTTTGCATGGGATATTAGAATAATTCTAGGGCTCAGAGCAATACAAGGATTTGGTGCAGCAATGATTTTTAGTACGAATATTGCTATACTTATAAGTGCTTTCCCGGAGGAACGAAAGGGACAGGTAATAGGTTATTCAACTGCATCAACATACGTGGGGTTATCTGCGGGACCGGTAATAGGAGGATTTTGCAATCACTATTTTGGCTGGAGGTCTATATTTATTCTTACCTTTTTAGTAAGTATTTTAGTATTTTCCATAGCCGTAACTAAGCTGCCTAAGGATGACCGAGAGATAAAGCAGATAAATAAGGATATAAAGGGAAATATTCTTTATGTCTCTATGCTGGTTTGTTTGCTCTATGGCTTATCTGATTTTGCAACAAGTTTATTTGCGAAGATAATGATTCCTCTGGGAATTATACTGTCAGTAGTTTTTGTTTGCCACGAATTAAAGGCAGTGAATCCAATTATAGAGCTTAGATTGTTTACTAACAATTTATCATATACATTTTCTAATATAGCAGCTTTGCTCAACTATGGAGCAACATTTGCTATTGGGTATTTACTATCAATATATTTACAAGTCGTCATGGGATATAGTTCTCAGACAGCAGGCATTATATTAGTGGCGCAGCCTGTAATGATGGCACTTTTGTCACCTTATACGGGAAGGTTATCGGATAAGTTCTCCTCATTTAAACTGGCATCCTTTGGCATGGCATTATGTGGGGTTTGTTTGTTATATTTTGCATTTTTATCTGATAGTTTCCCTCTATGGAGCATTATTATTGCTTTGATAGTAGCGGGATTAGGAGTGGCATTTTTCGCATCACCAAATACTAATGTTGTTATGAGTTGTGTGGAGAAAAGTGATTATGGCGTAGCCTCATCTATATTAGCAACCATGAGAACAATTGGTCATACGTCAAGTATGGCAATTGTGAGTGCTGTAGTGGGTTTATACATGGGAACAACTGCTTTAGCTGAGGCAGAGCCGGAAATATTAATAAAGACAATGCATATGTCTTTTATAATATTTACAGTTATTTGTTTTATTGGAACATTTATTTCTTTAAAAAGGAAGTAGGTAGGGACGCTTATGTTAAAGAATAAAAGCAAGGATGCATCGGAGACTGAAATCTCCAAAAAGAAAGTTAAAAAAGGAAAAAAAGTTAAAAAGCCTAAGCTTACACCTGAAGAAAAGGCTATAAAAAAGAAGCAAAGGGTCGAAAAGCAATCAGCGGCTACTATTAAAAAAGCACAAGATAGAGTTAAAAAAGCTGAACAGGCTATTAAGAATGTAGAAAAAGCAGCTCAAAAAAAAGAAAAGGACAAAGAAAAGAAGACTGCAAACAAAATTAAAAAAGAAGAAAAAAAGATTGAACAAAAAATAAAAAGAAAAGAAGAGCAGAAAGAACAAAAAACACAGAATAGAATTTTAAAACAAGAAAGAAAGCTTGAAGAGAGAGCAGAAAAGGTTCAGCGAAAGGCAGAGCTTGCGGCTCGAACTCCCATTCAAAAAAAGGTAGATCGCCGAATTAAGATGAAGAGGGTTTTGCTTAAGCTATTGTTAATTTTTATTTTAGCAGGTGTAGTTTTTGCAGGTGTAAAGTTTACTCCAGTGTTGTTAGATAAACTAAATGTACCTGAAATTAAAGTTGCGGATGTAGCGGCAAATATAAAGGACAAAATCCCATTCTTAAAAAAGGAAGAGCCTAAAAAGGCAGAAGCAAAGAAAGATTCAGAAAAAGGCAAGGACGAAAAGACAAGTCAGGAGAAGCCTCCAGAAGAAATCGTAGAGGATGATCCGACACTGTATATAAGTGGGACTTCTGTATTAAAAGACTTTTATACAGAATCATTATCCAAGTTCTTAAAGATTAGTAAGAAAGAAGCCAAGGTACAATCAGTGGTTTCAGATACATATAGTTCGTATACAAACCTTATTAACGGAGATGAACAAGTGATTTTTGCAGCATTTCCTACAGATAAGGAAACAAAGATGGCGGAAATGGCGGGAGTTGATTTACATCCTGTGCCAATAATGAACGGTGGCTTTGTATTCTTTGTAAATAAGGATAACCCTATAAAGAGTTTGACTATAACACAACTATATAATATATATGCCGGAACCATAACGAATTGGAAACAATTGGGCGGAAAAGATGAACCTATAGTGGGTTTACAAAGGTCTGAGAATTCGGGTAGCCAAATAGGTATGTATAGATACATTATTAGCCAAGATGAGATTTATAAGGTTTCTGATGATATGAAAATTTCAGAAACTAAGGGTGTTGTTGAAAAGGTAAGTTCCGATAGTGCAGCCATTGGGTATTCATACTATTATTATATGGAAAATTTGAAAGATAGTAAGGATGTAAAAATGATTGCAATAAACGGTGTAAAACCTAATGAAAAGACAATTGCAACAGCAGAATATCCGTTAACCACATATTCATACGCCATTGTAACTACAGAGGAAAATACAAAGAGTTTAGAAGAGGTAATAAGCTCTGTAGATAAAAAGGTTGATGCTATGAAGAAAAAGCAGGCTCAAGAAGCTTCACCGGATAAAGCAGCTACGGATAGCGCAATAGAAGAACCAAAAGAACCTTTGCCACTAAAGTTACAATTTATAGAATGGATATTGAGTGAAGAAGGGCAAAAATTGGTAGAGGACAAGGGATTTATAAGACATGACGATATATAAAGGGGTGAGGTATAGTGTATTCGGTTTATTATATTCTTGATCATATACCATATTTCTTGACAATACTTTTTATTGTAAATATGCTTATTGCTTTTACAATTATTTTCCTAGAGAGGAAAAATCCTTCTGCGACATTGGCATGGATTATGATACTGTTTCTGCTACCTGTAGCAGGGATAGTGTTTTACTTCTTGTTTTCGCAGAACCTGTCAAGAAAGAAGATTTTTAAATTGACAAGATTTGAGGAAGAGGTTATAAGAAGCTCTCTTCAAGAACAAATAAAAGAAATGAAGACTGGTGATTATGAATTCACCACTGAAGCTGCAAGATGCTGGAATGATATGATTAGACTAAATCAGGTATATGGTAACGCCTTTTTTACAGAAGACAATAGAGCTACCATTATTACTGATGGAAATCATATGTTTGATATGCTTTTAAAAGACATAGCCAATGCTAAGAATACTATTAACATCCAATATTATATAATAAAAAATGATATGATAGGCAGAAGGCTTATAGAAGCTTTAACACAGAGAGCCAAACAGGGTGTTGAAGTAAGGCTTTTGTTGGATGCAATGGGAAGTAGAGGTCTCTCAAACAGAACTAATTGCATTAAGGATTTTATTGATGCAGGTGGGCGTTTGTCATTTTTCTTTCCACCTAAATTTAAATTTTTAAACCTAAAACTAAACTATAGAAATCACCGTAAAATTGTGGTTATTGATGGAGAAATAGGCTATATTGGTGGTTTTAATATTGGTAAAGAATACTTGGGACTGAAAAAGAAATTTGGTTATTGGAGGGATACTCACCTTAGAGTATTAGGTGGAAGTGTACAGGACATTAATGCTAGATTTCTACTGGACTGGAGGTCAGCGTCTAAAGAAGAATTAATTCTTTCTGAGGCGTATTACAGTGATATTATAAAGGTTGGACGTACCGGAGTACAAATAGTGTCCTCTGGGCCGGATGAGGGAAAAGCACAAATTAAAAGAAGCTATATGAAAATGATTACCTCTGCAACTAAAAATATATACATTCAAACTCCATACTTTGTGCCTGATAATAGTATGCTTGAATCTTTGAAAATGGCTGCACAATCAGGAGTGGATGTGAGAGTTATGATACCATGTATGCCAGACCATATGTTTGTATATTGGGCAACATATGCTTATGCCGGAGAATTAATTAATTCCGGGGCAAGGGTATTTATCTATGAAAATGGGTTCTTACACGCTAAAACAATGGTTGTAGATGGTGAAGTTGTTTCAATAGGTTCAGCCAACTTTGATGTTAGAAGTTTTAAATTAAATTTTGAGGCAAATGCTTTCTTATTCGATGAAGAGGAGGCATATAAGATGGAAGCTATCTTTGAAAGCGATATGACAAATTGTTATGAATTGACAAAATCTATTTATAGAAGCAGAAGCCTATTTATTAAATTTAAAGAATCTATAGCTAGATTGCTCACAGATTTATTATAATAGGATAAAAAGTAAATAAAAGGCTGTGCCAAAGAACGGGTTTATAGCATTTAAATATGTATATGCTTATAGGTTCTAGGGTACAGCCATTTTGTTGGGTACACTACTTAGGAATACAAATCTTCATTCCTACTCTTAAATTATAAGGATCAATATCAGGGTTAGCTTCCATAATTGCATTTAATGAAACTCTATGAGTTTTTGCAATCATATATAATGTATCACCCTTTTGAACAGTATAAAGCATACCTTTGCAAACTGGTTCTACTGGTTGATCTTCATCATAGTCCTTAGGAATACAGATCTTCATACCAATTCTTAAATTATAAGGATTCCTAATTTTGTTGGCCATCATTAGATCACAAACTGACACATTATACTTTTTCCCAACAGAATAAAGTGTATCTCCAGCTTGAATTGTATAAACTGCTGAACAATAGCATTTTCTTTTCATAATAACCTAAATCACCCCTCGCGTAATTTCATATAATATATACTATTTTAATCAACGGTATTTTGTGATAAAATGTTCGCATAATATTTATATAAGACTTTTATTTGAAAGGAAGATAACATTTTGAGAAGATTTTTTAATCCGACTTTTTTTGTTTTGATATTAATTATGGCAGGTATGGCATTTTTGAATGGGCGTTTTTCAAATCCAATTGATTGGTTGATGAGTATGCTAATGTCCTTACCGGCAATAATAATAGGACTATCATTTCATGAATTTGGTCACGCTATTGCGGCGTACAAACTGGGAGATATGACACCAAAGTATCAAGGAAGAGTGACTCTAAATCCAGGAGCTCATGTAGACCCTTTCGGTTTTTTATGTTTAATGATTGCCGGATTTGGATGGGGAGTTCCCGTTGAAATAAATCCTAGAAACTTTAAAAATCCAAGAAGAGATGAACTAATTGTTTCAGTGGCAGGCGTTGTTATGAACTTGCTTGTAGCTATTGTTGCAGCTGGAGTGTTAAGGTTATTCTTTGAATTTGGCACATCATTTATGATAGGGACATACATGGGTTCTGTAGTACAACAGATAATAAGGAACATAATCGTTATAAATTTAGTTCTTATGGTATTTAATCTTCTACCAATACCTCCACTGGATGGGTTTGGTATAATTACTGAGTTATTTAATCTTAGAAATAAACAATTTTACTATATGATCTATGATAAGGGATTCCTAATTCTGATGGTTCTTATGATATTGAATGTTACATCTATGATTATATTTCCTATGGTAGATTTGTTTTATAGCATTATAATGAACATATTTTTTTAAAAGACCTCAAAGAGGTCTTTTTTTATGGGGTATAAAATTTTAAAAAAGTAAATATTGAAGAATTATTGTAATGTACAATATATACCATAATAATTAGCTGATTTATATATTTTTAAAATAAAATAACTAATACAAATGGCTGAAATTCAGGCTTTTTATAAATTTTGTTAGCACTCTATGCGAGTGAGTGCTAAAAAGTTGTTTACTTTTTGATATTACTGGTATATTATATATTTGTAAGTAAAAAGATATAAGTAAATGAGTTCATAACTACAATTCCATAAGGATTGCAGTAAATTTACAGGGGGTGAATTATATGAATTTTGATAAATATACACAAAATGCACAAAGTGCTATTATGGACAGCCAAAATATAGCTATTAGAGAAGGCCATCAACAGCTTGACGGTGAACATTTACATTTGGCATTAATGGAGCAACAAGAGGGCTTGATTCCAAAATTAGTCAGCTATATGGAAGTAGATAAGGATGCTGTTATTAGAGACATTCAGTCTGAGTTAAATAAGTTACCTAAAGTGGTTGGAGGCAATGACAATCTATACTCAACTAAAAGAATGAGTAAACTGTTAATGGAAGCAGAAAAGATTGCATCTTCTTTTAAGGATGAATATGTAAGTGTAGAACACATTTATTTAGCTCTATTAGAGGAAAAGTTAACTCCAACATCTAAAATTTTTAAGCAATATGGAATAACTAAGGAAAAGTTTTTACAGGCACTTACTAAAGTTCGTGGCAACCAAAGAATAACCAGCCAAAATCCTGAAGAAAATTATGAAGCTTTAAATAAGTACGGCAGAGATTTAGTTGAAATGGCTAGAGAGGGAAAGCTTGATCCGGTTATCGGTAGAGATGCTGAGATAAGGCATACGATTCAAATTCTTTCAAGAAGAACAAAAAATAATCCTGTTCTAATCGGCGAACCGGGGGTTGGTAAGACTGCTGTTGTAGAGGGCTTAGCTCAAAGAATCCTAAACGGGGATGTACCGGAAGGATTGAAAGACAAGACAATTTTTGCATTGGATATGGGAGCCTTGATTGCAGGAGCTAAGTTTAGAGGAGAATTTGAAGAAAGATTAAAGGCTGTTCTAAATGAGGTAGAAAAATCTGAGGGTAGAATAATTCTATTTATTGATGAAATACACAATATTGTGGGCGCAGGAAAAACTGAGGGGTCTATGGATGCCGGCAACTTGTTAAAGCCAAAATTGGCAAGAGGCGAGTTGCATTGCATAGGTGCTACAACTTTAGATGAATATAGAAAATATATTGAAAAGGATGCGGCATTGGAAAGACGTTTCCAAAAGGTTTTGGTAGACCAGCCTACAGTAGAAGATACAATTTCTATTTTAAGAGGTTTAAAGGAACGCTTTGAAATACACCACGGAGTTAGGATTACAGATGGTGCATTGATTGCCTGTGCAACCCTTTCAGATAGATATATCAGTGATAGATTTTTGCCGGATAAAGCAATAGATTTGATGGATGAAGCTGCATCTAAAATAAGAACAGAAATAGATAGCTTACCGGCGGAATTAGATGAGATTTCAAGAAAAATCATGCAGCTTGAAATTGAAAAGCAGGCATTATCAAAGGAAAAGGATAAGGCATCAAAGCATAGACTTGAAAATCTGGAAAAAGAGCTTTCAGAACTAAAATCCGAGAACTCTTCAATGAGAGCGCAGTGGGAGAACGAAAAGAAGTCTATTACCGATTTGAAAAGTGTTAAACAAGAGGTTGAAGATGTTAAGCACCAAATTGAGGAAGCAGAAAGAAATTACGACCTTGAATTGCTGGCAAAATTAAAGTATGGAACCCTTCCGGAGCTTGAAAAAAAGTTGTTAGATGCAGAAACAGCACAAAAGGATGCAAAGGAACTAAAGCTTTTAAAAGAAGAGGTAACGGAAGAAGAAATAGCAGAAGTTGTAGCTGGGTGGACAGGTATTCCTGTTAGTAGACTGGTAGAATCAGAAAAAGAAAAGTTATTGAAGCTGCCCGAGATACTACATCGTAGAGTAATAGGTCAGGATGAAGCGGTAGAGGTGGTTTCCGAGGCAGTTTTGAGAGCAAGAGCAGGGCTAAAAGCGGCAAATAGACCAATAGGTTCATTTATCTTTTTAGGACCTACAGGAGTAGGAAAGACAGAACTAGCTAAATCCCTTTCTGAGAGCTTGTTTGACACAGAAAAAAATATGATTAGAATAGATATGTCTGAATATATGGAAAAGCATTCTGTTTCTAGGCTGGTTGGAGCTCCTCCGGGATATGTAGGATATGACGAAGGCGGACAGCTTACTGAAGCGGTAAGAAGAAGGCCGTATAGCGTGATTCTTTTTGACGAGATAGAGAAAGCTCATCCAGACGTGTTTAACATACTTCTACAGCTTTTGGATGATGGAAGATTAACAGATAATCAAGGTAGGACTGTGGATTTTAAAAATACTATAATAATTATGACTTCCAATATTGGTAGCCCATACTTGATAGATAACATAAATCAGGATGGTACTATTTCAAAAGAAGTCAAAGAGCAGGTTTCTGATGAAATGAAAAAGTATTTTAAGCCGGAATTTCTAAATAGAATTGATGATATTGTAGTCTTTTCTCCGTTAACAGAAATGCAGATAGCAAGAATTATTGATATTGCCATGGCAGGATTAAAGACTAGGCTGGCAGAAAAGAATATAGAGATAGAAATGAGCGATACTGCAAAGAAATTAATTGCGGAAGAAAGCTACACTCCGGCATATGGTGCAAGACCTGTAAAGAGATATTTGCAAAAGCATATTGAGACAGAGATAGCATCTATGATTATTAGAGGACAATTGGAAGAGGGAAACGTAGTTAGCGTAGATGCAGAGGATAAAAGGTTGCTGTTTAACGTAAGGAAATAGTAATATAAAACCCCCTTAAGGATAATTAAAATCCTGTAAGGGGGTTTTAATTTACAAACTGCTTTTATCTTCAGATTGTAATAATTTACGTTTATTGTAATTGGTTATTTGAGCAGTAGTGATGGCAAGCTTCTTAGGAGGATTAGTCATTGGTTTACAAAGGTGATATCCTTGAAGATAATCCACACCAATATCTATTAATGTAAACATATCTTCTGGTTTTTCTATGCCTTCTGCAATAACATATACTCCTCTTTGATGGGCAAAAGCAACTATACTTTCAACTAATTTATGTCTATTATTATCCCTGTAAAGATTTTGTGTAATTGAAATATCAACCTTTAGATATTTTGGAGAAATTGTTTGAAATGCATTATTGTCATATGTCCCCGTTCCGTAATCTCCAAGCGCAACCTGCCCGCCCCATTGCTTAACAAAGTCATACTTTTCCTTGGAGAGGTCAAGGTTTGCTCGCCCTGCATCGTTCAATTCTATTACTACTTGACTTAATAGGTGACAAAAATTTCGTTCAAGGGATTTCTTATCATCATTGGTCAATAATTGATTCGGTATTGAATTAATAAATAATTTAATAGATGGCAAGGCACCTAAACTATCAAATGCAGTTAGGGATTCAATCCATGTTAATCGCTCTATTTCATATAGATCAAGGCTAGATTTTGCAAGTTCAAACAACTGTTTTGGATTTTTTATCGCAGGGTGATTTGATTTTAATAAAGCTTCATAAGCACAAATATCTCCGGTTTTTGCACTTATTATTGGTTGGAATGTGTATTCAAACATTCTTTTCTTTATAAATTCGCCTAAGTGATCGGATTTTCCGGATACTTTTGAGCTATTTTCGTAATCCTGTAATACAAATTCAGCAAAGGAGCTCTTCGTTGTCTTTTTTATTGTATACATTGCAAAATCAGCATATTTTATTAACTGAGAAGCGGATAGCGAGTCAGAGGGATACCAAGAAGCTCCCATTGATGCACTTAAGTTTGTTAAGGAGCCGTTAGGAAGTTTAAAGGGATAATTATTTATTGATATGTTTAACCTAATTATCTCTGCTCTTATTTCTTCTTTGTTATTATAACCAAACATAAATAAGCAAAATTCATCTCCGCCAATTCTGGAAATAATGGTGTTTGTTTTAGACGATGCATTTAAAACATTTGCCATGGCTCTAATGTATTCATCACCACATTCATGGCCATATGTATCGTTAATAACTTTTAAGTTATCTAAGTCTATGGAAACCATAGCGCCTACTTTTATTTCATCAGATTTAGAAAATAGTTTTTGTAAATTATTATTAAAAGCTCTCCTATTCAAAAGACTGGTAAGAACATCATAATCACGTTCAAACTTCATTTTATTTTTTCTAAGCATATCCTCAGTGACATCTTCTATCAGTCCAATTGTTCGGTTTGCTTCACCCACCGTTGTTAGTCTAATCCAACGAGAAGGACTTAGATCATGCTCAATATGAAAAAATTGTATGTTGTCTGTGGAGTATGAAGGAATATAATATTTTTCCAGTTTAGACATCTTCGCGTTGAAAACATTTGCAGGAATTAGACCTGTCTTTAGTAGTTCAGGATCGTTCTCTTCCAAAATACTAAATAAATGCTTAGTGACATAGACCTGATTGGTTTTTTCAAAGTATTCAAATATTCCCATGGATTTACCGGCTACATCTAAGACATTTGACATTTTAGATGCAGATGTAGTAGAAGTTGAACTTAAAATTTCAATGGTTTTAGAGATATTATCAAGCTCTGATATATTGGTGTGCTCAAAAACCAATGGTTGCATGGGATCAGTATTAGATAACACGCTAAGGATTTTTTTGATTGGTCTACTTATGGTAGTAGTTATGTATAAGGACATTCCAAACCCAATAAAACAAGATATTGCAAGTCCAACAAAAAGTCTTTGTCGAATGGTATCAGATACATCAAATGGCGGTAAAGTTTCAGTTTGTGCTGCCATTGTGTCAACATCAGCTAAGATATTACTAAAATCGAGAATCCCTACAAAAATAATGACTTGTATTATAACAAGTAAGCATAATAATGCTAAAAGTTTTACTGTTATGGATTTTAAATCTATATACTTTTTAAAATTAATATTTTTTTTAGGTTTTAATTTGTCCATATTGGTTATATATCCTTTACTTTTCTTCATACTAATATATAAGTAAATGATTTGGTAAAATTATATAGATAATATAATATGTTTTTATATATTGTATAAAATCTTATTATATCATAAATTACCTAAAAAAAAATAAATTTTATTGTAACGAATAAAAAAAATTGACATTGGTGCCGTTTAAAAATATAATATAATGATTGTGTATAAATGTTCGACAAACAACGAAATGAGGAAATAAATGGAAAATTTAAATTTTAATGAGTTAAACTTGTCTGATGCTATGAAAAAAGCATTGGATTTTATGGGATTTGAAGAGGCGACACCTATTCAGTCAAAAGCAATTCCAGTTGTAATGGAAGGGCGTGATGTTATAGGTCAAGCACAAACAGGTACTGGTAAAACTTGTGCATTTGGGATTCCGGCAGTAGAAATGATAGACCCAAAGCATCAAGGTGTACAAGTATTGGTTTTATGTCCCACAAGAGAACTTGCTATTCAGGTTTCTGAAGAATTCAGAAGCTTATGTAAGTATAAAAAAGGAATAAAGTCATTGGCTATCTATGGTGGTCAATCAATTGAAAGACAAATAATGGCATTAAAAGGCAAGCCACAGGTTATAATTGGAACACCCGGAAGAATAATGGATCATATGAGAAGGCATACTTTAAAGTTCCAAAATTTAAAAATGGCTGTTTTAGATGAAGCTGATGAAATGTTAAATATGGGATTTAGAGAGGATATAGATACAATCTTTTCTGAGATACCACCGGAACGACAAACAATGTTATTTTCAGCAACTATGCCAAAGGGAATTTTAGAAATTGCACGTTTATATATGAAAGAACCTGAGCACGTAGTTACTGTTCAAAAAGAAGTTACAATCAATACTATTGAGCAGTACTATATTGAGGTTAGAGAAAATTCAAAGCTTGAACTTTTATGCAGATTGGTTGATGCAAAGAATGTAAAGCTTGGTATTGTATTCTGTAACACAAAGTGGAAGGTTGATGAACTTTGCACATCATTACAAGCTAGAGGTTATTCTGCAGAGGCATTGCATGGGGATATGAAGCAAAGAGAGCGTGACCGTGTAATGAATAAATTTAGAAAAGGTCAAGTAGAATTGCTAATAGCCACAGATGTAGCGGCAAGGGGAATAGATGTAAACGATGTAGAAGCAGTTTTTAACTACGATATACCAAGTGATGCGGAATATTATGTTCATAGAATTGGAAGAACTGGTAGAGCGGGCAAAAAAGGAATTTCATACTCATTTGTTTTTGGAAGAGATATATATAAATTACGAGATATAGAACGATATACAAAGTCAAGAATCAGCAGAACTAAACCACCAACAGTTTCCAGCATAGAAGCAATGAGATTGCAATCAGCAATTGAAGAGGTTACTAAAGCAATAGAATTGGGTGGATTTGCAAAGTATGCGGAAGCGGTTGAAAGAATTTTAGATGAGTCTGACGAAATTACTACACTTGATGTAGCGGCGGCTTTATTTAAAATGAAATTCAGTGAACTTGATAGCAGAAACTATGAAGAATCAGATTTAGATATAGATTTTACCTTAAATAAAAGAGATAAATTTAATAATGTAGTAAAGCATAAAAACGGCGGACGCCAAAATTACAGAGGTAAACAGAGTGGCGACAATAACCGTGACAGAAACAGAAAAGACAGATCACGTGACAGAGGAAAGAGCAAAGACGAATCTAGATACGGTGATAAAAAGAAGAAGAATTATAAGCGAGATAAGTAATTTTATGATAATTAATCTTATGTAATTTTCTTTGAGTAAATAAAAAAAAGGTTGGTTTAGACAATTAGTCTTAACCAACCTTTTTATTCTTCGTTTTCTTCTTCCAATAAATCTATTCCTAAATCATTATTTATTATCCCGCCAAAGAAAATGGAATTACCACCATATTTATTCCGTATGGCATCAATGGTTTTGTCTAAATCGGAGTTTTTCTTCCTGTCAGAATGCTCGTTGGAAAAAAAGTTTAGTTGCTCTTCTGAATTTTCATCAATTAGATTTATACCGGTTACAGTTAATAATCTTATAGGGTTACCGATTGTCCAACATGAAGATAATATCTCAAATGAAACATTATAAATTTCTTCAGTAATGTTGGAGGCCGATATTAACTGTTTTTGGCGAGAAATTGTTTTGAAATAAGGGTCTTTTATATCAATTTTTACACCGCAAGCCTTTAATTGATAACCTCTTAATCTAGTAGAAACATTGTCAGAAAGAGCTTTAAGTGCGGTTTGTATATCTTCTGAGGTAATTAGGTTTCGCCTAAAGGTTATACCGTTTCCCACTGATTTTATTCTTTGTCTCTCATATGATTTAAGAACAGGGCTATTATCAAGACCATTGGAATAGTCATATAGTAAACCACCATGTTTACCAAGTAGCCCAATGAGAACGGATTTATCCGTATTGGCTAAATCTCCTATGGTTATTATTCCAAGCTTTTTTAACTTGTTTTCTGTAGAATGTCCCACAAAAAACATATCAGAGATGTTCATAGGCCAAAGTATATCTTTAAAATTATCTTTAGAAATAATTGTAGTTGCATCCGGTTTTTTATAATCACTGCCCATTTTAGCAAATATTTTGTTATATGAAACACCGGCAGAAAGAGTAAGTCCCAATTGAGATTTTACATCTTCCCTTATCTTATTTGCAATTTCAGCGCCGGTACCAAAAAGCTTTAAACTACCGGTAACATCCAGCCAAGACTCATCAATACTAAACGGCTCAACCATATCGGTGTAATTATAATAAATCTCATTTATCAACTTTGAATATTTCTTATACTTATCGTGGTGAGGTCTTAATAATTGAAGGTTAGGACACTTTTTTTGTGCCGACCAAATAGTTTCTGCAGTTACTACTCCGCATTTCTTTGCGGCTTCATTTTTTGCTAGAATTATGCCATGCCTGCTTTCCGGGCTTCCGCTTACTGCGACAGGACAGTCTTTTAAATCAGGTCGAGATAACAATTCTACAGAGGCATAAAAGCTATTCATATCGCAATGTATTATGGTTCTTTCCACGTCTTACTCCCTCCATCTTCCAGCAATAATTGTATTTTATACTAGAAAAAATCAAATTACTAGTGTATAATTAAAAAGTTAATGGACAAAATTTTTTTGAATTTTTGTTATTGTTTCATAGATTTTTAAGGGGGATTCTTATGAAGAATGTAATGGTATGTGTTACCCAACAAAAAACTTGTGAACGTTTAATTAAATACGGATGTGAGTTTTTGGGCAATGATGAGGGAGAACTGTTTATTATACACGTAGCACATTACCAGTTTAAGTTTTTGGGAAACAATCAAGAGGGGGAGGCCTTGGAATATCTATATGAGAAAGCATTGGAATATGGTGCGAATCTTACTGTTGTACGATCAAACCATGTTGTAGATACTTTGGTTGATTTGGTAGCCAAGAATGAAATATCTCATGTGATTTTAGGTGAATCAGGAGAGACAAGTAATCAAGACAACCTAATCAGCCTACTTAATAATAGGATTAAAGGCAAGGCGGAGCTTATTGTAGTACCGGCAAGCTAGTATATTAACAATAAACGTGCAGGTAGTGGAGGTAGCAATTTAATGAGAATTTTAACAATTAGTTCAGGGGTTTTACTTATACTTACAGGACTATGGTGCTTTATAAATCAAGGGGTAGCCTTTGATGGTTTGGCATTTATTGTAGGACTTGTAATGATTATAAATGGAATAATTGGAACAGCGGCTTATATCAAGAAGAAAAACAGATTAGAAAAAATGATGTGGATTTTATCTGAATCTATTCTAAGTGTTATCTTAGGCGGTATAGTGCTGTCAAACCAATTAGCGACAGACTTGATTATTATAATGTTTTTTGGAATGTGGTTACTGATTTCAGGTTGTAACAGAGTGGTTGGTGCTTTAACCTTAAAAAAAGAAGAAGATAGTGCATGGACTTGGTTGATGGGTCTTGGTGCAATTTGCGTCGTAGCAGGTGTTTATTACTTCTTCAACTCTGCGTTAGCCGGATTGGTAGTAGGCGTTTTAGTGGGAATCAGCTTCTTAATACAGGGAGCAAATATTCTAACTATGGGCATTACAATGCCTCATGTAAAAAGAAGAAGGCATTACCGCACAAAAGACTAGAAAGCGGAGATGTAAAAAATGAATTTAATACACTTGTACAAAGATGAACTAAAGAATGAATTTAAAGGTTATAATGGCAAGCGTTTTGCAAAAGATATGATGTCAGGATTGACTGTAGCGGCAGTTGCACTGCCCTTAGCAATAGCCTTTGGTGTTGGTTCTGGAGCTTCGGCGGCAGCGGGTCTTGTTACAGCGATAATAGGTGGAATTGTAATAGGAGCACTTTCAGGTGCTTCTTTCCAAATTTCAGGACCGACAGGTGCCATGACTGCTATTTTAGTTACATTAGCGGCCAAGTATGGGATGCAGGGTATTTTTATATCCTGTTTTTTAGCGGGATTGATTCTTGTTATAGCAGGAGTCTTAAAACTAGGTAGAGTTATATACTTTATACCTTCATCGGTAATAACCGGATTTACTTCAGGTATAGCTGTTATTATAGCTTTAGGTCAACTAGACAACTTTTTTGCAGTTAAGTCCACAGGGGATTTGGCAATCACCAAATTCCTCTCATATTTTACGGGGGGATTTAGCCCGGATTTTCATACTGCATTAATAGGGCTTGCAGTTATTATTATAATGATAATATGGCCTAAAAAATGGAATGAAAAAATTCCTTCATCACTGGCTTCATTAATAATAATTTTAATATTTAATTATTTTGCAGGGTTTGATGTAGCTGTTGTGGGAGAAATTCCTAAGACTATTTTACTGGAAGACAGATTAACTTTTGGTATGATAAAAACTTTACCACTATGGGATTTCTTTGTTCCAGCTTTATCAATAGCAGCCCTTGCCATGATAGAGAGTCTACTTTGTGGTGCGTCAGCAGGGAAAATGAAACACGAAAAAATGAATGGTGACATTGAGCTTGTTGCTCAAGGTGTAGGTAATATGCTTATTCCACTATTTGGAGGGATTCCTGCTACAGCGGCAATCGCAAGAACTAGCGTTGCAATTAAGGCTGGTTGTGAAACAAGGCTAACAAGCATTATTCACGCAATAGTATTGTTACTTTCTATGTTTATTCTTGCACCTGTTATGTCTGCTATACCGTTATCAGCGTTGGCAGGGGTACTTATTGTAACTGCTTGGAGAATGAATGACTGGGAAAACATTAGATTTATATTTGAACACAAATTTAAGTCAGGAATGGCAAAGTTTTTTATTACTATGGCGGCTACAGTTGTACTTGATTTAACACAGGCAATTATTATTGGTGTTGCTTTTTCTGCAATCCTAATAGTTGTAAGACTTACAGATATTGATATTACAATTAGTGATATAGATGAAGATAAGCTTGAACAGACAGGAATGAGGGTAAAAAATATTTCAGATAAGATTAGAGTTGCTTATTTAACAGGAACGATTTTCTTTGCAGTAGTAGATAAACTTATTTCACAACTGTCTGAACTTGAAAACACAAGAGTACTGATTATTTCCATGAGAGGTGTACCTGTAATAGACTTATCAGGTATTCAAGGTATTAGTGAACTGGTTAGCGCATTACAAGAAAATGGAACAAAAGTTATGTTTACCAGTGTTCAACCTAAGGTTCTTAAAGAAATGGAACGAGGTGGCATCTTGGAGATGATAGGAAAAGAGAATGTATTTAGCAGTGCAGAATATGCAATAGTTTCAGCACATTCATATTTATAATAATGTAAAATAACTTTTTTTGATTTATAATAATATCACAGTAAACAAAAACACGATACTTTTAAAGTATCGTGTCAGACTGTAGACAAAATACCTTGCAAGATTGCATTTTCTATGCTTTCTGCAAGGTATTTTCTATTTTTTTCGTTTAACTGTTAAAATATAAAAAAATAGAAGGAT
>JBKECQ010000049.1:0-16151 GCA_047974845.1 Aminipila sp. | reverse complement strand
CTTCTACTACTTCTTCTGAAGCTAGTATTACTGTTTCTGCTGCCATTGCCATTACATGGTTGAAGTTCTTTGTTGCCTTTTTGCATGAGAAGTTACCATACTTATCACAGATTGTTGCTCTGCATAGTGCAAAGTCTGCTTTTAGAGGAAGCTCTAATAGGTATTGCTTTCCTTCAATTGTTAGAGTTTCTTTTCCTTCTGCAACTAATGTTCCTACACCTGTTGGAGTAAGTACACCACCTAATCCAGCTCCGCCTGCTCTGATTTTTTCAGCAAGGCTTCCCTGTGGTACTAATGTGCACTTTAATGAACCATCGTTCATTCCTTGTCCTACTGCTGGGTTCATACCTACGTGTGATGCAATTAGGTGTTCAACCATACCAGCTGCAATTAGTTTTGCTACACCTCTGTCAGTTGTTCCTGTTACTGAAGCAGGAAGGCCTGCATCATTTGCAATTATAGTAAGGTTTTTAACACCTTTTTTTACTAAAGCGTCAATTAGGACTTCAGGAGTTCCTGTGCCTAAGAAGCCTGCAACCATTATAGTTGCACCGTCTTTGATTTCTGCTACTGCTTCCTCTGCTGTTCTGATTTTATTAATCATCAAAAACACAACCTTTCTTTTAAAATACTTAGATAGCCCCCACTAAAAGTTGGGGGCAAGACTTTTCTTATACATATTATTGAAATACTTCTATGCCCATCCTAAAAGACCTACGGTTATGAATCCTCCACAAACTACAATACCTACAAAGAATAAAGTAATCAAACAATATCCCATGATATCTCTTGCAGAAAGTCCGGCAATACCCAGTGCAGGTAACGCCCAAAATGGCTGAATCATATTTGTCCAAGCATCGCCCCACGCAATAGCCATTCCTGTTAATGCAGGACTGACTCCCAGCTCTGCACCGGCAGGCATCATAATAGGGCCTTGTACTGCCCATTGTCCTCCGCCTGAAGGCACAAAGAAATTTACTATGCCTGCAGATAAAAATGTAAATACAGGGAAAGTAACAGGTGTAGCGATTGCAACAAACCAGTTGCTAATAACCGCTGCTAAAGACAAACCAGTTAATGGATTTGCGGCTGTCATCATTGCCATAATTCCTGCATAAAACGGGAACTGTAGCACAATTCCAGCTGATCCTTTAGCTGACGATGTAATGGCTTTTACATAGTTTATAGGTGTTTTGTGGCATATAATGCCCAATATTAAGAATATAAAGTTTACAATGTTCAACGATAAGTTAAATCCATTATTTGCAAAATATACTACTAAGTAAACAATACCAGCGATTGAAATCAATCCTGACATAATTATACTGTTTTCTATTTTTTCAGCAGGCGTTACAGGAGTCTTTGTTTCTTCAGTTTCATCAATAAGAAGATTTCGGTCTACTGTTACAACCTGATCCGGTGACGGGTGCATCTTAGCATTAATAAATGGCAGACACACTAGGATTATAAGGATCATTACTAAATTGTATGGCGCAAATAATGTTAAACTTGTCGAAATTGGTTCTACCACTGCACCGCCTGTTGCCTTTGATAAAGCTTCCGCTCCCGGAGTAGCCAGTGCTAAGGGAATAGATCCGGAAAAGCCCGCGTGCCAAATAACAAATCCTGAATAAGCAGATGCTATTAACAAGCGATAGTCTATTCCGTCAATCTGTCTGGCAATTTCTTTTGCCAAAATCGCCCCTACTACTAGACCAAATCCCCAGTTTATCCAACAAGCAATAAGTGAGAAAAACGTTACAACAATAATCCCTTGAATTGGGTTCTTTGCCAATGATGCAATCTTTGATACAATCTTCTTTATAGCCGGAGCATTCGCAAAAGCGCTACCTAATATCAATACTAATGCCATTTGCATGGAGAAGGCCAGGAGACCCCAAACGCCGTTTCCCCACGCGTTTATCATGTCCATAGGTCCTTGCCCTGTCAGAGGGATAGCAGCTACAAACACAACTGCCGTAAGTATGATACAAAAAATAAACGGATCCGGGAGAAAGCGATTCACCAAAGCGACGCAACCGTTGGAAAGTTTTTTAAACATAAAAACAACTCCTTTCTTTTTTACAAAGCTATATGGTTTTTGACAAACACACATATCGAGTTGCTATTATGCCTATTAAGAATCAATAATATATAAATAATGGGTGTATAAATTGCATTTAGTAATGCTCAATATGCATCCAGCAACGTAAATAAACGTGTGCCGTCGCTTATATTATACACCCATTAAACTCATTGTCAATATAACCCATTACTGGGAACTTGTCATTCTATTAAATGGATATAACCTCTAGTTCTTCTGTTCAAGCCTTATCCATAACAATTTTTATTAGATTCTACCTCTGTTTACGATTTCAGTAAGTACGTATGAAGCTACGTGTTCTGCGTAAGTGTGAGGTCCAAAACCTGCATCGTATCCTAATTCCTGAGCTAATTCGTGAGAAATTCTAGGTCCTCCACAGATAAGAAGAATCTTGTCTCTAACTCCTTCAGCTTCCATAAGTTCAACCATGTTAGTTAAGTTATGGATATGAACGTCTTTCTGAGTTACAGTCTGTGAAACTAGAATAGCATCAGCATTTACTTCGATAGCTTTTGCGATTAGTTCTTCGTTTGGCACCTGGCTTCCCATGTTGATAGCCTTAACGCCCTTGAATCTTTCAAGACCGAAGTGACCGTGGAAACCCTTCATGTTCATGATAGCATCAATACCTACAGTATGAGCATCAGTACCAGTACTTGCACCAACCATTACAACTTCTCTCTTGATGTTTTCATCAATATAGTTTCCGCATTCAACTCTATCCATGATTTCTACATCAACCTTAGGAACTTTGATTGCTGTATAGTCAATTGTGTGCTGAGCTTTTCCGTATACGATGAAGAATGTAAATCCACCACCCATGTCTTTTGAGTATACGCATGAAGGTTCATTAACACCCATCTGCTTTACATAGTTCTTTGCTGCTTCATTAGCTTCATCACCGTAAGGTACAGGTAATGTAAATGCGAATTCCATTTGTCCATCGTTTAGTGTATCACCATAAGGTTTTACCTTAGTTAAATCGATCTGATTATTAGCTGTATTACAATTGCAAGTCATTATTTTGCACCTCCCATCATTAGCGGAATGAATGGATTGAAGTATCCGTTATCCTTTACGCATACGCCTTCAAGTCCCTTTCCTCCGTCTCTTGGTCTCTTAACTCCACCAAAAATACCTTTTTCAATAGTTGTAAATAAGCTTTCAGCTTCAACTTCATGAAGAAGCTTGTCAGCCTTTTCAAGAACTTCTTGAGCTCTCTTCTGGATAATACCATCTCTCTTGAATTCAACTTCCTGTCCAAGATCCCTAGCATTATTGAAGATGTACTGAGCATTTTCAATTGAAAGGTATCTGTCGTGCATATGTGGAGTGTGAATTGCTTCAGTTGGCATACCTAAAAGTTGTAGTGACTGACCAGTCCATACAGAGATTAGGTTGAATAATGCATCCTGAATGTGTCCCTTAAAGATATTACCTGTCATGAACTTTGTTGGAGGCATATACTTAAGTGAAGCATTAGGGAATATTTCCTTAGCCATTTCAGCCTGAGCTAATTCATATAAGAAACCATTTTCGATTCCTGGTTCCATTTCAAATGCGTGACCAAGACCCATCTGGTGTTCTTTAACGTTTGCAATTACTGCGAACTGTTCATTCATGAACTGAGATGCAAGAACTGTATGAGCAGCTTCATAAGCATCATCTGTAGTTAGGTAGTTATCTTCTCCTGAGTTGAAGATGATATCGCAGTAACCGATGATTACTCTTGAGAAGAACTGGTCAACTAGAGTTCTCTGCATATTGATATCTCTGAATAGGATACCGTAGATAGCGTCATTAAGCATAACGTCTAATCTTTCTAATGCTCCCATTGCAGCGATTTCTGGCATACACATACCTGATGAGTAGTTACATAATCTGATATATCTACCAACTTCTTCACCAACTTCATCAAGAGCTTTTCTCATGATTCTAAAGTTTTCCTGAGTAGCATAAGTACCACCGAAACCTTCAGTAGTAGGACCATAAGGAACATAGTCAAGTAAGCTCTGTGCAGTTGTTCTGATAACAGCGATGATATCTGCTCCCTGTCTAGCTGCTGCCTGAGCCTGAGTAACGTCTTCATAGATGTTACCAGTAGCTACGATTACATAAAGATAAGGTCTTCTTCCTTCTCCTAGTCTATCAATATATTCATTTCTTTTAGCAGTCTGAGCCTTGATTTTTTCAAGTGCTTCCTGAACTACTGGAAGAATCTTTGCTTCTGCATCTTCTTTTGAAGCTGTTTCAAGCTTAGTGATTTCAAGCTGACCTGCAGCCATCTTTTCTGCAATTTCCTGTGGGCTTAAACCAGTTTGAATCATTGCATTACCAATCCAGTAAGCAACTCCTCTAGGAAGTCCACCAGCTTCTTTGATCTGGTCAACTACAACGTTTGGAAGTGGAGTTTCTACTTCATCAACACCATCAATACCTAAAAGACGTAGGATAGTTCTTTCTGTACTTACTGTAGTATGTCTGTCAATGAATTCTTGCATACTCTGTGCAATTCTTGCTGCGCAAGAACGTGCACTGTCAATTTTCTTTGGATCTAAGTTTAGCTTATTTGCTGCCATCCTTTTCATTCCTCCTCTTTATGCTAGACCTCTAAAAATCGTAGCACTTTATCAAATAACTTATTTAATATATTGCTTAGCTCTGCTGATTATTTCATCATTCAGACCTAAGATCTTTGCAATGTTTAGAGCATCCTTTGGAATTTCTTCCTCGCGCTCAACAGTTTTTAATCTATAATCCATGTATTTGGAAATAATGTTTATACGCTCTTTTCGGTTGGCATACTTTATTTCCTTATCAAGCTTAGCAAAATCCGCATTTTCCAGTCCTACAACTTGCATTGTTTTAACCATGCCTCTTTGTGCAAAATTATCAAAATGAGTTGTAATCAATGCCATATACGGTCTTACTCTTAAATACTCAATCAAGCTTCTTGTAAGTGCTAACCCCTCAACAGGATTTGTTCCACTTGCAATTTCATCAATAAGAATTAATGAACGAGGTTTACTATTATCTAGAATTTCCTTAAGCTCTTCCATTTCACTTCCAAAACTTGAAAGTCCTCTTTCAAAACTTTGACTGTCACCAATTAATATTTGGATAAAATTGCATAGGCCTACCCTTGCTGAATCGCAAGGAACAAAAAAGCCATATTGAGTAAGCAGCTGTATTAACCCTGCTAACTTTAAGCTAACAGTCTTACCACCCATATTGGCTCCGGTTATACAAGACACACCTTCTTCAAGAGCCATGCTTACCGGACAATATGTTTTTTTCTTGGAGATTAATATATCCTCAACTTCCAAATGTCTGCCTTCATTGAACTCAAGTACATGCTCAGTAACAATCTCTGGTTTTATGCATTTATGTTCCTGCGCATATATAGCCTTACCCATAGTAAAGTCTAATTGACCCAATTTATTGCAGTTCCTCATAATGATATCTTTACATAAAAATATCTCTTTGGATAAGTTTTCTCTTACTTTAGTCTCAGCTTCTTCAATGCGTTCAGTTAATACATTCATTTGACCTATTAACACATCCGCCTCTTCTGAAGGCTTCACCCCAAAAGTAATATTTACATAATCCTGCTCTTTTATGAGCAACTCTGGAATATTTCTTAATTTTTCAATTAAATCAGTCTTGGTTTTTGGTATCACACACTCAAATTTAGGCGTTATCTCCAACTTGTAAGTTTCTTCCAAATACAGCTTTGTTTTCTTCTGAATTTTGCGAACCGCAATTTCAAGGTCTCGTTTTTCTTTTCTAAGGGGACCTAACTCCTCAGAAAACTCATCATATATGTAAAAAGTATTGATTCTTTCTTTGCTTGGGTCAAGGGTGTTAAGAACACCTTCTATATCTTCCAAAAAATATTCTTCCGGAACATATTCCTTATTATCCAATAAAAGCTTGCTTACTCTTTCCATTATAATAAGTAAACTCTTTATTTCAAAAAGTTCTACCACAGATAAAGTATTATTTTCACTTCGCTCCAATGTAAAAGAACAATCTTTGGTTTCCATGAAGCATTCATATAAGATATCCTTAATCTTCGGACGTCCTTCAAGCATCTTAAAGATATTTTCTATTCTAGAAAATTCTTTAATCAGACTTTCTTCCTGTCCGGGCATAAATGGCTCCAGTTCTTTCATAATCTTTGTTCCAAAAGGGGTCGCAGTGTAAACACTCTGCATAACATAAGTAAGTCCGGTTTCCTTTCTTGTTTTTACGTTTGCCAGTCTCATCAGTCATTACCTCCTCAAACTTTCAGACTATTAACCATTATACTTCACATCCACCACAGGAATGTCTCCCACAGCAGCCTTCATAGCGTCAATCAGTGCTTTATGTTCAAATGAGTATCCAAGTGGAGCTGTAGGGTTAACGGTTATTGCCGCAACCTCAATGTTCCTTAATACTTCAACACAAAAGCCCTGTTTTTTTAATTGTCCCCATCTTGTAGAATCTATAAATATTTTTGTTGGATCTTTTAAAACAAACTTAACTTTTTTAAATTTTCTAGGAGAAATATCGGCTATTACACTATTTGTAAGAGCCCCGGGAATATATACATATTCTGCCTGCTCATCAATAGCCTCATCAATATATCTACTTGCTCCCAATCCTGTTTTCAAGTTCAGTTTTTTAATTTTGTCTTTGTAAAAAATGATAACAGTATCATTTTTTGACTTATCTTCTATAGTCCCTTTAACAAACTGTTCTTCAATTACAGGTAAACTATATAATTCAAGGGTGTGGACTGTTTCATCTACAACTTTATTCATACTTCTTGAAAGCACTGCACCTGTAGCGAGAATAATGGCGTCAGAGGTTTCTGGTGAAGCTATAGACTTTCTGTCTATTGCACCATCGATTATAATCATCTCAGCCCCTAACGATAACATTTCTTGACACATAGCTTTATGGTCGGACGTGCTAACTGGACCTGCAATCTGAACATAGCCACTCTCTACAACCCTGCATAATAACAGTTGCCCTAAAGCAGTAGAATATTTGCTCATTCTTAGAATTTCAAGGCCGGCATCTGAAAGCTCATAAAGCTGCTTCGGTATAGAAACTATAGTCCCATTGTCTAAAAATACCCTAGGTTTTTCTGTTCCTGTTACCAAATCCACAGTTTCGCCATCTCTTCCTGTAGATGTAATCCCTAAAATCATGCCTTCATCCATAGCTTCTTCAATCAAATAATTTAAGGCTGTGGTTTTTCCAGCATTTTTGGACATACCTACTATCGATAGCGTTTTATATTTATCTTGTAATTTGTCTAGTAAGCCCATAATTTTCTCATTTCTTTATTCTAACATGAAAACACATGCACCTTGCTGCTTTAAGCAAGCGGCTCGGTGCATATATTCATGTCAAATCTTTATTGTATAATACGTTATATCTTGTAGTTATACTGTTATATTAGTGCTTGTTTCTTTCGTGACGAAGAAGACCCTGTGGTTCCATAGCCATTCTTTCGCCCTGTGCAAGACCAGCAACACCTTCATAGTGGTAGTCTTCAATGTTCTTGCAGTTTTCATAGCTGCACTTAACAGCTGGCATCTTAGGAGGCTCAGTGTAAGTTGTAATAACACCTTCGTAGTTTCTCAAGATTACCTTATCAGGAGTCTGAGAAATAATGTACTGTGGCATTACTGGAGTCTTACCACCACCACCAGGAGCGTCAACTACAAATGTAGGAACTGCATATCCTGAAGTATGGCCTCTTAATCCTTCGATAATTTCGATACCCTTTGATACAGGAGTTCTGAAATGTTCGATACCTAATGAAAGGTCACACTGGTAAATGTAGTAAGGTCTTACTCTGTTCTTTACTAATAAGTGCATTAGATTTCTCATTACGTGTACATCATCATTTACACCTCTTAGAAGAACTGACTGGTTACCAAGAGGAATACCAGCATCAGCAAGCTTTCTTAAAGCTTCCATTGCTTCTGGAGTAATTTCTTTAGGGTGGTTAAAGTGAGTGTTTAACCAAACTGGGTGATGCTTCTTAAGCATATTTACTAAATCGTCAGTAATTCTCTGTGGCATTACTACTGGAGTTCTTGAACCGATTCTTACGATTTCAACGTGAGGAATCTTTCTAAGTTCAGTGAAGATGTAATCTAAAGTTTCATCTTCAACGCAAAGAGCGTCACCACCAGAAAGAAGAACGTCTCTTACTACTGGAGTTTTCTTGATGTATGCAATACAAGCATCGATATCTTCTCTTGATCTTGCGCCATCAGTTTCTCCTGCCATTCTTCTTCTTGTGCAGTGTCTGCAGTACATTGAACACTGGTCAGTAATAAGGAATAATACTCTATCAGGATATCTGTGAGTAAGTCCTGGAGCTGGAGAATCTTCATCTTCGTGAAGAGGGTCAAGCATATCAGCTTCACCTCTGTGAGTTTCTGCTAAAGTTGGAACTGCCTGAAGTCTAACTGGACATGTAGGATCTGTTGGGTCCATTAATGATGCATAGTAAGGAGTAACTCCTACTCTGAATCCGTCCATAACCTTCTTAATATCTTCTTCTTCTTTTGCAGTAAGGTCTACAACCTTTTTGATATCTTCAACAGTAGTTAATCTGTTAGCAACCTGCCAGTGCCAATCGTTCCACTGTTCATCAGTAACATCTTTCCATAAAGGTACTTCTTTCCAATTTCTAATAGCCATTTGACTTTTCTCCTTCTACATTAAAAATCTTTTACGTATTATTTATATATAAAAATCAGCAAATTTATTTAGACCTTCCCCAAGGTCGTATACATTTTATTATATAATCAACCAAATTAGGTTAAACTTATTATGCGTAAAGTTCCTGGAAAAGCTTTCTGATAGGTTCACTTTCTCTTAAGATCTGAAGAGTAGTTTCAGCGTGACCCTTACAGTATCCGTTACCTACGATCATTTCAATGTCCTTATCAACACCTTCTGCACCTAGAGCTGCCTTAGTGAAGCTTGTAGCCATTGAGAAGAAGTATACTAGACCGTGCTGTTTACATGAAAGGATACATGACATTTCAGTATTTTCGATGTTTACACAGTTAATAACAACATCTGCAAGTTTTCCGTCAGTTAATTCTTTAATGATATTGTAAATTCCAAGAGCATCTGTTGCATCAGCTACTACGTAGTGATCAGCATATCCTAATGATTTAGCTCTTTCGATTGATTTTTCGAAACCATCGATTACGATAACTTTACCGTTAACGCCAGCTCTCTTCTTTGCTTCATAAGTAACTAGCATACCTGACTTACCGCCACCACCAACGATAACTACTGTGTTTCCTGGTCTAACATACTTAGCTGTCTGAGCAGGAGCACCAGCTACGTCTAATGCTGAAAGTGCAAGACCTTCTGGAATGTCGCTAGGAAGCTTTGCATAAATACCACTCTGGAATAAGATAGCCTGTCCTTTAATGTCAACCTGGTCAATGTCAGGTCTAACAGCAAGGATTTCTTCAATCTTAAGTGGAGTAAGAGAAAGAGATACTAAAGTAGCAATCTTATCTCCAATCTTTAAGTCTCCTTCATATGCTGGTCCGATTTCCTTGATTGTACCGATAAGCATTCCGCCTGAACCAGTCCAAGGGTTCTTGTGCTTACCAGCTTTTTCTACGATACCCATCATAATTTTTTTGATTTCTTCGATATCACCATTAGCTCTCTTTTCAATTTCAGTGAAAGAAGCTGAGTCAATATTTAAAGTCTGTACATCAATTAGCACTTCGTTATCATAGATTTCCATTGTGTTATCAATAACGTCTGCTGGTTGAGGTAAAACTCCTTTCGGTGAAATAACTCTGTGTGTTCCGTAAGGACAACCTTTTTTCATAATAAATTTCCCCCTATATTTCTATATTTGTTTTTATAAAAAAAGCATTTAATTAGTACGGCCTGGCTACCTTTTGGTTGCTTACAAGCTGTAGCTTTTGTTGATATTGCGCTAATACCGCACAAAGCGATATTAGCAACATATAAAAATCAGCAAATTGCTTCTTTAACTAAGTTAATTAAGCATACATCTCCTGGAATAACTTTCTAAGTGGTTCGCATTCTCTAAGAACTTGAAGTGTAACATCAGCATGGCTCTTGCAGTAACCATTACCAACGATCATATTTACGTCTTTACCAACGCCTTCAGCACCTAGTGCCGCCTTAGTGAAGCTTGTTGCCATTGAGAAGAAGTATACAGTTCCACGGTCTTTACAGATAAGGATTGAAGCCATTTCTGTGTTTTCAATGTTTACACAATTGATAACAACGTCAGCAAGCTTTCCATCTGTTAATTCCATGATTTTGTTGTAGATTCCAATCGCATCTGTTGCGTCTGCTGCAAAGTATTCATCAGCAAGGCCAAGATTTCTAGCTCTTTCTGTTGATCTTTCAGATCCACCAATGCAAATTACTTTACCATTTACACCAGCTCTCTTCTTTGCTTCATATAGGCAAAGAAGACCAGATTTACCGCCACCGCCAATTACTACTACAGTGTCACCTGATTGTACTAATCTTGCAGTCTGCGCAGGAGCTCCAGCTACGTCTAACGCCGAAAGTGCTAAACCTTCTGGCATATCGTTAGGAATCTTTGCGTAGATACCACTCTGGAATAAAATTGCTTCACCCTTGATGTCTACCTGATCAATATCAGGTCTAACTTCAAGAATTTCATCAATTCTAAGAGGAGTAAGTGAAAGAGATACTAGAGTTGCTATTTTGTCCCCTACATTTAAATCGCCTTCATATTCAGGCCCGATTTCCTTTACTGTACCGATTAGCATTCCGCCTGAACCAGTCCAAGGATTTTTGTGCTTACCAGCTTTTTCTACGATACCAAGCATAGTCTTTTTGATTTCCTCAATATCGCCGCCTGCTCTTTTTTCGATTTCAGTGAATGATGCGGAGTCAATGTTTAGTGTTTTTACATCAATCAGCACTTCGTTATCATAAATTTCCATGTTGTTATCGATAACATCTGCTGGTTGAGGTAATACACCCTTTGGAGAAATAACTCTGTGTGTTCCGTAAGGACATCCCTTTTTCATAATCATGTACCTCCTAAAATCTTCTTTACCTTTATTCTATTTTTATGTGGTGGAAAATAAATAGGTTATTTTTTTAATCTATTTAAAAACTCTTCCACGCATTATTATATAGCAATATCCATGCCATATACACTTTTTTTATAAAAAAAAGCAAATAGCTTCTTATTATATATATATGCACAAACTTTTAAATTTTTTTTGTTTAGGTTCACTATTTTATATGTATTAAGAATAACTATCTTGCCATCACCCCTTCCTATACGAACCGTTTTAGGTTCAATACAAAAATAAACCGAACCGTTTTAGGTTCAGTTTATTTTTATTTTAGAAAATCCCGTACTTTTTCTTTTTTCTAACAAGCTGTGTTTGGCTTATTCCAACGGCTTCAGCAGTTTTCCTCGTGCTCCCATATTTGTCACAAGCATACCTTAACAGATTTTTTTCAAAACTGTCGACTAAGTCGCTTAATACAAAATCTCTTTCCATTGCCTCAAGCAATTTGTCTTCTCCTGCAAGATCTACCTGTTCAAAAGCACTATCGTGCATACATTTAATAACATCTATAAGGGTAATATTCTCTCCTTTAGCACTTATTAAAATACGTTGAATAGTATTTTCAAGCTCTCTAATATTACCAACCCACGGCCTTTCCTTTAGGTATTTTACAGCCTCATCATCGATGCCTCGATTTATACCATATTTCTCATTATATGTCTTAACAAAATAATGTACAAGTGCTGGAATTTCCGCACTTCTTTCCTTTAAGGAAGGTACTCTGATAGGGAACACGTTCAGCCTGTAATAAAGGTCCTGCCTAAATAGTTTCTGCTCTATCATTTCCGGCAAATTCCTATTCGTTGCAGAAATAATTCTAACATTTGTCTTTATAGGTGTAGTTCCACCAACTCTATAAAGTTCACCATCCTGCGTAACTCTAAGGAGCTTGGCTTGTATATCCAGCGGTAATTCGCCCACTTCATCAAGAAAAATAATGCCGTTATCCGCAGTTTCAAAATACCCTTTTTTGCCACCTGTATTGGCCCCTGTAAAAGAACCTTTCTCATAACCAAAAAACTCTGATTCCATTAAGTTTGCAGCGATTGCCGCACAGTTAATTTTTATAAAAGGTTGCATATTTCGATTACTGTTTTTTTGAATTATTGTTGCAATTTTATCCTTACCAACACCGGTTTCTCCCGTTAAAAGCACGTTACAATCATACTTTGAAACACTTAAGATTTCTTCCATTACCATTGCCATGGCTCTGCTTTCACAAATAAAGTTTTCCGCTAAGCTTTTTCTGTATCCCTCGCTTGACAGAATCCTGTCTTCTCTTACCAAAGGATATGCCAAATCCTCCTCAATTACAGCGTTTGACGTTACTGCACCCTCCATATAAGGAGCCAATTCTTTAACAACTTCAATATCAAATTCATCATACTTTTCTAAGTATCCATCCGCACATTTTATTTCCAAATGCTTAGATATGGATTCTGTAATGTACAAAGCTATATTATAATTGTTTATTAAGTTAGCAAATACAACGGTTCCACCTGATTTCGTTGCTAAAATATTAATGGTTTCAGCACCGGGTAAGTCTGCACAATTGACAGTCATATCAAACCTTGATTCTATGTTGAGCTTTTCAAGACATTCCATAGGTCTGAGTATATTGGCATAGTGCACCTCATCAAACACTTGTGAAAGTAATTTATCAATTGATTTTCCAACCAGTACAAGGTCTGTCTTTTTATCGAAAAGACACATTATTTGTGCGTCTGCACCCGCTTTTTTCCTTATAACATAACCAAACATTAAGTTCGCCATAATATTGTTTCCCAGAACTAAAAATGTCTTTCGACCCTCAGTTTCACGGCTTACTCTATAAAGCGTTCCCGATTCATTGAAAATAAATAAAAGCAGATTTAACGGCACACCCACAGGCTTTCTAACCACTGGGATTCTATCAAAAACAATTGCATATCCCTCAACTTCAATTTGTGTGTAAGCTTTATCTACACTAATAATTCTATTTATATAAAGGGGAACACCTGCTAAAGATGTATTGCAGATGATTTCATCTCCTATTTTTAAGTTCTTTTGATTTCTGTAGTTTTCCCCTATTTGGTCTACTACGCCATATAGAAGCCCCCCTGTGTCTGTTACAGGGTTGTGTAATTTTCCACGTTTTATAACAATATCTAATATCTTTTCCTTAATTTGCTCATCATGATTGTTGGCCTCCAAACAAATCTGCTTGAAACTTGTAGTCTCAATATGCAAACGTTTTATGGATATTCTCATTTCCTCCGGGGCTATTTCCCTTGAGTTGTCCAACTTCCATGCAGACGTAGGCAAAACATATTTAGGTTCTAAAACCCTATTCACTCCATAATTCTCCATAATTCGACTCTTCTCCATCTTCGTGTGAACCAAAATCGGTTCGTTTTTATCTATTTTCAATAATAAACCATTGGCACGGTATTTGCAATTAATATTTGTGTCTATTTTTCAATACGTAAAAAATATTACATAGGGTAATATAATAGGTATGAAAAATTTAATTTAATTATCAAAGGAGAAAATTATAATGGAAAAGATTTCATCAACATTAAGATTAAGAATGTCACACAAAGATGCTCACTACGGTGGAAGCCTTGTAGACGGAGCTCACATGGTTCACCTTTTTGGAGACCTTGCTACAGAATTATTAATTAAGGCTGACGGAGACGAAGGACTTTTCTTAAGATATGACGAAGTTGAATTCTTAGCTCCTACTTATGCAGGTGACTACATTGAAGTTTATGGAGAAATTACTAAGATGGGTAACACTTCAAGAACTATGACTTTTGAAGCTAAGAAAGTAGTTGCTGCTAGACCTGACATTAGCCCTTCAGCTGCTGATTCACTAGAAGAACCAATCGTTGTTGCAAGAGCAAAAGGCGTTTGCGTTACTCCAAAGGAATCAAAGAGAAAATAATTGTTGTAAATAGACAACAAAACACTATAATCTTTAATTTGGTTTAAGTTATCTGTGTAATTTGCAGATTACACAGATACTTAACATATAGTCCGGAATAATTTCGGACAATCCTTCATCATCTTTTTTATTTTATACAAAAAAACCCCTATTCCTCTAGGGGTTTTTTTGTATGCTTTTTTATTTGTATACTTCGTTAAATACTTTTGTATTTTATATTTTCTTAAGTGTTTCTTTATTTTTCTACCCTTGTATTTTTATGATTTCTTAAGTAAGACTATATTCTACTCCACCATTTTTCTTTTTAAAGTATAAATATGTACAATATCCTATTGCAGGAACAATTAAGCTTATCATGGATGTTCCCGGATTGCTAATAAACTCATTTACCAGCAGTATACTGAACAAAACAATGGTAACAACAACAGTAGGTACTCCGCCCCACACTTTATATGGTCTTTCTAAATCCGGATATTTCTTTCTAAATATCAGTACCGCCGCAATTGTCAAAACGTTTAATAGCGCACTTGTAAATACAACTAGGCTGGTTAATTGCTCTAAGCTTTGAAACATAACTAAACCCATAGAAAATAATGAGGATAGAATTATGGATTCTCTAGGAACACCATTCTTATCTATGTTCTTAAACATCTTTGGTAAATAGCCTGCTTTTGCCATAGCGTAATATGTTCTTGGGAATACCAAAACTCCTCCGTTTAAAGTTCCGATAATACCAATAGTCATTCCAATTAGTACAACCCAATATCCAAAGTTACCCATCAATCTTATAGCAACCTCATTGCCTAAATAAATATTTCCGTCTGATAAAAGTGCATTAATATCTGACATAGGTAATACTTTATATATTGCAAAGTTAAATAGCGCATATACTATTGTGATAAAGCTTAAAGAAATAATAATAGATAACGGTAAATGTTTCTTAGGATTTTTCATTTCTTCAGCCGCAGTATTTAAATATATCCAACCATCATATGCCCATAGGCTTGCAAATGTAGTAAACGCTATCATGGTAAGAAAGCTTGTAATACCGTTTCCTTGCATACTTTCAGGTATAATTGTCAACTCCGGAGTTTCTTTTCCCAGTGCCAACCCTAAAGCTATTACTAAAATCAGAGGAACTACCCTTCCCACCATTGTTATATTTTGAAAGATAGATGCCATTTTTACACCACGTAGGTTTAGCCATGTAAAAAAAGCTATTATTGCCACCGCAATTATTTTTATCATCAGTGAGCTCATTGGTACGAAACCGGCAAAAGCTGTAACACAAGCAATTGCTAATGCTGCCGTAGTTCCGGAACCATTTACTGTCAGTAAGCAAAAACCATTTATAAATCCAAGTGCCGGACTATAAGCTTTGCTTAAATATGTAGTCATACCACCTGCCACAGGCATTGAAGCCCCCAGTTCTGCAAAACACAATCCACCCAGGATTGACACTATGCCTCCTATGACCCAACAAATGAGAGCCAAACCCATGCTCATCTCCGAACGTTGCAATACATAACTTCCCAAATAGTAAATTCCCGATCCAATGGTCATACCAGCAACCAAGCTAATTCCGCCAAAAAGTCCAATTTCTTTTCTAAATTTCCCACCAGCTTTATTCTTACTATGTGTCATAACATTTCCCCCATAAACTGCATTACTTGATTATAGTTGTTGCCTAATGTTTGATATCGCACTTTAGTTTACGTTTAATATAACATAAGAATTTACAATGTTCAATACAAAATACAAAATACATTATACATTATACGAATATTCACTATGGAAATTTATAAGCTCATTGTAATAATTACTGATTATATCTTTTCTAATTTAAAAATCAGCCCCATAAATGTGATACATCCCTTGTCAAGTAGACAAAGAAAACAATTAAATTGTAGGTTCTAATATAACCAGCATTCATTAGAGTGCTGGTTATATTTTCATATTGCTTGTTGTAATGCCCGTTGTTTCT
>JBKECQ010000019.1:0-2261 GCA_047974845.1 Aminipila sp. | reverse complement strand
AAGATGTAGATGTAATCAATTCAGGTGGAGCATATGTGACATACATTCCATCAGGAAACTTCTTTGGTTCAGAAGAAAGCTTCTCAATCATCAGAGGTGGACACGTAGATGCTACAGTACTTGGAGCAATGGAAGTAGACGAACACGGAAACCTAGCAAACTGGATCGTACCTGGAAAAATGGTAGCAGGAATGGGCGGAGCAATGGACTTAGTAGTTGGAGCAAAGAAAGTAATTATAGCAATGCTTCACACACAAAAGGGTGCTCATAAAATTCTAAAGGAATGCACACTACCATATACAGCACTAGGTGTAGTAGATATGATCATTACAGAAATGGGAGTGATGGAAGTAACAGAAAAAGGAATCATGTTAACAGAATTACACCCAGACTTTACACTAGAAGATGTTAAGGCAGCAACAGGTTGTGAGCTAATTATTAGCCCTGACTTAAAGCCTATGGAAGAAGAATAAAATATAATTTACAATTAAATAAAAGCCGATTAGATTTTCTAATCGGCTTTTTTAATTATATATTTAACTTTTTTTATTAAATATAGTATAATATAAATTGTATGGATTTTACATTTTTATGTTAAAGGAGGTTCTTATGATAAACAATGGAAATGGTGAAATAAATGAGAGCTTAATTGAAACAAATATTGACGAGATTGAAATACTTGTTTTTAAAATAAGAGATCAAATTTTTGGAGTTAATGTAGCTGAAGTAAGAGAAATATTAATGCCGTCTCCAGTAGAAAAGGTGCCTCATGGACATCCCTCAGTAGAAGGGGTATATATGCCTAGAGATGTTTTGATTACAGTAATAAATTTAGCTGAGTATCTTGGAATATTCACTGATAAAGAGGATAGAACACTCTTTATTGCCGCAGATGTTGACAGAATGAATTGTGCATTTAGAGTAAATGGGGTTCTTGGCATTGAAAGGATTAATGTAGGTCTTATTGAAAGTGCAGAAAATACATTAGGACAATCAGGTGTAGTAATGGGAATCGTTCGTGCCGGTGGAAATCTAATATCACTGATAAATTTTGCAGAAATTATAGAAGATATTGCACCTAGAAATTAAAATGGAGGAGTAGTATGAAATTTCAAATTATAGACGCGTTTTCAGATGAAATTTTTGGAGGGAACCCGGCTGGGGTAGTTTTAATAGATGAGGGAGCAGAATTTCCTTCGGAAGAAATAATGGTAAAAACTGCCGCAGAATTGCGTTACTCTGAAACCGCTTTTATCAGAACTATGGGAGAAAAAGAATTTAATATAAGATATTTTACTCCGGCAGCAGAAGTTGATCTTTGTGGACATGCAACCATTGGAGCCTTTGGTGCTATGCTGGAATGGGGTAAGGTTAGGGACAATGAAAGTTATACTATAAATACTTTAGCAGGAAAGCTAACCATAGAAATTACGGATGGTTTTATTTTTATGGAAATGGGCCAACCTAAGGTAATCGGCACTATTGATTCGGATGAAGGCAAATCAGAGCTGGCGAGTGTAATGGGAATAAACCTTGAAGACCTTATATTTGATCCGGATTTGGTTTCAACAGGTCTTCCCGATATTATGCTGGCAGTAAACTCTGAGGAAGTATTAAATAAGATTTCTCCGGATTTTAAGGCGTTATCCAACCTATCAGAAAAATACAATGTGGTTGGAGTACACGCATTCAGTCTGGCGGAAGATGAGGCAGAGGTGACGGCTCATTGTAGAAACTTTGCACCCCTATATGAAATAGATGAGGAAGCCGCTACGGGAACATCAAACGGAGCACTTACGGTTTACTTATATAATAAGGGTTTAATAAAAGAAGGAGACACCAATGTTTTTATACAAGGTGAATCAATGAATAGACCTTCTAAGATAATGAGCAAACTTACGCTACAGGACAATAAGATGAAAATACAGGTGGGTGGAGTTTATAAGAAGCTGGCAGAAGGCAATATTTATATTTAAAGATGTCTTTAGAACTCTATTTAAAATTAAAATTGTGCCATTATGTTATAACAGTAAATAAAGAATTTTATAAATTTACAATAAAAACGCACTTAGAGATTGCAAAGATGTGTACCGACCCCAAAAGTTAGATTAAAAATCTAACTTTTGGGGTCGGTACAATGTGCAGTAGGTTCTCAAAGTGCGTTTTTTAATATATTAACGTAGATGCTTTTCAAGTAAATCAATAAAGGTATCCAAATATTCCTCTTTAGGAAACATTGCTCTAGCAGAGGTGCTGTTACC
>JBKECQ010000017.1:0-2192 GCA_047974845.1 Aminipila sp. | reverse complement strand
TTTCTTTAAATTTATCGTTATATTCTTCAATGGTTATTACCGCATATTTTCCTCTCCCATTTTTAGTTAAAAAAACAGGTTCTCCATCTTTACAGTGCTTAAGTACCTCATTATAATTTCTTAAATCTGATACAGGAGAAATTTTTGGCATATATCCACGTCCTTTCCGTTTTCTTATCCTCATTATATACTGTTTTACTTAAAATACAACTTAAAATATAAAGAATATATAATAGCATATGTATATGCCTAACTATGTTGCACTATATTTAAAAAATAATTTAGTTGTTTGCGGTCTTCATGATATTTTAATCTAAGCCAATACAGTCCGCAATAATAGTTTGAATCATTCCAGTTAAACTTTGAAAAAATATAAGGATAAACTTTTACATTTGAGATTTTGTCATACCTATCAAAGTTCACACTGGTATTTACAGGCATCTGATCACCTTTACCAATATTATCATCCCATTTTATTATTTCATTGCCGGAACTATCATATTTACAAGTAAACACTTTCCATATTTGCTGTACACCTATATCTAGGTGATATTTTGTTACAGTCTGCTCTACAGTCATACCGCTTGCATAATTTGGGGTAATAAAAAACCCTGTTATTAACAGGGTTAGTATCAAAAGAAAAGATATCCCTTTTCTCATTATTAAGTTATTTGTCATTTAATAGGTTTCCTCCTTTTTCTGTTGTATCTTGTAAATTTATATATTATACTGTTTTTAGTGTTACCATAGAGACACGGTAGGCGGTTAGCCACTGTCCGTTATTACTGCATTAGGCTGAAAAATGTCAATCGCATAATAAGGAGGTGGTATTTTATCAGTACATATGAAGAATTCATGGTTATTGTTGCAGTTACAACATTAATCGTGCTAATTATAGATTTGGAACGTAAACAAAAATAACCGCCCTCGCCAAAGTACGGTTATTTTTTAATAATTCGATATTAGGCTAACCGTCTATCGGTAGCACTTTTATATTTCTATTATACTCACTCTGCAACATAAAATGCAAGTCTTTATTTATTTTTGTATAACGGATTCGACATTATTCCTATTACATGGTCTACACCTTTATATCTTGGAAATACAAAATATTCGATTTTGTTTATGTCATACTCTTTATAGATTTCGTCACTAGTAAGTTCAACTATATTATTGTCTTTCATATGATACATATTACCCCACCCAAGTTTAAGAGGTGGCTGTAAATTTATATCTACTAATAGGTTTCCTCCTTTTTCCTTGTCTTTTACTTTAGGTTTTGTTATATTTATTACATGGATTACCGTTTGGCGGTTAGTCACTTCCCATAAAGGGGGTGATGCTGTATGGTCACACATTCAGAACTGTTCCAGTTTGGATTGTTGATTGTCGCGATTGTTTCCTTGTGTATTCACAAGAGTAAATAAATGCAAAACCGCCTATTCCTTTTCGGTTTAGACGGTTCTGTTCTTTACGTTTATCGTTTCGGACTGACCGCCATGCGAAAAGCGGTAATCCTTTTCTATATTATATCCATATATCAATATATAATGCAAGTCTTTATTTATTTTTGTATAGTGGATTTGGCATTATTCCTATTACATGGTCTACCTTTTTATATCTTGGAAATACAAAATATTCGATTGTGGTTATATCATACTCTTTATAGATTCCATCGCTAGTAAATTCGACTATTTCCTTATCTTTCATAAGATACATATTCCCCCATCCTAATTCAAGTGGAGGTCTTCCATTAATATCTACCCACTTTGTTCCTCTATTTTCTCCTAGAGTAATTTTATATTTAGACATATCAGTTACAAATTCATAACTTGTAGCTTCTGCAAAATTACTGCCATAGCCTAAATCAATCTTTTCTTGTTCAAATGTCTTATAGTTCTTTATAACTGAAGCAATGTCTGTTCCTGATGTTTTATCTTCAGTTAGAATATCCTCTTTCTTTTCTTCAGGTATAACTCTTTTGCCTTCATCCACTAGTCTATATATAACTGTTGCACTTTCTGCCCTCGTCAGAGTGTTTTCAGGCTTGAAACTACCATCTTGATACCCAGTTATGATTCCCTTTGCATAAACCTTTATGATGTCATAATCGTTTTTTACTGTGCTGTTTATATCTTTTAAGCTATTTTCAAGCTTTGAGTAATTTTCTATTTTTATTTCACCTAAGATGT
>JBKECQ010000013.1:0-3333 GCA_047974845.1 Aminipila sp. | reverse complement strand
CCACTTCATCATTGCTAATAGCTTTAAAATGCTCCGTAGCACAATGAATTTTTGATTTTTCCATAAGTTTTAATTGCATAGTAGACATAGATCCTTTGGTTTCGGCTACAAAGTAAATATGTTTCACTGCACCTTCATAAAAAGCAATTGCCCAGTCTGGATTATACTTTCCTAAAGGAGTATTTATAAAGAATGAGTTGGGTAGTTTTACATAAACCGCAACTTCTGTAGCAACATCTAATTCTTCTGCAAAAGCACGTTCAGTTGTTGAGTCATACAAAACATGGTCAAACAAGTGATTTTTACTTTTGAAAACATTCACATCTAACTTACCACTCATTTTAGATTTTTCAAACACGTCAATGTCATATTTTTCTTCTAAAATATCGTATGCAATATGTTCCACAATAGCAGTAGCCTTTTGTTCGTTAATTAGATTTCCAGCCTTAATGATAAATTCCTCTGGGTTATTTTTAAATTGATTAAATACAACTTTTTCAATCCCCGTAAGAATTTTAACAACATCTTTTCTAGTCAAGCCTGTATCTTCTACAAGCTTTCCTATTAAGTCATATCTAACACTTGAATTAGTACGCATTAAAGTTTTTTCATCTGGGCTATCATTTTTAATTTTAGTAAACGCTTCGCCTTTTTCCAAAGTTTCTTTAGATTTTATCTCCTTCATTACTCCTGTTTCGACTTTTAAGTATATTTCAGAAACTTTTAAATCTGCATTTAACTTTTGGATTGCTTTTTCAATTAGTTCATCAGGTTCAAAATCCACAATAAAGTATGACTTTCTATTAATTCTGTCCCATAACTCTTTAAATTCTTTCATTGCTAACTTTTCGTCATTAAGTTGTAAAATAACATTTTTATCCTTAGAATTTTCAGGTTTAAACATATTTTCGTTATAGATAGAGCCAATAATATCTATAACTCCACTATATATATCATTCACTTCTTCGCTAAGTTTTATAGTATCATTCGCTTTATCCTCATAAAACTTATCGGTTAAAACCCCATGTTTATCAATATATCCATTCACAATTAGTGTGTAATGAATATCCTCTGCAACACTTTTGCTAATAAATACGTTTTCTCCGTTTATGTCTTTCACTTTCCTATTTTCAAATAAAGAAATATCAACTTTTCTAGGTCTATTTGCAACCGCCTCCGCAAATTCACTTTGCAATCCCTTAGCAAAACTGTCGTAACTTTCGTTAGCAATAACGGTTAAAACATTGATATCGTGTGCATCTTCCCCATCTAAAGCTTCGCTATCCATACGAACGCCCTCTTGATTAACACATAGCCTTAAACCACGTCCAACCTCTTGACGTTTACGAACTGTACTACCACTTTGTTTTAAAGTACAAATTTGAAATACATTCGGATTATCCCAACCTTCTCTAAGTGCTGAATGTGAAAATAAAAATCTTACTGGAGATTTCATTGGATTTAAGTCAAGTAACAACTCTTTATTTTTCATAATAAGGTCGTAAGCTTCAACATCTGACGATTCTTCTTGTTCTTTTTTACTCTTACCACCATCTACAAATCTTTTATTTTTATCAATAGAAAAATAACCCGTATGTGTGTTATTTGTTTCTATTTTACTTAAATACTCCAAATATTTTTCATCATCAATTTCTCTTTGCATAGTACCTATAATATCATTGTATTCTTCTTCAAAAATATCAGCGTACCTGCCGTTAAAAGCTTGATTTGACTCGCCATATTGCTTATATTTTGCAACTTCATCTATAAAAAATAATGATAAAACTTTAATACCACGTTTATAAAGTTGTCTTTCTTTTTCTATATGAGAAATAATCGTTTCACGAATTTGTATACGTCTTATATGTTCTTCATTCACTTGTCCAATCACGTCACCGGCATATATTTTAATACCGTTCATAAAAGTTACAGATGAATTTCTACCGTCAATTTCAGTCACTATAAAGTTATTTTTGTATTCTTCCATATTGTTTGAATGATCATATAAATTATAACCTCTTGAAACTTTTCTACTGATTTTTCTAACACCAGTAGTCCCTTTATAATCAAAAGATAATGTGGCTGTAGGGTCACTTTTAGAAAGATAAATACTTTCTAAATATAAAAAGCTTTCGGTTGCCGTACTACCAGTTTCTGAAATACCTGTAACTTCGATTTTCTTAACAAGTTTATCTCTATAGGCGTCTATTGCGTCAAGTCTATAAACCATATTATATATGCTGTCGTCTTTATGCGTAGCTGAATATCTCAAGGTCATTAATGGATTAAAGTCCTTTAAACCTTCCTTTGTTTTTGCACCCTCAACAGACTGTGGCTCATCAATAATCAAAAGAGGATTATTCTTTGCTATAACATCAATAGGGCGTCTACTTCTAAAATCATCAAGTTTCATTTTAATTCTTCGGGCATCTTTACCCGTTGCATTAAATGCTTGTGCGTTAATAATCATAACGCTTATGCTATTGCTATTTGAAAATTTATCAATTTCCGTCAAATTTGCAGAGTTATATATAAAACAATGAGCTTTCTTTTTATATTTCATAGCAAAGTGTTCTTCCATTACTTGAAATGATTTGTAAACACCTTCACGTATTGCCACACTAGGCACTACGATAATAAATTTACTCCAGTCGTATTTTTCATTTAGTTCAAATATTGTTTTTATGTATGTGTATGTTTTACCAACGCCAGTTTCCATCTCTATTGTAAGGTTGAAATGCCCTTCCAATTTTTTTGAAGGTTCTAGGTTGTTATTTCTTTGTACTTTGTTTAAATTTTTAAGGATAACATCAGCCGTTAAACTAGGTATCAAAGGATTATTTCCCCAACCAGTAAAATATTCTTCCTCATCAGTTTTAAGTTGATATTCGCCTCTACCTCTATCTATCATATATTGTACTGTCTTTTTAGGTTGTCCTAAAAAAACATCGCAAACAGATTTAGCTGCATCCTCTTGAAATCTTTGTTTTCTAAATTGTAGTTTCATTATTTCCGCTTCCTTTTCGTCAGCTACCCAATGCTTTCGAATAACTGGATTATGTGTTACCTCTAAAAGTTTTTTCAATTTTTTTGATTTTTTAAATCAAATAACTTTTAAATCAGTATTTTTTGCGTGAAGTTTGAATAGTTCTTCTACGTTTATTTTGCTAGGACTATCCGCAAAGCTATAATCTCTAAAAATGGTTCTAATGGGTTGTTTTTTTGCAATATACTCAAAAACTTCCTTTGAAATTTCTTGATCAAAACAAGCAATCAAGTCACCGTCATTGTAATTATGTAATGTGCAATTATCCATTTTTTCAGAAGTATATG
>JBKECQ010000012.1:0-4328 GCA_047974845.1 Aminipila sp. | reverse complement strand
GGTATCTATTTTTTGTTTTACTTTATATACCCAGATATTTTTAGGAATTTGTAGAATAAAAATTCACCAATATCTTTTTCATTAAAACAATTTGCTCCAATAATATCATAAATTTTCTGTTTTGATTCTAAATATGATTCAAATAAATCATCTATTATATTACATAGTTGTTGAACTGTTTCAGTATTGACAATAAATCGATTATTAAGTAAATAAATACCTACCTTTTTACTTTCTATATATAGATACCAAATGAACTTTCGTTCATCTGTTAATCCTTTCTTATACCCTTCAAATAGTATTTCTTTTATTTCATCTTTATCTAATGAAATCATACAATCTGATAACCCTAACTGTTGAAACAATACACAACATGATAATTCTTGCTATAAATTTTTAGGTAAAAAAGCATCTATTCTAACTTGACCTAACCCATAAGCATAATGGATCTATGTCAATACTTTGGACAAAAATTTAGGTTTTTATATAAATCTCCGCCACCTTTGACAATCCGAACATAAATGCTCCTAAGGTTTACCCGAAGGCGAAGAACTCAAAGCAAGCTATACATATTGCCTTGGTTGAGTGGAATTGTAGCATTTCTTTATCAAATCATCAAAGGCAATCCCCGTTGGGGTGGCTAGTATCCCCAGACCGAAAATCTTAAGCAAGCTATGCTACTCTACATAGTTATTCAAATTTATCTGGTGTTATATAGTTAATTGATGAATGGATTCTCTTTCTATTATGAAAGCCCTCAATATATTTGGACAACACCAATTTAGCATGGTTGTAATCTATGAATATATTGAGATATGCACATTCTTTCTTTAGTAATGCATGAAAGCTCTCTATACAAGCATTGTAATAGGAGCATCCTTTTGCACTATAGGATAATTATGCCCTTATCAGGTCTTTGTGTTGCTATGGCATTCATTTATTGACATTTGGCCTCTAAGTTTATTTGATACTTCCCATATTCTCTTGTAGTATTTGTTATCTTGACTATTTTTCACATAACCGTCCTTGTTATATATTTTTCCTTAATATACATAGCCTTTTAAATTTTCATTAAATACTAGTATATTTTACACCACCATTTTGTAGTATCTTCCAACATTTCTCAACTCGAAATCTCACAATTTACAAAATACAAAGACTATTCATGAAATTTTGTGTATTTTTGTTAGTCTTAAAGAAGTAGTTATTATCCTAATATATTCTTTCTTAATCATAATAATCCACCATCTGTTCCATCACTATCCCTGACTCAAACGGTATCTCAATAAAACTGTCAATACAAACCATTTAAAAACAATACTTTTTCTCATAGCTGCTCCTCTTCAAATTTATATCATGAGCGGATAACTGTAACAATACAGTTGCCTTTATTGTCCAGCTTAGCACGCAGGTTTCTGATGTGGCTGTTAATCGTCTTTTCATATCCATAAAAATCATATCCCCATATTTTTGAAATTAATTGTTCTCTAGTAATTACAGTTCCTTTATTTTTCATTAAATAAGCTAGTATTTCAAATTCTGTATGAGTTAGATTAATTGTAGTGCCATCTACAGAAACAATTCTCGACCCTATATTTATTTCAATACCACAAGCTGATATCAACATTTCATCTACCGTACCTGAGTATTTTTCAAGAAACCGTTTCACTTTTGCCATTAGTACCCGTGGACTATATGCTTTTATTAGATAATTACCCGCCCCTAGTTCATATCTTAGTAGGGAATCGTCCTTGTCTGAACGTGCAGTCAAAATGATTATAGGAATACTGAAATCTTTCCGTATTCTCCGGAGTAGTTCTAAAGCCTTTCGCCATCTGCGGCCTTTAGTACCTGGTATACATCCTCTATTAGATAGTCCTTTATCACTTCACGTAAAATATCTTCATCTTCAACAACCAATATTTTATTCATCTCATACCTCCATCTGTGTCTTTACAAACTTAATTAGAGTTAACGTTGGTAAGATATAATCATAAATATCAGTATCAATGTTTGCTATTTCCATTTCAAGTATGCATTACAAATGAAATCTTTTTTATTTACACATCTAGTTTTATTATAACTTCAAAATTTAATAGAGCAAAATACACATTATAAAAATCAAGAAATATTCCTGAAAAATCTAATCCGGATTATCCTCTATTATCTGTTTATGGTTTCTAATTTGTAACTCGAAGAATCTTTATAATCTTTTTCAACTTCAATTACTCCATACAATCCTAAAAAGAAAATGGGCTATTTCATAACTCATAAGTCAGTTATGAAACAACCCATTAAAGTAGTATATAATTATTTATTCAAAACTCTAATTGCAAATTGTCCATCTTCTGAGTAATCAACTCTGAAGTAAATATCACTATCTTCTTTTGAAAATTCAAGACATTCTTTATTTGTATCAATATTAATTCCTTGCTCTTTCGCTCCTTGTAGTTTTTCTTTTGGAAGTTTACCATAAAAATCTTTAAACTCATAAGAATACGAATCAATATCCGAATAGATGCTTCCAATCATTGCTTTTGCGTGAAGAACAATATCTTCTTTGTTCATTTCATTATAGTTTTCATCGCAGTTATATCTGCCAAAATAATGAAATTTACCTGTTGCATTATCAATATCAAATACAAATTTAAGACCATCTTTTTCCAACTGGATTGAGCTCCAATTCATTGTTTCATAATCTACTCTTCCTACACCTGTATTAATACCTGTAATATCAAATTCTTTTAATTCAGGGAAAGCTGTATAAACTTTGTTTAAAGCTGTTTGTTGAACAGAAGTAAGGTTAGACCTATCTGGAAGATATTCTGAGAATTCCATATCAACATTTTCCTCTTGAATAGTTTCTGTTTTAAACGCTTCAATAACACGTGGCGCTGCAATTGCTCCTACAGGAAGTATTACTGCTACTGCTAGTGCTAAAGTTCCGATACTTAACATAAATCTATTTCTCTTTTTCATAAATATTTGCTCTCCTTTTCTAATAACATCATTTATATACAAATTTCGTGTTTTAAAATATGCTTGCTCAGGACACTCTATGCTATTAGCATAGTTTGACAATTGTTCTTTTAATTTTCTTTCAATATCCATTTTTTATCTTTGCGCCCTCCATCCACATTATTTATTAAATCTATCCGCCTTTTTAACTGCTTCAAAGCTGAGTGATGTCTTGACTTTACAGTTCCCAAAGGTATTGCTAATATATCTGCAATCTCTTGCAATGAATAATCATAACAGTATCTTAAAACTATTACTGCTTTTAGTTTATCTGATAAACAGTTAATTAATTCCATTATTTCAATTTCTAATTCAGAGTGAAAAATGTTTGGCTCATAACTCATATCCTCTCTGCTTAGCATTGAACATTGTTTTTCAAAAATCCGAAAAACACGCCAATTTTTTCTTTTAAAGTTACTAATTTGACGAATAATTATTCCATGAAGCCATGCTCGAAAGGGTTTATCCAAATTATAATTATGAATTGAACTCCACAACTGAACATAAACTTCATTCATAATATCATCTCTGTCCATGTGATTATAAACAATCATTGAAATTAATCTATAAACATCACTACTGGTTTCATTATAAATAAAGTCAAAAGATCCGATTGAGCCATCTCTCATCTCTTGTATATGCTTATAAAGCTCGTGGTCTTTTTCTTTTGACTGGTCTGACAATATTTTTTCCTCCTCTCTAAACATTTAAAATTGAAAATTTGTTTTGTAAGCTGCTTACATAATGTATTGGTTCCATTTATATAAAAGGTTCACTTTTTATTTATTTTTTATATATTATTAAATAATTAAATTTTTCTGAGTGTAAGTTTCACTAATATAAATCAATTCCTATTTATTCCAAAGAAACTTATTGCACTTAGCCCCTCTAACATATATGATAGCAATTTTTCAATTAAATATAATAGTATAGTTCACATTACATGAGACTTATCTTTGTTAAAACTATATAATCTTGGATTTTGTAATTCATAACGTATTTTTAAAGTACTAGATAATCGTTTAATAGAAAGTCTTTTTTATAGATTTTTTTCCAATAGGAGATTAAGGTACAAAAAATTTGTAAAATTAAATAAATTAGACAAAATATAATGAAGCCAATTTTTTGAAATGGATGCATTCATTATATACACATCTGATTATTTATCGCTTACTTCTCAAGCATCTTTCCCATAAAAAAAGACATAAAAGCTTTCACTCCCATATCCTTAACTTTATCTCATTTCTATTAAATTTTCTTCTATCTATAACTAACTGCTTTTTCATTGCAACAGGACTATGGATTCCACA
>JBKECQ010000009.1:0-30276 GCA_047974845.1 Aminipila sp. | reverse complement strand
AGTGTCTATCTTACGAATAATATGATCTTGTGGAACTAGAGAATTCAATGTTATCATTTGGAATTGGTCACGACCAAGTAAATCTTTCTTACCCATCATAAGGCAGGCACCTCCATGTATTGATAAATATATTTTACCATAAATTCAATAAAATGTCTGTATACCCGTAAAAAAAGACTGTAGGCAAAGAAGGATATCCTTGTCTACAGTCTGAGATGCCTCAAATGAGGCATCTTTTATTTTTTTATAATTATTTTTAAAAAATAACTTAAAATTTACCTTTTATAAATTTTTATATGACGGATATAATAATAACGATTAATTGATAGGAGGTATTTTTACTATGAAAAACAAGAACATTAAATGCTCAGTGCAAGAATGTAAGCACAATGACAAATCAAAGGGATGTTGTGAACTATCATCAATTTCAGTGGGGACTCACGAATCACATCCATCCATGTGCCAATGTACAGATTGCAGATCTTTTGAAGTAAAATAATCTAAACTAACCTTTAATCGTTATTGCTTATATGCAACTCTTCTTTTAACTTGAAGAGTTGCATATTTTAAGTGGAGGACTTTAGCAGTGAATTTAACACAAAAAGAAAAAATTATTTTAAAAGAACTAATTACTTATGAAACATTATGTGCAGAAAAATATCAAAAATATTCTTATGAAGCTGAGCATAAGGAATTAAAATCACTTTTTCAGCAAATTTGTCAAATAGAAAAAAATCATTGTGATTTATTAATACAAATGAATAACGGTATACTTACTTATAATTCATATAACAACGTACTTATTGGCTCTCCAAAAGTTTTGGCTGTTGAATTTGGAGTTGAAATATCACCAAACACAAGCAAAGAAGATAGATTTTTGTGCCTTGATGCTCTAGCTACAGAAAAGTATATGTCTTTTAATTACGATAAAAATATTTTTGATTTTAAAGAAGATGATGTTAGAAACCTATTTTCCCGTCTTCAAAGAGAAGAGCAAGAACATGGTAAAAAAATTATAGATTATATGTACCAAAATGGTATGCACGCCATCAAATAAATATAAAGGTTACATTTGGATACACTGCATAACCCAATGGCTATTTCAAAATTCCATCCTATACTCGTTTCTTTTTCACACTTATGCTTAACTGTTAATAGAATAATTAAAACAGATTTGTATTAAGGAAGGATGATTTTTTATGTATTGTAACAATTATTGCCGTTGCTGTTGCTATCCAACTGTAATTTCAAATTTTCCTATAAAATGTGACCCTGTTTCCGGTGATGGAGATTGTGATTGCTTCTGTATAAAGCAAATGAAAAATATATTAAACCAGATTATTAATATGTATTCCAATTCTACCTTTGTTGTAACTTTGGAAAATGGAAGTGAAGCATCAGGTCGCCCAACGGGATTATTACCTTCAAGCGAAAATGCAGGCTTATTAAGACTCCTTGATAGCCAACGTAGAACTACAAATGTTGTATCAATTTGTAAAATAGCTTCAATTAAAATTTCAAATGTCTCCTACAATAATAACATTAACTTTTTGTATGATACTTCAACCGGAGGTTGTTGCAGTGATTGTCAAAATGCTATTGAAGGTTATCTAACGGTGGGTACCCGCAACGTATCCATTAAAGCCGGGGGTAAACAAGTAGCTAGTGGTACTGTTCTAAAAGACGAGGATGGAATGGTTGTAATCCAAGACAATCCTAATGATTTATACTTCATTTCAACTTGTAAAATTGAAGCAATACAAACTCAAAATAGTTAGGATTTAAATATAATAATGCTAAGGCAACTTTGCCTTAGCATTATTTTTATGCATAAATTACAGCATATATTTTATTTTTCTAAAAATGCCTTGTATCCCAGATATGCCATATATATGTCATATTTGCTTGCCGATTCATAAGGTGAATGCATAGAGTGGATAGGAACTCCGCAGTCCAATACCTCCATACCTCTATTTGCTAAGATGTATGCTATTGTTCCGCCACCGCCTTCATCAACTTTTCCCATTTCCGAGGATTGATAGTTTACACCTGCGGCCTCAAAAACACTTCTGACATATCCAACAAACTCAGCATTTGCATCAGATGCTCCCGACTTTCCTCTAGCCCCAGTATATTTCTTTATAGTTATTCCCTTGCCCATAAATGAAGAGTTATATTTTTCCATCACTTCCGGATATGTTGGATCATATGCCGCTGTGACATCCGCTGACAATGCTTTTGTATTAGAAAAAACTCTCTGTACTGCATATGGATGAACGATACCTGTTTTTTCAAGTAATTCCATCATAAACAACTCAAAGTTTTGTGAATGCATACCCGTATTTCCCATACTTCCAATTTCCTCTTTATCAGCAAAGATACACACCGCAGTTCTTGATGGTGTTTCCATATTCAGCATGGCTCTTAAGCTGGCATATGCACAAACCCTATCGTCTTGACCATATGCTGCTACCATACTCTTATCTAAGCCCAAAGATTTTGCTTTAGCGGCAGGAACAGCCTCTAACTCTGCGCTTCTAAAGTCATTCTCACAAATACCATACTTCTCCTTTAATATCTCCAATATTTGAGATTTAGCTAATTCCTCATCACCGTCCACAAGCGGCATAGAGCCTACTACAATATTAAGATTTTCTGCTGTGATTCCGTCGGATAATTTTTTTGCGTTTTGTTTTGTAGAAAGATGTGGAAGTAAATCCGTTATAATAAAGATAGGATCTTCCGGATCCTCTCCAATATTTATATCAACTACGGTTCCATCCGTTTTTGCTACAACACCATGCAGTGCAAGAGGAATTGTTGTCCACTGATACTTCTTTATTCCTCCGTAATAATGAGTCTTTAATAGTGCAAGCCCACTATCCTCATAAAGTGGGTTTTGCTTTAAATCAAGTCTGGGAGCATCTATATGTGAGCCAACTAGGTTTACTCCCTCTGTTAATGGTTCACTTCCCACAACTGACATAAATAGAGACTTGCTCTTATTTACGCTATAAACCTTATCCCCCGTTTTAAGTTCATTCTTACTGCTTATATCTACAAACCCTGCTTGCTCTGCTAATTCTACTAACTCTTTAACCGCTTCTCTCTCAGTCTTTGCCTTGTCTAAAAAATCCATATATGCATCTGCAAAGAATAGTATTTCTTTTTTCTGTTTATCCCCTGCTCCCTGCCATCCATACCTTTTTAAAATTTTATTTTCATCTTTAGCCTTTTCTTTTTTATTATTTGTCATAAATATTCTCCCTTCTATATATACTATTTAGTTTTTTTATATTTTTATTCCAAATTATTCTATCATTCCTTATAACTATTATACTTATATTTCCTAACAGTGCAAATTTTTGCATATATATTGCTTAATTTCCGCCATTTCAATATGAAAACTTGCATTTTGACTATTAGTAGTATTGCACCCTAACCTCAATACATTCATATTTTAATAATATATAAAGGTGATTATATAACTTTTAAAATAAAGGAGGAATTATTAATTATTATGATAGATTATAATAAATTTTCTGCTGCCACTTATGGTATGAAGTTTGGAGTAAAATATCAAAACAGAATCTTTAAAAGGATGGATAATGATTGTACTAATTTTATTTCACAATGTATCTGGGCCGGCTATGGTGGAACCGGCGACTATAACCTTGATGGTTCAAGAAGTATCCGTGCTTTGAGAAACAGAGTAGCAAATTTTTATTTACAAACACCTGAATGGTATGGACTTCCCTATGGTTCACCGGAAGAATTTCCTTCCCTATCATTTATACGAGTAGAAGAGCTTTGGAACTATACAATAAATAATAATAGCATTGGGCCAAAAGCCATCGGTTATAACAATGGGAAACACTGGACTGATCTTGATGTAAATGTGGAACAGGGAGATGTTGTGCAGTTTTACCAAGATGACATTGGTAGGTATGGCCATTCGGTAATTATAGTCTCCGATACAAATCAAAACATTGTAGATTCTATGGATGGAATATATGTGGCTCAGCATTCCGAGGATTTTAGTTATCGTCCATTTATAGAGGCCTTTGCCGCCAGCACAGATATATTAAATGGAAAGTTAAGATTACTTAAGTTTCAACCTACTTATTTCTAATTTTTTAGATATTTTTTGATTAAAAGTAAGAAAAACTATTATTTTTTCTATTATTGTGATATGATAATTAATGTTTTGTGCTTATTTTTTTGTTAAGCACGTTTTTCATTTTACAGTTTAGAAAGGATATTACCTTCATGGCAAATAAACAAGTTATTGATGAAATTCAAAAACGCCGTATTTTCGGCATAATATCTCACCCGGATGCAGGGAAAACAACTTTAACAGAAAAACTCTTACTACATGGTGGAGCTATTCGTGAAGCAGGGGCTGTTAAAGGCAGACATAATTCTAAGTTTTCAACATCTGACTGGATGGAAATTGAAAAGCAGCGTGGTATTTCTGTAACCTCTTCTGTTATGCAGTTTGAATATAAAGATAAAGTTGTATCTATTATGGATACTCCTGGACATAATGACTTTGGAGAAGATACCTATAGAATATTAACATCTGTAGACAGTGCAGTTATGGTTATAGACGGTGCAAAAGGTATTGAAACACAGACAAAAAAACTTTTTAAAGTTTGTAGTATGCGTGGTATTCCTATTTTTACTTTTATAAATAAGATGGATCGTGAAGCAATGGATCCCCTTGAATCAATGGAAGAGCTTGAAGAAGTTTTAGGTATGCCATCCGTTGCAGTTACTTGGCCAATAGGCTGTGGATTAAACTTCCAAGGAATATATGATAGGCTTGATAATATTGTTTACTTATATAAAGCCGGTAAGACTATTCAACTTGGAGATGAAGGTGTTTTCGGTCCAGAGCTGGAAGAACATCTTACCATAAATAATTTAAAAAATCTTCGTGGGGAAATCGAACTTATTGAAGGTGCAGGAAACGAGTTTGATCAAGAAGCAATATCACAAGGAAAATTGTCACCGGTTTTCTTTGGTTCAGCTCTTGCCGATTTTGGTGTAACACCATTTTTAAACCACTTCTTAGTAATGTCACCGTCTCCCGGTTCCAGAAAAACTACAACAGGCTCAGTGAATCCTACTGATGAAGAGTTCAGTGGTTTTATATTTAAGATTCAAGCCAACATGAACCCTGCTCATAGAGATAGAATTGCTTTTCTACGCATATGTTCAGGTACATTTGAACGTGGTATGACCGTAACACTTACAAGAACAGGAAAACCTATTAAGCTCAGTCAATCTACTCAGCTCATGGCTAATGAAAGAGAAACTGTAGATACAGCTTACGCAGGAGATGTAATTGGTATTTACGACACCGGAACTTACCAGATTGGGGATACACTAACTACAAAGAAAGAATCCCTGTTCTTTGAGCCATTACCAACCTTCCCTCCTGAATTATTTGCAAGAGTCACTCCTAAAAATTCATTGAAGGCGAAGCACTTCCAAAAAGGTGTGAGTCAGCTTGCCCAAGAAGGAGCTATTCAGGTATATCATAATGAATATAACGAGGTTATTATTGGTGCTGTAGGTGCTCTTCAATTTGAAGTATTTGAATATCGCTTAAATAACGAATATAATTCAGATATTCTTATGGAAAACCTGGACTTTAGTGTGGTTAGATGGGTAAATACTAAAGATATTGCCTCAGTAAAAAAATGTTTAGATTCAAGATGTATGCTTGTATATGACCACTTTGATAGACCACTTATTCTATTTGCAAACCAGTTTACGTTAAACTACTTTGTAGAAAGATATAAAGATATTGAACTTGTGGAAGCTTTAAATGTAAATAGCACTCTAAAAGAATAGTAAAGTGAGCGCTGAATTATTTAATTAGCCCTTATGGCTGGGTAAAAAATATAGATTATTATTTTAATATTCTATATTTTTTACTCAGCTATTTTTTTGTCAAAATAAAGCATATCTTTTTTTTAATTTAATATTATTTTTTATATTTTATGTAAACCTATCAATATATATATGTATATTTTCCACATCACTTCATCCCTCTAAAATTAACCATTTAAGTACTTTTCCACAAAGTTCGACTTTATTGTATACAATTTTATCCCACCCACCCTGTGGACAAGCCCGTCTCTTCAAAACCAGTATTTCCAACCTATTAGCCTTTTTGCACTTTTGTCAATAGCAAGTTATCCACAGGTTTACACCTATATTTTTATTACTTATTTTATTGTAGTTATCGACAAATTTCTACAGTGATTTTTGTGTATACAAAAAGATATTGTAAAACATTCAATATCATGCTAGAATTATGTAGTTGGCTGAATATATAGAAAATTCTACGAGTTATATATTATTATAAATAATTTAACAAAGGTGTGATTTAATGAGGAAGATTTCTTTAGATGAGATTAAAATAGGTATGTGTGTTGGCCAAGATTTACATACAGAAAACGGACAACTTATAACCCCTAGTAACACAATTGTTACCCCTACCCTAATAAAAAAATTGAAAAGGTTTAAAATCGAAACGATAGAAATTGTTAGTGAATCAAAAACAGACCCCCCAATATCTGAGGATATTTTTAATGTAAAGGATACAGAAAGTTTTAAACAGTTTAAAAGCAAATGTACAGAAGCAAAACAAAGCTTAACAAACTCTTTTGACAGTATCTTAGAGAGTAAACCCAATATCAGTCACTTAAGCATCATTAAAGGCCTCAGCTCCGTTCTATATGAAAACAACAAGAACAATCTAAACTTAATGGATATGATATATAATATACATGAGCACTCAGATTTAGTTTATACACATTCTATAAATGTTGGAATGATAGCCGGTCAGTTAGGGCGTTGGCTGGGTTTTTCAGAGGCAGATGTACAACTTCTCACAACCTGTGGTCTATTCCACGATATAGGCAAATTATTAATTCCAAGAGAAATCGTAGAGAAGCCGGGCAAACTTACAGATGTTGAATATAAAATAATTCAAACCCATACTATAAAGGGCTATGAATTGTTAGAGCAGTTTGACAGCCTTGATGACAGAATAAAAAAAGTTGCACTATTTCATCACGAAAGATGTGACGGAACTGGGTACCCAATGAACTTTAACTGTGAGCAATTAGATAGTTTTTCTAAAATAATTGCCATTGCAGATACATATGAAGCCATGACTTCTGAACGCTCATACAGAAGTCCAATCTGCCCTTTTACAGTTGCTACTTATTTTGAAGAAGAGGGCTTAAAAAAATATGAACCAAAATATGTGCTTAAATTTATAGATAAAATGCTAGTTTCTTACTTACATTCTAAAGTTGTATTAAATACAAATCAGCTTGCAACAGTAATAATGATAAATAAGAGCCAAAAATCTAAGCCTCTAGTTGCCCTTGAAGATGGGAGCTTTATTGACTTAGCAAAAAATTTAAATTTAAGTATAGTACGAATGATATCATAGATTTTAAATGATACCATAGATTCTAAATGATATCATAGATTCTAAATGATATCATAGATTTTATTAGTATCTTACAGTAGGTAATTATATTAATTAATTAATTAATTAATTACCTACTCTTTTATTTTTATGAGAGAAATAAAAATAGGGCATGGTTTTTTATAACAATGCCCTAAAAGAATTATCTATTCATTTATTAGATTATTGAATCCACATTATTTTATTACCTTAACTAAATTATTAACTTCATTTTTAGTTTGGTCTTTATTAAAATACTCATATCTAAAATATGCAAATCCCTTTACCTTATTCGTTGCTCTTGCAGTAGTAACCTGCCTTGCAATAATGTCATTATATCTTAGCCATTCTGAGGTTGGATTTCTATCCGGTACATTGCTACCTGCATTAGCCATGTTTAAGCCTATGTGCAACTCTACATTTCCCCTAGAAGCTAGATTTATCCAAGACTTTAAATTATTTTCATATGCATATGAAGCAATATTCCCCGAAGAATCCTTGGTTTCAAAGCCCCAGTATAGCTGCGGCATAATGTAATCTATGTAACCATCTTCGGATAACCATCTATCAATATCTACAAAATAAGAGTTATCCTTTCTTAAGTTTGCAAGATTGCCTGCCGGACTTATTCCAAATTCAACATTTGGCTTAGTACTCTTTACAGCATCATAGACTCCCTTAACTAAAGTATTAACATTATTTCTACGCCAATTAGCTATAGTTAAAAGACTTCCTGATTTATCATACTCCGGTTTATCAAACCACTGTGCCGGGTCACTGTCATTTATGGATGGATAAAAATAATCATCAAAGTGAATACCGTCCACATTGTAGTTAGCTACAACTTCTTTGACACCATTTATAACCATCTGTTGAACCTCCGGTACCGATGGATTTAGATAATATTCTCCTTTATGCTTTATTGCCCATCTATCATTGGAACTATTGTTATCAGTTTGCCAAACCTTTACCGGATTATTATTGGATACTTGATTCCAGTATGTACCATACCCCGTTACTCTATATGGATTTAACCAGGCATGAAATTCTAAATTTCTTTTGTGTGCAGCATCTACCATATATTGCAATGGATCGTACCCCGGGTTAACCCCCTGTGTTCCACTTGCAAAAATGGCCCAAGGGTAATAATTTGATGGATACATTGCATCACCATGAGAACGTACATGAACAAATACAGCGTTCATACCTAATTCTTTACATCTATCAAACATTTTATCTACGGCGGCTTTAAAACCAGCTTCATCCTTCGGCATATTCATATATTCCAAATAAGAAATCCACATTCCGTTTAATTCACCATTTCTCGCTAAGTTTTGATCCCCTTGCCCCGTTTGATTGTTGGAATTGTCAACATCAGCTACAGTTCCATCCGAATTAATAATTACTGTTCTATTCTGATTGTCCCAAGCAACACCGGCACCAAAGGCTTCTAATACTGCCCTGATTGGCAGATATGTTCTACCATTTAAAATTATAGCAACTGTGTCATTTTCGACCTGTTTATCATTTACCATAATATATTTTTTGTCAATAGGCACTTGAACCTTAACATTTCCTTTTTCTACTATTGCTATCCTTGACTCATTATCCCAATCTACATCTCCGCCAAAGGATTCCATCACACCTCTAAACGGGACCAAGGTTCTTCCGTTAACATCTATAAATGGAGCTCCTTCATCTTCTTCAAATACTACTGGGTAACCATCAATACTTACGCCTATCCCTCCATTTGAGTCCGCCTGTACATTAATAATGCTAAAAATAAAAACCATTATTAGAATAAGAAATATAACCGGTATATACCCTATGCGTTTATTGGTAAAATAAAAACTAAAACTATTATCTTGTCTCATAATTCCTTTCCCCTTATCCTGTTTACAAAAAAGTGATTCATAACCATAAACAAGTACATTATAGCATATATTGGAGGATTTTTTCCATTTAATTAAATAATAGGTAGTTTTCTGGAGTACCAATTTTTGTTAAATATAATATTACCTATACAAAACAAAAAACCCTGTAATAAAAGATTTGCTGTATCTAAACAAATACTCTATACAAGGTTTCATTTCAATTTTAATTAGTTTACATTTTTAATTAGGTTACAATTTTAATTAGTTTACATTTAAATAATGCTTTTACATTCAGAAGAAATAAAATCAATCCGTATAAACATTTTCAATGTCAAGCATTTTACCATCCTTTAAGCTAAGGCTTGGATTAAAGGTTACACTTTTATCCTTATATGTTACCGTAACCTGAGATGAGGGTATAATGTCACTTAAATTGCATTGTAGCTTTACAGGTTTATCTGTAGTAAGCAATTCCTTATCAACAACTAACTCACCATCTTGATTTAATTTTGTTGAACAGATTTTTATTTCTGAACCTTTATATTTTGGTATTATAGCATACCATTCATCGCCATTATCCACATTTACAGTTTCAAACTCAATTGTAGAAGCATAATCCAAGGTCATATCAAATTCATCCAGTATTTCCTTACCATTTTGTTTTATACTCTCTAAATCGTGTCCTAAAAAAAATACTGCGGCCAGTTCATCATCATCACTATCATCCACTTTATAATACTCATTTATAGATGTTTCCCTGTCGCCACTGCAACCTGATATTAATACCCCTATTAATATCAACATAGATAAAATCACAACAATTTTTTTCATAACCCCAATTCCTACCCTTCTTTAAATGTTATGATATTTTTCTATATATTCATTTTCAAGCATAGACATTAGATGTACATCGTACAAAATTCCATTTTTTCTACAATTTTGTCTTAATACTCCCTCATACTTAAATCCCAGATTCTTATATAAATGTGCTGCCGGATTTCCTGTATAATGATCTAAATAAACCCTCTTCAACTTCCATTCATCGAAACAAAGCTTTAGGATTGCCTCCATAGCTTGTCTGCCATAACCCTTTCCTCTATAAGCCAGCTCCCCAATATATATCCTAAAAATTTCTACCTTCCAGTTTTCTTTTAAATCTCCTAAGACTATTCTGCCTATTGGGTATCCTGTTTCTTTTAAAGCTATGGTATATTGCCTTTGAGAAGGGTTTTCTTTGTCATGAATATATGTACTTGTGACAGCTTCAAGACTTTGGTTATCAGCTATACTAAAATACTTATTAACCTCAGGAATAAGCTCCCACTTATGAAATATCTCTAGGTCTTCCCATACAGACTCACGTATGATTAAATCTTTAGTCTCCATATGTTCTCCTTTTATTAAATATATTACACAAAATATAAATTATATTTCACCTAGCATTTTTTCAGGATTCTCTGCTGCCTTTACCTTTCCAAAAGCTTTTTCTATAATACCCTCTTCATTGATAATATAAGTAGTCCTTACAATGCCCATAGTTTTCTTTCCGTAGTTATTTTTTTCTTGCCAAACATCATAAGCTTGTATTGCTTCAAGTTCCGGGTCTGCAAGAATTGTAAACGGTAATTGGTGCTTTTCTGAAAATTTCAGATGTGAAGAAACTGTATCCTTACTAATACCTATTATTTCAACACCTTTTTCAGTAAAGTGTGGGTATAGCTGTGCAAATCCGCAGGCTTGCTTTGTGCATCCGGGAGTATTGTCTTTTGGGTAAAAATATAATATTACTTTTCTTCCTTTAAAATCTGATAAGGCAACCTCTTTTCCCTCTTGATCTTGAAGCTTAAAGTCCGGTGCCTTCATTCCTACTTCTAACATAACTATAATTCTCCTTTCAAAATATAAAGCTATATTTATTTTAAAAATATAAAGTTATATTCATTAGATAAGCCTTCACTAAATCTAAAGCCTAACCCCTTAAAGTCTTTTAATTTTTCTTCTGATTCAACAAAGTTCTCGGTCATGAATCTAACCATTTCTCCTCTGGCCATTTTCACTTGCGTACCTTTTTCAATAACCTTACCTTCTTTATATTCCCCAAAGATACAGTTTACAAACTTAATTTTCCCATCTAAATACTTTTCAATACATTTGCTATATTCCTTTGATGCCAAGTTTATAATACAATCCGTCTCTTTGCTTATGTGGTCATAAATGTCCGTACCCCAAAACTCATATAAATCCTTATGTTCATTTACTGATATTTTTGCCTGCATTTCTAATCTATACGGCACAACCCCATCAAATGGCTTTACCAATCCGTAAAACCCTGATAATATGTACAAATGATTTTCTATATACTCCCATTGGTCATAATCGAATACCTCGGGTGACATATATTGATATTGTATGCCCTCATAAGCTAATAGTGCCGGTGTCAATGATACATCCAAATCCATTTCATTAAATCTATCGAAATTAAGCTTGGCAATCTTATCATTGCACTTCCAAACTGCTTTTGCCTCTTCATAGTTCAAACCTTGAATATATTCCATAAGTTTCTGAGTTTTTTCAATAAAAACAGGCATTGAGTTCGTAGAAAACACATCAGTATTCCGTCTCATTTTCTTTGCAGGTGAAATTATAATTTTCAAATTATATCGTCCTTCTTATCTCTATTTTTTTCGTAGTACTTATATCCTAAATATACTCCAACATAAACTAATGCCCCTAAAAATCCCGATACTATATCTCCCATAGTATTTAGATTATTGCCCTGCATTTTTGTGTTTAACAGTTGGTCTCCGGTAAATTCATATATTTCCCACAACCCTGCACCCATACAAGAGAATAATGCCGCAAATAAAATGGTAATAGAAGTAATGTTTTTAAGTCCATACCTATAGAACAAATGTTCTATTATCATTCTACCTGCTTCAGCAAGAATAATACCGCTTAAAAAGTGAATTATCCTGTCATATGAGTCTACGGTTCTATATAAATTTACAATAGTGCCAATACCTGGGGCAAATATATCAAAGCACATAACCCATAAAAAAAATGAAAAAGGTAATCTCCAAGTTAATAATAAAATGGCCGGAATGGAAGCATATCCTCCTATAATACTTATTAATGGTGTGTTAATATTATAGGTCTCTGATATTACTACACAAATGGTAATAGCAATTGTAGTTATTGCTGTTACAACATATCTCCAAACCTTTTCCTTCTTGTCCATTGCTCCAGTTCTAAACATAAAAAGCCTTTCTGTAATTATTCATATATCTAATAGCAGTTTTTGTTATTACATTAAGCTTTCATCGTAAACTGCTCTTTGTCCCCCAACAAACTTCCTTCTTGTTCTTGCCGCTATAACGTTTGCATTTCCGATAGTCTTTGTTTCAATTCTTAGAGGTACTGCAACCTTCTTTAAATGCATACCAATAAGAGTTCCCCCTATATCAAGACCTGCATCTGCTTTTATCTCTTCCACAGCAACCGGGTCATTAAAGTTTGAATATGCGGCTGTGGCAAAGGAGCCACCTGCCTTTGGTTGTGGCACAACATTTACTATAGCATCATCCTTAGCAATTTCTCTCTCCACAATCAGTGACCTATTAAGATGTTCACAGCACTGTGCTGCAAGAAAAATACCCTTGCTATTTAAAACTTCATAGATTCCATTGAAAATAGCTTTTGCCACCTCTGGATTTGAGTTAGTTCCAATCTTATCACCTTCTACTTCACTGGAAGAGCAACCTATTACTACAATTGCCCCTTTTTGTAATTTTGCTCCCTCACATAATTGCTCAGCAGCAGCCTTTGCTTCACCTTTAATTTTTCCCAGCATGACACGTTCCTCCCTATATTTATCATTCAAATCTTTATTATATAAGTATATCACAATTTACCAAATAAATTTATTCCTATTTTCTCAATACCTTATATGAAGCTGTACCGAATACAGAAACAAAATCATTGCTCTTTGATTTAATTTCTCCGTTTAAAGTTATTATTGACCTATTTGTTGAAATAAGTTGCACTTTAACTATAATTTTTTCATTTGCAGGTACAGGTGCCAAATAATTTACTGTCATGTTTACTGTAGGAGCAAAGTATCCCCCCAGTTCATAACAAATAGCATTGGCGAATATTCCTAAGGTTGTATCCATAATGGTAGCGCTTAAGCCCCCATGCATCACATCATTAGGATTTAATTGCCAATCAAAAACAGGCACCTCATATATTACTGTTCTGTCCTTTGCATCATACTCCACAAAATCTAGTTGTAGCATACCATTTATTCTATTATTCTGTAGTTTTGTCCTATCAACAATTTCCTGCACTGCCTCTCCAAAATCTACAGTATTAAAAATTTCTTTAATTGATTTAATTTTTGTCATAGCCATCTCCTTCTTGCTTCAAAACAATAAGTCACCTACAAAATATAGGTGACCCTCGTTATAATTTTCTATTTATATTTTAAGGCAATAATGCAAACTTGTCTATATATTGCTTTTATATAGAATAAAATACCGATAATTTGGCAAGGTTATCTATTAAACCCTTTAATAAGGTAAGTCATTTTTTATTGAAAGTACTGCTTTATTAAAGGCCAGTCATTTCCTATTCAATGCACTGTTTTATGAAAGGCCAGCCATTTTCTATTCAATGCACTGTTTTATTAAACGTACTATTTTAGTAAAAATATTTATATAATAAATTGCATATATAATAAAAATACTTATTTTAAATAATTTAATGTTGCAATTTTTCCGAAATAGGTTATAATAATTACATAATATAGTTTTTAAAATTACATTACGTAATATTAACTTTAAAAGGAGAACACTAATAATGCAAATTTACAAAAAATTTTTAAACGCTCGAGATCCACTGAGTAGTTTTACGCACTTTATTGGTGCTTGTCTAGCTGTTATTGCTACTGTTTTTCTAGTAAGAAAATGTATCTATATTGGCAATATAGAGGCATTTACAGTGGCCGGAGTAGTAATCTTCGGTTTATCTATGATTGCTCTTTATAGCACAAGTTCAATATATCATTTTGTAAAAGTCCCATCTGATGTTTTGGTTAGAATAAGAAAGCTAGACCATTCAATGATTTACGTGCTAATAGCCGGAACCTACACCCCACTTGTTATAGGCTTTATGGAACCAAAACGTGCATTCCTATTCTTATCAGCGATTTGGAGTGTTGCAATTATAGGCATCCTGATTAAAGTATGTTGGTTAAATGCACCTAGATGGCTATACACATCACTTTATCTACTAATGGGCTGGGCTATTATCTTTGATATAGAATTTTTAAAACAAATTCCTATTGGTTGTATCATACTAGTAGCTTTGGGAGGTATCATGTATTCCATTGGCGCCATTTTCTATATAGCAAAGAAGCCAAACTTTAGTAATTATTTTGGATTTCATGAGATTTTTCATATATTTGTAATACTAGGCACGGTCTTTCAGTTTAGTGCAATATATATTTACACAATCTAACCTTTCAAAAACACAAATATAATTGTTTAAAAACATAAATCTAATTATTTAAAAATACAAATATAATTATCTAAGAATATAAATGATTAATAAAAAAACATTAATAAAAAGTGGTATCTATTATTTAGGCACCACTTTTCTTTATATTTTAATCTACTTATAAGAAATTAACTTTTTTGCACACAAAAAAAGCTATTTGAATATAAATTGATGAATCTATCAACAATTTCTACAATAGCTTTTATTCTTATGCCTAAATTATATTATATTCTAATTAAGCTTCCTGCTTTTTAGGAACTAAAATCATAATCATGGATCTACCATCCATAGCAGGTTTTTTCTCTATTGTTCCTACTTCCTTTACTAAGTCAGCAAACTTTGTAAGAACTTCGATTCCATCTTCAGAATATTTTTGTTGTCTACCCCTAAATCTAACGCTCGCCTTTACTTTATTGCCATCCGCCAAAAACTTATAGGCATTTTTACATTTTACTTGTAAATCATGCTCCTCTATTTTAGCAGATAATCTTACTTCTTTAATGGAAACAACTTTTTGATTTTTCTTTGCTTCCTTCTCCTTTTTTGCCTTTTCATACATAGTTTTATTATAGTCTACGATTTTGCATACAGGCGGCTCTGCATTTGGAGAAATCTCTACTAAATCTAAATTGCTTTCTTCAGCTAGGTTTAACGCCTCTGAAATAGATTTAATACCTAACATAGTTCCATTTTTGTCAATAAGTCTAACTTCCTTATTGTCTATTTCTTCATTAATTCTCAATTGATTCTTTCTATTATTAATTATAAAATACCTCCTATTAATTCTCGATATAAATAAAAGTGGATTAAACAATCCACTTTTATAGCTAAATAACTCTATTAATATCTTCTATCGTTATTTCTATTATTTCTCTGTTGTTTTCTTGCAGCTCTACAAGATGGACATCTCTGTGGTTCATTATCGAAACCTTTTTCTTTATAGAACGCCTGCTCATTTTCAGTAAAAATAAATTCTGCTCCGCAATCTTTGCATTTAATTGTTTTGTCAGCCATTGTACTAACCTCCTTTGTTTTATTTTGGATCTCAAAAGCATATACATCTCTCTAAATAAATCAAAGAAGTGTCTTCCAATCGATTAACCCATATTAATTTATATTATTATAACACGCAATCCTATATTTTACAACTACAAAGTTTAAAAAAATATATTAAATCTAACTTATATTTTGTATTCATACTGTCCGTCACTTTTTACTTTATAATAATCAGCAAATGAAGCTTTAAATATATCATTTTTGTCATTAATAACCATGTTATTTTTTATAAGGTACTGATAAACTCCCGCATAATCAATATTGCCTTGTAGCAAAATGCTGTCTAGTTTTCCATCCCTAATAATAGCTCTCTTATAGCTCTTACTGTCTTCTTTGACAATAACCTCATCCCCCTGCTTGATTTCACCTCTTCCAAGTGACAGAGTTACAAGCCCAAAGAAGTTTATGGTATTCTTCATTGCATATTTATCTTCATAGGCAATTCTTCCACCACACATATTTATTGCCGCTATGCTTCCTTGTTTCATCGCATTTGGCCAAATACCCGATAAGCCTGCAACATCACCCGCGGCATAAACATCCCTTATATTTGTTTCCATATACTCATTTACACAGATACTTCGTTCTGCATCAATGTCAGATTCTGATGTACATGAAATAGCCGGTCTTACACCTGCTGCTACAATTATAAAATCACATTCAAGCTCCGAATTATCATCTAACACAAGCTTTCTCACTTGATTGTTATTGTCCAAAACGGTTTCGGTTGCTTTTCTGCCTAATACAAACTTACATCCGGCCTGCTCAAACCTCTTTTTGTACTCGTTCCCTGCAACCTCATCCAACTGAATAGGTAAAATCCTGTCTGCCATCTCCACGATAGTCACATCCATTTTGCGTTCTAATAATGCATATGCCGCATCCATTCCAACAAGACCTGAACCTACTATTACCACTTTGCCTTGTGGTCTAATGTATTTCATCATGCCTTGAGCATCACTTAAGTTTCTTAGACCGAATACATTGCCTGCTGTTCTAAAAGCTCCTACAGGGGGAATAAAGCTATCCGCTCCCGTGGCAATAAGCAGTTTATCATAACTCACAACATTGTTATCGTCAAGAATTACGTTCTTTCTATCTGTAGAAACATTTTTTACACCAATCCCATTAATCCATGTAATATTATTTTTGCGGAAGAAATCCTGGGGCATAAAGTCCATGGTATTCTCATTTCTCTCCCCGCTCATATATTTGTGTAGCATACATCTTGAATGCACATATTCATCCTTTGAAATGACAACTAATTCCGAGTTTTTATCTATATCCCTTATGGTTTTTGCAGCTGTCATACCTGCGGCTCCGGCCCCTATTATTACATATCTCATGCATTCACCTCCTCAACCCAAATAGCCTTTTTCGGGCAATTTTTAACACAGTTAGGCTCTCCGCCCTGATCCATGCAAAAATCGCATTTTATCACTTTTGTTCGAGTAAGTGTATCTGCTTTCAATACTCCATATGGGCAATTCATTACACACATAAAGCAAGATCCGCATCTTTTTTCATCATAAGAAACTATTCCGCTTTCCATATCCTTGCTTAATGCTCCGCTCATACATGACATAGCACACTCAGGCAAATCACAATGCCTGCAAAATATGGGTTTATATCCGCCTTTACCATCTGAAATGATGTGATTCCTAGATTCATTTTTAACATCTGTAAAATCTAAATCATATATTGTTCCGGGGAACTCTCTATGAGATTGCATACACGCAGCAGTGCAGTTTTTGCACCCATCACATTTTGTATAGTCTATCATTATTCTTTTCATAGCAATGCTCCCCTCTATATATTTAAAGCTGAGCGTTTTTCCATAATGATATTTTCCAAAATGTCCGCTGATTCTTTTGCATCTGGATTAATTATAATCTGTCCGCCCGTTAATTGTTTCATATCTTCAGTTAAAACTTTTACTGCAACTTTACTACCTGTTACAAATGGAGGTAATCCTAAATGTAGAGGTAATCCTAATGCCAATCCAAAGGCTCCATCTGCCAAAGCCTGTTCTTCAAGCCACTGTGCCGCTGAAAGTACCAAAGGAAGCTGAGGCAAATCTACACCCAGTTCTTCTGCAATTTCTGTAGCTACAATTTCAAGTCTACCAATGGCAAGACATGGTCCAAAATTCAGCACAGGAGGTATACCAAGCTTCTCACAAACTGCTCTAAGTTTCGGTCCTGCTAACTTTGCTGCATCAGGAGTCATTAAACCACAGTTTTCAATACCACCGGATGAACATCCCGCAGTAAGCACTAAAATATCCCTTGCAATCAATTCCATTGTTAGGTCAACGCTTAATACGTCATGACCACCTGCAGTCAGGTTTGAACATCCCACAACTCCGGCTAACCCTTTTATTTCTCCTGAAGCAATCAAATCAATAAGTGGCTTCCACTTTCCTCCTAAAAATGCCTTTAAAGAAACTTCACTAACCCCTGTTAGGGTATTGTCATTTCCATGTTCCGGCATAAGGTTTAAAGGTACATCTTTTTTTATAGTGTTATATGCCTTTGTCAGTACATCAATAAGAGGCTTCCATTCACCACCTGCAATATCTAGGTTGACCTTACCTCTCCTCTGTGAGTAAGCGTCTACAATCTTATCTATAATTTGGTGGCTTTGTTGCTTTCTCTTATCAAAATCAAATTCCATTAACTCTGCATTGGCTTTTTTAGCCACACTGTCTAAACAAATTTGCTTTATTTTAAGCTCATCACATATTGGTTCAATACCCGGTAAAGTACAATTGAACTCAGATAAAACCGCATCAATGGCACCTGTTGCCAGAACAGCTTCGCTTGTATAGTTGTTTCCCGCATGACCGTTAAATATTTCTGTATAATGACTTCCTCTAAGCTGTAAGTCTTGTCCTACACAGGTACATCCAACTAGTTTAAAGCCTTTGGCACCGGCAGCCTGTGCCTTCGCTATAGCCTCAGGAGAGATTAAAGTTTCTTGTAAATCCACAAACATAGAATGTTGATGTCCCGTTATCATAATATTAATATACTCGGGATCAATAACCCTTAATCCTACCGGTGCATTTCTAAGTTCAGGTTCTCCTAATAAAACGTCATTTAATAGATTTGTAAGAGTTAGTCCATAAATTCCAGTTGAAATCCCCAGTCTTAAACAATCTACCAACATATCTACTGGATCAGAATTTAAATTTGTAGAACATTTAACTACACCCTTAAAAACTTCAGATTTCGCACCGCCGGGCATTATTCCAAGCTCTTTCCACTTTTCAACCCTTGGCTTATATGCAAGCTTTTCAACAAGCTCCATTTTCACATATTCCGGTTTGTATAAATCACTAATAACTGCATCTGCAACTTTTTCAGCTTTTTCATACATATCTCCGGAAGTAATACCAAATATATTACAAAGTCTTTCTAATGCGTTCTTGCCTTTTATTTCGCCCCTTGTTCTCGCTGTATTTTTTAAATTTAAGGCTGTATTTTCTACTATATGTATATAGCAACCTGAACCGGAAGCAACGGCTCTAAGAAAATTTCTAGTTACAATGGTATCTGCATTGGCTCCACAAATGCCTCTTGGTGCATCAGGAGTTATACGACATGGTCCATTGGAACACAGTCTGCAACAGACTCCCTGTAGTCCAAAATTACACTTTGTGCTTTGTGATTCCACTCTGTGGTGAGAGGTCTCCATTGGTAGCTTTGCAATATATTCTTCAAGCGGTTTATCCGCACTTTTACAAGTATTGCATCCAAAACAGTTATTCATAAAATTCCTCCTCGATTTCGGTATATAGTTTATTAAAAATCCTTCATCAGATTATACCAAATATATATACACCGTTTTGCCTTTCATCTATCACTTTTTATTAAATTTTTAACAATGTAATTTATTGTTAAAAATATATATTATAAATATAAAAACAGAAAATTTAATTAAAAATTATAACATAAAAAAGCTAATGAAAAAATACCTTTCATCAGCTTTTTTTCTTTCCAGACCCATAAAAAAACACCGCATACCATGCGGCGTTTTTATTATATTGTTTTAAGGTCTGAGATTAAGGCTCTTAGCCAATCCCTCCTAATAAAATTCCCAATACTACCACCAGCCCTGCAAGAGGAACATATACATACTTAGCAATGTTTATAAATGCTTTGCTCAATGGTTTTTTTCTGGCTAAATTCAATTCTTCAACAATTTTATTATCTTTCAATACCCAAAATATCATTAATGCCCCTAAGACTGCACCAAATGGAACTACATATATGGTAATAAAGTCCATCCAAGCGCCTAAGTTAGGTTCATATTCTATAAATAATCCAACAGCGGCGACAATTGCCCCAATAATTATAATTGCCATATTTCTACTTATTTTAGTTCTACTATGTAATGCCTCTGTACATACTTCCAACATATTAATTAAAGAAGTAATTCCCGCAAACAACACAGATGTAAAGAACAATATTGCAAATATCTGCCCCATTGGCATTTGAACAAATATTTTAGGCATAGAAATAAACATAAGAGGCGGTCCCGCCATAGGATCCATTCCAAATGCAAATACCGCAGGTATAATGGCAAATGCCGCCAATAAAGCCGCACACGTATCTAATAATGCCGTTATTACCGCTGAATTTACCACGTCCTCTTTCTTGCTTAAATAGCTGCCATAAATTATCATTCCTGAACCTGTAATCGATAGTGAGAAAAAAGCCTGCCCCATTGCCATTATCCATGTCATAGGCTTTAACAGGTATTCCCATTGAGGTACAAGCAAGTATTTATAGCCCTCTATTGCACCGGGTAAAAAAGCAACTCTGATGGCTATTATAACAAACAGAATAAAAAAGGTTGGCATCATTATTTTGCTTATTTTTTCTATTCCCTTTAACACCCCAAACAGCAATGCAAGTACCGTAATCCCTATTGCACCCAAATGCCATGGTACACTTCCAAAATTTCCAGTAATACTGCCAAAATACTCTTCTGGAGCTGTATTTAGTATTCCTCCGGTTACAGACCCCGCTAAGAAGCAGAAAACCCAACCAACAATTACAGCATAACCTATTGCAATACCCAAAGAGCCGCAAAGAGGTATTGCTCCAATAAAAGCTCCACCCTTTTTATCTCTTGATTTCATTGCATAATCATAAGAACCTATTGGTCCGGTTCCCGTTAAGCGCCCCAGCGCAAATTCTCCTGAAAGCCCAATGCTTCCAAACAGGATTACAAAAATAAAATAGGCTAATAAAAACGCAGCGCCTCCATATTGCCCTACTCTATATGGGAAAAGCCATATATTCCCCATACCTACCGCCGAGCCCACTGAAGCCAGCACAAAGCCAACTTTTGAGCTAAAAAAGTTTTCGTTTTTCATAAGTAAATCCCTTCCTTTTCCTACATTTTCCTACATTTGATTTTTTCAAATTTACTTGAGCATGAAAAAACGGAATACTCCGTTATATCGCCATTGCGATATTCTAATATAAAATTGTCTGTTTATAACCATAAACATTTTCTATGGTATCATGTCAGATAAAAGTTATCAACCCTATTTTGGAAATACAACCAGCTTTTTTGTTACAAAATACATTCTTTTACACACATTTGCCATTATTTTTTGTTAATTACTACAAATTATTTTTTTAATTTAGTTTTCTATTTGAAATTGTCCAATTTTGTGGTATCGTATAGTCTGAAATATTTTATATCTGAAACATTATATATAAGAAGGGTTGTGACATATAAAGTTGGAAAAAATCAAATTGCATGGGTTCAATAATCTGACCAAAACATTAAGCTTTAACTTATATGACGTAAGTTATTCCAAAACAGTATCGGACAGGAAGGCTTACATTGAATATATAGATGAAGAATATAATGCACCCAAATTAACAGGAATTTTAGAAAATGTTACACAAATAATCGGTGCCAACATTCTAAATATTGCAGTACAGGATTACGAGCCACAAGGAGCTAGCGTAACAATTCTCATTTGTGAAGAAAGTTCTCCGCCACCCCAGCATCCGTACAATTTAAATCCGTCGGTTGTTGGCCATCTGGACAAGAGCCATATTACTGTACACACATATCCGGAATACCATCCCGATAATGGTGTTTGTACTTTTAGGGCAGATATCGATGTATCCACTTGCGGTGAAATCTCGCCGTTAATGGCTTTAAATTACCTCATAGATAGTTTTGATTCTGATATTATGACTATTGACTATAAAGTACGTGGTTTTACCCGTGATATAATGGGGAATAAGCTATTTATCGACCATAAAATCACTTCGATTCAAGATTATATTGAACAGGAATTTTTAAATATTTACCAAATGATAGATGTTAACGTTTATCAGGAAAATACTTTCCACACCAAGTGCAAAGTGAGAAATTTCCAGCTTGATGATTATTTATTTAATCTAAAAAAGGAAAACCTAAACGAACACGAACTAAAGAAAATTACTAATAGATTAAAAAAAGAAATTGATGAAATATTTTATGGAAGAAATCTTCCTACCCTATATTAATAGCTTTCTTGAATGACAACTATAAATTATTATCAATAAAAAAGGAGATATATTAATATGATGCATGACTTATGGTTTGGTGAATACCATGCCGAAGATTCTGTTAAATTAAGCTTAAATGTAAAAGAAATCTTACACGTTGAAAAAACTCCGTTTCAGGACTTACAAATGTTGAAAAATGATACCTTTGGAGTATTTATGACCTTAGATGGATTTATTCAGGTTACTGAAAAAGATGAATTTGTATATCATGACATGATTTGTCATCCGGCACTTGCTGTAAATCCAAATATTAAAAAGGTTCTTATTATCGGCGGCGGTGACGGTGGTACTGCCAGAGAGGTTTCCAGATATTCTCATATTGAGCAAATTGATATGGTTGAAATAGACGGTGCCGTTGTTGAAGCTTGTAAAAAATATATGCCGATAACTGCTTCCGTATATGATACAGAGCCAAGACTCAATCTTATGATTGGTGATGGACTTAAGTTTGTTGAAGACGCAGCAAGCAATACTTATGACCTAATCTTAGTTGATTCAACAGACCCTGCCGGCCCCGGAGAAGGACTATTTACAGTAAAGTTCTATGAAAACTGTTTTAGAATTCTTAAGGAAGATGGAATTTTAATCAATCAGCATGAATGCGCATTTCATGAACTGGATGCTGAGCAAATGCAAAAAGCACATAGTAAAATAAAGAAAGTATTCCCGATTGCTAAGGTTTATGGGTTCAATATTCCTACTTATGCAACCGGTTATTGGTATTTTGGTTTTGCATCAAAAAAATATGATCCAATTAAGGACTTAAAGGCTCAAGAGTGGGAAAAGTTTGGGCTTACAACAAAGTATTATAATACAGAAATCCATACCGGTGCTTTTGCCCTTCCTAACTATGTAAAAGAAGTTTTAGCGAAAGCCTAGACAATTTAAATAACATATGGTAATATAACGAGGTTGTTTTAAAAATCCGTAGAAAGCTAATATTTGCTTATAAATTATGGATATTTTAGAGGAACCTTGTTTTATTTTAAAATTTATATAAGCTTATTTAAATTAATTTTGATATAATTTAATAGGACAGTTCGTAACCATCCTGTCGTTAAACAAAACTAGGACCAACCTGTCAGGTATTTAGACGGGATTCTTTGTGGTGCTATAGGCACCCTTTTATTTTTTGTGTCCAAGTTTGTTACATTCACTATATTTAGGTTCGAATTCCTTTAAATTAATATCAGCAAATATCAGCAAAATATTGAAAGGAAAGATATGTCGAACTCAAATATTCTTACTCGCTATTCATGTATACAAGAAAAAAATCCAAGGGAAATTGTTCTTTTGAGAGGTACCGGTTGTAAATGGCGACGCTGTAAATTCTGCGATTACCATTTGGATTTTGATACCAATACTAAAAGAAACTACGAATTTAATCTAAATATCATGCAAAATATAACAGGGAAATATAATCGTCTTGAAGTATTAAATTCAGGCAGTTTTTCCGATCTTGACAATGAAACCATGAACACTATTGAGACTTTATGTCTAGAAAAAGACATTAATTTAATATATTTTGAATGTCACTGGAACGATAGAGAAAATATTGATTCATTAAAAGATAGATTTCACAAATTAGGAATTGAAGTCCAAATTAAAGGTGGCATAGAAACATTTGACTCACAATTTAGAGAGGCTGTCTTTTGTAAGGGTATTGATACTGAATCCATTGAAGAACTCAGAAGCTATTATGACCAGGTTTGCTTGTTGTTTGGTGTTACCGGACAAACAGAGGAATCAATGAGCAATGATATAGAAATAGGACTTAAATACTTCAATCGTGTTTGTGTAAATATAATGTGTGAAAATACTACAAGCGTAAAACCCGATAACCGTGTTATTCAAATATTTTGTGAAAAACTGCTACCAAAATATAAGGATAATGATAAAATAGACATTCTTTTAAACAATACTGACTTTGGCGTAGGAAATGTGGAGGTAAAATATGAGTAACGAAGCTTTATTAATAATAAACATAATTATAATTTATTCCGGAGTTCTTGTTTGGTACAAGTTTTTCGGAAGTCGTGGCTTAGTATGTTGGACTGTATTTGCAACAATAGCCGCAAACATAGAAGTACTTATTTTAGTAGATGGTTTTGGTATTGAACAAACCTTAGGAAATATAATGTTTGCGTCAACTTTTTTGGTAACGGACATTATAAGCGAAACAGAAGGTAAAAAAGAGGCACAAAAAGCTGTAAATGTCGGAATACTTACTGCTCTTTCATTTATTATAGTTACTCAGCTTTGGTTGCAATATACCCCTTCTGTTAATGACTGGGCATTCCCTAGCATTCAAACTATTTTTTCAAATACCCCAAGACTTATGCTGGTAAGTTTATTAGTATACGTAATAGCTCAAAAATTTGATGTGTGGGTTTACCATACAATATGGGCCGCTACTGATAAGATGTGCGGTGACAAGGACAGATATCTTTGGCTTAGAAACAACGGTTCAACCATGTTATCACAATTATTAAACACTGCTCTATATACTTTTGGTGCATTTTGGGGTATGTATTCATTTTCAACACTAATCAGTATTGCACTTTCAAGCTATGTAATATTTTGGGTAACTGCTTTAGTTGATACTCCGGTGGTTTATGCCGCAAGATATATGCACAGACATTCAAAGCATGAATAAATTCAGATAAATTTATTACTAAATTTTAGGTTTAATAGATAATACATCATACTCTTGTGCAATTGTGAGGAACATTGTGAGGAATATTGTGAGGAATATTGGGAGGAATATTATGAAGTTACAAACAGGCTTGCGCAGACCGGTTCCATTAAAAAAGGGAGATAAAGCGGCACTTATCGCACCTTCTTCTCCAGTCCCTGAAAAAAATTTAATAGCTGCTGTAGAGTCCCTAAAGTTTCTAGGACTTGAGCCTGTGGTTTTTCCAAGCTGTACTTTAAGTCACGGTTATTTATCAGGCAGTGATGATGCGCGCAGTAAGGATGTAAATGATGCTTTTGCAGATTCCTCAATAATGGGAATCTTTTGCCTTAGGGGTGGTTTTGGTGTTACTAGAATACTTCCTAAAATTGATTTTGAAAACATAAGAAGAAATCCTAAAGTTTTTGTTGGATATAGTGATATAACAGGGCTTCATACAGCTATTAATAAGTTGTGTGGCTTTGTTACCTTTCACGGGCCTATGCCAAATACCAACTACACTAGGCTTGATGAATATACACTTGCAAGCCTACAAAAAAATATCTTTTCAAATGAGCATTTAGGTTTAGTGCCAAACCCTTTTGGTCAAGAGTTGGAAACCGTGAATAAAGGAGTATCGGAGGGCATTATAACCGGTGGTAATGTTTCTCTGTTGTTAGGAACTCTAGGCTCTCCTTATGAAGTAGATACTAAAGGTAAAATATTGTTTCTTGAAGATGTGGGTGAAAGACCTTATAGATTGGATAAAGCGCTTACTGCACTGGCACTTGCCGGTAAATTTGAGGACTGCGCCGGGATTATTCTTGGAACATTTGCAGAATGCGAAGAACCAGACCCCGGCACTGTGGCTCCAAATACTGTAATTGCCAATTCGGCACTGACATTGCACGAAATATTTGAAGAGGTTATTAAACCTTTTAATAAGCCTACCCTTTTGAACTTTCGTGCCGGGCATATTTACCCTCAAAGCACTATACCATTGGGTTCAATGGTAAAAATGGACTCAACAAAAAGAGAAATTATATTTATTTAACCCATGTTTTGGGTTCTCACAGTCTCAGCTTGCCACTACTTTGTATTAATTCACTTTTGGATTAGCTCAGTTTTGTATTAATTCACTTTTGGATTAGCTCAATTTTGGATTAAATCTTAAACTTAAATGCGGTGACCTATATTAGGATATTTTAAAAATTACAATATAAACAGAAAATACCGTTGGTATAATGAAATTTCAGTATATCAACGGTATTTTCTGTTTTATGAATGAATATTAACTTTGGCAAATTATTATTATATATTTTCCTGCCTCTTAATTTTATGAGTTGTAGTTTTAACAAAGTCAGTATTTCTTATTACAAGGTTTCTTACCATCTTGTAGTTTGGTAAGTTTTGATTAATATCTGCAATTTTGCTCTTAATAAGCTTATATACCTTATCTGCATCACTTGCAAAACCAAACTCATCATTTATTTTTTCATATGCCGGTCTAACTTGAACGCTTACAACTGTTTCTCCAGTTTCCTCTGTTTCTGTTCCATATACCATGCACTCTTCAATATAAGGTATCTTGTTTAGATACTCTTCTATTTCCTCAGGATAAATATTTTTACCTGTCTTAGTAACTATTACATTTTTCTTTCTGCCACTAATATAAAGACTTCCGTTTTCATCTACAAAACCTAAGTCTCCCGTATAAAACCAGCCATCTTTAATAACTTCCGCAGTCTTTTCAGGCATATTGTAATATCCCAGCATAACATTAGGACCCTTATAAATAATTTCTCCTATGCCATCCTCGTTCTTATCTATTATCTTAAGCTGACCACTCGGCACAACTTGACCAACAGTTCCAGCCTTTGAATACCTATCCGTAAAATCAGGAGTTCCTGACAAAAGCGGTGCTGTCTCTGTCAGACCATAGCCCATTACTACATCTATACCTAAATCTTGAAAACCTCTTATAACATTTGGGCTAATTGCAGCAGCACCTGTAACCAGCATCCTTAATTTGCCACCAAAGTTAGAATAAACAGAAGCAAATATTTTTCTTCTTGCATCAATACCAACTTTTTTCAAGGTTTTATTTAGTTTAATAGCCATCTTTAGAGCCTTTGTCATATCAGACTTTTCAGCCTGTTTCCAAATTTTACTATACATTGACTCAAAGATTAGAGGAACGCCTACAAGCAAGCTTGCCTGAGCTTCCACAAGGTTTTTAGTTACATACTTCAACCCCTCATAAAAGGCAATTGACGCACCTTGAAAAAGCACAACCATTATACCTATTGTAGATTCAAAAGTATGGTGAATAGGTAAAATTGATAAAGCTCTATCCTCTTCCTTAAGTTTTACAATTCTACTTATATCTTGTATATTACTTACAATGTTTTTATGGCAAAGCATTACACCTTTTGGCATATCCGTTGTCCCCGATGTAAATAATATCATTCTTACTTCCAAAGGATCTAAAACAGCATCAATAAAAGTTCTATTGCCTTGACCCAGCATCTTTCTACCCTCTTCTATGGCATTTTCCCAAGTATTTTCTTGGTTTCTTTGCCCTTTCTTAGAATAAACTTCCATTTGTATTTTATAAGGTATGTCTAAATCCCTAATCATGTTCTTGTATGCTGAGGTATAGAAAATAGCTTTGCAATCAGCAGTTTTAACTAAGTTAAAAATTTCCTCTTTGCTAAGTTCTTTATCTAAAGGAACCACCTTACCTACTCCATTGACAACAGCAAAGTAAGATACTATCCATTGATAACAATTTTCCCCTATAATCGCTATCTTTTCATCCTTTAGTCCAAGTTCCATAAGCTTCGTCCCTAAAGCATCCACATCATCTTTTAGGGTTATAAAATTTACTTCTTTATATGGTCCTCCCTTTTCCTCTTTATATAAAAATGCAGGTTTTTTTCCAAATAATTCCTTACAACTTATAAGCATTTCCTTAAGAGTCTGTATTTCTCTAACCCTATACAATTTTTCTTTGTATATGTTTTCATATATCATTGAAGGTCCTCCAATTACTATTCTCCTAGCTTGATTTTTGTGTTATAATATAGTATATCACAAATGTAGTGTAAAATCGATATTTTATTCAATATTACTTTATGTAATTTTCAATATCATATTACACCATATTAGATAAAAAAGAAAGGAATTTTTTTATGAGTACACATATTAATGCAGCCAAAAAAGGCGATATTGCTGAATCTATCTTGCTTCCAGGGGATCCACTACGTGCAAAATTTATTGCCGAAAACTTTTTAGAAAGCCCAAAACTATACAATGAGATAAGAGGAATGTATGGATATACAGGAACTTATAAAGGTGTTCCTGTTTCTGTTCAGGGTACAGGTATGGGTATGCCTTCCATGGGTATTTATTCTTGGGAATTAATCACTGAGTACGGTGTTCAAAATTTAATAAGAGTAGGTACAGCAGGATCTTTCCACGAAGATATTAAAATTGGAGACGTAGTTCTTGGTATTGCAGCTTCTACAGATTCAAACTACATCCATGCATTTGATGTACCGGGAAATTACGCACCAACAGCAAGTTGGGAGCTTTTAACAAAGGCTTATGAAGCAAATAAAGATTTAGGTATAAGCCTTAAAGCAGGTAACATCGTTTCTTGTGACGTATTTTACGAATTTGGTGACTGGTGGAAAAAATGGGCTAAAATGGATGTTTTAGCTGTTGAAATGGAAGCAGCCGCTCTTTATATGAATGCCGCATATAACAGAGTAAATGCTCTTACTATGGTAACCATTAGTGATCATTTTATTACAGGTGAATGCTCTACTTCTGAAGAAAGACAAACAACATTTACAGATATGATGAAGCTTGCTTTAGAAATGTCTGTTAAATAACTTTTATATAAAAATGATTAAGTAAGCTACTAGGGCAATTATACTAATTAGTAGGATACTAAAACAATTATATAAATAAGAAGCATGGTATTATTACTAACATACCATGCTTTTTTTATTATAAGAATATCCTATCATTATATTTATGTATCTGATTAAACCAAAATGCTTTTTATTAAATAATTATATATTAATTAAACGAAATGTTCTTTATTGGATATATATATTTATTTAATTTAACCCAAATGTTTTTTATTAAATAAATATATCCTTTATCTCACCAAATGAAATTTTTCCATTGATAGTTATTTTTTTTACTTCATTATCCTTTTTTTCTATTTTTGCAATTAACATTCCAACTGGCTGGTTTATGGTATATGTATATACGCCATCCGGTTCACTTTCTGTCATTGCCAAGCACAAAGCGGTTGTGCCTGATGCACAACTCCCTTCAAAATATGTTGAATCAACATCCCGAACATATACTACCGGAGTCATATGTTTACTATTAGTATTGTAAAACATTACCCCCAATGCCGGTGGATTCTTATATTCCATAAAGCTCTTTCTGATAGAATTAAACGTCCTTCTATCTCCTCGTATATCTTCTAAAATAATATGCGAAATCCCCTCAAACTCCACTAATTTTTTGCCATTTAACAATTCACATTCTTGATTTTGCAACACTTCTTTCTTGGTTGGTATGGGCATACAAATCTCTGCCAAATCATTTTCGGTATCAACCAATACATCAATGGGCTTATCTTCACCGCTGACAAGTACCTTAATTATACTTTGCCCTACTATCCCCTTCTTTTTTGCAAGAAAAAGTGCAAAACTTCTTGATGCATTCCCACAGAATTCTAGTCCACTCATGTCCATACTACCATGGATATCTCCATCTGCTTGGACACTAGTAACAAAAGCTACTTGTTCTGCCTCTATATCCGGTAAGTCTAAAAGCTTAGACGCTATATTTACATAGTCTGATTTTCTAACAGGTGTTAAAACAAAAATTGTAATGTTTCCCGACGCATTGCACACCACTATGGAAAGTCTCTGATTATTCACAATTAATTCTCTCCTTTGGTTTTTATTTTATATAAATATATCAGAAATATTTACCAAAATCAAATTT
>JBKECQ010000036.1:0-16302 GCA_047974845.1 Aminipila sp. | reverse complement strand
AAGATGTAGATGTAATCAATTCAGGTGGAGCATATGTGACATACATTCCATCAGGAAACTTCTTTGGTTCAGAAGAAAGCTTCTCAATCATCAGAGGTGGACACGTAGATGCTACAGTACTCGGTGCAATGGAAGTAGACGAACACGGAAACCTAGCAAACTGGATTGTACCTGGAAAAATGGTAGCAGGAATGGGCGGAGCAATGGACTTAGTAGTTGGAGCAAAGAAAGTAATTATAGCAATGCTTCACACACAAAAGGGCGCTCATAAGATTCTAAAGGAATGTACACTACCATATACAGCACTAAATGTAGTGGATATGATTATTACAGAAATGGGAGTAATGGAATTAACAGAAAAAGGAATTATGTTAACAGAATTGCACCCGGACTTTACACTGGAAGACATTCAGGCAGCAACAGGTTGTGAGCTAATTATTAGCCCTGACCTAAAGCCTATGGAAGAAGAATAGATTTTACAATATTAAGGGAGGTAGCTTGACATGAGAGAATGTAAAAAAATTATAATAGCAGGCGCAGGCTTGATGGGAACCTCTATGGCACAAATATTCGCACAGCGTGGCTATGATGTGGTTATTTATGACTTAGTAGAAGAAGCCCTTGAAAAAAGTAAAAATTTAATAAGAATCAATCAAGAAGAACAAGTGAAAACAGGTGAATTAGCAGTTAAGGAGTCCACAGAGCTTCAGGGCAGATTAAGTCATACTTGTGATAAGGATTGTTTTAAGGATTGCGATTTAGTAGTTGAATCAATTATAGAAAAAATGGAAATAAAACATTTATTCTGGGGAGAAATTTCAAAATTAGTACCGGAAGATGCTATTTTAGCAACCAATACATCGGGGCTCTCCATTACAGAGATTGCAACTGCTATACATAAACCGGAACGATTTGCCGGAATGCATTGGTTTAATCCTGCACATTTAATTCCTCTAATTGAGGTAATTAAAGGAGACAAGAGCTCAGACCAAACGGTAGATTACATATATGACTTGTCTTTAGCCATAGGAAAAGAACCTATTAGAGTAAGCAAAGATGTACCGGGATTTATTGGAAATAGAATCCAATTGGCTATTCTCAGAGAATCCTTGTATCTGGTAGAAAACGGAGTGGGAACCTTTGAGGATATTGACAGATGTATGAAGTATGCACTTGGATTCAGATATGCTTGTTTGGGACCGTTTGAAGTGTGCGATATGGGCGGATTAGATACTTTCTATCACATTGCTTCCTATTTAAATCAAGATTTATCAGATGCAAAAGAGCCTCAGAAAATTTTGAAGGATTTATATGAAGCCGGTGAGTATGGTGTAAAAACTAAGAAAGGCTTTTATGATTATAGCGACGGCAAGGATGAGGATGCAATCAGAAAACGTGATGAGCTATATATAAAGGTAAGCAAACTGTTAAAATAATAGTAAACAACTGTTAAAATAATAGTAAGCAACTGTTAAAGCAAAGGTAAACAACTGTTAAAATATTGTTTAATCCGGGAATGTATGGTCGGTTTCCCTGCTTTATATCTGAGAGGCAATTTCAATAGACTGTTAGCAAATCCTATGATAAGATATAGGGTAATGCAGTAGACATACTAGAAATAGTACTTAGGTTATAAAGAAGGAGAAAATAGATGAACAAGATAAATACGGTACTGTTAGATTTTGATGGAACAGTCATGAATACTAACGACCTTATTCTTAAGTCATGGCAACATACATTTAAGACAATTACAGGCCAGGAAGGTGATGAAGAAAAGATTAAAAAATCTTTTGGTGAAACTCTAGCTAAAACAATGGGAGAATTTTTCCCAGAGTTCTCGATAGAAGAAGGCGTTGAAATATATAGGAAATATCAGGTTGGAAGTTTCGCTGATGAAATTGAGCCCTTTCCCGGGATGATAGAATTAATTCATGAATTAAAAAAGAAAGGTTATAAAATTGCAGTGGTAACTTCAAGGCTGAGAAGGACTACCATGGAAGGGCTTGAAAAATATGGCTTGCAAGAATACTTAGATGCAATTATAACTATGGAGGATTGTACAAAGCATAAACCTGATCCGGAACCTGCAATGATTGCATTAGAAAAGCTAAAGTCAAATCCCCAGGAAGCAATAATGCTGGGTGACAGTAAATTTGACATCGGGTGTGCAAATAATGCAGGAATAACTTCTGTTTTGGTAGGATGGGCAGAGGCTTTGTATGATAAAGAAAAAGAAGGTCTTTTTAAGCCGGATTATATAATTAATAAAGCAGAAGAGCTGTTTGAAATCTTAGATTAGAGTATAGAAAAGGCACTATTACAAGTACCAATTAAATGGGACTGATAATGGTGCCTTTTTATTTTCTTTATAAGCGGTTACGCATATTTTCTGAGTACCGGTATTAATCTGGCAGGTAGCGGTATGTGGCCAATAAATGAGTTTATTGCAAGATTATATACGTTTATAACCTGCTGAGCAAATGCTTGCTTTGAATATTTTTCACTGGAGTCTTTAGCCTGTTTACACATTAAATCATATTTGTCTTGATTTTCCAGTAACGATAATGCTTTTTCTGTAAACTCATCAGAATTATCAAAAAAATAACCATTAATATCTTCAGCTAAAACCCCGTCTAAGCATTGATCATATTTGCATAAAATAGGAACACCACTTGCAAGGGATTCTATATAAGTAAGGCCTTGTGCTTCACTTTGGGACGCACAAACAAATAATTTTCCAAGTTGGAAATACTCCGGTACAATATCAGGAGAAACCATTCCGGTAAATATAACATTTTCTTCTAGTTTCATGTCTTTAACAATTTCTTTTAATATTTCTGAGTAAGGTCCTCCCCCCACAATAAGCAAAACAACATCGGGTTTAATTTTAATTAGATTTTGCATATTAATAAGAAGTTCCTCGATATTTTTTTCTAATGCTAGTCTACCTATACAAACAAAAACTGTTTTATCGGGAGATATGCCGTGTTTTAAGAGCAACTCCTTTTTACGAGCTTCCGAAATTGAAATCTTATACTTATCTAAGTCTATCCCTGTAGGGATAGTAGTAATCGGATTTTCTATGCCATAGGATAATAGTAAGTCTTTAGCTTTGTTTGTTGGTGTAATAACATAATCGGTTGAATTAATGGCATGATTTGAACCCAGTAATACAATTTTTTTACCTATTCTCTTGCCTCTTAACAAATAGTGAGTATAGTCCTCATAAATTGTATGATATGTGTGAACAATAGGTATGTTAAGTTTTAGAGCAATATATTTTGCGAAATAAAAAGATACCCATTCACATTGAGAGTGTATTATATCAGGACGCCATTCTAAGATATCCGGAATATATTTGCTATGAAAATTGTAAGTTGCTCTTGCCTGTGGATATATCTTTACTTTAAATGATTTGAGATAATACGTCTCATCTTTAAAATGTTGATGACCATCGGGTGATAGAGTAAGGACTCTAACTTCATGACCAGCTTTTTCTAATTCAGATTTTAAGTTTATTACTGAAGTAACTACCCCGTTGATAACTGGTTTATACCAATCTGTAGTTATTAATATTTTCATTGTTTATCCCCTCTTACTTCATTAGTTCTCCCAAAATATATTGTTCCACAACTTAATAAAAAAGTCCACATAATAATTCTTAAGATTTTCTAAATAATTGTTGGTATTGACATTTTTTTAAAATAAAAATATAATATAATAAAATAATTTGATAATCAAAATATATTTTGTAAAGAAATATATTAAAAGGAGGCTGCATTGGGAATAACTTTAAAAAAGACAGGTAAGGCATTACCTGATTTGATAGTTAAAAATGATGATATAAATAGATTTGTAGACACCAATGACGAATGGATTGTAGCTAGAACCGGTATTCATGAAAGACGCGCTTCTACTAAGGAATCAGCTGTAGATTTAGCTGTAGCGGCATCTAAGATTGCTCTTGAAGGAGAAAACTATGATGATATTAATCTAGTTATTGTGGCAACAGTTACTCCTGATAAAATTGTCCCATCAATGGGGGCATTGGTAAAAAGAGAATTGGGGTTAGACAATGCGATTGCCTTTGATATAAATACTGCGTGTAGTGGGTTTATTTATGGGGTATGGATTGCAGAAGCTTTGATAAACAACGGAAACGTAAACAATGCTAAAACAAATGTCATAAAAAAGGCACTTGTTATTGGAGTGGAAAGGCTAAGTAGGATTATAGACTGGACTGACAGAGGTACTTGTATTTTGTTTGGTGATGGGGCCGGAGCTGCTTTGCTTGAATCTAATGAAGAGGAAAATGGTATTCTTGCATCATTTGTTAAGAATTATGATGATACAACAAATTCTTTAACCTGTGGGATGGAGTATTTGAAGACTCCTTTTACAGATGAAGAAAGGGATAATCCTGAAAAACAATGTTTATCTATGAATGGAAGTCAGGTATTTAAATTTGCAGTAAATGCAATAGGAGAGGTAATGGAAAAAACCTTGGAATTAGCCGGATTAACACCGGATGACATATCATATTATGTGCCTCATCAGGCAAATTCCAGAATAATTTCTTCTGCTGCTAAAAGGTTCAAACAACCCATTGATAAATTCCAAATCAGTTTAGGTGAGACAGGAAATGTATCTGCGGCAAGTGTACCTATGGCATTGTATGATATAATGGAAACAGGAAAGATAAAAAAAGGAGATAAAATAATGCTTATGGGTTTTGGCGGAGGCTTAAGCGCAGGTGCAGTTATTTTTGAAGTTTAGTTAACTTTGGAGGAATTTTATGAATGAAGTATGTCAGATTTTAGGAACACAGTATCCAATTATACAAGGGGCTATGGCAAGAATTGCAGAAAGCTCTTTAGCAGCAGCTGTAAGTAATGGTGGTGGATTAGGAATAATCGCCAGCGGTGGATATGATGCGCAATGGTTAAGAGATGAAATAAAAAAAGTGAGATCTTTGACAGACAAACCCTTTGGTGTAAACCTTATGTTGCTTATGCCTAATATAGATGAGCTGATACAGGTAGTTTGTGAAGAGAAAGTACCTGTGGTAACCACAGGAGCGGGAAATCCCGGTAAATATATGAAAACACTAAAGGATGCAGGCATTAAGGTTATACCTGTAGTAGCTTCTGTTGCATTGGCGGTGAGAGTAGAAAGAGCCGGTGCTGACGCTGTTATTGCAGAAGGAACAGAGGCCGGTGGACATATTGGAGAAATCACCACTATGGCACTGACACCACAGGTGGCGGATGCGGTTACAATTCCTGTTATTGCGGCAGGTGGTATTGCTGATGGAAGAGGTGTTGCGGCGGCATTTATGCTTGGAGCAAAAGGAATTCAAGTAGGTACAAGATTTGTTGTTGCAAAAGAGTGCATTGTTTCCCAAAACTATAAGGACGCTATAATAAAGGCTAAGGATACTGATACTTGTGCAACAGGCAGAAGTACAGGTCATCCTGTTAGAGTTATAAAAAACAAGATGGCAAGAGAAATATTATCACTTGAAAAATCTTCTGCAACTGTGGAAGAGGCTCAGGCAGCCATTGATAAACTTGGAATCGGAGCTTTAAGTGCAGCTGTATTTGATGGAGACGTTGAACGAGGTTCTGTAATGTCAGGTCAAATTGCAGGAATAATAAGCAAAGAACAGCCTGCGGCAGAAATGATAAAGGAAATGTTTGACGAAGCTCAAAAAATATATGATGAAAAAGTAAGTTTGATTTAACCTACTATTATATATAGGAAAATTATGTGCTACTTATATAGGTATATATAAGCAATTATTTACGATTATATATAAATAACGATTTACGATATATAAACAATTATTTACGATATATTTTATAAATTATTTATTTCATAAAGATGTTTATTGGGTTAGATAATAACCTAAAAATGGAGGTAATTATGAAAATAGGATTGGTTTTTGTCGGTCAGGGCGCCCAGTATACAGGTATGGGCAAAGATTTATATGAAAACTCTGTTTGCGCAAAGGACATTATGGATCTTGCGGGGGATCAGGTTAAAGAGTGGTGTTTTGAAGGCACAAGTGAAATGCTGAAGCAAACACACATTACTCAGCCATGTATTTATACAGTTACGATGGCAGCTTATGAAGCGCTTTTTGAAGAAATTAAAAAGCAGGATGCTTCTCTACTGGAAAAACTTGAAATTGTAGGATTGGCTGGATTCAGCTTAGGCGAATATGCGGCTCTTACCGCGGCAGGAACTATAACAGATATTAGAAAAGGCATGGAAATAGTAACTAATAGAGGAATATGGATGAATGAAGCGGGCCTTGATGAAAATGGAGAACAACAGGGTAGCATGACGGCAGCCATGGGAGACAGAGAAGCAATTCTTAAGTGCGTTGAAGATGTAAGAAAAGAAGGCGGTATTTTGCAGGGGGTAAACTTTAATTCACCTGTTCAAACTGTAATCGCAGGAGACAAACAAACGCTAGAGAAGTTTAGAATAGAAGCAAAGGCAAGAAAGATTAAAGCCATTCCATTAAGCGTGGGAACTGCATTTCATAGTGAAATGATGAAGCCTGCGGCTGAAAGATTAAAGGATTTTCTTTTGGGTTGTGACCTAAAGGCTCCAAATAAAAAGGTATATTCAAACGTTACGGCACATGACATGATGGCTGGAGCTGAAGATCTTGACGGCGAAGAAACAAATAAATTCATAGCAGAACTAATGGGTAAGCAGGCTATGAGCCCTGTATATTGGCAGGAAATTATTCAAAATATGATGTCTGACGGTGTAGAATGCATTATTGAAATTGGACCAGGAACTACTCTTTGCAACATTGCAAAAAAAATAGATCCAAAGCTAAAATCTCTTAATGTTCAGGATATGGAAAGCTTGATGAACACCGTAAAAACACTTATTGAAAATAAATAAATGGAGGCAAAAATGTTAAAAGGTAAAAGTGCAATAATCACTGGAGGCGTTAGAGGAATAGGAAAAGCTATTGCAGAAATTTTTTGCAAAAATGGAGCTAATGTTCTTCTATGCTATAGGAACAACGATGAAGCGGCACAAAAAACAGCGGCAGAATTGGCTGAATATGGTACAAAAGTAGAACTAATAAAGGGAGATGTAGCGGATCCTCAGTTTGCAGGGGAAGCTATTGCAAAAGCAAAAACTGATTTCGGAAAGATAGATATTCTAGTAAATAATGCCGGGATTACAAAAGACAAACTTTTAATGAGAATGACAGCAGATGACTTTGATTCTGTAGTAGATACAAACTTAAAGGGTGCATTCTACTTCCTAAAAGAAGCAAGCAATGTGATGATTAAACAAAAATCAGGTAGTATTATTAACCTTTCTTCTATAGTAGGAGTAAAAGGAAATCCGGGACAGGTAAACTATTGTGCTTCAAAGGCAGGAGTTATAGGAATGACTATGTCAGCGGCGAAAGAGCTTGGAAGAAGAAATGTCAGAGTAAACGCTATAGCTCCGGGATTTATTAATACTGATATGACGGGTGTATTAAATGATGAACAAAAGGCAAAAATGAATGAGGTAATCAGCTTAGGAAGAATGGGTCAGCCAGAAGACATTGCAAATGTTGCATTATTCTTAGCATCGGATTTATCAGTTTATGTTACCGCACAAACACTTTGTGTTGATGGTGGGATGTCTATCTAGGATTTAACTTTTAGGTAAATTTGATTAGGAGCTTTTATTACATAATTTGTAATAAGCTAATGAACACCGAAAAGTAGTGAAGTATTAATTTGTAAGGAGAAAAGATTATGAATAAAAGAGTTGTTATTACAGGACTGGGAGCTATTGCCCCTGTGGGTAACAATACAGAAGAATTTTGGAATGGCATAAAAGACGGTAAAAATGGTATTGATCAAATTACTTTATTGGATACTACTTATCAAAAAGCCATTATGGGCGGAGAAGTTAAAGACTTTGAATATGTAGATAAAAGAGCCGCAAAAAGACTTGATAGATCATCTCAGTTTGGGCTAACCGCAGTAAGAGAAGCTATGAAGGACAGCGGAATAGTCAGTGGAGAGAATGTAGACCCTTTTAGATTTGGTGTAGTAGCCGGTACCGGAATAGGTGGGGTTATGACCTTAGAAGCAGAAGCAAAGAAAGCGGCTTTAAAGGGAGATGAAAAAGGCTTATCAAGAGTTTCAGCTCTTCTGGTTCCTATGGTTATTCCAAACATTCTAGCCGGTAATATTTCTATAGAAGTACAGGCAAAGGGAACAAGCTTAGGAATGGTAACTGCTTGTGCAGCAGGAACACATGGAATAGGTGAAGCTTATAGAAATATAAAGCATGGATATGCTGACGTTATGTTGGCAGGTGGTGCAGAAGCGGCTTTTTCTCCTGTATGCTTTGCGGGATTTGCAAATATGACAGCTCTATCAACAAGAACAGACAAAGACAGATGCTCTACTCCTTTTGACAAGGAAAGGGATGGCTTTGTAATGGGTGAAGGTTCAGGCTTCTTGGTTTTAGAGGAACTGGAACACGCACTTAATAGAGGGGCTAAAATATATGGTGAAGTAGTAGGGTATGGCACAACTTGTGATGCTTACCATGTTACATCACCTTCTCCGGATGGCTCAGGTGCGGCGGCAGCAATGAAAATGGCAATTGAAGAGGCAGGCATTAATCCGGAAGATGTTGACTATATAAATGCTCATGGCACAGGTACGCCATATAATGATGATTTTGAAACAAAGGCAATTAAGCTTGTGTTTGGAAATGACACTAAGGTTCCTGTAAGTTCAACTAAGAGTATGACGGGGCATTTACTAGGTGCAGCAGGAGCTATTGAAGCAGTTATTTGTGCTAAAGCTCTTGGCGATGATTTTGTTCCACCGACTATTAATTATAGAGTTCCTGATGAAGAACTTGATCTTGACTATGTTCCAAATGTAGGAAGATCAGCAGAATTGAATTATGTTATGTCAAACTCACTTGGTTTTGGCGGACATAACGGGACTATTCTATTAAAGAAGTTTGTAAAATAAATGGTGGCTATGGGTTTGCGGATGAAAGTATAAATCTTAATATAATACCTTAAAACATACCTTTTTAGAAATTCTCTTGAATTACTTTTGAAATGATTATAATCTAAGTCCTCGTATGAAATTTTACCTAAGTTAAATTGTTATTAGAACAAACTATATCTTAAATCCGATTTTTCGGTAATATAAGTGTAGGCTAAATGGGAATTGGTAGTGCGAAACCTTAAAAAATGGGAGATTTTATATAGAGTCTTATTGTATAATTATGAAAATGAAATTCTGAAGTCTAAAGAGTAGATGTAGTAATATAAAATTACAATATATTATATTATACATTCGCAAATCCTGAGAACTAATTGGAATTTTTCGGAGAGGAACATATAAAATGTTAATGAACAGAGAGCAAATTATGGAAATAATCCCCCATAGAGATCCGTTTCTTTTAATTGATGAAATAGAATCTATGGAAGAAGGCAAAAGCATTACAGCCATAAAGCACGTAAACGAAAAAGAATATTACTTTGAGGGTCATTTTCCTCAGGAAAAAGTAATGCCGGGTGTATTAATTGTAGAAGCTTTAGCACAAGCGGGAGCGGTTGCAATTTTATCTATGCCGGAACATAAGGGTAAAATCGCGTACTTTGGAGCTATAAAAGATGCTAAATTTCGTCAGAAAGTTAAGCCGGGAGATACGTTGAGATTATATGTTGAGTTAGATAGATTGAGAAGTAGCTCCGGCAAGGGTATTGCAGTTGCATACCTAGGAGATAAAGTGGCGTGTCAGTGTGAAATAACCTTTGCAATGGGCTAATATAAGGAGCAGAATGTGGATAGAAATACTAAACTAAATGAAATTCTAGTAAGCCTGATGAACAGTGTTTTGAAGGTTGAAGAACAAGCCCTAAAGGAATCAACTAGTACAGACTTATCTATTACGGAAATTCATACACTTGAAGCTATCGGCATTGGCAAATTAAAGACCATGACTCAGGTGGCAGGCTCTTTGAAAATAAGTGTCAGCACATTGACGGTGGCTATTAATAAACTTGTAAAAAAAGGTTATGTGGACAGGTGGAGGATTCCTGAAGACAGGAGAATTGTAAAAATTGGACTAACACCTTCAGGTGAAGAGGTTGTTCGGGAGCACCAACAGTTTCACACTAGTATGATAGATGATATAACAGCAAGTATGAGTGAGAATGAAGCAGAAGTTCTTTTAAAATCATTAGAAGGACTTAGAGACTTCTTTAGAACTAGACTCATAAAGCCTGTTAGGAGTGAGGGACCTATGGAACTTAAACCAATGAATATGAATGGACTGGAAATACCGGTACCTATTTTCCAAGGAGGTATGGGAATAGGTGTTTCTATGTGGAAATTGGCTTCCGCAGTTGCAAAGTGCGGAGGAGTAGGAGTCATATCGGGAGCACAACCGGGGTACTTGGAGGAGGATTTTTATCAAGATCCTTTGGCTGCTAATGTAAGAGCGATTAAAAGAGAAGTTTCTCTTGCAGTAGCCGCAGTTAAAGATGTACCGGGAGCAGGACCAATAGGCGTAAATATGATGTGTGTAGCCAGAAATTATGAAGATATAACAAAGGCAGCTATAGAAGCAGGTGCAAAAGTTATTATCTCAGGAGCAGGACTGCCAACATCACTTCCGGGAGTGACAAAGGGAAAAGATGTTAAACTTATACCTATAGTATCTTCTGCTAGGGCGGCGGCTTTGATTATAAGGAGCTGGACAAAGAAACATAATAGAATGCCGGATGGATTTGTATTTGAAGGACCAAGAGCAGGAGGCCACTTAGGCTTTAAGGAAGAGCAACTGGAAATTGCCGATGAAAATTTCTATAAAACTATTATGGAAATAAAAGCTGAAATAGCAAATATTCCGGAGTGTAAGCTTATTGTAGGTGGAGGAATTTTCTCAAAAGAAGATGTTGAGAAGGCACTTTCTTATGGAGCTGACGGAGTGCAGTTAGGCACAAGATTTGTAGCTACGGAAGAATGTGATGCTCCGGACAGTTTTAAACAGGCATACGTTGATTGCACTCAAAGTGATATTGCAATTATAAAGAGTCCTGTGGGGATGCCGGGCAGAGCTATTAGGAATAGATTCGTAACAGAGGTAGCAGAAGCAAATGAGAAACTACCTATAAAGAGATGTAACGGGTGTCTTACTGCGTGTAATCCTAAGGTTGCGCCATATTGCATAACAGAGGCTTTAAGGGCGGCAGTTCAGGGAGACACAGAGAATGGACTGGTATTTTGCGGAAGAAATGCTTATCGAATTGACAAGATTGTAAAGGTCAAGGACATATTCAATGAGCTGACTGGTAAATAAAACTTCATAAGTTTACGAAAAAAATAAGGGATAGGGCTTGCCTATCCTTTTTATTTTTTGAGATATGGTACCTGCTTTATTTTTTAAGATATGATGTCTACTTTATTTTTTAAGATATAATGTCTGCTTTATTTTTTAAGAGATAGTGTCTGCTTTTGTATGCATGATATAGATTAAAATGCCGTGCCAAAATTTCGGTGCTTGCGAAAAGGTACATTGCCGATTATAAAAGAAAATCTAAAAATCTAGAAATCTAAAAATCTAATTTTATGGTTAATGGCTACCTTCAAGAGTAATGCAGTTGCGTATTTTAATGGAATAATATACACTATCTTTATTGATATATATGAGGTTAAGTACCATAAATAGTTAAAAGAAAGGTCAGAGAATATGTTAAACATATATTATGCAAGAGAAAATATTGATAAAGACAAATTTATATATGAAAATATTTCAGGAAAGACTTTTCTAATAGTACCAAATCAATTTACATTACAAACTGAAAGAAATGCTTTTGAGTATTTAAATGTAAAAGGTTTGATTGACTTAGATGTTATAAGTCCCTCCAGATTATGCATGAGAATATTAAGGGAAGTCGGAGGAGAAAAAGTCTCAAGATTAGACAAATATGGAAGGCATATGCTTCTTTCAAAGATAGTATCAGACAATAAGGATGCACTTGAAACTTTTAATGGTTTAGAGGATAAAGCCTCCTTTATAGATATGGTAAACAACCTAATATCTGAGATGAAACAGCACAATACTTCTGTAGAAGAAATGACAAACATACTAAATTCTTTAGAGTCAGACTCTGTTTTATATAGAAAGCTTAAAGATATTAAGGTTATATATGAAAGATACGATGACCAGATAAAGAATAAATATATTGATACCGAAGATTACTTAGAGCATTGCATTGGTAAAATTAATAAATCACAACTGATAAAAGACAGAGAAATATGGGTGCATGGATTTGACTACTTTGCACCGAAAAATATGAAATTATTAAGAGAACTTATTGATAATGCCATAAATGTAAATGTAATTATGACCTATTGTGATGACTGTAGGGATAGTGAAATATTTGAATTGACAGGAGGCATGATTGAAAAAATAAAGAATCTGGCCGAGGAAATCTCAAAACCATACAGTATAAATCAAATAGGTGATGAATACAAAATAACAAGAAAAACCAATGAAGAGCTACAGGTGATAGAATCAGAACTATTTTCAGTCCCTTCAAAAAAATATATGGGGCAGTGCCAAGCAATTACCCTTGTAAAGGCGGCAAACCCATACGCAGAAGCGGAAACTGCGGCTGCCTACATTTGCAAACTGCTTAGAGAAGAAAATTTCAGATATAGGGACATTGCAGTTATTTGCAATGACATGGAAACAAGAGGTTCTATTATAAGCAGAGTATTTAGGGAATATGGATTGTGCCCTTTTATGGATAAGAAGAGAAGTATTTTGCACAACCCGGTCATAAGTATGAACTTATATTTGCTAAACCTTGCTATGGGAAGATTAAACCTTGAAAACATAATTGGATTTGTAAAAACGGGCTTAACAGGGTTGTCACAGGATATGATAGAGCAACTTGAAAACTATGCATATAAATTCAACATAAAGGGTGGAATGTGGAGAAAACCTTTCTTTAGGGGAGTTAGTGAGTATGAACCTGAAGAGATAACCGCAATAAATGAAGCAAGAGAATTTATTATAAAAATAATAGACAGCTTCAGTAAAGACTTTAATAAAGCGGTGACCGTAGGAGATAAAATCGCAGTTCTTTATAGCTTTCTAAAAGATAAGCTTGCAATCCCCGAGAAATTAGAAACTATTATAGAAGAGCAAAACCTAGGGGGGTACTATGAAGCGTCCATAGAAACAGCACAGATTTGGAAGTTTGCAGTGGAAATATATGATCAGATGGTAACGGTTATGGGCTCTGACCGATTAGAAACAAAGGAACTTGAAATAGTTTTAAAAGCGGGATTTGAGGCTGTAGAAATAGGGATGTTACCGGGGACTATAGATGAAATAATTGTTGGAACTATGCAACGTACCAGAACAGGCAAAATAAAGGCTTTAGTTGTATTAGGAGCAAATGATGGTATTCTTCCTTCTGCAGTAAGTGGTGATGGAATCCTAAACGATGATGAAAAGAACATACTATTTAGCAACCATATAGAAATCTGTAAGTTAGATGAACTAAGGATTATGGAAGAAAAACTTGCAATGTATAGAAATTTATCTAAACCCGAGAAATTTTTATTTATGAGTTATTCGGTGTCAGACAATGAGGGGAAGGAACTTAAGCCGTCCTCCATATTTAATAAGATTGCCGGTATATATGATAATGCAAAGATTGAAAAGGACATTTTAAATAGTCAGGATATATTGAGAAGGTTTGAATCCAAGAATAACGGTATAAAACACTTAACCGAAGCCTTGAGAAAGCACATATCAGGTGAAAAGCTAGAAGACTGTTTTAAGGTTGCAATGGATTGGTATAAAAGCAATGAAAATAGTTATTTAGATAATATAAAGAATGGGTTATTTTTTAAAGTAAAAAGTGAAAAACTAAGCTTTCAAGAGGCGGAACGCTTATATAAAAGAGAAGAGCAAGCCTCTTTATCTCTAAGCCCTTCAAGGCTTGAAAAATTTGGACGGTGTCCTTTTGCGCATTTTATTAACTACGGACTACGACCGGAGGAAAAGAGAGTTTATGAAATTGCAAGCCGTGAAATGGGAGATATATATCACTTATGTCTAATGAAATTATCGGAGCATCTTACGGAAAAAGATATTCCAATAACCGATGAAAAATCCAAATGGAAGAGCATTACGGAGGATAATTGTAGACAGCTAATAAATGATTATATTGATAAGGAATCATTGCATTATAGAGAGGGCATTTTAGCGGAAGGCAATGAAGGTAATTATAAAGCCGGTAGAATGAAACGAATTTGTGGAGATGCGGCATGGATACTAATAGAGCACGTTCGACAAGGTAAGATAGAAAAAATATTTTTTGAATCTGAATTTGGCAGAAGGTATGGAAAGCAATTTCCGGCAATAGAGGTGAAAACATCACAAGGCTCTGTTTTTATTGAAGGTAAAATTGACAGAGTAGACATACTTCCTGACAATTATGTCAAAGTTATAGACTATAAGTCGGGTAATGAAAAATTTAATGTAGAAGAGGCAAAAGCAGGCTGGAGATTACAATTAATGCTATACTTGAAAGCCGCCATGGATAATATACCTAACAACAAGCAAGACAATGAAAATAAGGCAGCAGGGGTGTTTTACTTTAAATTGGACGAGCCTATGATTGATGCAAGTAATATAGAGCATAGCAGATTAAAGGAAAAAATTACAGAAGAAATGAAAAAGGCATTTAAGCTGGATGGAGTTCTAGTAAATGAACCTCAGGTAATAGATAGTATAGCAGGAGAATTTGTGGGAACTTCAGAGGTTCTGCCTATTAGAAGAAATAAGGACGGGATAATAGTTGAAACTTCTAAGGGTAAACTGTTATCAGAAGAGGATTTTAAGGAGCTACAATCAGCGGTAGAAGTTAAAATACAAGATTTATGCAATGAGCTTGCCTGCGGAAATGCAGATATTGCACCAAAGAAATCAGGCAATGAAACAGCTTGCAGATACTGTAAATACCAGAGCATTTGTAAGTTTGACACTGCCTTTGAAGGGTGCAAATATACTGTAATAAAATAACAGCTATAACGTAATAAAATAACAGCTATACAGTATCTGTAGGACTATTACTATCTACAGTATCGAACCATAAATTCAGGATTAAGCCTGCGGATACAAACAAACCTCCAAGGAGATTACCCAGAGAGAAAGTTTTACTGATGATTATATCTAATACAATGCCTGTGAACACCTGACCAACAAACATTAGAAGTGTAACATAAAAGGATGAAATTTTTGTAACAACTACATTGGAAAGGCTTACAGCGCACACGCCCATAGCTCCACCTGCATAAATCCAAAGATTGCTCCAATGTAATGGTATAGGATTTACAGAAATGCTTGAGTCTTGAAATATAAAAACTAGTATAAGCAAAATCAGGGAACAAATAAGGCCAATAGTATAATTATAAAATGTACTTTTTAATAAACTTGTTTCTTCGGCAAGACGTGCGTTAGTAGTTCTGGAAACTACTACGGTAACACCTGCTAAAAACGAAACTATAATAGCAAGAATCATTTTAGTTTTCCTCCTGTGGAATAAAAAATAAAGCAAAAAAGGTAGTGTTTTAATTTTCTGTTAAAAGGTATTTGACATATTTTATTAAAGGGTAGTTAGCTCCCTTTGTTACAGAAAATGAAAGTCACAATGTTAAACAGTAATAATCAAAACAATACCAACAATAATAAAAGAAAGCCCTATAAGCTTCTTCTTATTAAAGGGTTGGTGGGGCATATCAAGCCAACCGTAGTGGTCAATTATGATTGACGCTACACTTTGACCCAGTAAGACTATGGCCAGTATAGCCGACATACTTATTTTGCCAAAGGCCACATTGTTAAAGACCGTCGTTGCAACCCCTACAAGTCCACCGGAATATAGGAATAGTGGAAGTTGTTTGTTTTTCCAAGGAGCAGGGTTTTCCCTGTGACGGATTAGTATTAGTGTGATGAGAATTAATCCGACTATATGAATAATAACTGTTGCAAGATATATACTGTAACTAGAGGTTAAGACTCCGTTAACTGCAATCATTATAGCGATTATTGCACCGGTAAGAACTGATAATAAATAATACATTTAACAATTCTCCTTATATAATATATTTAGGTTGATAAAGGTAACCTATAACCCTTTGTTAGCTGTATAATTATTCAGGTTTATCCTGTATAATTGTTTCATTAGATAGAGCGACATCGATTTCTCCT
>JBKECQ010000050.1:0-12984 GCA_047974845.1 Aminipila sp. | reverse complement strand
CTTTGCAAACTTATAAATTCTGCAAATAAGAAAAGGCTTCTTCTGGCATAGTTTCATCTAACGTATCCTGCAAGATTATTTCTGCTCTTTTCCCCTGTACCTTCTCAAGGGAAGTGTTATTGTGTTCCCTATGCGGTTTCACAGAAGGTTGCATTTCCATTCTTGCCAAGGTACTTGCCACCGATTCTACAATCATTGCTACCATCTTTTAATCATGGACTTCCAATGCCTTTAAAAATAACTCTCTCTGCTCATTTGCCTGCCTCTGTAAATACTCCTGCATCTCCTCTTTGAAATGCTCTTGCTGTTCCATTTGCATTTCATTGCCGTGATAACATTTCAATGCTGCTTTAATATAAGCGCCACTACTACCATATGGATCATTTGCGTTATCACGGGTATGTCCCATAATTGCTTCATACAGTTCTCTTTCATCCTCTTTCGATAGATTTAATCGAAAGGACAAAGATTTCTGTAACTCACTTTTTCCTGCCATCGCACCACCTCCCATTTTTAAAAAATACCATTTTTATACTTTTTTTATAGAATTTTCCTTTCTGCTTTGCCAAGAATTCATATCCTTTTGCATTTGCCCGAATATCTTCTAGGTAGTGAATATTTGCACTTTTCAAGGTTCCGTAATTCTTCATCAGCGTGGCACCGCCACCTGCATAAATGACTGTGAACATTTCAAGATCAAATCCAAGTTCCGCTAACTTTGCTTCCATCCCTTTTGCAAAATCTGCAAGCCCTTCTCTGATAATCACTTTACAATCTGTTGGGATATTTACATCCTTTTCAAGAATCATCTGATGAATCATATCTTCACTGACCCTGCGATTACAGTTTTGGTACACATTGCTTTTTATGCCTTCCATACATTGAATCAATGCCTCTGGAATCGAAGTACTTTCACTTTCTACTGGCACATAATTTCTTGTATGAATCACATCAGCACTCTGTTGCTGATAAATATCCATTTCCTTTGCAATTGCGGCTAGCGTTAGTAAAAAATAATTCTCGTTCTCTGTCTTGGTCTGCATAAGAGGAAGTCTTCCTTCGCCAACTTTATAATAACTTCCCTGATAAATTAAGGTGTTGTTGGTGAGTGTTGCTTCTCCTCCCAGTTTTTCAACACCATTTTCAAATGTTGCATGCGGAGTCTTCATCATGGAAAATCCATGATCAATGCCTACCACAAGTAATCTTCTATCACTAATAAACATAATTGTCTCTCTTTCTGTAGCTACTCATTGCTACCATACAAATGATCTAATAATTCCAATACTGTCCGTAACGATTCCAAAATCTCAAAATCCAGTTCCTCGGGCATACTAATATTACATAAATGCTTGTCTATCAGTTCCATACGCTTTTTGATTGCATCAAAGGTTCTGATATTTCCTGTTACATGAATCTCCTGGGCTAAACAACTGTTGATAAAGTATTCCAATCTCATAAGTCCCGAAAGTGCAATTCGCTCATCAATCAGCTGTTTTTCTTCTGGTGAAACTCTGAAATTCATAATGACATTACGTTTGCGATTCTTATCCTTTTTTGTAACATTTACACCATTAAGAAGGGTAGTACGTCGATATATTTTACTCATAACATTCTCCAATCCGAGCAAGGGGTTAAATCCTTGCTCTTACATATTCCAAATCCCCATAATAAGGGGTTCCCACCAGATACCACGCATTGCCATTTTCATTCCAAGCCATTTCAATTCTGGTAGAAACCCATTTATCTTAAACGATCACTTCCAATCCTTCGCCACAATGAAATCCATCATTTTCCCACAAGTCCGATACCAAAAGTCCATATCGCTTATTGGAATTGTTGTAACCTAAGCGTCCTTCCATCATTCTTCTGATTCCTCACTTTCATCATCATCCTCAAAATCTAATTCATCATGAAACATATCATTTAATTTATCAGCCATAGTACGTTGAACCGATGGATACAAATGCGCATATCGCATAGTTATTGTGGCGCTCTCATGACCTAATCTTTCAGCAATCTGAACCGGTGAAAATCCTAGCTCAATCAATGCTGCACATGCACTGTGTCGCAGGTCATGAATACGAATTCTTTTAACACCAGCGGCTTTCGAACCTCGATCCATTTCATGATGCAGATAACTTTTTGTAATATTAAAAAATCTCGTATGTTCATCGATTTTGTATATCATTCCAAAATAATCTTCTAACTCATTACAAAGAAATTCTGGCAGTTCAATCACACGATTTCCTTTGTCGGTCTTTGGTGTGGTAGTGTATTCAACACCATCAATTCTTTGTACCTGCATATCAATCTTTAAGGTTCGCTTTTCCAAATTGATATCACCACGCTCTAGTGCAAGCATTTCGCTCATTCGTACTCCCGTCCAATATAAAATCTCAAAGGCATAATAAGAAACTAGTTAATTCAATGTTTCTAATGACTTTACCTGAACATCTCATACTTTCCAATCTTTGAAAAGTTTTGTTTTCTCCCCAATTTCCTGAAATTTCTGCTCTAATTCTATTGCAAACAGCTTTACATCCACTTTCAAATCTAATCAGCTCCTCAGCTGCAACGGATTCATTTTCCTTACTCATTTGTTCTAAATACTTTTCAACATCCTAGATTTTTAAATTTCCATTCGCCGCATGTTCCTCATCAAAAACCAACTCGACAATCTCTTTTTGTAATTGTAAGAGTTCCGGAAGAATTTCAGTTTTGTTGTAAGCTTCTTTTGAAAAACTCTTCATTGTTCCTAAAATTGTATTCATTCTTTCATATCTTATCATGGCTTCTACCTCCTAAAATTTCGTTTCGTTATCTGTTATCCTATTATTAAACCACAGTTGCAAATCTGTCTATGCATTAAGCGATTATTGCAACAGATTTATATATGTTGCAATTAATACATTTTTATCGCCTTCATATGCAACTATATTTATTTATATGCAACCACATATATTTTTCCTCTTCTGATGCAACTTTTAGAAGCTTTTTGCAACTAAATTACAAAAAAATAGAACCTATCAAAGGAATTTTACCTTTAATACGTTCTTTTTTATCATTTTCTTACAACTATGCTCTACTTTTCTGCAACTAAATTTGGTTAAACAATCTCATTGTCGTATCTGGGCCTACTGTTCCAGATTGTTTTTTTACTTCTGAACCAACATAACTATTTCCAGAAACCCTAACTGTATATAATTGCTCTGTAAAGTATTCAACCGCATTTTCATTTATAATACAGCACGCAATCTTCATGTCGGGATTCATAATCTCCCTAATGGTCTTACCTGTATTAATTACTGAATCCACAAGAAGAATATTTTTTGTTGCTGGTCTTACAAAAGTTTCATTCTTCGGATTATACGTCTGAAATCTACAACCAAGAGTCATGTACATCCCTTGTGCGAAGAATATCCCCCCTCTCATCATTGCAACAATAGTTGTATCCAATGGGTTTAATTCAATACATCTACCAAGTATTTCTCCCAATCGAATATGTGCCTTTACTAATTCAGGACCAGATACACCTGAATCTGATTTTGTTATTTGAATAAGTCTTCTGACTTCATCTGTCTTCTCCAACTCGAACAATACTGATTCCTCCTAAATCCATATTTTTAATTGATCTACTGATTGAACCATCGGGCTTTGCAACTAAATAACTCTTATCTGCTTCCTTTAGCATATAATAATCATTCATACCATCACCATATGCCACAATACGTTTCCCAGCTTCTCTTAAAAACTTTGTAATGAAATATTTTGTATCTGCTGACATCTGATTTCCACAAAAGTACGATGTTTGAAGATATTTAGCAATGCTTTCCCAAATACCATCATCTCCAGATGTTAATATGTATGAGTGCTTACCCAACTTGTCTGCCACTGCCTCATTTAATTTCAACATCAGAGCTATGTCCTTTATATTTACAATTTCCTTATAAGAATAATTCTTAGCAAAATTATTATAGTGTAGCCACGCTTGGTAACCAGTATAAAAATTATTATCAAAAATATGTGTGGTATATCCATATATTAAATTACTAGTATCCTTAACTGTGATTGTTTTATCTCCATCTGCAAGAATAATTCGCTCTTGTTCAGATTCATTTTTCAAAATATATCTGGTGCATTTCTTTGCAAAGTCAACACAGCTATAACCATCATATATAGCTTTGATAAATGAAATCACTTCATTTACATCTTCAAAATATCCCTTAGATGTATTATCTATTACATAAAAATCTTTATTATGTTTATGGCAATACTTCCTTAATTCCGTTATCTCGTATATCTGCCACTCTTCTATATCTAAATTGACATACTTGTTATTCTTTTCAGATTCTTTCATTCTAGAACGAAGTACTTCTGGTTTAATGTAAAGATATAAAATAACATCATAAAGAGTCCCATCCGATTCAGTAAAGGCTATTCTATCTCCAAATGAATAGTGCCCATCCATAATAAAATCACTTTCCAATAAAAGCTTCTCTGCAAATTTCTTTCTAACTTCATTCTTACCAAACTCATCAAGTACATCAAAACTCGGATATAGTCTCTTCATTGTTGCACTGCCTTCAATTACTTTTAGAAAATCTATTCTATTTAAAATAAAAGATTTTCCTGCACATGGAAGCCCATATAACCCTATTTTCATCAAACCGACTCCTTATAACAATTATTTCTATTAAAACTAAGTGAATGTTTTTCTAGTTCAAAAAAAGATATATTACTATCCCCTATTGGCAAAAGATCTATACAGTTACCGCAATAATAGACCTTTCTGTTTGCAAAAAAATAATTATTTGTTCCAGCACCACACTGACCACCATACATTGTGCAATCAAGCCCACCTTTTCTTATCAATATCTGCTTTTCAGCTAACTCCATAAATGCTTTGTACTCATCGAAAGTAATCCCGTATTTTCCAATCATTCGCGAAAAAGTAACGCGTGTTCCAAATTGTTCAAAAAAATCTATCACAGATTGAGCATTTTCTATTGTCTCTTTACCAACAGTCGCATTGAACGTTGGATAATGCCCTGTAACAGTTCGATAATGATTAACGTTACTAATTGCTTTGTCAAAAGAATTACATCTGTAAGTATCATGTAATGACTTATATCCATCAATAGAAAATCCAACATTCACATTACACTTTTCAAGATATTGTATATCATCGTCTGCAATATCAACTGTTCCATTTGTAATCGTATATGTCTGAATCCATTTATTATTTGCTACAAATTCAATATAGGATTTAAGCAATTGAAAATCTAAAAAAGCCTCCCCATTTCCAACAAAGCCAATTTTAAAAATATGGTTTGAATACTCTTTTACATTCTGTAGTATTTCAAACACATTCATATCAGCCGAATGAATGACTTCCTTTTCATGAAAGTGGCAATATTTACACCCTAAATTACATCGATTATTTATGGAAATACAGATTCTATCTATCATACCTATTTGCGATGACCTCCTCCGTTGTAATTCTTTTTAAAATTACTATTTTTTCTTCTACCGGTTTCCAGGTAATCGTTATAACGTTCTTCTGCCGTATAACCATCTCTATCTACAATTTTTTCATCTGCTCCTGCTGCTTTAATGATGTCTCTACATTCTAACCATCCCCAGTAACACGCTTTTATCAATGCTGTAAATCCATTTCCATCCTGCTGATTAAGACTTGTACGTTCATCAGAACAGAGTTCCTTTACAAACTCTTTCTTGTTATCCCAAGCTGCAATCATCAATGGCATATTCCCATCATTCTTTTGTCTAATCTTTCCTGCATCATGTGGATTTCTACTGCCTACATTAGGATTCGCATTGCATTCACGAAGAAGAAATCTAAATATTTCAAAATCTCCATTTTGGATAGAATGCGACAAAGGCGGAAAATAATATTTTCCACAATCCCTTCTATTAACATCTGCTTTTTGCTCAATTAACCATTTAATTTTTTCTTTTCGTTGTTTCATAGGCATGCTTTTTTTCCTAACTACTGAAATAATGAGTGTGTTACCATCTGGAAGATATGCATTTATATCCTCTTTATTTGGAATAGAGATACGCAATATCTTTTCAATATTCTCATATGAATCAGCATAATAGTCATTGATCTTCTTTAGAGTATCTATATCCATCAAGTTCTGCTTTGTGACCAAATAGTTTTCCAAAAACAACGAACGTACAGTCTCATTGCCACTTAAACGAGCAGCAAAACCAGCATCGTAAGTAATAACATCTACTTTACAATTAAATTCTGCTGCTGCCTTTTCTGCAACATCTATTATCTTGCTATCATTGTTACAGTCCGTATCCTCACCTCTATAATCTCTCGTAATAACATTAGAATTAGAGCCAATACTTTTAAGAATTTGCCATGCTTTAGTCGCTAATCCATTAGTATTGCGATCTTTAATATTATCCAACTCATCCACTACTACCTTTGGTACAACTACTCTACTATATTCCTTACTGAGTTCATCAATTAATTGAACATTCTTTAACAATGCTGATGTGTCCGTTACTACAACATTATCTCCACGTAAAAAAAGTGCTTTTTGCTCAGATGTAAGGCCTAACTTGTCACAATAATCATTCGCAAAACTTTTTATATTATTATAACTAGAATTTCCACTCTTGATAATGTAGACTTGTTACATCCTATCAAGTCTGCCATCTCCGATTGTGACTTGCGATTATTCTCTCGCAACTCAATCATTCTCTTTCTTAAGAATTCAGCTTGAACCTGTTCACTCATTTTGAAATACCTCCTGTTATTTTAAATCATCCACAATACAACCTAATTAATGCATATCTCAATAGTATCATATTGTTGCATTTTTACAAGTGCGGTTGTTTATTCTGCAACAAACGATACAATGTTTCAACAAAATGTAAATATTAAGTGATTTTGCAACTTTCTTTATATAAATACAACTCGCTTTATAAGTCAGCTTGTTAATGCAACCACCAGCCTATGATTGCAACAAAAATAAGAGTCCTTCAAGGCATATACCCTAAAGAACCCTTCGTCTTTACTCTTTGTTCAGTTTATTTTTCCTTCTAATCAATTCAAAATAACCATTAAAACTTTTTAATGGTTATTTTATTCTGCTGACATTCTGCTGACGCAAAAACTGGGAATCCGCTTATTTAGCGGGCTCCCAGCATTTTCAGGTCACTCCATCTCAATCGTAGCAGGTGGCTTCCCTGTACAGTCATAGAACACTCTATTAACACCATTTACTTCATTTACAATTCTTGTTGTTACTTTTCCAAGTACTTCCCAAGGAATTTCTGCTGATTCAGCCGTCATGAAGTCACTAGTTGTAACCGCTCTTAAAACTACTGCATAGTCGTAAGTCCTGAAGTCGCCCATTACGCCTACTGAACGCATATTTGTAAGTGCCGCAAAGTATTGATTTATAACCTTATCAACACCAGCCTTTGCTACTTCTTCTCTCCAAATTGCATCTGCTTCTTGAACAATCTTTACCTTTTCTTCTGTTACTTCTCCTATGATTCTGATACCAAGACCAGGACCCGGGAAAGGTTGACGGTAAACTAAATATTCAGGTATTCCTAACTCAAGACCAGCTTTTCTTACTTCATCCTTAAACAGCATACGAAGCGGTTCGATGATTTCCTTAAAGTCAACATAGTCAGGAAGTCCACCTACATTATGGTGAGATTTTATTACTGCTGATTTACCAAGACCGCTTTCAATTACGTCAGGGTAAATTGTTCCTTGTACAAGGAAATCAACAGTTCCAATTTTCTTTGCTTCTTCTTCAAATACTCTAATAAACTCTTCACCAATAATTTTTCTCTTCTGTTCAGGTTCTTCCACCCCGGCAAGCTTATTGTAGAATCTTTCCTGTGCGTTTACACGAATAAAGTTAAGATCATAATGTCCTTCTGAACCAAATACTGCCTCAACTTCATCTCCTTCATCTTTTCTTAAAAGACCATGGTCTACAAACACACAAGTTAGCTGTTTACCGACTGCCTTTGAAAGTAAAACTGCAGCTACAGAAGAGTCCACACCACCTGATAGAGCACAAAGTACTTTTCCATCGCCTACTTTTTCTCTGATAGACTTTATAGTATCTTCTACAAAAGAATCCATCTTCCAGTCACCCTTACAGCCGCAAATATCTTTTACAAATGCTTCTAACATTTTAGTACCTTCTTGGCTATGATTTACCTCTGGATGATGTTGCATTGCATATAATCTTTTTTCTGGGCATTCCATAGCAGCAACAGGACAAACATCTGTAAAAGCTGTTACTTTAAAGCCCTCTGGCGCCTTAGCAATATAGTCGGTATGGCTCATCCATACAATAGTTTTCTCACAAACATTTTTGAAAAGCTCTGAATCTTTTTTTACATTTAATTCGGTTCTACCATATTCGGAAACGGGAGCAGTCTCTACCTTTCCACCAAGCTGATGTGCAATAAGCTGTGCTCCGTAGCATAATCCTAAAATAGGAATTCCCATTTTATATATTTCTTCCGGGCACTGTGGAGATTCTTCACCATATACGCTGTTTGGTCCACCTGTAAAAATGATTCCCTTTGGGTTTATTTCCTTTATCTTTTCAACATCTAAAGTATAAGGATGCACTTCACAATAAACGTTGCATTCCCTAACTCTTCTTGCAATTAACTGATTATACTGTCCGCCAAAGTCTAATACAATAATCTTCTCTTGCTGCATAGTTCTCCTCTTTCTATATAAATTTGTAAAATATATCTATATTCAATATGGTGCATAGCCACCACACAACCAAGTAATACATTGTGATACCAAATAATAAATTCATCGTCCAATCTTACTTAGTCTATAAAGTTTTATAGAAATTTGTCCACTGTAAAACACTTCTTGTCTTATTATCTTACAGAATTATTATCTGTATTTTTAAGGATAACATCGTGTGCTCCGCCTTCAACAATACTTGTTGCTGAAACAAGTGTAATCTTAGCACCCTTTTGAAGTTCCGGAATAGACAATGCTCCACAGTTACACATAGTTGACTTAACCTTATTAAGTGATAATGTAACGTTATCCTTTAAACTTCCTGCATAAGGAACATAAGAGTCTACACCCTCTTCAAATTTAAGCTTACTATCTCCACCAAGGTCATATCTTTGCCAATTTCTTGCACGATTTGAACCCTCGCCCCAATACTCTTTTACATAAGTACCGTTAACCATTAACTTGTTTGTAGGAGATTCATCAAATCTTGAGAAGTATCTTCCAAGCATGATAAAGTCAGATCCCATTGCTAAAGCTAATGTCATGTGATAATCGTATACTATACCACCATCTGAACAGATAGGTACATAGATGCCTGTTTCTTTAAAATATTCATCTCTAGCCTGTGCTACTTCAATAGTTGCAGTAGCCTGACCTCTACCAATACCCTTTTGTTCTCTTGTAATACAAATTGAACCACCGCCGATACCAACTTTTACAAAGTCAGCACCTGCTTCTGCTAAGTATCTAAAGCCTTCTCCATCTACTACGTTTCCGGCACCAATCTTAACAGTTTCACCGTATTTTGCTCTAACAAAATCAATAGTATCTTTCTGCCATTCTGAAAATCCTTCTGAGGAATCAATACAAAGAACATCAGCGCCCGCTTCTACTAAAGCAGGAATTCTTTCTTCAAAGTCTCTTGTATTCACGCCGGCACCCACAACATATCTCTTGTGTGAATCAAGCAATTCATTTGGATTGTCTTTATGTGAATCATAATCCTTACGGAATACGAAATGTGTCAATCTTTGATTTTTATCAATAATAGGAAGAGCATTTAACTTGTGCTCCCACAGCATATCATTTGCTTCTGAAAGAGTGCATCCCTCTTGTGCATAAATCAGTGAAGAGAATGGAGTCATAAATTCTGAAATTTTTGTAGTTGGATCCATACGACTTACTCTGTAGTCACGGCTTGTAACTATACCCTGTATTTTTCCTGCTGCAGTTCCATCATCTGTAATTGCAATAGTTGAATGTCCGCTCTTTTCTTTTAATGCAAGTACATCGGCTAATGTCTGATCCGGTCTTAAGTTTGAATCACTTGTTACAAAACCTGCCTTGTGGCTCTTAACCTTCTTGACCATTGCAGCCTGACTTTCGATTGACTGTGAACCATAAATAAATGAGATTCCACCTTCCTTTGCAAGTGCTACTGCCATTCTGTCATCAGAAACAGACTGCATGATAGCAGACACAAGAGGAATATTCATTGTAATTTCGGATTGTTCACCTTTCTTAAATTTTACAACCGGTGTTCTAAGACTAACATTATCAGGGGTGCAATCCTTTCCTGAAAAACCAGGTACTAATAAATACTCATTGAATGTTCTTGATGGTTCGTTAAAATAATGTGCCATTATAAATCTCCTTTTCTATATACTCTTCTCTAAAAATTCTTCTAGGGTAATATCCTCGCTATAAATCTTCTCTGCTGCTGTTTTTCCTACATACCTAATATGCCATGGTTCATACATATAGCCTGTAATATGCTCCTTGCCCTTTGGAAAACGTATAATAAATCCATACTTATGTGCATTTTCACTAAGCCATTTTCCTTCAGGTGTATTTATATACTCCGTATCAAGCTTATAATTCACTGACGGAGAGCTTACATCTGCTGCCAATCCGGTTTGGTGTTCGCTAAATCCAGGCTTTGCACTAAAGGTATCCGCTTTAGCTTGTCCATTATTTTTAACATAATTATCATATAAGATCTTTTGAAAACTATAAGAACGATAGGCTGTAGTTACGACTATCTCATATCCATCTTTCATAGCGTCTTCTGATAACTGATTAAAAGCTGCTGCTGCTTCTGCCCTCATATATCTTCCCTCTTTTGAGCGGTCTGCGGCAAAATATTTAATGGATTCAAGATCTTGCGGTTTGTATGAAATGTCAACAGAATTTTCTTTGTTTACTAAAATAAACAGCCCTTTGTCTTTATCAGCTTTTAAAGCCTGCCTCCTTTGTACATCTTCCTCAGATTCAACTACAATTTGTGGCACCTCTGACAATTCGGACCGTTCTTTTTCATTATCTTTGTTTGCATTTGCGGCAGTAATAGCTAAAATAATGAGGCCTACTACTATGACTGCAACAACATATTTTTTACTATCTGATACTTTCAATTATTTAAACCGCCTTAATATATATTCATGTAGAATTTAAAAAGTTTAATTATATATTGTATACCAAAATTGCAAGTTTTACAACACTTAAGTTTTCCAAAATTCTTTTAGAAATGTTTCAATTATTCTGAATGTTTCTTTGTCTATTGCAATTTGTTTTTTGTTATGCTACTGTTATTCCGTTGATTCAAAAAATAGTCAACAACTCTGGAGAGTCTCAGAAGAATGCAAATATTTCTTCAATCAAATGAGCGCCGAAGGTGTAAGTCGAGTCTTTAATCAAGGCATTAACCTTGTAATAAGACACCAGCCAAATATGGTTCGATGATCTCTCAGGCAAAAGGACAGGGCATACAAATCCAAACAATAGGTTTTAAAGTATGTGGTGTCCGAACCGTTTTAATAACTGGTTTGGATTTTTTTATGTCGTTAAGCAGGCTTACTGCTTTTATATAATTGAACTTATAGTAAATAAAACACTATTATTACTTTTTTCAATAACGGCAAAATTATACTACATAACCTATTGTATGCAAATGTTCTACTCCCAGAGAGCTGATGAAATATCAGCTCTTATTTTATTGTAAAGGAAAAATCGCAATCAATGCCTTTCCTTTATTACTAGCCCATATCAATTTGGGAATTACAATATAAGGAGTGAATAATTATGTTACAACTAATCGTACAGGCAAATCAATTTTTATGGGGTATTCTTTTAATTGTCCTTCTATGCGGAACCGGAATACTCTTCACTTTCAGACTTAAATTTATTCAAGTTAGAAAGTTCGCAGAGGGCTGGAAACTTTTATTCCAAGACTTTTCTCTTAGCGGTAAAAAGAGCAAGAACGGAGAAATGACCCCCTTTCAGGCCATTGCAACCGCAATCGCAGGTCAAGTAGGAACTGGTAATCTTGCCGGTGCCGCAACCGCACTAATCTCGGGTGGTCCTGGGGCAATTTTCTGGATGTGGGTAAGTGCCTTCTTTGGTATGTCCACTATTTATGCCGAAGCTACTTTAGCACAAGAATATAAGACCATTGACGCAGATGGCAATTTAACAGGAGGCCCCGTTTACTATATAAGACAAGCCTTTAAAGGTACTTTTGGGAAAGTACTTTCTGCCGCTTTTGCAATTTTTATTGTTCTTGCACTTGGTTTCATGGGAAATATGGTGCAGTCCAATTCTATAGGAAGTGCTTTTACAGAAACCTTTACTTCAAGAGGTATCGAATTTAACCCACTTATTATAGGGATTCTACTTGCTATTGTAGCAGGGTTTATCTTTATTGGTGGTACACAAAGACTTGCAGCAGTAGTAGAAAAAATTGTTCCTATTATGGCTGTGGTATACATCGTAGGAAGTATCATCCTACTTGCCATGAACTTTTCAAATATCCCAACAGCTTTTAAAATGATTTTTATTTGCGCTTTTACACCTCAAGCAATGCTAGGCGGAGCCGCAGGTATTACTATGAAAGAAGCTATCCGTTATGGAGTAGCCAGAGGTTTATTTTCAAATGAAGCCGGTATGGGTTCAACACCTCATGCCCACGCAAGAGCTTCTGCTCGAAGCCCTCATGAGCAGGGTTTAAGAGCTATGATAAGCGTGTTTATAGATACTTTTATTATTTTGAACTTCACTGCATTCTCAGTAATATGCACAGGAGTATTATCTTCCGGTAAAACAGGTACAGCTTTAACGCAGGTAGCCTTTGTTAATTGCTTTGGTAGCTGGGGAGATATATTTGTAGCTATATGTTTACTTTTCTTTGCATTTTCTACTATTTTAAG
>JBKECQ010000096.1:0-2129 GCA_047974845.1 Aminipila sp. | reverse complement strand
CCCCTCCTCTAATGGTAAGTATTCCACTTGAAGATGTATGTCTACGTCCAAATCCTTGTTATTTTGATAAGTAATATGTTCTGCACTTGAAAGTATTACCTTTGTGCTATGCTGTGCACCTATAGGACTTTTAATATCCAGGTTCTTTGCAGTATATCTTCTTACCCTCTGCTCATAGTCCCTGTTATACTTTCCGGAAAGGGTATAGTACTCATAGGCAAAGTCTTCAGCAAAAGCTGCTGCCTGCACCTGCATCTTTTCCCGCAGTTCTGAGTCTGCTCTATAATCAGTGATCATCTGCTGGACTTTAATTTCGCTACTTGGATCAAATATACTTACAATCCCTCTGAATATTAAAAAAAGGATGACGAGCCATAATATGATTCTACCTACCTTCATTAATGTATCTGTTTTTACAACTTTAACGCTTTTTTCATCCTATTCTAGTGCTCTACTATCAAGGTTTTCCTTTTTCTCTTTCTTTTTTAGTTTCAATTATTATCCTCCTTCCAAATACTATTCTTAGAAACCAACAATCTCATTCATTTGCTCCTCACTTAAGGCAGGTTCATAATCAAGCTCTTCATCTAAATCATCATATATTTCATTTATATTGTTTCTATTTTTATCATGCCCTTGTTCTACAAGCATAGAACCAATTTGATAATTACCTTTAACCAAACTATCGTCACTAAAATTAAATGCATGGAATTCGTATGTGTCAGCTCCTACAGTGTACATAAACCGCCCAAGAGTCTCTCCCAGCTGACTTGCTTTTGTATTGCCAAGTATTATTTCTGAAGCATGTTTATCTACCATTCTTCCTGAAATACGAATTGGTAAATTATTTTTGATTTGTCCTGGTATTACCTTTGCATCAGGTCTTTGTGTTGCCAAAATCATATTTATGCCTGCTGCTCGTGATAATCTAGCAAGTGATGACATTTCTCCTTCAATTTCATAGAAAATCGCCTGCTCTTTCTTCTGCAGTCCTGTTTTATCTAGCATTTCTGAAACCTCATCACAAGCTAATATAATTCTGCAAAGCATATTATTAGGATGTAGATTGTTATACTCTTCAATATTTTTAACACCATCTTTCCTAAATAAATCTAATCTTAACCTCATTTCCTTTGTTAGTTCTTTCAAGAGATCTAAAGCATGTTGACGTTCTATAACCACCTCCCCAAATTCTTCGTATTCTGTACCAAACTCTACCCCTCCTTTAAAATCTATCATATATATTCGGGCACCCTTTTTAATGCATTGCCATAGCATTGCCCGCAGTATTACAGATTTTCCTGATCCTGTCACACCTGCAATAAGTGCATGCGGGTATTTATTTAAGTTAATTTCTATTGCTTCAAGCAAACCAACACCTATACAAAGTACAAAATCTTTTGTTCTTATTTAACTATCATCCCATTTTAAATTATCCTCTATTCCCTGTTCTGCAGGTACTGTATGTAATTTTATAATTTGCTTTGTATCCTTTAATGTATTTTTCATTGCTTACTCCTCATTCTTTCTTTTAAATTTGTTATATTGGCCTAGTATTTATAGATTTTACGTAATAATGTTTCTTTGCATATTGCATCCTAATAAACACTCTTTGTTGTTTAATTTGTCCGTTATCCTTAACTGTAAATTTAGCATCCACTAGATATTAATTTGTTCCTACCTCCTGGCATACTGTAGCGTAGCCTAAGTTTTGATACTCAACCATTCCTGAAGCCACCTTACTTATTTCACTATCATTTGTAAGGTAATACGATATTTCATTGGCCGTACCACCAAAATATACGGTTAGAAAACTATTTAAAGTCTCTTTGATTTTCTGTACTTCAGCATTATCTACCTGGATCCCTTTATATGTGTCTACCGCAGTTACTTTAGATGCGGCATTAGTTTGTGGAATAAAAGAAGGAAGTGATGTCACCGCAAAGTTTTCATCACTTCCTAATGTTATAGGTACTCTTATATAAATGTCTTTTTGTTCTCGTTGTGCCCCCTCCTCTAATGGTAAGTATTCCACTTGAAGATGTATGTCTACGTCCAAATCCTTGTTATTTTGATAAGTAATATGTTCTGCACTTGAAAGTATTACCTTTGTGCTATGCTGTGCACCT
>JBKECQ010000095.1:0-4496 GCA_047974845.1 Aminipila sp. | reverse complement strand
GTGTGGCAGACTACATAGCATGCCCAAGCAGTGATGATTGCAAATATGATGGTGCAGATAGTACTCCTTGCACAAACTGTAAAGTAAAGTGGCTAAAAGCCGAGTGGAAAGATTAGGATTTAGCTGATTAAGTCAGCAGAAAGGTGATGAAATAAAATGGGAGCATCAATAGATTTTTACCGCATACCAAAAGAAAAAGAAGAGGTATTAAATAAGTATATAAATAATAAGGAATTTGAATACTTACAAGATTTAATGTTTGATGAATGGTTGGAAGAGAATAGCTTGGATAAAGAGTTGGAACTAAACATTTCATATTCGAGTTACGGAGAAGTTTCAAGTTGCTTCGATGGTAATGAGAAGGTATTAGATGATGACGGTGTAGGTGTTTATTATTTACTGCCGAATACCAAAGAATTAAAAGAAAGATTTCAAAAGATGCATTATGTTGAAATTGGTTTTATTTCTTTTGACCAATTCTTTGATCTGACATCTTTACTTATAATGGTAAAGTCGTAAACATAGACAAACTACAATTTTCAGAGGTAAAAATATGAATTTTGTAAAGAGATTTGAAGAGCAATATAGAGTCATTAACAAGACGATGGAGAGTAAAAATGTTATTGTTTTAGACCCCAAAAAAGAATATGAAAAGCTTGCAGAAAGTCTTGGGGGTAAAGTTGTCACCATAAACCCAAATGATAGTGGGGTTTTTAACCCTTTTATGCTTGCAACTGAAAACGTACTAACACTTGATGAAAAAGAAAATGAATTACGAAAGTTATTTGGTGTTTCAGATTTTGGGGTGAAATATGCAAGGGAACTATTAAAGGATATGTCTTTTTTAGATGATGACCCTGAATGGAAAGAACGTGTCACAGTAATATTGAAAGAATATGCAAAGATTTAATCTACAGAATCTCAATAGCAAGCTAAATTAGGATTTAGGGGGGTGAAGTATATGTGCTACAGAAAAGCAAAGTATGTAAAATGGCACAATAACTATGATGATGTGCTTACTCTTGGTAATATGTATAACATCCATGGAGAAAAAGAAGAGTGGCTGTATATTCAAGACGATAGGGGCAGTTATCAATACTATCGAAAAGAGTGCTTTGAAATAATTAAGGAAGAAAATGAAGACGATATTTGTAGAAATTGCAGTCATGGTGAAGATGTTGAGGCCGATACCATATATGTTTGTGAATTAACTGGAAAGAAACACTATTCACACGATAGCTGTGATAATTTTCATGAAGGGGTATAGCTTAATAAGACAAACTAAAAGCTGGTAAAGAAAGGATTGAGCAAGTGATTTGAATAAGCAGAATCTTAAAGAGCTTAAGAAAATTAATATTTGTATGATAGGTTGGGATTTGTTTAAGATGTACAGCAATAGCGTATGTTTAAATATATTAGTGGTGTTTTTAATAGAGCATAATTATTTAATCATATTTTCACAAACTAATTGTGAGATAAGCTATGATGCCTTTTGGAAATCGGTTTTTTTGCTTTATATACTAATTATAACTGTATGGTTAATGTATAACATATTAAACGTATTAATCCTACATAAAAACAAATACATTAAGCAAGGGGAACAAATAGTATGGAAAAAATAAAACTGAGGTTTTTAGTTGTTTGAAGGAGGTAGATAAATATGTTTAATATAGTAATATTTGAACAACTACTCCATCAGCAAGTAAGGCAGAAAGAAATAACTGCCAAAACAATGGATGGATACCTAAGATGTATTACACAATTAGAGATTAGATGTAACAATAAGGATGGGCCATCTGCGGTAATCATAGAAGAGGCTCTTAATAAACTTAGCCAGGGAAACAATCAATTAGCTAAATACATTGCTGCCATAAAAAAATATGAAATAGATGTATTAAATAGCCCGAAACTTTTGTTATATGGTGAACCGTTGATGAGGCTTAGAGCAAAGAAAAGAAAGCTCATATCGTCAGGAAAAAAGCTATCTAATAGTGAAAGTACATACACACATAAAATCAACGCTATAAGAGATACAAAATTAAAGCTTGCATTAAGGCTACAAAAACAATCAGGACTTAGAGTTTCAGAGGTATCCGATTTAACTAAGCATGATATTATTTTTGATGAGCCCTCAAGGTCTATAACTTTAAAAGTTAGAAATGGTAAAGGTGGTAAAGCAAGAACAGTAAATGTCATGCGAGATGACTACTTATATGATGGATTAATAGTTTTTATAGAACCTCTTGATGAACAAGAAAAAATATTTTATTCATCAGATTACTTAATTAAAAAAGCTGGAGAATATAATATTAAAACACATGATCTGCGGCGAATTAATTCTAGGCAGAGATTTAGGGGGGAACTTGATGAAGGAGCAACAAGAAGAGAAGCACGAACTGAGGTTGCTAATGAACTTGGCCATAGTTTGCCTAAGATTACAAATGTTTATCTAGGGGACGAATGGAAGGAGGAAAAACACGCTGATGGGGAGGAATAAAGAAAGTAGTGCTAAACTAGATAAAGGTGATCAGCAACTAGAAATGGTTGGTAACTATGTTGTAACCTTTTTTAAGTCATTAGCTGTTGGCATCAAAAAGATGATAAAAAAACCTAATAAAATGCTTATATTTGTGATTGTCACTCTTATTTCAGGAGTGATTTTTTATTTGCGAGATTACATTGCAGAATTAATAGTTCCAGAAACAGAATTTCATATTTTAAAGATAGCACTGTTGGCCACGCCAATTATTCCAATTTTGATACTGTGTTCTTTTGGGAGCGAAACTGATGAAGGCAATAAAGACGATTTTGAGTCAAAGTTTGCTATGATAAAATTCTGTGGCAAAGATGGCAGCTATCCTAAATTTAAAGGTGAGGAAAAAGAAGGGAAAAAAGTAATATATACATTTTATTCACCGGGAATAACTGTGCTAGAATGGCGAAGCAGAGAGAAGGAGCTTGAAAATGTTCTTAACTGTAATATTGAGAAAATTGTAAATCCAAAGGATACAAAGCAAATTATAAAATTACATACAGTACCTGCAGATCAAGGGCTTGAAGATAATTTGCTATGGAATGACAACATGATTAGAGAAAAAGATTTTATACTTTGTATTGGAGTTGGATTACTTGAGCCAGTTGAAATCAATTTAAATAAATATCCCCATGCCCTTATTGCAGGTGTAACGGGATCAGGAAAGTCGGTAATACTGCGGGCAATGCTTTGGCAGTGTATTAAAAAAGGTGCCAGAATATATATGATAGATTTCAAGGGTGGCGTTGAATTTGGAATAGAATATGAACAATTTGGCGAAGTGGTAATGGAAAGACAACATGCTTTAGAACTCATGAAAGAACTAACAAAAGAAATGAAAATAAGACTTGCGGAGTTTAGAAAGTGTGGGGTAAAGAATATTGAGGAATACAATAAGATTCATACTGAAAAACCTTTGTGCAGAATAATACTAGTCTGTGATGAGGTTTCGGAAATGCTAGATAAAACAGGGCTACAGAAGAAAGACCAAGCAATTTTTTATGAAATTGAAGGAGAAATGTCATCACTTGCTCGATTATCAAGGGCTGCGGGAATAAATATGATTCTGGCAACACAAAGACCTGATGCAAAGGTAATACCAGGACAAATCAAAAATAACTTACCTATACGTATATCTGGAAGAATGGTTGATAAACATGCTTCCGAAATAATCCTTGGTAATACAAAAGCAAGTCAGCTTGGTGAGACTCTTGGAAGGTTTATGTACACTGTAGGAGCTGATACTTACGAATTCCAGGCATTTAATTTTAGTGACGACAGTTTGGTTAAAGGTGATTACCAAATTGGCTCTATGCTTATAGAACAAGGATATGGCGATAATTTAAAAACAACAAACCAAGAATATGATGATTTAGATGAAGAACTTGATTATGAACCAAACTTAAGTGAGGAGGAAATTAATGAGATGGTTGGTTTCTAAGAATAGTATTTGGAAGGAGGAGAATAATTGATATTTAAAAAGAAAGAGCAAAAGAAAATTCCTGAGAGTATAGAACTTGAACAGGATGATGAAAAGGTTAAAGAAGTAAAAACGGATACATTTATGAAGGTTGGTCGAATCATATTATGGTTAGTCATCCTTTTTTTATTGTTTAAAGGTGTTGTTAGCGTACTTGCACCAAGTAGTGACATAAAAATTGAGCAGATGATCACTGACTATAGAGCAGATGCAGAACTGCGGGAAAGGATGCAGGTGCAGGCAGCGGCTTTTGCTGAAGACTTTGCCTATGAGTACTATACCTTTTCCGGAAAGTATAACAGTGACTATGAGCAGAGGGTAAGAAGATATACTGCAAAGAACCTGGATATTAAAAGCCCTACAGGTGCACAGCATAGCACAAAGGTAATACTTTCAAGTGCAGAACATATTACTTATCAAAATAACAAGGATTTGGACGTAGACATACATCTTCAAGTGGAATACTTACCATTAGAGGAGGGG
>JBKECQ010000117.1:0-4530 GCA_047974845.1 Aminipila sp. | reverse complement strand
AGTCATATTAAGTTTTTGCATATTGATAAGCGTTGCTGTTTGCACTTGGGGCAAAAGAGAGGAAAGTTTTCAAGCACCGTTTCCCCTCCTCCCATTGCGCCAATTTTACCTTGGTAAACAGGGAATAAAATCCACATATCATTGCTCAAATCCCTCCACTTCCAATGATTTAACCGCTTTGTCAAGCAATACTTGTTGTTCCGGAGGGAGGGAAGCTACAAAACCATACAGCCCCTCGCACAATATCTTTTCGCAATCTCGAAGTTCTGTAAAACTCATTTCATAAGAGGGGATATACTTCTTCATAAGTACCGCAATTTCGGCTGGACCTAGGCTTTTCAAAGCTATTATTATTTCATCTGCACTCAACTGGGCATCCAATAGTAAATCTTCCAAATCGGCAATTGAATTGATTTGATTTTTCATAATATTAATTTTGTCGATCATGGACTCACAGTTTATAAATTCAGTTAGCACCTTGCGATACAGTTCATTGTCCATTTTTTCGCCATAGGATATAATCAGTTTTGGATTATCCTCGGGGTACTTAGGGACGATAAAAATGCGTTCGAGATTTTCTGACTTTATCGCACTTTCTATCGATGTCGCAAGCTGATACAAACCTTGTTTCACATACAAAATTAGGCTATCAGAAAACGAAAGGGTTTCTGATAGTTTTGAAAGGGCATTATGGAGCATTTGCTCAATTTGGATATGCTCTTTTCCTGAAAATTGATGATACAAATGGGATTGTATCTTTGGTGTTATCTCTAATAAATCTGTAGGAGCATCGGAAAGAACACAACCAAGAGCAGATGCAAGAACAGGTTCATAAATGTTCAGTAGCAGATTTTCATAACGTTCATTATAGCCACAAAGTAAATGGTGAATATCCTCATGGGAAAAATGTGTGCAAAACATATTTTCAAAATAGAGCTGTTTTAAATACTGCATGATAAATTCAATACCCAAGAGCCTCTTCGTTTTGTTGTAAACGGGGTAATCCGCAGTAATGTGAATTTCATGTGCTGCAAAATCCGCATCATACAGCTTAAAAAATCCGTTGATACCGTCTACAATAGTGGCGGAATAAAAAACATTTTTTGTTTGCATTAGATGACTGACAAGCAAGAGGTGTTGTTTTCTTGTCTGCTTCACTAGTGTGCCAATTCGTTTGCGACCCTCAGAACAAATAGCTTCCACACCTATGCTCTTCACAGCGGAAACGGCATCATCGGGGCTTGGGTAGGCTTTCAAAGCCACACCAATAGTGAACATAATTGAGGCAAGAATATCCTGTGCTTTTTCAATGCGGATTGAACTGCTATCACCACCGTTAAACCGTTCGGTTTTCTTTGCCAAAAGTGCAAGGCAGTCAAACTGTATTTTTTCAAGCTCTACTTCAGACAAAAGCTGTGAAATATAGGCTTTCTCAAGTAAGGACTGAAAATAGTGTTCGCCGCTCAGTGTTTCACTCTTTATTCTACTGATTTTCTCAATATTCTTCATCCTCATCCTCTTCGTACTCCTCTTCCTCCTCGTCTAATATGGCTTCATCTGCTGAACAGTCGGCAGGGTAGCCGTATCGTAAATTTCGAGCAAGTCTATCGAGCTCCCTGCCCGAAAGCAATTCAAGAGAGCCTTGACAGATGCCGTCAAATGATTTTTTCATATACTGGATAAGCTCGTCATCACTCATTAAATCCAGTGTTTCATTTTTGTAGTAATAAAAGGTTTCAATCAGCTCATGCAGGACTTCCTCGTAATTGTACATCCCAAGATAGGGCGAGTCGCAAAATTCAAATATGATTTTGTCAATGATACCGCCACCAAACTCAATTCTGCCGGTTTCCTTGAGTGAGCGTGAGCGAGTTTCCACCAACGCGATTGCCTGTTGCTCGGTCAGGACAAGCCCGTACTTTGCGGTCAAGTCATTGTACTTCATGACTTCATTAACTGCCTGTTTTTGTATTAATGCTTGATTGAAGCCATCACCAAAGAGAGAAAGCTCAAAGCCCAAATGGTTCACTCCTTCCTTATGCAGCAGGTCAATAGATTGATTGCCTCATTGACAATATATTCTCTTAGTTCCGCTTCATTTTCGATTAAACCTCTGCCAGAAATGTAATTTGAAACCTCGCCAATGATATAGCAATGGGCATTGTGAACAACACGATTTACAACCGCATCGTCTGGAACAAAGCCGTTAAGCTCGCTCAAAATATTTACAATTATATGGTTTAATGCAAGATGAACCTTTGCGGTTGTTTCGATGTTGCTTGTGGGGCGGTCAACACCAATGTATTCAAGCCACACCAAGCGAAACCAACCTTGATTATTAAGATACATTTGCACAAATGTATCAAAAAAGTATCTGAGCTTTATTTCAGCAGTTGTTACAGCAGATAATTTTTCCTCTAAAGTATTCATAAATACCTCCAATATAGCTGTATGCGTTTCCCACAACAAATCTGTATAGGAGGGAAAGTAGTTATAAATGTTTGTATGAGCACAACCAAGTGTACGCGCAATTTCTCGCATATTCACTGTGCGTAGCTCATTTTTATCTCGCATTAAATCCAATGCAGTATTTATAATCTGCTCTTTGGTTATTTTTTTCTTTTTCTCCATGTAATGCACCTCTCTTTCAAATTATATTAACAGTGGTAATTACCACTGTTAATATAATTATAGCGTTGAATGTTACCCTTGTCAATAACCTTTGATAAGTTGGTGTCATCATTTAGGCACAGCGAGGGATAGCCATAGCAAATGGAATGAGCCCATGGAAAGTCAACGATGCAAGAGAAGAGGACGATACCTTTAGCTATTACACCCTTATTAACAATATTTTACTCATCACATTTAGCAATAAGTCTTTGCATTTTTACATCAACCTTTTCTCTGCCTGCATCGGTGCTGCTTTCCTCGGTGGAGAATAAATTATCTACCGTGTTCAGATTTTTGTTTTTGTCGGAGCTTTGTGGATCTTTGGTAATACCGTTAAAGTTGTGACCCTGTTGCAAAATAAAAGTTAAGCAAAAAACTTAAACATAAAAAACAACACATTAGTACGATAATCGTAATAAATTAATTGAATTTATATTACGAATGTCGTACAAATGTTTATGGAGGAAGTGAACATCTTTATGGATTTTCCAGTTAAACATGATGATATTGTTCGTCTTAATAAACTGTATCATATTATCTTACAAAATAATCTAAATGCTGAATTACACTATCCAAAGGAATTAAAAAATCTAACTACCATTGATATTTCAGTAGTAAACACTGCTGCGACTAATCCATCCATTATCATGAGGGAATTAGCCGAACATTTAAAAATACCTAATAGCACTTTAACCAGTTCAATAAATCGTCTTGAAGAAAAAGGTATTGTTAAAAGAGCTATCAGTACACGTGATAGAAGATCTTTCTCACTAGAGTTAACTGAAAAAGGATATAAAATACAACAAAAACATCTCGACTTTGAAACAGCATATTTTGAAAGTATACTAACAAGATTAGATACACACGAAGAGAGGCAAACCTTTTTAGGTTTGATTGAAAAAATCGTGAAAAGTGAAAATAAATGAGGTGAAATATGAATTGTTGCGACATTGGCAGTGCAAAAATAGCTTATAAAATTATTGGATCAGGTGATTTAACATTTGTCATTGATACTTGTTTAGGATCTTGTAGCGCTGAATGGTGGCAAATAAGTGAATCTTTGAGCAAAAAGGGTAAGGTACTTGTGTATGATAGAGCAGGTTATGGTAAAAGTTCAGTATCTATGCTGAAAAGAACACCCCAGAATATAGCAATAGAACTCTATAAACTATTAAATACTTTAAGAATAGAGAGTGACATAATCTTTGTTGGTCATTCACAAGGTGGGCTAAATACTATTGAGTTCTCACTTATGTATCCTGATTGCGTTAAAGGACTTATTCTACTTGATCCAGCAACACCATTTGACAATGAATTTAAAGAATTATTGACTGCGCAAGAATATAAAAAAAGTGGTGTAGATAAAACATCATCAATAAAGAAGAGCCAAATTATCACATCATTTGGACTGGGGTTCACCCTAAAACCGCTTCTAAAAAAAGCTCCTCCTTTCTGTTACTTTGATTTTACTGATGAATCAAAGTCTTATCTTCTTCAAGCATTGTGTAAAAATAATACATATAAAACTGCACTGGAAGAATATCATTTTTCCCATGATCAAATGTATACGAATAACATTGTAAATGCTATCAAGAATTCACCATTAGAAAATATAAAGGTTAAACTCATAACACATTCATCTGAATTTTATGTAAATGAACTTAAGAAGTATGGAAATTTAGAAACTCATACAGCTGAAAAAATTGAAATTATATGGCAAAATTTAATGAAGCGGTATCTTTCATTGTCCGATGACTCCGAGCATATTATAGCACCCAATAGTGGACATTATATTCACCTTACCGATTTAGAGGTTCTTATGAATACGATTGAGAGTTTTATCAAATAAGTGATAAGGAT
>JBKECQ010000044.1:0-36392 GCA_047974845.1 Aminipila sp. | reverse complement strand
AGGAGTGAACATCGTCAACATCGTGAACGTTGCCAATTCCGCCATATCCGCATATTCATATTATTTATTCATACTGCAATAATACGCCTATAAGGCGTTCCCTGTCAACATATGATTTACGACTAATATATACATTCCGTTCTTTATTTGTCCATAAATCTATAAAAATTATCTTCTACTTTCTGTTCAACTATTGTATAACTAACATTCTTTACAGTTGCAATTTCTATCAGTGTCCCCTTTAGAAATTCTACTATATCTCTAGCTTGTATCTTTTTTGCTATGGCCCATTCCACTGCACTAATGCCATCAGTTTCAACAAGCAATCTTTCCAATGGAACTCTTTCCATAACATTTCTTACTGCCTTACTGGTTGAAAAATTAGGACCAACTGTAAAATAACAATCCTGTTTTATTAATTCATCCAAGTGTTCTTCACATGAATACCAATGCACAAGCTTATTCATAGGGTATTTCCTAAGTATATCTGAAGCTTCCTTTTCTTTGCCTTTTATATGCAATACAACTGGTTTATTTAATTCCTTAGCTATGTCAAGCTGTGATATAAATAGATGCTTCTGTAGGTCAAGGTCACATTGACACCATACGCTGTCCATCCCTATTTCTCCCACGGCATCTGCCTTAATGTAGTATTCTCGCAAGGACTCTACCCTCTTCATTATTTCAATATTGGGAGAGACTACCTCTTTCTCGTATTGGCTCTTGCAACAAAACTTGTCTGATTTCCAAGGATGTATACCAAAAGAAATATTTGCATCCTCTATTCCAGCTAAAGCATTGTACTCCACTTCATTTTCTGCATTTACTAGAACCCCTAACTTTTTTTCCTTTATAATTTGCTTAAAGTCAGAAATTTCGTTAGAGGATTCGGCTGTATCTATATGTATATGACTATCAAATATCATTGTTTGTCTATTCCTTTCAAAACGTGATATAGCTCTTTCCTTGTTTCATGTTGTTCAAACAACCACTCTTTACTTCTGTTCTTTTCCTCAATTATTAATTCCTTTTTCACTGAAGCAGGCTTTCCCGAAAGTACTAAAATTCTGTCCGAAAGATAAATTGCCTCATCAATATCATGAGTAACAAGAACCATAGTTCGCCCCAACTCTTTTCTTATTCGTAAAAGCCAATCTTGCATATCCCCACGAGTTATTACATCAAGAGCTCCAAAGGGTTCGTCGAGTAGCAATATGTCTGCCTTGCATAATGAGGTTCTTAAAAAAGCCGCTCTTTGTCGCATTCCGCCTGAAAGTTGAATGGGATATTTATATTCATACCCATTAAGACCAAACTTCTCAAAATTCTGCAAAGCTTTTTCTTTTGCATTTTTTAAATCGCCATGGATTTTAGCATATAAGCATACGTTTTGTAATATTGTTTGCCATGGAAAAAGTAAATCCTGTTGAGGCATATATGCAAAATGCTCAGAGATACCACTAACTAAATCACCGTCTACAAAAACAGTTCCGGAATCAGCCTTAATTAGTCCTGCTATAATGTTTAAAAGTGTTGATTTTCCACATCCTGATGGCCCCAAAATGCTTACGAATTCCCCTTCTTTTACATCCATATTCATTTTTTCTAAAATTACTTGTCCCTCAAAAGAACAGCTGACATTTTCAATTTTCAGTTTCATTAAACAAACCTCTTGCAATTTGTAATATATGAAAAACCCCCTTGCATTAAAGCTTCATTGACTGCAAAGGAGTTTTTTCATATTAATATTTAAACAATACTTTTTTAATATTTAAACGATACTTTTTAATACATCTGTAAAGGTACCCTGTTTTACAATCTTACGTTTACACTTCCGTTTCCGTAGCATCACCATTTGGTAAAAATTCATTTGTATAGCACTCTGATGCTTCTACACGTTTATTAATCAAGCCGTATTCCATCATAAAGTCAGTGTAGTTATCCCATACGGATGACTTCATAGTTCCCCAAGTTTCACTATCTTCACTATATTTCTCTGCAAGATATTCCTGTGATTCTTTCAGCATTTCCAAATCATATGTATCTGCATACTTATGTAAAATAGTTGCCGCATCATCAGGGTTTTGTATTGCATATTCATAGCCCTTTGTTGTTGCTGCCATGAATTTCTTAACCATATCCGGATCGTTCTTTAATGTTTCGTTGTTTGCTACTATAACAGGGGTGTAGTAATCCAACCTAGGGTCAAGCTCTCTCAATTCAATGTAATTTACATCTATACCTTCTCTTTTAGATGCAATTCCATCCCACGCCCAAAACATCCAAATTAAATCAATATCCTTTTTTAGCATACCATAATTTAATCCGTCTGAAGTAATCATAGTTAGCTTACTAAAATCAGCTCCAGATTTTTTCATTACTGCGTTAATAATAGCCTCCTCCGCAGGAGAACCCCATCCCGAATATGTTTTCGCCTCAAAATCCTTTGGAGAAGTAATATTCTTTCCAACGTAGGACGCAAATCCAGATGTGTTATGTTGAATAATTGTTGCTATAGCTTTTATTGGAAGTGGATCCTCTGAAGCTAATGCATATGTAACATCCTCTTGATACGTAATACCAAAGTCACCTTTTCCTGCCGCAATCAATGTAGGGGTAACACCATCTGTAGGTTCTATAATATTTACATTAAGCCCTACTTCCTCATAAAATCCTAAATCCTTTGCCGCATATAGTCCTGTATGGTTTGTATTTGGCACATAATCAAGAATTACTGTTACATCTCTTAGGGTTTTATCTTCATTTTTGGCCGCATTGTCTGTACCTCCACACGCTACCATTGAAACCGCTAAAACAGCTACCAAAACTAAACTAACTATTTTTTTCATTTTTTCCTCCGTTTCATCATTTCGGTAATCCATATTTTTATTTATGTCTACCTTTGACATTATTATTAATAAAGCCCGCAAAGTAAGTAATGATAATTACCAATTATTTTAGATTGGGCAAATTAAAACAACCTATGTGTATCCTCTATCTTCGCCTTAAATATGGCATAAGACCAATTTCAAGCAATTTAACAAATCCATTCATACACAAGCTCAGTATAACAACCACAACTACGCAGGCAAAAACTTTGTCTAACATAAATCCGTTTTTTGCCCTTAACATATAATATCCAAGCCCACTATTTGATGAAAGCCATTCCCCTACAACAGCTCCTGTAATGCTGTAGGTAGCCGCAACCTTTAGACCTGAAAAAAAAGATGGTAGCGCTGACGGTATTTTAACCAAAGTATATACTTTCAAATTCCCTGCTCCAAATAGTTTGGCAAGGTTAACTTGATTGAGGTCAGCCTGTTTCATTCCATCTGCAAAGCTTACTGCAATAGGGAAAAAACACATTAATACAACAATTAAAACTTTAGGTGCTATACCAAACCCTAGGTAAATAATAAAAATAGGTGCTAGTACAATAACAGGAATGGTTTGACTTACTACTAATATTGGATATATAGCCGTCTTAAAAAGTTCAAATCTATCCATTATTACTGCTAATACAATAGCTAGGATTGCTGCTATTACAAGTCCTATAACAGTTTCTTTTAATGTTACTGCTCCATGCATAATCAGCTTGCTCTGCTCTGAAATCAAAGCTAATACTATTTTTGATGGTGATGGTAATATGTATAATGGCATCTTAGTTATATTAACGCAAACCTCCCATGTAAAAATCAGAGTTAAAAACACTCCTATGGGCAACCATATTTTTCTATTACTTATATTACTCATCCTAATCCACCCTGCACATTATTATTTAAAACGTATTTATTAGTGATAATTCCATAAAAAAACGTATTTATCAGTGATAATTCCATAAAAAAAACGTATTTATCAGTAATAATTCCATAAAAAAAGGGAGTTTCGTCAGAAACACCCCTAAAATTGCATACTACAAAAATAATTTAAAAGCTTTCCTCTCGATGGTACTAACCATATCAGGTTCAAAGGGTTCAGCATTTAGCCATCTCAGCTCAGATCTTAGTCTAAGCACCCCTAGCATCTATTTAGTTTATATTTATGAGTCTACATCAAAAGTATAAAATTGTAAAGTAGTTAAATTATTCTTTTATCATTTAATCCAATCTACTATTTTTTTATTTTTGCTTACAAATTAATAGAATTTCTTTTCCAAAAAAATTTGCCAAGTATTATTTTTTGTAAAATACGAAATATATTACTGTAATTTTGCTTATTTTTTCTTCATTAAAAGAATTTAAATGAATTGCGAAAACTTACACAGAATAATAACAGAATAATAACAAAATAATAACGAAAGGAGATTTTAAATGAAAAAGTTTAAAATGCCCACTGCATTTACTATATTATTTTTAATAATAATCATTACAGCCGCTTTAACTTGGATTATTCCGGCGGGACAATATGATTACAACCCTGCAACGGAAACGCCTATTCCTGGGACTTATAAGCTAATCGATCCAAATCCACAAGGGTTTTGGGAGGTTGTTGCCGCCCCAGTAAGAGGCTTCTATGAAGCTGTAGATATTATTTTCTTTATACTTGTTATTGGTGGTTACTTAGGTTTGGTTATGAACACCGGTGCTATTGATAACGGTATAGGAGCCATAGTAAAAAAGCTTAAGGGTCGGGAAACTATCATGATTCCTATTCTAATGTCAATCTTTGGCCTGGGAGGTACAGTTTTTGGTATGTCCGAGGAAACCATTGCCTTTTATGTTTTAATACTTCCAATATTTATTGCCGCAGGCTTTGATGCATTAACAGGTTTCGCGGTTATTTTCCTAGGTGCCGGTATAGGATGCTTAGGTTCCACAGTAAATCCTTTCGCTACGGGCATCGCCTCTGGCTTTGCCGGAGTTTCAATTGGAGAGGGTATTATTCCTCGTATTGTAATACTGATTATCCTAGAAATATTTGCAATCATTTTTGTAATGAATTATGCAAAGAGAGTAAAAAATGACCCTTCAAGATCCATAATCTATCACATGAAGGCTTCCAATGAAGAACACTTTTTAGCAGGCGGCAACAGTCAATCAGAAATTGCGCCTTTAACCGGCAAGCAGACAGCTGTTCTTTGTGTCTTTGGTATAAGCTTTTTTATAATGATTTTAGGTGTTATCCCTTGGGCATCAAAATTTGATATATATTTCTTTGAAAATTTGAATAATACTATTAGAAATATTCCCTTTTTAGGTGTGGTCCTTGGCAACATTACTCCACTTGGAGATTGGTGGTTTGAGGATATGACCATTTTATTCCTTTTTGCTTCTTTTATTACAATGTTTATATATGGCTGGGAGGAATCCAAAGCCGTAAATTTATTCCTTGATGGAACAAAAGATTTGTTAGGTGTAGTTTTAATAATCGCTATAACCAGAGGTATTGCCGTTGTTATGAATGCAGGCGGAATGACAGCTACAGTACTACACTTTGGTGAAAGTTCCTTGCAAGGTGTAAGCTCAATTGCCTTTGTGGATTTATCATATATATTCTTCTTGCTAATGTCATTCCTTGTTCCTTCCACCTCGGGGCTTGCCGCATTATCAATGCCGATAATGGCTCCAATAGCTGATTTCGCAGGAATAGGAAGAGATTTAGTTATAACAGCATATTCTTGTGCATCAGGAGTAGTAAACCTTCTTACTCCAACAAGTGGTGTTCTCATGGGCGCACTGGCAATAGCAAGAATTTCTTATGGAGAGTATATAAAATTTGCTTGGAAGTTCATCGTAGGTGTCTTCCTAGTATGTTTGGTAGCTCTAAGCATACTTGCATTTTTATAAAGTCTAAAATATAAAATATTTTTATATATAAAAAGCCCTGCAGTAGGAAAGTAAACACTTCACCTTCCGCAGGGCTTTATAATTTTATTTAAAGATACCTTGTTGTTTCATACAATCAATTTCCTCATGAGAAAATCCTATTTGAATTAATATTTCTTTTGTATGAAAGCCTATTGGATAGCCTCCATGCTTATATTGGGGTGGACACTCTGACAACTTTATTGCTGTTGCCAATTGCTTAACCTTTCCCCCATTGTTTAAAGGCATTTCAACATCTACAACCATTTCTCTTGACTTTATATGTTCATCTTCTATTAATGCTTCCTTCATAGATAAAACTGGTTCTACACATACATCCTTGCCCTTAAATATATCAATCCATTGGTCCAAGGTTTTCGATTTAATAATATCTATAATATCATCCTTAATATATTCTATTTTTTCCGGCCATACAGTTTCTTTTATGTACTCAGGCTTGCCTATGCATAAGCAGAAGTTCTCCCAAAACTGAGGCTCTAAGCAACCAACACTGAGATGTCTTCCATCCTTTGTTTCATAAAAATCATATATGCAACCGCCATTTAGCCTTTCCCCTTCCCTCTTTGGTTCTCTTCCTGTAGCCAAAAATGCCGCCCCATCCATGGAGTTAAAAGGGATAAGTCCATCATACATAGAAATGTCTACATACTGACCCTTACCGGTGCTGTGCCTATAATTTACAGCCGCTAATATTCCAATAACTGAGTTCATAGACCCAACGGCTACGTCGGCTATTTGCATATTTGTTAAAACCGGCCCTGTGCTTTTTCTACCTGCTTGTGCCATATTTCCGCTTCTAGCCAAATAATTTATATCGTGTCCTGCTGTATTTCTCAGTGGACCGGTTTGACCATATCCGGTAAGCGAGCAATATATTATATTAGGGTTTACAGCTTTTAAAGCTTCATATCCCAAACCCAGTTTATCCATTATACCCGGTCTGAATTGCTCCATAATTATATCGTATTCCAGCACCAGTTTTTTTACTATTTCAATTGCTTTTGGTTCCTTTAAGTTCAAGGACATTGTTTTTTTATTTCTTCCCAGCCAAGCTTGATTTACAGAAACTCCCGTATCTGCAACGAAAGGCGGATAGTCAATGACTATATCCGCCTTACTTTTTGAGCTTATTTTTAATACCTCTGCACCCATGTCAGCAAGCATAAGAGTAGCAAATGGCCCAGGAAGCAATGTAGAAAAATCTAGAATTTTCAGTCCATCTAATGCTCCCATAGTGTTCTCCTTTTTATTCATATTCAACCGGATAAAGTTCGCCGGTTACTGAATCCATTATAAAACCTTTGATTCTAACATCTTTAGGAATTAGCGGATGATGATGAAGAATTTCTAAAGTATTTTTTACTGAGGATTCAACACAATCGAATCCACCCAGCCAAGTATCAAAGTCAATACCACAATATTTTAGCATATTAATGTCATCTTCACATACGCCTCTTTCCTTCAGTTTATCAAGCATTTCATTGGGGTTTAGGCTTTGAACACCACAGTCGGTGTGCCCTATAATCATAATGTCTTGTACTTGCAGTTCCAAAATAGCTACCAATAAACTTTTTACAGCACTTCCAAAGGGATGTACTATCACGCCACCTGCATTTTTAATTATCTTAGCGTCACCATTTTTCAGTCCTAAAGCTGCAGGAAGCAATTCCAATAATCTTGTATCCATACACGTTAATATGGCTAATTTCTTTTCAGGATATTTATCAGTAATATACTTTTCATACCCTTTATTTGCTACAAAATTTTTGTTAAATTGCAAAACTTCATTAATCATATCTTGCCTCCATTTCGGCACTTAGGCAAAGGGGGAATTAACAGCTCACACCTTAGCCCATTATTGCATATTTGATTTTTTTCTTTTTTTCCTTATACTATTTATAATTAAAACAGCAACAGAAAAGACTACAAATACAGGCATAACCCAATCAAGATATGCTGCATCTTCAGACAAAATGTCAGTCCAAAGCTGGTCTAAATATAAATTAGTTTCTTCTGAAAGGTTTACAAATGACTGTGAATGCTTTAACTCTTCCGGTGAAGGATATAGATTCTTATCATTCTTTATATCCTCATCTAAAAGTTCCCAAGCTCCCATATTAGCTGTGGAATACATGGTAAATTCCGAATTGGCAGCAGCCACTTCCGGTTCATTTAAAAAATTAATATACATTTCAGCTGCTTCTTTATTCTTAGAATCGGAAGGAATACAAAGTGCATCATAATAGATATTCGTTCTTTCCGGAATAAATACTTCTAAATCGGGATTTACTTCCTTCATTATATAAAAGTCACCAACATAATATGGCGCTATAGCAGCTTCATTTCCCTGCATCTTATCAAAGATTTGATCCATTACATAAGCTTGCACATATTTTTTTTGTTGTTTTAATAGCTCTGCGGCTTCCTGAAGTTCTTGTTTATTCTCGGTATTCATATCATAGCCAAGCCTTTCAAGTGCTATAGCAAACGCATCCCTAGAATTCTTAAACATTAGAATTTTCCCTGCATTTTCAGGATTCCAAAGTTCATCTATACTAGTAACTTCATGACCTAACATTTTTTTATTGTATATTATTGATACTCGCCCCCAAACATATGGCACTGAATATAGGTTTTCAGGATCATAATCCGGGTTTAAAAAACTATCTCCAATATACTTAAAATTCGGTATATTGTCAAAGTTTAAAGGCTGTATCATATCCTCTTGTATCAGCCTAGAAACCATATAATCTGAAGGGAATATAACATCATATGAGTTTGCTCCACTTTTCATTTTTGCGTACATACTCTCATTTGTTTCGTAATTGGAATAATTCACTTTAATTCCTGATACACGTTCAAATTCTGCATTTACATCCATAGATCCGTCTGAACCGTCGGATAAGTATTCTCCCCAGTTATATACATTGATTTCTATATTTTCATTCTTTAATTTTTCATAATATTTTTTATCATAATTAGATACTTTAGCTGAGTCCTCCGATTCTGCAAACACCGAAGCAGTGTTTATGCAAAGTAATATTACTACTATCATACAGAAAACTATACTAAATTTGCCTTTGAATGTTGCATTTATATTCATTATTTAATGGCACCACCCTTCAATCTAATGTTGCCATTTTTCAGCCTTTTATCTTTTCTGCGCTCTAATATGTTTACAGCTATTAAAACACCTAAGATAACTACAAATATAACTGTTGACAGCGCATTTATCTCTGGGCTGACACGTTTCTTAGTCATGGCATATATCATAACGGATAAAGTTTGGTGCTTTGCCCCACTTGTAAAGTATGAAACTACAAAGTCATCCATAGAAAACGTCAATGACATTAGGAATCCTGCAATAATTCCGGGCTTTATTTCGTGAATTGCAACCTTCATAAATGCTTGAAATGGGTTACATCCCAAGTCCATAGCCGCTTCAACCAGTGAATTGTCCATCTGTCGAAGCTTTGGTAATACATTTAAAATAACATATGGTACATTAAATGTAATGTGCGCAAGAATTAAAGTCATCCAACCAAATTCAAAATCTATACCTGCTGACCCCAGCCACTTTTTCGCTGTTACAAACAAAAGCATAAATGACACACCTGTTATAATTTCAGGGTTTATAATTGGTATATAAGTTAGATTCATAAATACTGATTTTAGCTTTGAATCCATTTTTTCAAGTCCAATAGCCGCCGCTGTACCCATGATAGTCGCAACTACAGCGGAGATTAAAGCTACCACTATAGTCGTCCAAAGTGCATCTAATACGGCCGCATCATTAAATAACTGTGTATACCATTTCGTTGTAAACCCAGTAAAGGTTCTTCCCTTTGTATCGTTGAAAGAGAAGATTATGAGTATCATGATAGGCAGATATAAAAACGCCAAGAATACTCCAATATACGTTTTTGCATACCATTTCACAGTAGTCTTTCCTCCACTCCTTCATCAAGAAACCCTGATACACTCATGCACATCAGTACTAATAACATCAATACTAAAGAAATTGCAGAACCTAAGTGTGGGTTATACGCATTACCTAAAAATTGCATTTCAATTATGTCACCTATTAATTGGTTATGTCCTCCACCAAGCATTTGAGAGATAATAAATGTGCTCACTGCCGGAACAAATACCATCATAACTCCTGTTTTAATCCCCGGTTTGCTCATTGGCAATACGATTTTAGAAAAAACTTCCCTTGGGCCGGCTCCCAAATCTCCTGCCGCTTCTATAACATCATTTTGTATTTTAACCATAATTGAATGTAAAGGTAAAATCATAAAAGGTATATAATTGTATATCATACCCATTACTACTGCACCTTGTGTATTTATCATTTCTAGGGGGCCAATCCCTATGAACCCCAAAAGCTGATTTATTATTCCATTATTTTCAAGAAGAGTCATCCATGCATAGGTACGTAACAAGAAATTCATCCACATTGGTAACATCATCAGCATAAGTAAAGTTCTACTTCCAATGCCTTTCATTCTAGACATAAGATACGCCACCGGGAATCCTATAACTAAGCATAAAGCAGTAGAAACAGCTGCCAACCAAATTGATTTTATAAATACGGATGAATATTTACCTGCCGTAATCAAATTGTCCATACTGAAATCACCATTCATATCAGTAAATGCAAAGTACAAAATCAACCCTAAGGGTATAGCAATAAATACTACTGTCCACATCAAATATGGATAAGCTGCTTGTTTTGAATTCATCGCTGACCCTCCATCTTTTTCATAACGTGTATGTCATTTGGTGTAAGTACCATACCCACCATGTCTCCTACAATCTGAGGGTCTGTCGAATGAATCAACCATGAAAAACCGTGCCCGTATACTGTGATTTCATAGTGGACACCTTTGAAAATGATGTCTTCCACCCTTCCGGTTATCTGTCCTTGTTCTATAGGAACTACATCAATATCCTCCGGTCTTACTACTACATCTACAGCTTCCATAGGCTCAAAGCCTGAGTCCTCGCATTTGAATTTAACACCTGCAAATTCAACTAGATAATCCTCATGCATTACCCCACTTATAATATTGCTTTCACCGATAAAATCAGCTACAAAGGCATTAGTCGGCTCATTATAAATGTCCTGTGGTGTTCCACTTTGTAATATTTCTCCGTCTTTCATAACTATAACTCTATCTGACATTGTCAGAGCTTCCTCTTGGTCATGTGTTACGTAAACAAAGGTAATTTTCAGAGCTTGCTGAATACGTTTTAGCTCTATCTGCATTCCTTTTCTAAGCTTTAAATCAAGAGCGCCAAGAGGCTCATCCAAAAGTAATACCTTTGGTTCATTTATAAGAGCTCTTGCAATTGCTACTCTTTGTTGCTGTCCTCCTGAAAGCTGGTTAATATTTCTGTTTTCATAACCTGAAAGATTTACCATAGAAAGCATTGATTCAACCTTCTTTTGTATTTGGTCTTGGGGAAGTTTTTTTAGCCTAAGACCAAAAGCAACATTTTCAAATACATTTAAATGCGGAAACAGAGCGTACCTTTGAAACACTGTATTTACATGTCTCTGATACGGCGGTAATTCATTTATTCTCTTACCGTCAAAAAAAACGTCCCCGGCTGCAGGCTGAACAAAGCCTCCAATTATCCTTAGCGTTGTAGTTTTACCACAACCTGACGGACCTAGGAATGTGACAAATTCCTCATTACGGATATCAAGGTTAAGATTGTCGATAACCCTTTCCCCGTCATACTCTGCAGCAATATTCTGCAGACTGACAATAATGTCATTCATCATTTAATTTTTTCCTCCGAACAAAATAGATAATACTAAAAACTTTAGTATTTGTTTACAACTAATCGTACTCAAAAAGTCGGTACGACTTAAAAATGTTGCCTTGCGGTAAACCCGCTTGGACAGTAAACGAAGCTATTATATCATACACAGAAATTCACTTCAATTAATATAATTTAATTTCTCCAAAAAAACTATTCATTGTGTTTAAGTTTTTTTTCTTCCTTTAAAGTGTACGATTTATTGTATAAATAAGCGGCTATAATAACTGTCACGGGAACGGCAAACAGTATGCCTGTACTACCTATGACTCCTTGAAGTACTTCCACCGCTATCATTTCCATATTTAGCAGGTACGCCGGGTCTTTATTCGATGCCACCAATAACAGTACCGTTGATAAAGAACCACCAATATATGCCAAAATCAAAGTATTTGTCATAGTTCCAATGGCATCTTTTCCTATATTCATACCTGATTTTATCATCCTTTTCATGGATTTGTCTTGCATATTCTCAGATAGCTCATTCATTGCAGATGCAATTGACATTGCCACATCCATTACTGCTCCAAGAGATCCTATAACTATACTACCCCAAACTATTGCTTTTAAATCTAACGGGTGTCCGCTATTTATATATAACAGGAACAAACAATCCTCATCTACAATACCTGTTATTCCGAGAATTTGATTTGTTAATAATGCCAGCAGTCCCGCTACTGCCACTCCCCCCATGTTTCCAAGTACTGCACAAAAAGTTTTTATATTAACCCCATTTATAAATATCAAACTCATTAATATTATAAATATAGATACCACAGTGGTAAGCAAGTATATATTCTTTCCTGCCAGTATTGCCGGTATGTAAACCAAGAATATTGCGGCGGCCGTAAACAATAGTGATACAATTGTAGCAACTCCTTTTTTCCTACCTATTAATATGATAAGAACAAAGAAGGCTAAGCAAATAAAGATTAATGCATTGACTCTGCTATAATCAATAAACATCCATATGGGCTGACTTGTAACAGGGTCGTTCACGTGTGATACCAGTATACTGTCACCCTTTTCTATAGTTTTGGGCTGTACACCGTACATATAGTCAATGTACTGAAGCATGGTTTCTTGTTTTCCTTTGTCAGGCCCTGTTAGAAACTCTGCCTTAAAATACACGCTCTTACTGGATACGCTTGTAGCTCCCCCATCTAAACTGATTTCATCCACCTTAACATCTTCAAAGGCTATTACCTCTGCTTTATAAAATTCTTCACTCTTTGTCAAAAGGTGTGCATCAGAGCTCTTCGCACCTATTACCACAAAAAGTATCGATAAAGCAGTCACTATTATCATAGTAACTGCTTTATTATTAAAAATGCTTTTAAACTTATCTGTCATTAATTTGTTTCTCCAAAAAATAATTCCAGCGTCTCTTCATCAGTCCTTTTACCTAGTATAGAGCCGACTATAAATGCTATTATAGACACAAGAATTGATGGCACAATAGGGGTTGTCCCACCTATTGTAATCCCTAAAGTATTAGTAATTATAAAGGTCGTAACACCGCATATGGCAGAAAATATACATCCGGTAGCATTGGCTCTTTTCCAATACAGCCCAAATAGGATTGGGCAAAAGAATGCACATTCCAGACCTCCCATAGCGAATAAGTTTATCCATACGATTAAGTCCGGAGGATAAATAGTGAATACAAATACTATAATCCCTATTAATAATGTTGTTCCCAAAGACATTACAGCTATTTTTTTCTGAAATTCAGGTTTCTTTTGAATCTCAGGCTTTGCAACATAATTTAAGTATAAGTCCTTAACAATTGCTGCTGAAGCTAAAATCAACAGAGATGATACGGTTGACATAACTGCGGCCAGCGGTGCTGCAATAAACAGACCTGCAACAACAGGATGCATATACTTAGTCACTAGCGTAGGAACAACGTAGTCTCCTGAGGCTATTTCTGAAGCGTCCAGTACAGCCGGGGCAAACACGCCAGAAATATGCATTACCAGCATTAAAAATCCTACAACAATTGTACCATATATAATAGCATTGTGCAGTGATTTTGTGTCTTTAAAGCCCATTCCTCTAACAGCGGTTTGAGGAAGACCAAGAACACCTACACCAACTAATACCCAAAATGAAAGAACATATGGCTTTGCTGTTGTTCCTCCACTGGTTATATCCGCCCAAACCGGATTTGCAACATTTAACTTCTCTATCAGAGGCTCAAATCCCCCTGCTGCAGATACAATCGTAAATAAAATAATAAATCCGCCTAAGACCATTATTATTCCTTGAATAGTATCTGTAGTTGTCACGGCTTTAAAGCCTCCTATTGTTGTATATATGATTACGATTGCTCCAAACAGTATTAAACCATATACATAAGAAAGGCCTGTAACAGTTTCAAAAAGAACTGCGCCTCCAATAAATTGAGACATCATCTGAGCTATAAAAAACAAAACTAAGCACACTGAGGATATAATAACTACCGCCGGTGATTTATAGCGGGATCTTAAGTAATCTGTAACAGTTACCGCATTTGTTTTTCTTGATATTATGGCAAATTTCTTACCCAGTATAGCTAATATAATAAATGCCGTTGGAACTTGAATCATAGAAAGGTAAACCCAAACTAAACCTTTAGAGTAGGCTACTCCCGGCCCACCAATAAAACTACTGGCACTTGTAAAGGTTGCTATTAAGGTCATGGCAAGCACCATGCCGCCCATGGATCTTCCTCCTATAAAATAGTTATTTATAAATCCATTGCCGGATTGTAATTGAGCTTGTTTCTTACTAACCCACAGTCCTATGATAAGGTTAGCGGCAAGATACAATATAAGTACCGTTACCAATATTGCTGTATATGACATATTTAATTCTCCTTTTCACTTCCCGATACAGAGGCTAATCCTCGCTATATATTCTCTTCTTCAGTTCCTGCCTCTTGTCCTAAATCAAAGTCCTTAAAGAACTTTTTTACCACAAAAATAGTGGCTAGTGAAAATAGCACATATCCAACAATACAGCTAAGGAAAAACCACATAGGTAGCCCCAAAACATAAGTATAAGTTTCAGGTGTCCCTTTTTCAGCTATTCCATAGCCTGTCATATACCACCAAACAAAAAATGCAAGATAAAGTGTGATAGAAATAATCACTTCTTTTCTTATTTGCAGGTTTATTTCTTTTTCCGTTAATTTTGGAATCATATATTACCTCTCTTACGCCCTAAATTTTTACTTTTTGTACTCCAAATTACTTATATATGTATTTGCAATAAAGCTTCATTTAGTATGGCTTCTACATCATTCCCATATATGTCTAGCCCTTCCGCAGAAATAAAGCCGGTATTTTCTATGCCCATCATATTTGCTACTGCTTTTATATAATCATACCCAAGGTTAAGTTCTCCGATATATCCTCCTGATGTAGTTACATATATAAGTTTTTCGGCTTTACACAAGCCGTTTAAGCCCTCCTGCGTGTATGTAAAAGTTATATTACTAACCATGATATTTTCAATATAGCTTTTCAGGTGTGCTGGAAAGGACAAATCCCAGTAGGGTGCCCCTATCACTATAATATCTGCTGCTGCAAATTGGTTTGCCAAGTCAAATATTGAGTGTCCAAAATTTTTACCGGCTATCAAATCTTCTCTGAGCTTAAGCTTTTCTGAGTCTAAAGCACTAACTACGTCTTGCCTAATATCGACTTCTTCTACCACAAACTCTTCGCTGTTTTCGTACCTTGTCATGACTTCTTTACAAAGCCTTTCCGTTCTTGACGGATTTTGAATGCTGATACAACAATTGATAAATATTACTTTTTTTGCACTCACGTGGGGTCACCTCCCTAACGGCTATATAATAAACGATTTTTATGGTCAAGTCAAAGAACTATTTAAATAAAGTTGACTGTTCATTAAATTTTTTCATATAATTATATAATGGACAAAATGCTATTGTGCTTATACCCTACTTGAGGAAAAGATTACAACAAAACAGTTAACGCTCTTGTTCCTCAGAATAGTATACCATGGTGAGCCCAGCATAGTATGCCATGGTGACCACACCAGAATAGCCTATCGTCTATACTTGTTGATTTTTGTCGATTCATCGTATAATTACTATGAACGATTTTTGTTTGTTTGGAGGTATGAAATGTATAGCAAATATGAGGATTGTCATATAAAAAATCCAATGTCTAAAGATCAAAATAATGATACTGTTGAAGGTATTTCTATTATAAGAAAGCAATCAATAAATCCACTGACTTTTCATAGTTCTTCAGTGCCTTACTTCACCAGCCCCACTTTTGAAAAATATGATAATATTATCCATGGTTTTTCTACTCGTCTCGGTGGTAAGAGTCTAGCACCTTTAGAGTCAATGAATTTAAGCTTTAGTAAAAGCGACACACCGGAAATCGTTACAGAAAATTACAATTTGCTTGGTAACTCAATAGGTTTTGACCCAAAAAGAATTGTAACCTCACAGCAAACGCACACTGTTAACATTAAAATTGTGGACTATGATGACTGCGGTAAAGGTTATGATAAGCCAAGGGGTTATACTGATATTGATGGACTTATAACAAATTTACCCGGTATTGTTCTAACAACATCTTATGCCGATTGTGTACCGCTTCTAATCTTTGACCCCGTTAAACAGGTTATTGGCAATGCGCATTCCGGTTGGCGTGGAACAGTAAAGAAAATGGGTCTTAAAATGATAGAAAAAATGAGTGAGACTTATGGTTCAGATCCCAAAGATATGATTGTTACCATAGGACCTTCTATCTGTCAGGACTGTTACGAGGTTAGTGAGGAAGTAATTTTAGAATTTAAAAACAATTTTGACCCTAAGTTTTGGTCAAGAATGTTTTATGCTACAATCCCTGGAAAATACCAACTTAACCTATGGGAAGCCTGCAAAATATCATTTTTAGAAGCCGGAGTGAAGGAAGAAAGTATTTCACTGCCGGACGTATGCACCCATTGCAACCCTAATCTGCTTTATTCAAGGAGAACTATGGGTGAAAACTACGGGAACTTTGGTGCTTTCCTCATGCTAAAGGAAAAGTAGTCTCAGGTTGATACCATTTCAAATATTCTTGAAAACTCTATAACTAAGAAGGGCTGACACAAATATTACTATAAAAATGATTTATCAGTATTATTTGTGTCAGCCTTATATTATTTTCTCACCAAAATTTTTTCTTTTTAAATAGCACCACGCATACTAAAACTATCAGTACACTAACAATTATCACCATTAGATAGCCATACTTCCATGTTAGTTCAGGCATATTGGAAAAGTTCATACCATACCAGCCTACTATTAATGTCAATGGTAAAAATACTGTGGTTACAATGGTTAAGACTTTCATTACATTGTTTTGCCTTATTCCTATTTCAGATTGGTAGACTTCTTGCACTTGCATTGAATAGTCCCTCAAAGCTTGTGTCTCTCCTTGAAGCCTAGATGCCCTATCAGCAAAGATTCTAAAGGTGTCCGCATCACTTTCTCCAAAGAATTCCCTCTTGGTTTCATATAGACTCTCCCCTAAATCGGTTAGTTGACTGTAATATCTATATAGTCTAGAGATTTCTTTTTTTAACTTGAGCATTTTTACATTAAAGTCCTGGTCATTTCCTGCTAAAATGCTCTCTTCCATCTTAGTAATACTCTTTTCAAGTTCTGCAAGATACAGGATATCCTCCTCTATGAGAGAAGATAAGAAGTCATATAAAAAGTGTTCAAGGTTATAGCCCTTTCTGAGCTTTCCCGATAATACCTTTTCAATACTGCTGTGCACAATGTTGGTATCATCAATAAAAACCAATTTATCTTCTAATATATAAAAGGCGAAACCATCACTTTTTTTATATTCACCCTTATGTGGTATATGCAATGTTCCAAATAAAAAATCGGAATAACTCTCAAGCTTGCAAAATCGGATATTATCTTTATTCTTTTCTAAAAAATAATCTACCTTTACACTAACTGTGTTAGCCCATTCCTCTCCCGAGAACAAAGCAACACCGTTTTGTGATTGTTCCCATCTTTGAAAGTCAGCTTCTTCCATTCTATCCTTTTCTATTACAAAATACACTTATGTCACCCCTTTTTGTTACAGACTCTTTCCATCAATGTTGACTACTGTTTATTTTCAACATCTCTTACATCATAAACCCTGCTATAATCTTTTGTCTCTAAATCTTTTATAACCTCAGAGCGATGCCTATCTAAAAGCCTAATTATGTTATATACATCTATCCAAATCTCACTATTACACTCTTTTTGAGATTCATCGAATATAAGTTGCATTCCAAAATGCAAGTGTGATTTTTCTATGTTGTTTACATTTTCCTTTGTGCTATATCCTGTCCTACCCAAATAACCTATAACATCCCCAGCCTTAACTTGATCCCCTTCTTTTAAATCAAGTTTATAGGGAAAGTTTTTTCTTAGGTGGGCGTAGTAATAGTATCTTTTATTATCTAAAGATCGAATACCTATTCTCCATCCTCCATATTGATTCCACCCCATACATTCAATTGTTCCACCTTCTACCGCAACTATTGGTGTCCCTACCTGACCCATTAAATCATTGCCTAAATGCGCTCTGGAAAAGCCATATGACCTATTCTGTCCAAAGTCATCATAATGGCTGTATGGAAAAGTTTTAGCAATAGGAGAGAATGCCTTCAACCCATATTTATGTTCCCAATGTTTACCCGTTTCGCTGTCATCCGATACCTCTACCTCAAACTCGCCAACCATCCCAGAGAGAACTGCACTGAACGCTTCATAGTAGTAGGGATAATATTTTAAGTCTTTTGTCAGCTCCTTCATGTCTTTTCCATCACGAATTTCATTTGCTAATTTTTCTAATTGGGAATCTTTATAGCCACTAAAATTATTTCCATTTTTTGCGGCTAAGTAAGCCAACATTTCTATCCAATTCAGCTTTACTTCTTGGTCATAAGATTCAATATCTAGTTCCATTGCTTTATTCATTGCCGCATAGGGTACATTATAGTCTACCCATTTTATAAAGTCCTTACCCTCGGATTGTTTTTTTTCTTCTATTACCGGCTCCTCCTGAGATAAAGTATGCACAAGTTGGCAACTTAAAAAGAAAGCCGTTATAATAAGTATAATTAAACATAAATCAAACAGTATTCTTACATTAAAGCATACTTTTTTCTGTCTATGGTACTTCACGCTTAATATACCTCCAAAATATATATAATATTTTTCCGTTAGTGCCTTTACATTTTTAGCACTCCTACTATATATATTTTAAATCAAGCCTATTAATGCACCCTTTTCATTAATAGTAGTGCATTTTACCATTATCCCACTATACTTAAAAAGTATCGCCTTTTGTCATTCTTTCACTATGATTAAAAAGTAGCTCCCTTTGCCATTATCTCATTAGGGTTAAGATACAAACGCTATTTATTATTCTCCACTGCATCTTTCAGCATTTGTAATGGATAGTTCTTGCTGCCCTTATTGTTTAAGTACTCCGATTGTCTAATCTTTTCATTAATAAGTTCAATTTCTTCTTCAAAATCTTTAGCAGAGATTTTTCTTGCTCCATCACCCCATATAATCATTTGTATTTGATTATCAGAGGTTGCCACAGTAATATCAACGTTTCTCCCCATTTTATGAACAGATCGTTCAATGTACTGGTCGGCGGTTTCTGCTTCCCTAGTATAGATAACGTGTATATTATTGTAATCCATAACAGAGCCTTTACCACCCTCAACTTTATATGCGTCAAAAACAAGGATGATTTCAGTATCACTTTTGTACCCTTTGTAATTGCACAATATATCCATTAGCTTCTGCCTAGCACCTTCTAAGCTAACAGTAGCCACTTCTTTTAAATCTTTCCACGCAAATATAATATTATAGCCATCTACTAGTAAATATTTTTCCTTTGTCCCTGAATAGGTTGTTTGCAAAGACCCTGATAGGTTAACGCTCTTGTATACAGGAGATTCAATTACCCGCTTATATTTAGGCCTGTCTCTTTTTATTGGTCCATAAGTTTTGGCAAAAATTTCTTCTAATTCCTGCTCATTTGCATAGCTGTGAACAGAACCCGAATTTGCCAGTCTAACAAATTCACTTTTTCTTGTGTCCTCTTGATTGTTAACCGAAAACATTTTACTGTCAATGTGTGCATAATCTTCTACTTTATCCCAATCAACTATAAAACCCGAGCCTTTACTGCAAAAGACTGAGCCTGTAGGATTGTCTATATCAGCTTCAGAGTTATATTCTGAAAGCTTTATTATATCCTCAGCATTATGACAAGGTTCATATCCCTTTAATCTGCAACTTAATCTCCCATTACCTTTTGTGTATGAAGCTACATCAGTATGGTAATTCCTCATCCTTGCTACAGGTGCAGTTCCTGAAATAAATGCTATTTCTTTTTCAGTTACAGGCGGGTTAAAGGTCCCTCCCATTCTTTGTATATCACCAAGTGCCCTTCCTACCATTTCAGTAGGAATCTCTAAATTAAACTCATAAAATGGTTCAAGTAAAATACAATTTGCTTTTTTTAATCCCTGACGTACAGCTCTATACGTGGCTTGTCTGAAATCTCCGCCCTCAGTATGTTTTTTGTGTGCCCTTCCTGCTATTAGGGTAATCTTAATATCTGTAATATCAGCACCAATTAAAACACCTTTATGCTTTTTTTCCGCAAGGTGAGATAATATTAGCCGTTGCCAATTCTTGTCCAGCATATCTTCATTGCAACGATTGTCAAATATTATTCCGGCGCCTGGTGCCGGTTCCATTGCGATAAGTACCTCTGCATAGTGTCTGAGGGGTTCAAAATGACCTACACCAATAACGGAATCTGAAATTGTCTCTTTATAAACAATTTCTCCCTCTCCAAATTCTACTTCTATACCAAATCGTTCTAATATCAAGTCCTTTAATATCTCTACTTCTATTTCACCCATAATCTGTGCATGAAATTGATTTAATGTATCATTCCAAACAATATTAAGTTGAGGGTCTTCCTCTTCAAGCTGTTTAAACTTTAAAAACATACCATGCTTATCACATGAAGGCGGAAGTTTTATCTCATACGAAAGAACAGGCTCTAAAATAGGTTTGTTGCCTAAAGGTTCTACCCCCAGACCTTGCCCGGAATATGTTTTACTCAACCCTAAAACTGCACATATACTTCCCGATTCAGCTTCATTAATGGTATTAAACTGATTCCCGGAATAAACTCTTATCTGGTCGACCTTCTCTTGCCATAACTCACCGTCGCTATTATTATTTGATAAAGCTGTTTTTACCTTTAACACTCCACCGGTTATTTTCATGTGTGTAATGCGGTTGCCCTGTGCATCCCTTGTAATTTTATAAACCCTAGCCCCAAACTCGTTTGGATAACTCCGTTTAGCCGTATAGCTGTCTATTAGTTCCATAAATTCTTGTATGCCCTCAGATTTTAAAGCGGAGCCAAATCGGCAGGGGAATAAATTTCTTTTTCCTATTTCTTCTGCAATGGAAGAGTCTAAAATCTTTCCGCAACTCAAATACTCTTCCATAAGCGATTCATGGCACATTGCCAAACCATCATAAAGCAATTCTTTTCTTTGCTCTCCAAAATCAATACACCTATGGTCTAATCTTTTCTGTAAATCTTTTAATAACTCTGCTTTATCAGTCCCTATTTGATCCATCTTATTAATAAATACAAAGACGGGAATTTTATAGGCTTCTAACAGTTTCCATAAGGTAACTGTGTGACTCTGAACACCATCTGCCCCGTTTATAACTAGTATTGCATAATCCAGCACCTGCAATGTCCTCTCCATCTCCGTTGCAAAATCCACATGGCCGGGTGTGTCCAGTAAGGTAAATTCCTTTTCACCTAATTTAAACTGTGCTTGTTTGGAAAAAATAGTAATTCCACGTTCTCTTTCAAGGCGATTTGTGTCAAAAAAGGCATTGCCATGGTCTACCCTTCCAAGGCTTCTAATACTACCACAGTTATACAATATCCCTTCAGATAAAGTTGTTTTTCCAGCATCTACGTGTGCAAGAATTCCTATTACAAGTTTATTTGTTTCCATCTCGTCTATTCCATTTCATTTTTTGATAGGCTTATGCTTTATTCATGTTAAACTAAAACTTTGCTTAATATCATTCTAAAACTTAAAAGTATTTAATCCAATCTCTTGGTTCAATTCTCTTTCAACTCGTCCATCAATTACTCTTATAACCATTTCGCAGGTTGCTCCTACCACAGCTCTATTTAAATGTCCTCCAAATACTATGCCATTTTCATCCCCTGCACTCATGTGTAAATGACAGTAAAACTCATCATTCATAGTATTAATTGTTCCTGTTAAAGACACTATTTCAAAGTCACCCTTGAATTCATTTGCATAATATTTTTTCTCTGAAACCTTATACACTCCCACAGTAAACTCACATACTGCTCCTAAAGCACTTATACTGGCCAATTTAATTTCTTCTTTTATTGAAATTTCTTTTATTTTATCTAAGATTTCTTCGCCCTTATCAATTCTAGCTATAATAGTATCTTCAAATCTCTTAAATTCCATATTACTACTCCTTTTAAAAATCTTCCTTAACCAATTCCTAAAAAGGACTTAATATTCCAAGTCCAAACATACTTATTTACGCTGTCTTACTCTGCCTCCATAAGTCGCTTTGCTTCATCTTCATTTAGCTTCATTTTAATACATAGCTCCTGTATCTTTTCTTTTGATAGTTTAAAGTCAGGGTCAGAGCAAAGGGATGTAAAGTCATCCTTTGAAAGCCCTATCTGAGAAAAAACTATTTCTCCTGAAGCAATTTTTCTATCATATAATCTAAAAAATATTGTCTTAAATGAGTCTGCCATTATAATTCCTCCTACTGATTGTAATATTGTGCGATTTCTATTTGTTGCACTATTGGTACTGGATTTTGCAAATCCTCTATTATTGAAGTAACAAGATTACCTATAAACAATTTTGATTCAGTGTTAACTTTAAAGCCGCCTTTTCCATCCGGCAAAAATCCGTAATATTTCTTACTGCTTTGATAATTAGGTTGTAAGTACTCTTTTTCGCCCTGAAATGCATATTCTTTAATATTGTTGTATGGTATTTCGCCTGTACCATTATCGACATTAATTGCAACAGCTTTATATAGTATGGAACTTAAACGTAAGTCTTTATACTGCTTAGAACTCCCTTTTGGATAGTAGTTATACCAAAATTTGTTTTCTGAATAAACACCTAGCCCATATTCTTTTAGAAAGTTAGAGTAAATATTAAATTCTCCATTGGTAAACTTATATGTCATTGGGAAATAGGTTATATCTCTATACCTTAAAAATGGGTATGGCTCTTTTTGATTATCAATTTGCTTGCCATTAATTGTAATAGGTGTAGAGACAATAGATGCATATATATTTTGTGTATTATTACTATTTAATGTTGGTTCATTAACAGTAGGAATTTCTTTACCAGCTCTCAGGGCTATCTTTAAACCCTCTTTTTCTGTCCAAGAGCTTTCCAACCCCAATAAATTACAGTAATCATATGTCATAGGCATATATGTAATATTCTTATAAAGAAGCAATGGGTACTCCGCTTTTTTACTATTGATAACGGTACCATTTATTTGCACTTTAAAAGTTGGTAATGAAGCCTTAACCGCCTTTTCTGCCGCAAAAGTACTTTGTGTTGATACAATGAATATAAACGTAGAAATAATAAAAATCAAAATTAATATATTCCTTTTAACGCACACCATGCTAAACCTCCTTACTTTATTTGCTAATTTTTTGTATATATTATTATACTACGTTTTTCATATCTTCGTATATCTAAATCATACAAAAGTCGTTCACAATATCTTTAAGTTTTAACTAATGCATTTTCAATCAAAAACGTTTTTATTATATATTTTCCTGACAAAATTATTTTTAAATCTATAATTTTAACCAATCTGATTATACTAATAGTAAATATTACTACATTAGTCTATTAGATAAAGGAGTTAGAGATGGAACTAAAGAATAGTCAAACCTTTAAAAACTTAATTAATGCTTATGCCGGAGAATGTCAAGCTCATGTGCGATATCAATTCCTATCCCATGCCGCAAAACAAAGACAATTGTTTGAAGTACAGAAAGCTATAGATGTTATTACGAAAAATGAATTTAATCATGCAAGAATGTTTTATACGGCTATTCAGTCAGCAGATAGCAATGTATTAGAGAATTTAGAAGTTTGTGGTGGTTATCCCTTCAAAGAAAAGTGGGATTTTATTCAAAACTTTGAATTTGCTATTTCTAACGAAACAGATGAGCATTCTACAATTTACCCTGAGTTTTCTAGGATTGCTCAAGACGAGGGCTTTGAGGAAATATCAAATCTATTTACATTAATAGCAAAAGTAGAGGAATGTCATAGTAAACAGCTAACTGAATTACATGACCAGATTAAGAATGGTACACTATACAAGAGAAATGTGCCTATAAAGTGGAAATGCAGTGAATGTGGTCACGAGGCAACTCTAACAGAAGCTTGGGAGACCTGTCCTTTATGCCAAGTACCACAAGGCTACGTAATGCTAAACTTATCTGAAAACTAAATATACTAGCTGTTGTCTCTAAACAGGGATTACAGCCTTTATATATTAAAATATGCTCCCCTCTATCAGTCAACCTTTGTTGCTTGATAAGGCGGAGCATATTATATTTTATGACATGGTTTTTATAGTTTATATTGTTTATATTGTTTGTATATTTTGTATAGTTTATATCGTTTTTATAATTTTATCGTTTGTATCGTTTTCTTGTATCGTTATGTTGCGAAGCTATATTTATTACATTCCTAGCTAGCACTAATTATTTAAGAGCTATATAAAGGTCTATGTCCGCATTCTCAAAATCGGCATTTAGATATTCCTCAAAATCTCCTGTAAAGCTTCTATCCAAATCCATTTGCCATATTTTCTCCCATGCCTCTGCTACTGCTTTTTCCATATGCCCATGCACTGAAAACTTTGCATATCTTCCCTGTGGAATAACCTTCACAGTCAGCTCCTGATTCTCCGCCTTTGAAACCTCACAACCAGCTGTTACACAGTAGGTGTCCTTTTCATAGTTAGAATAAAGGCCAATGGCATATTCATTCACCCTATTTTTAATAGTTTCATGAATACCCTCCTGATATAATTTGCACCATAGTCCGCCTATAATCTTCCCCATGTCAGGATCTGAATTGCCTGTTACGGCACTTACACCAACAATAACTTTTTCATCCAAATTTACTACTTCATATTTCATTATAATGACCTCCTTATTTAATAAGTCCATTATACTAAATCAAATATGACAACTAGCCGTCATATTAATATGAAGTTTTAAACTTTTTTAATTTATAAAGTCTGGACACCTTTTTTATACTCACTATTCCTCAATTGCAACTTCAATGACATTTTTGCTTAAACAATATATTGCCCATAACGTTGATATTCCTCCATAAATCATACAGATACCAATAAACTTAATAAGAGCAATGGCTGTACTGAAAGGATTGAGAAGAATAATAACCCCCAGTAATGCTTTTAAAACTGACATACCAAGGATTCCAAGCCATTTTTCATATCTATTTCGTCTGAGTTGAAAGGCTTTAATGATGTCGGCAACACCATTTATCAGTATAAGAATTCCACAAATAACAGGTATTATTGATATTATAACCTGTGTCCTAATTATAAAAAACGCTCCTAGGACAGTAAGTATTCCTCCCCATACAATCAGGAATTTGCCTCCTAATGATTCTTTTATTAAGTGTACTGCATTAATCATGCTGACCACTCCTTGTAGCAGAACAAGTCCACCTATTAAATAGCACACAACCTGACTGGTGGCTTGCGGATATATTAATAACAAAATTCCTGCAAGTAATAAAACAATTGATGTAAAACCAAATCCCCTCTTTAATTCATGATAAAAACTAACCATTGTACTACCTCTCTTTCACGTTCTTTATTTAATACCCTATTATGTTTATTTAACACTTATTTTTTATAAAATTCTAATATCCTACAAATAAACTTATTTTTTTATATCTAAGTATATAGTTTTATGGTTTCTTGTAACTGATTCTTTACTTGATTTCTTATTTCTAATGGTTCTAAAACCTCACATTCACTTCCATAGGTTGCTATGTAATAATAAATCCAATTTCCCTTAGGGAATTTAATTTGTGCGATAAAGCTTCCGTCCTCTTGCTGTTCATATTTATCAAATTCATCGAAAACACGATAGGCTAATTTCTGAGAGATTTTTAGCTTTAATATAAAAAAGTCATCTTCAAACATTTTTTTTGATTCAAATACCGTTTTAGGCGCAAGCAAATTTCCTGTTTCTTCAGTGAGTATTAAGTTTTTTACTCTGCTTAATTTAAAAAATCTGTAGTCCTGTCTTATCTTGCAATAACCATATAAATACCATGCACCACTTTTATAACAAAGTTTTAATGGCTCTACCTTTCTATGGGTTCGTTCCCCCTTTGCACTGGAATACTCAAATTTAATTATATTTTTAGACAGAATAGCATCTTTTAACGCTATAAACAAGTTTTTTTCTTGTTCCGGATTTGCCCATGATGAAAAATCTATTTCAATCCAGTCTGAATTACACTTTCCAAATAGACTGCTTAGCTTTTTTATGGCTGTATTGGTTTCTATTAAATTAACAGAATTTAATGCAACTAGAGATGACAAAATCTCTTCTTTCTCATTATCGGTTAAAATTGTTTTATTTAAAATAAATTCAGGAAGTATAGAGATTCCTCCCCCTCGACCTTTTTGCATATAAACCGGAATTCCGCACGCAGACAGTGTTTCTATATCACGATAAATGGTTCGTGTTGAAACTTCAAACCTTTCTGCCAAATCCTGTGCAGTCATTGTTTTACAATCTAGCAGAACATATACTATTTCAAATAATCTATTGATTTGCAAATATATCACCTCTGAAATGAAAAATTTTTCTAAGCTCTAAATTCTTTTGATCATGTCTAAAAATTCCTGTGAAATCCCGCTCCGACTGAAGTCGGGGAATTTCTGTATGAGACTTGCGCGCCGTATCAAAGATACGGGCAAGGCTTCAACTGAAAAATTCCTTTGAAATCACGCTCCGACTAAAGCCGGGGAATTTCTGTATGAGACTTGCGCGCCGTATCAAAGATACGGGCAAGGCTTCAACTGAAAAAGTCCTGTAAAATCCCGCTCCGACTGAAGCCGGGGAATTTCTGTATGAGACTTGCGCGCCGTATCAAAGATACGGGCAAGGCTTCAACTGACAAGGCTTATACATAAGTATAGCCGCTTAATACGACATCATCAAGTCATATTAAGCGGCTATTAAAAGTTTTATTTATTCTATAGTTTTATTTTTAAAGATTTTACTTATCCTAAGATTTTCTTTAAGTCTTCTTCCGGTGTTCCTATCGGAGAAATATTATAATTTTCTACTAAGAAGTTTGCAATATTTTCTGAAAGGAATGCTGGCAATGTTGGTCCTAAGTATATATTCTTAATACCTAAGTGAAGTAGTGTTAATAAAATACATACTGCCTTCTGTTCATACCAAGATAGTATCATGGATAGTGGAAGTTCGTTTACTGAACAGCCAAATGCTTCTGAAAGGGCAATAGCAACTTTTATTGCGCTATATGCATCATTACATTGACCCATATCCATAATTCTTGGAAGACCACCAATTTCACCTAAATCTAAATCGTTAAATCTAAATTTACCGCAAGCTAATGTTAGTATTACTGAATCACTAGGTGTTTGCTTAACAAAATCAGTGTAGTAATTTCTACCCGGCTTTGCTCCGTCACATCCGCCAACTAGGAAGAAGTGTTTTATTGCTCCTGCTTTAACTGCATCTACAACTACATCTGCCACTGATAGCACTGCATTGTGACCAAAGCCAGTAGTAACTTCCTTACCTCCATTAATTCCGCTAAATTCTCTATCTTCACTATATCCGCCTAGTTCTAAAGCTTTCTCAATAACAGGAGTAAAATCTTTGTTTTCTCCTACGTGAACCATTTCTGGATAAGATACCATTTCTGTTGTAAATACTCTATCTGCATAACTTGGCTTTACAGGCATTAAGCAATTTGTTGTAAATAGAATTGGTGCTGGGATTGCATCAAATTCTTTTTGTTGATTCTGCCATGCTGTACCAAAGTTTCCCTTTAAGTGTTCATACTTTTTAAGCTCTGGATATGAGTGTGCAGGTAGCATTTCTCCATGTGTATAAATGTTTATTCCCTTACCCTCTGTTTGTTCAAGTAAAAGCTTTAAGTCTAATAGGTCATGACCTGTAATAACAATAAACGGTCCTTTTTCTACTTCTAGTGAAACCTTTGTTGGTACAGGGTTTCCGTAAGTTTCTGTATTAGCCTTATCCAGTAGTGCCATACATTTTAGATTTACTTCTCCTACTTCCATAACTACAGGCAATAAATCAGATGCTTCCATCTCATATCCAATCACTGCTAAAGCCTTATAGAAAAAAGCATCTACATCTTTATCATTATATCCAAGCACAGTTGCATGGTATGCATATGCGGCCATACCCCTTATTCCAAATAATATTAAGGATTTTAGAGAACGAATATCTTCGTTATCATCCCATATTTTCTTCATATCATAATCATCCGTATTTCCACATGAAGAGCTACATTTTAAGCACTCTGGAACAATTTTGTCTTTTTCCGCTCTAACCTTATCAATTAGCTCTGTAAGAGTTTCATCATTGAAACTTACATTTGTTACGGTTGTAAATAGTCCTTCAATAATTAGGCGTGTAGTTTGTTCAGTATATGAATTATTCTCGCAAGCCTTAGCAAGCCCAATCAAAGCACCTGTAAGTTCATCTTGCAAGTTTGCAGTATTTGCACTTTTTCCGCATACACCGGCATTGCCCATACATCCTGTACAACCTGCTGTCTGTTCACACTGAAAACAAAACATTTTTCTATCCATTACTTTTTCCTCTTTTCCTTTTTATTTAAAAAGTTACAACTTATAAACATCAATTTTTTTAATTTTTATCTGTTCTAATAATATATTACAAGACTTTCACTACATTTTATGTTGTTTTTACAACAGAACTACTTTATTTTTTCTTCAAATTTGGTAATTAGTTGTAAATATTTTTTTTGAATTTCTGCCTCTTCTGCCTTCTCTTCAAACTGACAGCATTCCTTTTCAAGAATTTCATGTGTTTCCTGTGATAATTTATCTTTTGCAAATTTATATATTACTTTATCTTCTTTTTCAATATGCCTATGAAGTAAGTGAGTATATGAAACTGCGTTTGCAATAACATCTAACTTTGCTTCGTCATCGCCTTCCATCACCTTTTTTACAGCTATTTCTAAATCCTGCATATACAGTCTGCCTAAATCGTGTTCCACAAGCATTCCATACTTAACAACCTTTTCTGCAACAGCCCCTAACTCTTTAACCATTTTTTCAAACAAAAGCACTTCTTCTTTTCCATGGTGGTGCTTATCGGCATAAGTTCTTACGAAATCAATTAATGTGAAAAAATCATTGTAATCAACTTCTTCATTTTTTAAAATTTTATAGCAATATTTTCGGATTATCTCTAGCATTCTTTCAATATTTCTATGCTCTTCCATCATTACTTCAATATAAGTCATATGTTTATCCCCCTCCTATACACGTGCAATAACGTAGGTTCCGTCCTCAATTTTCTTATATTCAAAATCTGCATTTAATGTTTTTACAAATGACGCCATCCATGCATTTCTTAACTCATAGAAATTTTCAACATCGCCACCCACTTCATTCCAGTAAGGTTTGTGTAAACAAACTTCCAATGTCCACATTATCTCGTTCTCAGTGCTTAATATAATTCTACCTGCACGGTCACAAGGCATACCTTCTAAAACAAATTCATTTGCCGCATTATAAATCTCTTCCGGGTTATTGGCTTGCCCTGAATATTCTAGGGCAGCCTCCTCCCCTTGTTTATTGAAGATTTCAATGAGCTTATCCTTATACTTCTGGTCTACGTTTAGAATCCTTGTAACTAAAGAGGCTTGCCTTAGTTCTGAACTCTTAATTTTTTCTTGAAGCCACCCATGAATATTACTTTGATCAATAATATTTTCAAGTGGTTCATTACCAGTAGGTTTTCCATATAATTTAAAATCTTCTTCCATCCAGCTTTCTATAGGCATACCATTTTCTTTAGCAAGTTCAACAATTTTGTCTTGAGCTTTCTCTAAACATAAAATTTTATTATATAACCAAAAATGTATCTTTCCTAAAAATAAACTCATTTCATTACCCCCTTATCAATTACAACTAAATTGCCTTATTTAAGCCTTCAAGCAACTGTTCTATATCGATTCCATGAACTGATGCGGCCTCTTCAAGAGTTTCTGCTTGCGCTGAAGGACAACCCACGCATCCCATTCCAAATTGCATTAACACCTCAATTGTTTCATGATGATTTCTTACTACTTCTCCAATAGTCATATCTTTTGTTATAGCCATAATTATTACCTCCATAATTCTTACTTTATTTTTAAATAACCTACTAATTTTATATTCTTTTCAACCATTCCAAAATAATGCGTTGATTGGCAATTTCAAATTAAATTTTGCTCTGTTTTTATAAAATTAGTTATTTGATATTTTGAATATATACTATGGGTACAAAAAAATCCGTTGTAAAAACAACGGATTTGAATTTATTTTATTTTTTTGAGCAAAATAATGTTCATGCAGATTTAACTGCAAATCTATTTTAAGTTTTTAAAATAAAAGGAGGCATTTAGATGAATATTAATAATGAAATATCCAATGCTGATATTGCAAAAAATACTTTAGATCAAATTCCTACGCCATCGCCAAATGCCAAAACAATTACTGGTCTTGTAAAGCATAGTGGTCGTGTAACAGGCTACCAGCTGTCTGATAACACTATTGTGTCTAAAGAGGATTGTGTACAGCTGGCTAAACAAGGTGGCATATCAGGTGTAGGTGTTGCACATCGTGGAGATACAGAGTATCTAAAAGCAATACCAGATGGGACTGAGGGCAACAATCTAGGTTCATTACCGGTAGTTCCCGCTAGCAGATTTAATTAGTGAAAGTTGTTTAGTTTAAAGTAAAAATATAGGCACTAACAGTAAAGTTCTTTAGGTGCCTATATTTTTCTTTTTTTATTATATTACATTATACTCTTTTAACAGCTTTTCAATATCAGTATCCTTTATTTTTTTCAGTACTGCTTTTAAAGCCAGCTTCTCTTTTACCCCCAAGTGCATTTCTGTAATTTTCTTTCCGTCCCTCAGCTGTATAGTTGCATTTAACAAATCACGAATATCAAATACACTGCCCCAAACTTCAGGAACACCCCTATCTATATTTAACAAAGTGTATACAGCTTCCATTCCTGTACGCATGGAGTATTCCGTAGTGAAAATAGTGTCCCTCTCTGTTTCAGCAAACTGTCCGATAAATGCAAAATTAGCACTGCCTTTAGGCACAACCAACGGTCTGTCACCTGCTTGTCTCGGCATAAAAAATGCCGTAATATATGGCATCATACAAGGTACTGTGTTGGCACTATTATCTGCTAAATCAAAAATTTCTTTTTCCGGAACCCCCATATGATATAGCCATTCCATGCATATTTCTTTTCCCGTGCATTCCCTCATTGGTTTGTTTATATAATTACCGGGTTTATCACTAAACAGCCCATAAATCCAGCCAACTAACTGGTCTTTTGGCTGATTTCGAAATTGTGGTTGCCTATTAAATGTCCAGCTTAAAAGCCAGTTAGAATCTTTAGCTGTCACAATTCCTCCTGTAACAACATTTCCGCTAAATGGATCTCTTTTACATATTTTTTCAACATATGGTGGAATTTTATCATCAAGGGTTGTAACTGTGGCTGACATCCAATTACTTTTTTCCGGGTCTCCACAAAACTTATTTGGATTTCCAAAGGCGGGATCCTGTGCCGCAATTTTTCTCCACATATCCCAGCCACCACCGACTTTTATTTCTTTATTAAACGGAGCAGGAGTATTTTGGTCACCTACGGCAGAATTCTCAACACAGCCTCCATTAGTTATAAAGACTAAATCATCTTCAGTAAGAGAAAGAGTTTCACTGTTCCCATTTCTTATTACTGAAATAGTTGTTGCAACTTTTTTAATTGGGTTAATATCAAACTTAACATCTACAACTTTAACACCATAGTGAAATTGAACGTTATAGGATTGTAAGTATTTTATCATAGGCAAAATCATAGATTCATACTGATTATATTTTGTAAATCTAAGTGCCTTGAAGTCAGGTAATCCACCTACATGATGTATAAATCTTTTAATATACAACTTCATTTCTAATGCACTATGCCAGTTTTCAAAGGCAAACATGGTACGCCAATACATCCAAAAATTAGATGAAAGTACTTCTTCATCAAATAACTCATCTATTCTTTTATTGTATAGTTTTTCGTCAGGCGTAAAGAACAGCTTCATTATTTGCATTGCTGCATTATCCGATAATCCAAACTTGCCGTCTGTATGTGCATCTTGTCCCTTATTTACAGTTGCACGCATTAAGGAATAGTTTGGGTCTTTTTTATTTAACCAATAATATTCATCCAGTACGCTAACGCCATCAGTCTCTATAGATGGTATAGAACGAAATAAATCCCACATACATTCAAAGTGGTTGTCCATTTCTCGCCCACCACGCATCACATAACCCACCTTGTCATAATAGTATCCATCGCAGGCTCCCCCTGCAATAGGTTCTTTCTCAAGGATGTGAACTTTCTCACCTTCCATCTGCCCATCACGAACAAGGTAACACGCTGCTGTTAATGCCGCCAATCCCGAGCCAATAATATATGCGGACTTTTTATCAACACCTTCAGGCTTAACAGGTCGTGCAAAAGCCTCATAGTTGCCGCTGGAATAATACATAATAAAATCCTCCTCTTATAGTATATTTTATATTTTAAGTTTTTTATTAATTATTGTAGATAACTGTATCAGATTACTACTAAACTATTATTACCAATTTATACATATTATATTTGCAACATCTAAAATATATAAAAAAATTCCTCTCCAGCTAAAGCTGGGGAATTTCTGTATAAGCCTTGCGCAACCTATCTGAGATACGGGCAAGGCTTTAAAAAAAACTAAGTGCTTAATTTATATAGAAATTAAACACTTAGTCTACTTAGATTTTATATATTTTCTTTTAAATAATCGTTTTTATATTTATAAATTTTATCTTAATATAAGCAAAATAATGGCTCCTAGTATGATTCTATACCAGCCGAACACTCTAAAGTCGTGTTTCTTTATATAGGTCATCAAGAACTTAATAACCACAATAGACACAACAAATGCTACTGCCATTCCGATAATTAACGTAATCAGCTCGGCACTGGTGAAGTTAAAACCAAATTTAAATAGCTTTAAAGCACTGGCTCCAAGCATTGTTGGTACAGCTAAGAAAAAAGTAAACTCTGCTGCTGCTGTTCTTGAAACCCCAATAAGAAGCGCCCCCACTATGGTCGCACCGGACCTTGATGTACCGGGAATCATTGATAATACCTGAAATAATCCAATAATAAATGCTGTCATGTATGAAATATCGGTTATGTCTCTAACCATAGGCACTCTTTTTTTATTCCATCTTTCAATTATTATGAAAGCAATACCGTATACTATTAGCATAATAGCAATTGATGTAGGGTGGCCAAAGTTTTCTTCTAAAAAATCATCGAAAAGCAACCCTAATACCGCAGAAGGTATACACGCAAATACTACTTTAAACCATAAATCAAAAGTTTCTCTTTTTATTACAGGTTGTGACTTATTTCTAAATTGAAAAGGAAACATTTTATCCCAATACATAAATACTACTGCAATAATCGCCCCAAGTTGTATTACAACAAAAAACATTTCCTTAAAAGCAGTGCTCATATTCATTGTAATAAATTCATCCACCAGTAGCATATGCCCTGTACTACTAATAGGAAGCCATTCCGTAATCCCCTCTACAATTCCCAGAAAAATGACCTTTAAAATTTCCATAAAAGATAATGTCATTATTTTATATCCCCCTTGTTGTTAAAAAAATTTATTAATTTAATCCATAAAGCAATTTAGAGCTTTATTTGTCATACTTACAAACAAAAATTTCAAATAAAAATGCTATTTATCTTCGCACGACAGGGCTCATTATACCACAATTAGTAAAAATTAACGATACTGAATATGAAAAATATTTTATTAATGCTGTTAATCTATTATTGTATAACTTAATTCACTTTTTATAGAAAATTTTTTATTTTTAAAATTTTTCATAAAAACGCTTTACAACTTAGAGATTAAGTATTATGATAGACTAAACTGTAACATATTAAATTACAGTACCTTTGTTTAACACTGTGTATCAAGAATACAAACTATATTCTTGGGAACACTTTTAACATATGTACAAGCAATCTTTTTATTTTAAATCAAATATTTTAGGAGGTAAAAAATGATTAAAACGATTACTCAAGATAATTTCATTAGTGAAGTAGAAAAATCAAATAGTCCTGTACTTGTGGAGTTGTGGGCTCCATGGTGTGTATATTGCCGCCGTCTTTCTCCCGTTCTTGAAAGACTTTCAAATAAACTTGAAGACCAAATCTCAATTGGCCAAATTAATGTGGATGAACATCCTGAACTGGCAGAAAAGCTAGATGCATCAACTATTCCTGCACTATACCTTTACAAAGATGGACAACCCGGTGAAAAAATTGTTGCTCCGTCATCTCAAGCCCAGCTTGAAGAATGGATAAATCAGCAATTGTCTTAGATGAATCATGAGGTGTTATAATGAAAAAACAATATGATGTAATAATTGTAGGTGGCGGGCCTGCCGGTTATTCTGCTGCACTATACTGCGCGCGGGCAGGCTTTTCTACATTGGTGCTGGAAATGCTCAGTGCCGGCGGCCAAATGGCCACCACTACACAAGTAGATAATTACCCGGGCTTTGATGATGGTATTGATGGTTTTGATTTAGCAGAAAAAATGCAAAACGGTGCAGAAAAATTCGGAGTTGTAAGCGAATATGCCGAAGTTACGGAAATGCAGCTTAAAACTAACCCCAAAGTTATATTAACAACGAGTGGTACATTTACGGGAAAAACCATTATTTTGGCAATGGGCGCTTCTCCACGCAAATTAGAGCTACAAGGAGAATCTGAACTGGTTGGAAAAGGTGTTGCCTATTGTGCTACCTGTGACGGTATGGCCTTTAAGGGTAAAACCGTAGCTGTCGCTGGGGGAGGCAATTCTGCTGCAGGTGAAGCTATAACATTGTCTAAAATTTGTAAAAAAGTTTATATAATCCATAGACGTGATACTTTACGGGCAGAAAAAAGCTATCTCAATCCAATTGAGCAAGCCACAAACATAGAATTTATTTGGAATACACAAATTGACCAACTTATATATTCAGATCGCCTTACAGGGCTTTCTTTAACCAATAAGGTTACAGGCGATAAATCCGTATTAAATTGTGATGGAATATTTGTTTCAATAGGTCGTATACCAAATACAGACCTTGTAAAGAATCAGTTAGACCTAGATAAGCAAGGCTATATTGTGGCAGACGAAACTACTTGTTCCAGCCTGTCCGGTGTTTTTGCAGTAGGTGATATTCGTACTAAGCCACTAAGGCAAATAGTAACAGCTGCCGCAGACGGAGCGGTTGCCTCTAAGTATGTAGAGGACTTTTTAAATAATGTTTAGTTGTAATTCTAATAAATTTAGTATTAATCTTGGTAATTTTAAATCAGTAAGTAGCTCTCTGTTACTTACTGATTTAATGTTTCAACCAATTTAATTATTAATACTAAAATCCCTGAAGTTATCAGTGGTCCAACGGGTACTCCTCCTAAAAATGCGGCTGCTCCAACTGCTCCAATAATCATTGCCGGCATTACATCACTATGCCCCTGAACTGTAAGATACCCCAATCCTTGTCCACTCAAGTATGTAGTTATAAATGATAGCAAAAGGGCAACTACCCCCACCCACGATGCAAATATGTTTTTAATGTCAAAAATCGTTATGCTACCGTTTGCAATAGGAATAAGAATAGCGGCGACAATGATTATAATGCCAAACGTAGTTCCGTTCTTTTCTATGTAAGGGTATACATACTTATCTACCCCAATAAGCTTTATTATAATCAATACGCTTGTGGCTATTGCAATGGAATTAGCTTTCCCTATCAGTGCTACTGCTAAAATCAATAATAAAATAATATTTGAACTCAATGTAAATCATCTCCTAAAATAATTTATTCTTTGAATTCCAATATGTTACTTTCCAAAAATTCATGCATTTACGCTTAAAGCTTTTTGTCTAATTGTTTTTAGCTGCCCGCTTAATTATTTTTTAGCTATTGGTTTAATACTTTTTAGCCAATATCTTAATTCTTTTCTCGCCATTCGCTTAATTACTTTTTAGCCAATATCTTAATTCTTTTTTAGCCATTCGCTTAATTATTTTACTGCCAATCGCTTAATCGCCTTAGTTACTTTTTCTTAAAACAAAGCAAGGTGCAGTTTCCTTCTTTGGTGAAAC
>JBKECQ010000110.1:0-2207 GCA_047974845.1 Aminipila sp. | reverse complement strand
CATAGGAAGGAATGAAATAACTTATAATATTAATCTTAAATATAATTTTATGTTTAAAAATCATCCTAAAGGCTTGTTAGCAGCCTCATTATCTAATATGGGAGAGCGTTTTGGCTTCTATATTATGATGGCTATCTTAGTTTTATTCCTAATGGGAAAATATGGTTTAGACCTTAAAACAGCAGGAGGAATATATTCCGGATTCTATTTTGCAATATATGCATTAGCCCTTGTTGGAGGGATTATTGCCGATAAAACAAAACAATATAAAAATACTATTGCTGTAGGAATTGCGCTTATGGCTATAGGGTATCTTATTATAGCTATACCGACAGACACACCTGTAACTAACTTTCCTTTAATGCTAGGTTTAACATGCTTTGGTCTATTTGTAATTGCATTTGGTAACGGCTTATTTAAAGGGAATTTACAAGCATTGGTTGGTCAATTATATGACGAAAATCCAGAATTTGCAAATAAACGCGATGAAGGATTTTCTCTCTTCTATATGTTTATTAATGTTGGAGCTATCTTTGCACCTATTGTAGCTGTATTGATAAGAAATTTATGGTTGAAAATAAATGGATTCCTCTATGATTCTACGCTACCAGCTCTTTGTCATCAATATTTAGGGGGAACAATCAATGCTGAAGGAACAGCTAGTCTTACAACATTGTCTAAAGAAGTTTCTATTAATGGTGCTCCGACAGATTTGACTGTCTTTGCCAACGAATACTTGAATGTCTTCAACACTGGATTTCACTATGCATTTGGGATTGCCATTATTGCTATGCTTATATCATTCACAGTATTTCTTATCAATAAAAAAGGATTTCCTGATCCAGCTAATAAGAAAGTTGGCGATATTGAAAAAGCCAGCAAAACAGTAGTAATGGATGCTACTGAAGTAAAAAAACGTTTGTACGCACTTTTTGCAGTATTTGGAGTGGTTATTTTCTTTTGGTTCTCATTCCACCAAAATGGGTTAACTCTTACTTCATTTGCGAAAGACTTTACTGATCTTAGTGCCTTTGAAATCAATTTCTTCAATATTGTAACACTCAAAGGAGCTGAATTATTTCAGATATTCAATCCTTTGTTTGTCGTATGTTTAACACCAGTTGTTCTAGGATTGTTCGGATGGCTGCGAGCAAGAGGAAAAGAACCATCAGCACCCAAAAAAATCGCAATAGGTATGGGGATTGCTGCTATTGCATATCTTGTAATGACTATCGGTTCATTGGGGTTGCCTTCTGATACCGAAAGAATTGCTATGGGGGGAAATATTGAACGTGTAACCCCTACACTTCTGATTGGTACCTATCTGATACTTACAATAGCAGAATTATTTATTAGTCCTCTTGGGTTATCTTTTGTTTCGAAAGTAGCCCCTCCACATTTACAAGGCGTTATGCAAGGTTGCTGGCTAGGTGCTACTGCCATTGGTAACTCATTGTTATTCATAGGGGCAATATTCTACGAAAAAATATCTCTATCTGGTACTTGGGCAATCTTTGTTGGAGCCTGCCTGATTTCCATGCTTATCATGCTGGGAATGGTAAAATGGCTTGAGCGTATTACAAAATAAATAATACTTAAATATTTAGAACAAAACCCCGGTTTCATAACAGAAACCGGGGTTTATTTATTTCCTGACACTAATTTAAAGTATGTTGCAAAAGCAAAAAGAAGCGTAAAGACAAATTAATTAATAGACTGATTATCAACCATATGAAAAACATTCAGAGACTATAAAAATTACAACTGTTAATAATTAGCCAGAACAGATTATTCACATTTCGCGAAATTCTAGTATCTTTGACCCCGAAATACAGAAATATGAATTATCTAAGCGTAGATAATTGATTCTGTTCCCAAAAGTTGGGAGGGTCTTTTTCCCTTTTCTGTGAGGGAAGTGAGGGATAAAGACTTTAGTGGTAACCTAATGATTATTTTATGAAGTATTTGAAGTACTTCTTGATTGCGGGTATAACGTTTATAAGTTTATCATCCAATATGTCAAGAACTTCTAGTCTTTCGGAAGGTATTTATCCGGGAAACCTGTTGCCTGATATTAAAAATTTGGTAAATGAATCAGGAACAAAAATTAATTTGTCTGACCTTAGAGGTCAAAAAGTATTGGTAAACTTCTGGGCGGCTTATGACGCCTATTCGCACAAGGACAATGTGCTGCTGTCTCATCTGAT
>JBKECQ010000059.1:0-23584 GCA_047974845.1 Aminipila sp. | reverse complement strand
GCGCTTTACGCCCAATAATTCCGGATAACGCTTGCCACCTACGTATTACCGCGGCTGCTGGCACGTAGTTAGCCGTGGCTTTCTGGTTAGGTACCGTCAAGGTGCCGCCCTATTCGAACGGCACTTGTTCTTCCCTATCAACAGAGTTTTACGACCCGAAAGCCTTCATCACTCACGAGGCGTTGCTCCGTCAGACTCTCGTCCATTGCGGAAGATTCCCTACTTCTGCCTCCCGTAGGAGTCTGGGCCGTGTCTCAGTCCCAGTGTGGCCGATCACCCTCTCAGGTCGGCTACGCATCGTCGCCTTGGTGAGCCGTTACCTCACCAACTAACTAATCAGACGCAGGCCCATCCTGTACCGATAAATCTTTGGCACTTCTAACATGTGTTAGTTGTGCATTATGAGGTTTTAATCCCGGTTTCCCGAGGCTATCCCTCTGTACAGGGCAGGTTGCCTACGCGTTACTCACCCGTCCGCCGCTTTCCATTTAATCACTCCACCGAAGTTTCGTTCATAAATTTCTCGCTCGACTTGCATGTGTTAGGCACGCCGCCAGCGTTCATCCTGAGCCAGGATCAAACTCTCTATTAAATAGTATCTAAATCAGTTTCCTGAATTAAATCAAGTTTGAGCTTTGAAGCCCTAGTCAAATTTGTATAACAAATTCAGACAGGTCTCATGCAATAAAATCACAAACTTTAGTTTGTAGATTTTTACTGCCGACTCAGCTAAAACGCATTGCGCTTCGCTAATTTTCTATAAATTTATGCATACTAGCCTACTTAATTTTCAAAGAAAATTATCAGTAGACTTATGCAAGAAATCCACAAATCTACGATTTGTAGAATTTTACTGTAAACATAAATCCAAGAATTATTGTTTTTTTAAGAAATTGTACGTTGACTTCCAAAACAAGTTTTGGTCATCTTACCAATCACTTTGTGATTGCTGTTGTACTTAGTATGGAAACAACTTAATGTTTCCTTGACTAATTCTTTTGTACTATGAAGTTTTCAAAGTTCATTGCACTTGACACTTACGAATTAAGTTTTTCAAGTGCGTTCCGCTCTTGACGGAACTTTTATAGTTTACCATTATTTCATAACTTTGCCAACAACTTTTTTTATTTTTTTCAAATTATTTTTCAAATTTGTTTTTCGTAGTCATACCATATATAGTTCAGAATTCCTCCGACTGATATATGAACTACTAGATGTAGTATGTTGTGTATTTTGAAATATGGTTGCTGTCTCACGGGACAGCTTTAATAGAATACCAAAAATACCCCTTTGTGTCAACCACTTTTTGATACTTTTTTTATTGATTTTTTATAATAATAAAAAAGCATTGATATTACTGGATTTTTACCGTACTCCAAGATATCTTATTCCCAACTTTCTATGTTTTATACATATTAATTATATGTTTTGTTTTAGTCTTATCATTTCTATATGTATTTACTTAACTATATATAAGGTTCTATTTATGCTCTTAATATAGAAACTATAATATCAAATTTTACGTTGGAATTATAAGAAATCATATTATTAGTTCTGTATTTTAATACTATAATCAAACTCATTATTAACCTTGTACCAATTATCTAGCTAGCTAGAGCAGTAAGCAACTATACTATTAATTATGTAAGTATTCTTGTCTTTCTTCATTCAATTAATCTTGTCATTCATACTGTTACTTTACTACGGATTTAGATTTTATTAAGAATTTAGATTCTATTACGGATTTAGATTTCACTCTATAATTTAACTTATTATAAAAAGTATAAGTACTATCAAAAATGTACAGAATAGAATTGACTGTATTGTCCAAAAACAACTTTTTCAGGATTGGGAGGTATTCCAAATTGACTATTATTTTAATAAGAACTGTTATTTTGTATTTAATGGTTTTGCTGTCTATAAGAATAATGGGTAAGTCTGAACTATCTAAGCTTTCTCCTTTTCAGATGGTCATCTTATTTATGATTGCAGAGTTAGCTTCATTACCTATAGAAGATACTAATCTTTCTCTTATAAATGGTATAACTGCTATTGTAGCTTTACTTTTTCTACAAGTTACTATTTCTTTTATATCCTTAAAGTGCGAGTGGTTTAAGAATTTTATTAATGGCAAACCCAGCATTTTAATTCAAAATGGTGAAATTAATGAAAAAGAATTAAAAAAATTGCGTATAAACATTAATGATTTAACTGAACAGTTGCGTATAAAGAATTCTCCTTCATTATCTGATGTTGCATATGCGGTTATGGAATCTAACGGTGATTTGTCTGTAATTCCCAAGCCAGATAAAAAACCTCTAACAGCCAGTGATATGGGTATAGTAAAACCTAGTGAAATGTTACCCTTGGTTCTTATTAGTGACGGTGTATTATATAAGAAGAATCTAGATATGTTGAAATGGGATGAGGATTATCTAAATTCTCTATTACTACCAATGAATATTTTTTCTTACAGAGAAGTGCTCATGGCTTTTACAGATGAACAGAAACAGTTGCATGTTTATCAGCCATCAGATAATGGTAAGATTTCCGTGGAGGTGATAGTATGAAATCATTCCTAGTATCATTTTTATCGTTAATACTTTTACTTGGAATTTGGGGGTTTTATACTAATTATTCAGACAAAGAAATTCATCAATTTATTGATTCAGTAGAAAATAGTATTTTAATAGATGTAGAAAATGCAAATTGGGAACAAGCTGAAGATAAGTTCAACCAATTGGAAAAGAATTGGCATGAATATAAAAAAGTAGCTTGTTTCTTCTTTAGTACGGATAAAATAAACTCTGTTGACTATACCATTGCAAGATCAAAATATTATATAAAATGCAAAGACGATTCCAATTCTTCCGGAGAACTATCTTGTTTAAAGGAGCAATTTAAATTCTTGCATGAAAATGAAAGTGTATCTTTCTCTAATATATTGTAGGCTAACACCTAGACTTTATGGTTTCAAGCATAGCTGTATAGTTTTAAAGTGTTATTATAATATTGTAACTAAACTAATCTTTATTGTAAAATTTCATTTTTTCAATATAAATATTTGATTGCATACAGCTTTTAAATATGGTATATTGTGTGAAAAAGTAGAGTAAATATTGTGCGTTAAGTGTCATAAGATGGGATGTTGCTTATGAACGAAAAACAACAAAAATGATAATATACGTTATTGTTGGTTGCGGTACAATATTGCGTCCGCTACTACAATAAAGAGACTTACACTCTTTTCTCTTTAATGTAGTTACCTACTTACATTTTAATAGAGAAAGGAGTTTTTTTATGCGAAGTGACTCAAAGCTAAGAAAAATAATTCTAATAGGATTATTTATCGCAATTGAAGTTATCTTAACTAGATTCTGTTCTATCAATACACCAATTGTCAGAATCGGTTTTGGTTTTCTCCCTGTTGCAATGCTAAGTATAATGTTTGGTCCTCTTTGGGCTGGCATTGCTTATGCCTTAGGTGATTTCATCGGAATGCTTATATTCCCTACAGGTCCATACTTCCCGGGCTTTACCCTTACCGCTTTTTTAACTGGTGTTGCGTTCGGGTTAGTGTTATATAAAAAGCCTATTACATACAAGCGCGCTTTTATTGCTGCCTTGTTAGTATGCGTAGTTATGAACCTATTACTTGACACCTATTGGATTTACATTCTAACGGGCAAAGGTATTATGGCTTTACTGCCTGCAAGATTGATAAAAATTGCATTTGCAATTCCACTTCAGACGCTTTTAATACCATTAGTATGGAATAAGTGTTTAAAGAAGCTGGTTTAATAAGTATTTAAAGAAATTGATTTAATAAGTATTTAAACCAGTCGGTTTAATCACTGAGAAATGAATTTATTAAACTAAACTTAAGCTTTATAAAAATTAATAAAAAAAGGTATATGTAATCAATTCAATTGAGTGACCTTCCAAAGGTTAGAGTCTTAGTCTAACTTTTAGTATGGGTTTACAATTGGTGAGAACATATACCTTTTTTATTATTGCAATAATTTTTTAATATTCACTATTGGATAATTTCATACATTGTTGCAGCATCTTCTTTTTTACACGATTCTGATAGAACTAAGACCCTTGCTTTAATAGAACTATTTCCAAACTGTATATGAATAATATCTCCCGGTTTCACTTCACTGCCTGCTTTAGCAATCTTCTCATTAATAGTAATTCTTTCTTGGTCACAGGCCTCCTTGGCTATTGTTCTTCTTTTAATTAGCCTAGAGTTCTTTAAAAATTTATCAATCCTCATATTTTTTTCCTTTACTGATTAATATAATGAAAATATCATACCTTTTCCTACGCACTTCCTTTTTTAATCAAATATAAGCAATTTTAGTTTTATATCAGATTAAAAAAGGTAACCCGTAGGCTACCTTTAATTCACTCTATATTTAAGCTTATTTGTTTACAGCGTCCTTAAGAGCCTTACCAGCCTTAAATACTGGAGCTTTTGCTGCAGCAATTTCAATAGTTTCTCCTGGCTTTCTAGGGTTTCTTCCCTGTCTAGCTTTTCTCTGACGAGTTTCAAAAGTACCAAAACCAATTAATTGTACCTTTTCGTTTTTAACTAATGCTTCTTCTACACTTGCAACAAATGCATTTACTGCTGTTTCAGCATCCTTCTTTGTAAATCCTGTTTTTTCTGCTACGCTAGCAACTAACTCAGCCTTGTTCATGAATAAAAACCTCCTTAAAAATAAATGCGACTAAAGTGACTCGGAAACCATAAGCATTACGCTTTTTTCTCTAACTCCTTTGCCTTATCCCATAGTTTGTCCATCTCCTGCAAAGACATATCCTCAAGGATTTTGCCTTGTGACTTTGCAGTTTCTTCGATAAAGCTAAATCTTCGAATAAACTTATCAGAAGTAAGATTTAATGCCTCTTCAGGGTCAATCTTTAGAAACCTCGCAACATTTACGACCGAAAATAGCAAATCTCCTAATTCCTCCGTAATGCTGTCTTTGTCATCCTTAGTATAAACTTCAATTAGTTCTTCAGTCTCCTCCTTAACTTTATAAAAAGCTTCTTTTATATCGTCCCAATCAAAACCAACCTCTGCGGCCCTTGATTGAACTTTATAGCTCCTCATTAAAGCAGGTAAAACTTTGGGCACACTGTTTAGTCTTGAAGAACAATCAGTGCTACCCTTCTCATTTCTTTTCACATTTTCCCATTTTTCAAGGGCTTTGTCAATAGTTTTAACTGTTTCTTTCAAAAAAATATGCGGATGACGCCTTAGCATTTTTTCACATTCCTTATTAATAACACTAATTAAATCAAACCTTTCACTTTCTTTGGCTAAACCACTATGAAAAACCACTTGAAGAAGAACATCTCCCAGCTCTTCCTCAAGATTGTCAAAATCCTTGTTATTTATGGCTTCCACGGTTTCATAAGCTTCCTCAACCATGCATTTTCTAAGGCTTTCGTGTGTTTGAACCTTATCCCATGGACACTCTTTTCTTAATATTGCCACAATATCAATTAAACGAGTTATGGCTTCCTGCTCATCTTGTGCAGTTTTATATAAATGAGAATACTCTTTTATTATTTGTTGCTCTTCTATTTTTATAACATCTATCTTTTTTTCCATAACTTTAAACTTTGCTATTTTTTAAACTTATCGGCTATTCTAAGCAATGCTTTTCCTTTCGGCAAATTAGCAATTTCCTCTCTTTTAATTGATTTAGTTATAAGTAACATAGCACAATAGATTGCACCTGCAACGCATACTGCCAACATTGTTGCTAATGCATTGCCCACTATTCCAAACATTACTCTGTGAACGAAGACTGCCGCTACTGACATTACAAGCGTGGATATAATAGGCTTAACATATGTGAGCATAAAGTCAAACTTAGCCCCTGTGTACTTTTTAACTGCAATTACATTTAATGTAGCTGCAATCACATAGGCAGCAACAGTACCCATTGCGGCACCTTTTACATTTATTGATTCTATACCGGTTAGAGTATAAGTAATTACTACTTTTGCAATAGCACCAATAAATAAATTCCTTACGGGAATCATTTGCTTTCCTACACCCTGTAGTACCCCGGTTAAGGTCTGTACTGTAGATAAGAATATTACCCCAAATGCCATCACCACTAAACATGGTGCCGCGCTCATTGCACTTTCTCTTTGCATTGGATAAAGCAGTAACATAATAGGCTCAGCCAACACCATTAGTCCAAATGCACACGGAAGTCCAATGATTATAGACATCCTCAAACCTGTTTGCACATTTTCACGTAAGAACATCATGTCCTTTTGCTTATATGCGGCCGCAACTGCCGGTACTAAACTCATTGCCACTGCCTGTGTCAAAACCTGAGGAAAGTTAATAAGAGGGCCGGCCATTCCTGTAAGTTGACCATACATACTATTTGCCGCTTCATATGTCCATCCTGTTTCCTGCAATCTGCGCATTACTATCCCTACATCTATTGCATTCATAATAGGCATAATAGCTGCTCCAATAGTAACAGGAATCGCAATAATAAATATCTTCGCTAGAATTTTTGTACTTTTTTCAGTATCTCTACCTTTCGTCCTTTGAATATTATGTTGCAAGGAGTTCTTTTTATAAAGATACAGTACCATTACTGTCAAAAGTCCGCCAATAGCTCCTGCCGTAGCTCCAAATGAGGCTCCAGCAGCAGCACGTTCAGTTCCAAACCTTACTAAATAGTACGCTAAAAACAAACCTGCCGCAACTCTGAAAAACTGTTCTGTTACTTGCGATACAGCAGTAGGCTTCATGTCCTGCATTCCTTGGAAATAGCCTCTATATGCCGCCTGCATAGGCACAAATAGCAGAGCCGGTGCTATTGCCATCATTGCAAGCTTTGCACCCGGATTTCCCATCATAGATACTAATGGTCCTGCGCCGAAAAAGCAAATTGCCGAGGATGCAATTCCAATGCCCAATAGAAGAATAAATGAAACCCTAAATACTTTATGCGCCTCATAATAATCATCTACCGCTATACGTTCTGATACCATTCTTGAAATTGCTATAGGTATTCCCGCTGTTGCTAAAGTTAAAAATAAAACATAAATCGGGTATGCTGTCTGGTAATATCCCATACCCTCTGATCCTATTAAGTTCGCCAGAGGAATTCTAAAGAAAGCCCCTAAGACTTTTATAATTATACCCGCAATACCTAATACTACGGCACCTTGAACAAAGGATTTTTTCGCCATTTCTGAACTCCTTATAATTGACTTAAAATTTTCTTAGTAGCTTTTTCTACTTCAAATATTGTCTTTTCAATATCAATAGTTGTATATTCACCATTCTTATATAAAATTTTACCATCTACCATTGTCATAACAATGTCTCCGCCACACGCAGAATATACAATATTGTTTGCCATATTGTGTACAGGAATATAGTTAGGTCTCATAATATCTAAAACTATAAGGTCCGCCTTATATCCTACTGATAATTTACCGCAATCCTCTCTTCCTTGAGATAAAGCGCCTGCTCTTGTTGCCGCATAAAGAGTCTGTACCGGAGTAACCACTGTAGGATCCTGATATTTCTCTTTTGATGAAATTGCAAATACTTTCATTTCTTCAATAAAGTTTAAGCTATTATTGCTTGAAACGCTATCTGTGCCTATAGCAACATTTATGCCTCTTCTCAGTAGCTCAGGAACATTACAAACGCCACTGGCTAGTTTTAAATTACTAATTGGATTACTTGCAACTGTTACTCCCTTTTCTTTTATTATGTCCATATCCGCAGGCTCTACCCAAACACAATGTGCAGCTGTTGTTTTTGAATCCAACAGGCCTAGCTTATTTAGATACTGAATAGGTGTCAAACCATCATGTCTAGCCTTACATTCTTCATGCTCTAATCTTGTTTCAGAAACATGGACGTGCATATTTGCACCTATTGCTTTAGTATAGGCTGCCATTTCTTGTACAGTTTTAGGATTGGATGTGTATTCTCCATGAAGACTCATATCTATTTTTATTTTTCCATTTGAGGCATTATGATAATTTCCATATAAAATTTTCATTTCTGAAAAACTTTCAAGGTCGTATAAGCCTGTTCCGGAGAAATTAGTTACACCTCTACCTATATTGTCCTTTGCACCGGATTGTTCAATTGCTCTAACCATATCTTCACAGAAGTAATACATATCTGTGGTGGAAACTATACCAAATTTCAAAGACTCTGCCATGGCAAGCAAAGTTCCCCAATATACCGCATTTCCGTCAAGCTTTGCTTCAAAAGGAAAAATTCTTTCATTTAACCAAGCTTGTAAAGCTAAATTTTCTCCATATCCTCTTAACAATGTCATTGGAGAGTGAGCATGTGCATTATAAAAACCACTCATTAGTAGCTTTCCTCTGCCATCATAGCTTTCTCCAAAATCTTCATTTGGCATTTCCTTACCAATATAAGTAATTTTTTCGTCTTTTATACCAACATATATATTTTCTTGTAATTCCATATTATCATCTAATATCGATATATTTTTAAAAATCATTCCCTTACCTCCATATCTTTGTGATTGACATTATATTATACCACAATTTTCAATTATATCTATAGTTCACAAATTGTTTATTCTATAATTCTTTCTTAATATCCTTATAAACTTACTCTTTTGTTAATATTTGGTTTAAAGCTAAACTATCTTTGTTTTTAGCGCTTCTTATTAGTTTATTAATACCAAAAAAATAATTAATTATCATTTTTTTAAAACTATAGTATAAATCTTCCTTAATTACAAACAATATGAATGAAAATTTAGCAAGATTTAAAAACACCTTGCAATTTAAACCATTAACTTTTAGGAGGAATCATTTTTATGAAAGCAACAGGGATAGTTAGAAGGATAGACGACCTCGGCAGAGTTGTTATACCAAAAGAAATACGAAGAGTCCTCAGAATTCGAGAGGGAGACCCTCTTGAAATTTACACCAGTAAAGATGGTGAAGTTATTTTAAAGAAATACTCACCTATTAATGAGCTTAGCCAATTTGCAGGTGAATATGCGGAAACTGCTTCTAGTGTTCTAGGAAGTACTGTTTTGGTATCTGATACAGATCAAATTATTGCCGTGTCAGGTGGTCTAAAAAAAGATTTACTTGATAAAAAAATAGATCACGAACTCGATAGACTTATTCAAAGTAAAAATAGAGTTCTTGAATCTAACAGAATTATCGTTCCTATCATTTCTCAAGGAGATTCTATAGGCTCTATAACTATATTGCCTAAGGACGGTGAAAAAGCATTGGGTGAGGCAGAACTGAAAGCTGCTGAAATTGGAGCTACATTCCTTGCTCGCCAAATGGAAAGCTAATAAAAAAACCTGATTTCGTTAGAAATCAGGTTTTTCTTTATATGGTTTGTTTGTTTATCAAAACTACCCTTTCATAACCTCTAAGACCTTAATGACTTCAGTCAGTTTATTATTTTTCTCCATGGTATATCTAACCATAGGTTTTACACCTCCATGGATAAACACCCTCATGCCAAAGTTTTCCGATAGTCTTGCATAAGCAACTGCTTGAAGTGGGTTTTCAGGAGCAAAATCAAATATTATTTTATTTGCATCCTCATGAATCCTTGTTATACATAATTTTTCCGCCATAGCTCTAATACGAGATATTTTAATTAGATTCATGGTTTCCTTTGGAATTTCTCCAAATCTATCTATTAATTCATCTACAATTTCTTCTTCGTCATCACCACTATCAATAGCCGCTATTTTTTTATACATTTGTAGTTTTAAAACTTCGTCTCCAATATATCTGTCAGGTATATATGCAGTCACTTGTATTTCAATTGAAGTTTCTTCTCTATCCGGATTTACGATTTCTCCTCCTAATGCTCTTACCGCATCATCAACCAGCTTGCAATACAGCTCATATCCAATCATCATCATGTGTCCATGCTGTTCCATGCCTAGGATATTGCCTGCTCCTCTTATTTCTAAATCTCGCATTGCAACTTTAAATCCGGCACCAAATTCTGTGAATTCTTTTATTGCCCTCAATCGTTTTTCAGCAACTTCAGAGAGGACTTTGTCCTTTTGGAACATTAAATAAGCATAGGACAGTCTGGTACTTCTGCCAACTCTTCCCCTAAGCTGATACAATTGAGAAAGCCCCAGCTTATCAGCATCAAGCATGATTATTGTATTGGCATTTGGTATGTCAATTCCAGACTCTATAATAGTTGTGGCTACTAACACATTACTTTCATTATTAATAAATCTGAGCATAATATCTTCAAGCTCATGCTCATTCATTTGCCCGTGTGCAATTTCAACCTTTGCTTCCGGAACAAGTTTATTTATCTGTGCCGCTACTTTGTTAATGCCCATAACCCTATTAAAAATAACGTAAACCTGCCCATCCCTTGCCAGTTCTCTTTCTATTGCGTTTTTAATCAATTCATCTTCTTGTTCTAAAACGTAAGTTTGTACCGGATAGCGCTCTTCCGGAGGTTCCTCAATTAAGCTCATATCCTTAATACCTACCAATGACATATGCAATGTTCTTGGTATAGGGGTTGCTGACATAGTTAAAACGTCTACATTTTTTCTCAACTGTTTAATAGCTTCTTTATGCTGTACTCCAAATCGTTGTTCCTCATCTATTACAAGTAATCCCAAATCTTTAAATTTAACATCTTTAGACAACAACCTGTGAGTTCCTATAACCAGGTCTACGCTTCCCCGTTGAATCTGACTAACTATCTCATCTTGTTGCCTATCACTCCTAAACCTGCATAGCATTTCCACTTTAAATGGAAATTTCTCAAATCTATCCTTAAGCGTCATGTAATGTTGATTAGCTAAAATGGTAGTAGGCACCAGTACTGCCGCTTGTTTCCCCTCTGCAACGCACTTAAATAAGGCTCTAGCCGCAACTTCCGTTTTTCCATAGCCTACATCCCCACAGAGCAGTCTATCCATGGCAATAGGCCTTTCCATATCCGCCTTAATTTCTTTAATTGATCTTAATTGATCATCCGTTTCCTGATATGGGAAGCTGTCCTCAAACTCTTTTTGCCATATCATATCCTCAGAAAACGCATATCCTTTTTCAATTTGTCTGGAAGCTGAAAGTTCCAATAGTTCTTTTGCCATGTTAGCAATGGCAGCCTTTGCTTTCGCTTTAGTTTTTTTCCACTCAGTTCCCGAAAGCTTATTAATCTTAGGCGTTGCTCCATCAGCACTAACATATTTCTGAATTAAATCCATTTGTTCTACAGGAACATATAGCATATCTTCGCCGGCATACTTTATTTTTAAGTAATCTTTCTTAACCTTCTGTACCACAAGTTGTTCTATACCTAAAAATTTTCCTATACCGTGATTTTCGTGTACAACAAAGTCTCCTTTATGCAAGTCCGAAAAACTTTGGATAACCTTTCCCTTTGCTTTGCTTTTGCCGGCTTTTCTTTTCCCCTGTTTTTGATTGGTGAAAATATCGCCATCCCAAATATAGCAAATCTTTTCTTCAGGAAATTCCATACCACCGGTAATAGTTCCCTTTTTTAAAGTTATCTTACCTATTAGTCCTGTTCTTTGAATAAATTCCGTTAAATTCTCTACTCTTTCATCAGTAGAGCATACTATTGTAATCTTATATCCTTCTTTAATATATCGTTTTAAGGATTCCGCAAGCAAATCCATTCTTCCATTGAATACAGGTCCTTGCTTACTCACTACATTATATATTTCAGAAAGCTTTATATCTCCCTTAATTCTCTTTTGAAAAGGAGTAAACAAATATACTAAAGGATGATTATATATATTAAAATAATCTTTATCGTTTGCAAAAGCATTAAAATCCTTTGGAATAACATATCCGTTTTCTAAAAAAACTTCAAAATCTAGTTTTAGTTCACTAACTCTGGCTTCTAAAGTTTCAACAATCCTATCCGGATCGTCTATCATAATCATTGAGTCTTCTGGTAAGTAATCCCATAAATAAGAGGTTTCTTCACAGAAATAGTGTATATAATTTTCTAATAGTTGAATATTTGTCTTATTTGAAACGTATTCCAACAACTCCTCTTTTCGTTTTTCAAGCTGTTGAATTTTTCGTATTTCTTGCTTAGTTTTTTCTTGTTTATTATTTAAACGTTTAATGTATGCCGAATATTCTTTATTAATTTTTTTCCATGCAGAGTCAAAAATTTCCCCATCATTTTGTAATAATTCAGCAGGAAAAACATCAATATTATTAATGTTTTTAACGGCTCTTTGTGTGTCTAAATCAAACTCCCTTATTGAATCTATCTCAACATCGAACAGTTCAATTCTGTAGGGATAATTACCATCCGGAGTGAATACATCTACAATGCTTCCCCTAACACTAAATTGTCCCCTTGCATCAACCATTGGTACTCTTTCATACCCCATAGATGATAAGTTGTTCTTTAATACTTCTAAATTGACTTCTTCCCCTACTTTTATGGTTAACACATTTGCCAAAAACGATTCCATGGGAATCATCTTTTTCAAAGCAGCACTAATAGGGGCTACAATAAAGCAGTCCTCCCTTGTTGATATAGCCTTAAGAATCTTTAATCTGTCAATTAAATCATAATGCGTCTTTGCTTCATATCTTAAAAAAAGTTCAGTAGCTTCCGGCAAAATATAAACATTTTTGTGTGTAAAAAAAGACAGGTCCTCACCTAATCGCTTTGCCTTTATTGCCGAAGATGTCACAACCAGTGTTGGTTCGACATTTTTCGCAGCAATGTATGCACAAGCAGGTGCCACCCGTCCTTCTGATATACCGGATATATTTATGATTTTATTATCATCCATTACCCTTCTCCGCTCCTACAGCTCCTTTTATATTATATTTATTCATAGCCTTATCTATACCCTCTTGTAAAAAGCATTCTATGGCATCTGCGCTGTGAACAACGGCATTCTCAAAAATTCTCTTTTCTTCCTTAGAGAAACCGCCCGTTACAAAATCTTTTAAGTCAGAATTCGTATTCTTACCCATTCCAATTCTAATCCTTGGGAATTGGTCAGATTGTAAGTCATATACTAATGATCTCATACCATTGTGAGTGCCTGCACTGCCTTTTTTCCTTATTCTCACGCTTCCTGTAGGTAAGTCTATGTCATCATAAATCACTAGCAAGTTCTCAACATCCACTTTATAGTAATCCATAACTTCTCGAACAGAATTACCACTTAGGTTCATATAGGTTTGCGGTTTAACAAGCAAAACTTTTTGGCCGGAGATGTTTCCTTCCCCGACCAAAGCTTTGTGTTTTATTTTTGTTACTTTTATTCCGTGTCTGTCAGCCAAATAATCCAAGGTTATGAAACCAATGTTGTGTCTAGTATTCTCATACTTTTTTCCTGGATTTCCAAGTCCAACAATTACATACATAATCTATATTTTCCTTCTATTAATATTATTAATCAAAAAGTTTACTGATTGAATCATTTGTAAATATTCTCATCATAGCTTCAGCAAATAATGGTGCTACTGAAAGAACCTTTATTTTATCAATTATCTTTTGTTCAGGAATAGGTGTAGTGTTTAACAGAACAAGTTCCTTTATTGCAGAATCTGCAATTCTTTCGATAGCTGGACCAGAAAGGATTGGATGTGTAGCACAAGCATATACTTCTTTTGCTCCTAAATCTTTCAAAGCATTTGCTGCGTTTGTGATTGTTCCTGCTGTATCAATCATGTCATCAACAAGGATAGCTGTTTTTCCATCAATATCACCGATAATATTCATAATTTCTGATTTATTTGGTTCAGGTCTTCTCTTATCAACAATAGCAATTGGAGCATTTAATGGTTGTGCCATATTTCTTGCTCTTGTAACACTGCCATGGTCAGGAGATACTATTACTAAATCTTCTAAATTCTTTTCTTGAAAATACTTAACAAGTATAGGCATTCCTAAAAGGTGATCCACTGGAATATTAAAATATCCTTGAATCTGTGCTGCATGTAAATCCATTGTTACTACTCTATCAGCTCCGGCTGCTACTAAAAGATCTGCTACAAGCTTAGCTGTAATAGGATCTCTCGCTTTTGCTTTTCTATCTTGGCGAGCATAACCATAATAAGGAATAACTGCATTGATTCTTCCAGCTGATGCTCTCTTCATTGCATCAATCATTATAAGAACTTCCATTAAACTATTATTTACAGGACCACAGGTTGGTTGCACAATATAAGTATCAATACCTCTTACCGTTTCCCATAAATTTACTGAGATTTCTCCATCACTAAAAGTACTCACTGTGGCCTTACCTAAAGGTTTGCCCATAATCTTGGCAATCTCTTCAGCTAATGCTGGATGTGAATTCCCCGTAAAAATTTTGAAATCTGAAAATGCTCCGCTCTTCATTTGTTTTCTACACCTCTTTCTGTTTTGTTCAATAGCCTTTTTTTCATAATATATTTGTTTATTTATTATTGATTAGTTATAAATCGTTACTTTTATAAAGCATACCAATTCCAATATTATCCCTTATCGTCCTATTTTTCCTTTTTAGAAAGTAAGCCTCTTCGTTCTACCCAACCTTCTATGATTCTTTCTTTTGCACGGGATACATATAAAGATCCCTTTGGCACATTCTTCGTCACCGTGCTTCCCGCCGCAACATATGCACCTTTTTCAACCCTTACCGGGGATACTAGGTTTGTATTGCACCCAATAAATGCACCATCCTCAATTATGGATCTATGTTTGTTCTTGCCATCATAGTTTACAAAAACAACTCCACAGCCAAGATTTACATCCTGACCTACATCAGAATCACCGATATATGTTAAATGTGAAGCCTTGGCTCCATCACCCATGGTTGAATTTTTCACTTCAACAAAATCCCCCACCTTGCAGTGGTTTCCTATATTGCTCTTAGGTCTTAAATAAGCAAATGGCCCAATCTTTGTGTCATCACCAACATTACTTTCAGTAATAACCGAACATTGTATATCAGTTCTATCGCCAATGTTCGAGTCTATAATCCTGCTGTTCTGACCGATTACACAGTCAACTCCGATTATAACCCTACCTTCTAGTGTAACGCAAGGGTAAATTACCGTGCCTTTTCCTATAATTACATCTTTTCCTATATAAGCTGTCTTAATATCAATAAATTCCACTCCATTTTCTAAGTGTTTTTTATTAATTTCCATTCGTTCGGATTCTAGCTTAATACAGTCTTCAAAAGTCATTTTGTTATATTATCTCCTTATATCCTTTTCTAAAATTATTTCTGCAACTTTATAAATATCTCCAGCTCCCATAGTTATTACCAAATCATTGCTCTGTGCATTATTTATTACAAAATTAGCTATTTCATCGAAGTCACTAAAGTAATAAATATCTTTTGTAGGATTAGCTCTCTTAATTTCGTTAACTAGCTCTTTTGAACTGATATTATAAACATTCTTTTCTCTTGCTGCATAAATCTCTGCTACAACAATTTTATCTGCCTTTTCAAAGGACTCTGCAAATTCATCAAACAGCGCTAATGTCCTTGTATATGTGTGAGGTTGGAACAAGCACCACAAATCATTATGTGGAATATTTTGAGCAGCCGAAAGTGTTGCCTTAATTTCCGTAGGGTGATGTGCGTAATCATCAACAATTTTGATGTTATTGCTCGTTACTCCTATTATGTCAAATCTTCTTTGAGTACCAGTATATTTCTCTAGAGTAGAAACAATATCATCAATCTCTACACCCAAAGAATGACAGCACGCAAAAGCGGCAAGCGAATTTAGTATATTGTGCTCACCTGGAATAGCTAATTGAATTGTACATAGCTTCCTATCTTTATGATTCACATAGAATTGTGGCATACCAAAAGAATTAAATACTATATCTGTAACATAATAAGTACAATTTTCATTGAAGCCAAAAGTTATAGCATTAGAAAGTTCCTTGACTATTCCATTTACAAACGGATTAGCCTCATAGGCAATAATCATACCATCTTCACCAACTAAGTCTGCAAACTTCTTAAATGAATTTACAATATGATCAATGTCCTTAAAATAATCTAAATGGTCGGAGTCTATGTTTAGAATAATCTCTATTTTAGGTTTTAAACTTAGGAAGCTGTCCATATATTCACACGCTTCCGTAATAAAGAATTCACTGTTTCCAACCTTTACGTTTCCACCTATTTCAGAAAGATTACCACCTACCAAAATAGTAGGGTCTTTTTGTGCATTTTCTAAAATCAACGATATCATTGAAGTTGTTGTAGTCTTTCCGTGTGTTCCTGATACTGCGATACTGTTCTTATACCCGTCCATTAAAACCCCTAATATAGTTGCTCTTGTAACCGCAGGGATATTTAATTCAATTGCTCTTGCCATTTCAGGGTTATCTTGAGTAACAGCAGCTGAATATACGATAAGATCTGCACCCTCAACATTTTTTTCTCTATGACCTAAAAAAACGTGTGCACCATTTTTTATTAATCTATCTGTTATTTCACTTTCTTTCATATCAGAGCCTGATACGATGTGTCCTCTTTCCAATAAAATTTCTGCAATTGCGCTGAGTCCAATGCCTCCAATGCCAATGCAATGTATATGTTTATATTCGGATAAATTTATCACAGTTAAGCCTCCAAATTTATTATTGTTCAATCATTAGGGCTCACTTCGCCCATTATGATTCATTATACCATAAATTGCACAAAAAAATCCCATCTTTTATTAAAATATTATACGATATTGTCACTTTATGATATAATAATCCCTGATGGAGTTGCAAAGAGACGGTGACAGCACTTCATCACGGATTTTAAATAACGTATTATGTAACTCCTACTTATTAATATGCAACAAATAACTAATTTGAAATTTGTTCATATTGATAATTCCAATATAGAGTAAACTTAAAGGTCAAAATAAATTTATATTCCTTTAAAACCCACTATTATAAAAAAATATTTAATTATTTAATTATTTTCTATGTATTATATAGCTTTATATGTATTATATAGCTTTATATGTATTTTATAGCTTTATATGTATTGGTCAGATGCCTATTAATTTTATAATATAATTTATAGACATCACCTTAGTATTATTGCTTTTTATTTAAAGACTATTACATATTATATGTCAATTTATGCTTCTATTATATTGCAATATAATTAAATTGGATATACAAATTCACATAAACCCCTATAATTATCACTATTATATCACATTTAACAATGTTAATTATGATATAATGACTGCAAATACAAAGATTAAAGACAGTCATCATATAGATTAAAGTGCCGTGCCAGAATTTCGCCGTCTGCGAAAAGGCACATGGCGGATTATATCATAAAGCTTTCAGACTTTATGATATAATAAAGTCAAAAATATATTAATTTTTTTTTAGGAGGATCTCCATGAAAAGAGCTGAGAGAGTAGCTGCAATTATTAAAATTTTATCCGATACACCAAACAAAGCCTATAGTTTAAGTTATTTTTGTGATTTGTTTGGAGCTGCAAAGTCAAGCATCAGTGAGGATCTTCAAACAGCAAAGCAAACCCTACAAGCTGTAAACGCAGGGTTTATCCAAACCATGCCCGGTGTGGGAGGCGGAGTTAAATATGTTCCTTTTATCTCTGACGAAGCTTGCAAAGTACTTCAAGAACAACTTTGTGATAAGCTTAGAGATGGTAACAGAATACTTGGAGGTGGGTTTTTATACACCTCTGATATAATGTTTGATTCAAACCTTGTGAGACAGGCAGCTATGGTTTTTGCAAGAAAATTTCAAGACTGTAATGCGGATTGCATAGCAACAATAGAAACCAAAGGGATTCCTATTGCTACTATGACAGCGCATATGCTTAATTTACCTATGATTGTAATTAGACGTGAAACGAAAATATCTGAGGGTTCAACCTTAAGTATAAATTATTTTTCCGGTTCTTCAGACAGAGTTCAAAAGATGTCTGTTTCCAAAAGAGCTGTTATGCCGGGTTCAAAAGCTATTATCATCGATGACTTTATGAGAGCCGGTGGCAGTGTAAAAGGTATAACGGAAATTTTGGGTGAATTTGATGTTGAAATAGTAGGCACAGGTATTGTAATTGCTTCTACAGAACCCGAGAAAAAGAAAATACAAGATTACTGTACATTACTTTACTTAGGCAATGTAGATGAAGCGTCAAAACAAATAGAAGTATATAGTAATTTTCAGATTTTTTAAAAAATACTCATTTTTTAGTCAAAAAGTACTTGTACAATTTTAGTTGTTAATGTATAATACTGACAAATGTCTAATTTAAAAGATGCGCAGCATTATGTTTTGTGGCATGAAAGGATGGTGACCAGATTTGAATATTACTGATGTAAGAGTTCGTAAGGTTAATGATGATGGGAAAATGAAAGCAGTTGTTTCTGTAACTTTCGATGATGAATTTGTTGTACATGACATTAAGATCATTGAAGGTCAAAATGGCTTATTCATTGCAATGCCTAGTAGAAAAATGGGAGAAGGAGATTTTAGAGACATCGCTCATCCACTTATTTCTGAGACTAGAAATAAAATTAAAGATGCAATCTTTGCAGAATACGAAAAAGTTCTTGAAGAAAAGGTTGACGTTTCTCCTGCCGAGTAATATAGATTGCGGGTTACATATTTTTCGGAATCTTAAAATTAGAGAAGTCCTCTTATATTGGCTTCTCTTTTTCCAGCTAAATTAGATTTACTACTTTAAACTTATATAGCAATATTGTTTTAATATATTAAGCACAAAAAAACCGGCATAAGCCGGTTTTTTCGTTTTCATCATTTATTTTTATAACTTTGAGGAAGTTAATTGACTAGTAAACTTTCTCTATATTATCGTGATTTTTTATTTTTATATTTTTTGAGTTTTTTATTTTTATATTCTTACCATTTTTTATTATTTTTTTATGTCATTAATTTTATTTTTTATCATAATATGTTTTGCGTTTTTATTTTCTTAGGACGATTTATTTTAAATTACATTCTTACTAGGTTTGTATCTCTTTGCTGCATTTCTTTTAGAAGATTGTATTGTTCAGTAATATATTCTGCAACTTCTTCTTTATCTGCATCTACGCCGCAATCTTTTAAATCTTTACACATTGTATCTGTATATACGCCAACAGCTTCTTTAACTGTCATAAGTGTTATAACTCCATTGGCGCAAATGTGTCCAAAACAATGACTATAAATATCTTTTACGCTCTTTGACATTTCCCTTACCTCCATCTTATTTTATATTATTCTTATTCACATCTTTGTTTTATTCTTGCCACTATTAATAGCAATTTGCGTGCCAACTCATTTACAAATATTATTTTTTTATTTTTATAATTTATATTTTGTTGATATTTCAACGTTTTTACTTTTATGAAATTTTTTACTTATTTTTTTATGTTTAATCCATGGCTTTTACATTATAATTTTTCTATAATATATTTGATAGATTTAGTGAATTTTAGTAAAAATAGCAAACTTTTAGATTCGTTTTCGAATCATTTATCTAATGATTGATTCGATTTCAATTCAAGTTTTATATATAACTTTGCTTTTATCGAGATTCTTACGTTTATTTAATTGCTTTTTTTATAAATCTGTGATATTTTTGATTCGATAGCGATTCAACGCTTATCCACATTTTAAGCAAATTAATTTTATTTAATAAGCAAACTAATTATTCTTTGTATAAAGGTAAATTTATTTAAAAGGAGGTGTACTTTTGATAGATACATTTGGCATGAGTAGAGTCATTGAGCCAAAGGGCTCAATCCCTGTTACTGCTTGGAAAATAGATAACCAACGGGAGATAAATGATAGAGAAATAAGAATAAATACCAGATTAGTGCACATGGAAAAGAGTAGCTTTAATCAAATTTGCTATGAGTGCGCTTATGATGAAGAACGCATAAAAGCAAAAATTATTGATATAATTCAAAAAAGAGGTAAGTTACACAACCCTTTTACGGATAGTGGCGGTATGGTTTTTGGAAAAATAGAAGAAATAGGCTCTACATTTAAAAAGATAAAACCACAGTATAAAGTTGGAGATGAGGTTCTATGTAATACTACAATTACATCTGTCCCCCTTTATATTGATGAAATTGAGTCTATCGACTATAATTATGGCGAATTAAATATAAAGGGATATGCTATTCTTTTTGAAAACTCTCCAATGTTCATAAAGCCCTCCGGTCTTGATCTCAACTATACAATGACCACATTAGACGAGGCAGGTTCAGTATATGCCATAAATACTATGGTAGAACCCGGTATGAGAATACTTATAATTGGCAAAGATCTCGTGTCAACAATGGTTTACATAGGCTCTGTAAAAAAAGCCTTGGGAAACAATTGCTATATACTTGCAATTATGGACAATGAAGCTTGTGGAAGTTTAACACCGGAGCAAGTAGAGAAATTTATTCTTAAGTATGCCGATAAGTTCAGAATTATGGATGTTACAAATCCTATTGATGCTTTAGAGGAAATAACATCCGAGGATCCCCAATTAATGGATTTTACTATTAATTGTGAGGATTTGTCAGGATCAGAGGTTTTAAGTGTTTTGATGACAAAATCAAAAGGCTCTCTATACTTTACTAATTTACGTAATGGTTATAGCAAGGCTATACTAATTGCTGAGAGTATGGGAAAAGAAATTATCACCTACTCACTGGATCAGTATTATGAGGGTTATGATAGTTTTACAATAGATCTTTTAACTGAAATGAAGCATGATTTAAACAGTATTAATAAGCTATATAAAGATTCAGCCTATGCTTATGACCCGCAATGCAAAGCAGTAGCGCAGAGGAACATAAATAAATCAAATCGAATAGATGATTTTATTTTTGCCAGCCCTGTAACAAAGGTTCTTGCAGACCAAGTAATTAATATAGCAAACTACGATTGCAATGTAATAATTCAAGGTGAAACAGGGGTCGGAAAGGAAAAAATACTGGAGTTAATACATAAGAATAGCTCTCGAAAGTCCAATTCATGTGTAAAAATAAACTGTGCAACCATTCAAGAAAATCTTGCTGAGTCTGAATTTTTTGGTTATGAACCCGGAGCATTTACCGGTGCACAATCAGGGGGAAAAAAAGGATATTTTGAGCTTGCAAATAACGGTATTCTTTTTCTTGACGAAATTGGTCAGCTCTCCCCTGCCCTTCAATCCAAATTACTTAGAGTTATACAAGAAGGCAGCTATTATCGAATTGGAGGTACTAAACCAATCAATGTAAACGTGCGTGTTATATGTGCTAACAATATCCCACTCCACAAGCTTGTTGAAGAAGGGAAATTTAGAGAAGACTTATATTATCGTTTAAATATATGCAGTATTGATGTACCCCCTCTACGAGAGCGTAAAGAAGATATCTATTGTCTCGCAGAGGCATTTCTTACAAAATACAATAAACAATATGGAATATTTAAAGAATTGACCGCCAGTGCATTAAAGAGGCTTGCAAATTACGACTGGCCCGGTAACGTAAGAGAGCTGGAAAACAAAATGCACAGAATTATCATCAACACAAGTGGTAATATTATAGATATTGCAGATATAGACATGATTATGAATGAAAGCATTTATTCTGAAATAGTTATTAACTTAAACACTACACTGTCGCGGGCGGGTATTAACTTTTCTGAAATTATTGCAAACCAAGAAAAAAAATTATTGCAGTATGCTTTAACTCAAGAGGGAAGCACAAGAAAAGCGGCGGCTTTTTTGAACATGACTCAAGCACAACTTATGAGAAAAAAACAAAAATACGGAATTTAATTTATTTTTAGTATTATAAACTTCAAATTAATGGTATAAATTATATATAGTATAGTGAGGTGGTTATATTTATTATGAAAAAAGTAATAATTGTGGGTAATGGCCCTGCAGGAATTTCTGCAGCTTTATATACCGTAAGAGCAGGACTAGAAACTGTTGTTATCGGTAATGGCTTAGGTTCCCTTGAAAAAGCAGATAAAATCGAAAATTTTTATGGTTTTGAAAAGCCTATTTCCGGTTCAGATTTAGTTAAAAATGGGCTTGCGCAAGCCATGAGACTTGGAGTTACTATTTTACCGGAAGAAGTAGTTTCCATAAGTATTGAAAGCGCTGATTCCGGTGAGTCCGAAAACGAAAGCATATTCCGTATCAAAACAGATATCCATGAGCATATAGCTCATGCGGTTATACTTGCCACTGGCTCATCTCGAAATGCGCCTCCAATCAAAGGTCTGAAAGAGCTAGAGGGACAAGGGGTAAGTTATTGTGCCGTTTGTGATGCTTTCTTCTATAGAGGCAAAAATGTAGGCGTTCTAGGCAGTGGAGATTATGCCCTAAATGAAGTTAAAGAACTCTTACCTATTGCAAATTCCGTTACCATGTTTACAAATGGTAGTGAACCAACTGTTCAGGTTCCAAGCAATGTAAAAGTCTCTAAGCAATCCGTCTCAAGTTTAAATGCCGGCCCCGTAAACCCTTTATTCGGAACTGCCGGACCTTTAGAATCTGTGACTCTTTCCGATGAGAGTAACGTTAAACTTGATGGCATATTTGTAGCATATGGCACAGCGGGAAGTACTGCCCTTGCTAAAAAACTGGGTGCTTTTACAGAGGGAAATAAAATTGTAGTAAATTCTGATATGTCTACAAACGTACCCGGGCTTTATGCTGCCGGAGACTGTATAGGTGGTTTATTGCAAATATCTAAAGCCGTAAGTGACGGAGCCATAGCCGGCACTTCTGTTATTAAGTATTTAAGATAATCTCAAAAGTATCGTTTGCCCATTTTAAGGGTAAAATCAACACCGGTAAGATGGTTTAAGCAATATTTTTATCTTTATATATATTTTTTCTGAATTTGGTGATAAAGTCACTGAATCTGGGTATAAAATATAATATACTTTAAACAGAAAAGCAAAACCGTTACAGTGTTTTAGAATTAATAGATAAAAAGGAGAAAAATATGTCAGCATTAACAGTAACAAAAGATAATTTTCAAACAGAAGTTATAGAATCAGATAAGCCAGTACTAATAGATTTTTGGGCATCTTGGTGTGGTCCATGTAAGATGGTTTCACCTATAGTTGATGAAATAGCAGCAGAAGTAACTGCAGCAAAGGTATGCAAAGTCAATGTTGACGAACAACCTGAACTTGCAAGTGCATTTAAAATCATGAGCATTCCAACTCTTGCAGTTTTAAAAGAAGGTAAGGTTGTAGAAATGGCTGTAGGTGCACGACCTAAAAAAGATATAATAAATATGTTAGAAAAATAATAATGTACGTAAAAAAATGCAAGGATTAAATCCTTGCATCAGACTGTAGACAAAATACCTTGCAAGATTGCATTTTTTATGCTTTCTGCAAGGTATTTTCTATTTTTTTCGTTTAACTTTTAAAATATAAAAAAATAGAAGGATATCCTTATGCTATTAGGTACCTTCTTCCTAATTTATCAATCCAAGTTGCTAGTTTCTTTAGATTCATGGACGCAAAAAGAAGATTCAGTTCCATTTCCATCTTCTGAATCCCTCGAT
>JBKECQ010000039.1:0-3734 GCA_047974845.1 Aminipila sp. | reverse complement strand
GTCGTGAAAGAGTTGTTCATAATGATGATGGAAGTATAGAAACGTCTAAGATTAAATTTAATAGCAAGTACATTCTAGGCAATCTATTAGTATGTGGGGATTGTGGTGCATCCTATCGTAGAAGGGCAGAAAGAGGTAAAGTTTTATGGAGATGTGATACTAGAATTGAAAAGCGCGAAAATGAGTGTAGGCATTCCTTACCTATCAATGAGGAACGGTTGAAGAAGATATTAGACAAAAATTTATCTGATATGGATTATGATGTAACTATTATAAAAAGTGTGATTGATAAGAATGAGATATATAGCCACAAAAAATTGTAATTAAAGTTGATGGAATTCGTTCAAAAATTAAATGTAAATATTTGAAAGAGTATTTGCAGATACTGTTGAAATATAATACTTAAAAATATAGAATGTAGGTAATATGGGTGTAATCAGATAGGTATTAAAAAAACAAGTGCAGAGCAGTAGAGATATAAAAAGTAGAAGAAGAATAGTTATTCAAAGGAGTGCTAATAAATGAGGGAAGCGGAGTTAAGAGATAATATTTCAAGCAATATTGATATATTGGAAAAAGGGTTGGTTTTACTGCAAAAAGAACAATATATACCTAATTCATTAGGGACAAAAGGATTTATTGATTTATATGCTAAAGATGAAAAAGGCAATCATGTTATTATTGAGCTGAAAAAAAGTGATGCATCTGCCAGGGAAGCCATACATGAAGTTTTTAAATATGTTGAAGGAGTTAAATCTCATTTAGGAGTAAGAGATAATGAAATTAGAGTCATTGTTGCTTCAACAGAGTGGAGAGAACTACTTGTTCCTTTTTCAAGATTTGCTTGTGACACCAAATTGAATGTAAAGGGTTTGCAAATCGAAGTAAGCAGTTCTAAAGTGATAAATACATGTCCGGTAGTTTGTGTTCCTATAACAAATGGTCGTTTCATAGCACCTTGGCATGATATGTGCTGGTATTTAAACGAGGACACTCTTAATAGCGGTATTCAATCTATGGAACAATCATGCAAGCTCAAAGGCATTGATGACTTTATAATTATGGTAATTTGCTTAACTAATCCGACTATTTCAGAAAGAGAAGTTGCAATGAAAAATGCAATTATACAAATGGCAAATTCGAGTGGAGCTGAAGGAAAAAAAGATGTGGAATTGCCAGCTTATCAATTTGTCGCATATTTTGCAATGCAAACTTTATCAAAAGAAAAATGCTTAAAAATATTATCTTCAGATAAAGACCAATATGATGAAGCACAAGAAATAATTTTGAATACAGATGATGAAAATGAAGTTCTTTGCTATCTCCATGAATCAGTGGTGTCTCTTAAGCCGGCTTTTTATACTGATTTTTACGAAATTGGATATCCTGCAAAAATTAATGAGTTCTTAGAAAATTTAGAATATACAATACAAGAAGTAAGGCGATATGGAATTTTCAAAAAAAATGATTTGCTTTCTGACTCGACTATTATTTCGGAGCTTTTAGGTGAAGACGGATCTACAGGACAGAAGCTTAAGAGGACAGTAGAAGTTTTCAATCGGACTCATATGGAATCTATTCACACCGAAATCAAATCAACATTAGAAGATAATATTGTTTGGAAAAATCATATTTTAAGATGTTTAGATGAAATTAAAAATGAATTTCCAATGGCTAAAGTGGATATATCAGTTTTTAATCCTGCTACTGGAGTTTTTACAGTATATTTAGCGACTACACGAGAAAATGGGTATATATATATACCATCTTACTATCTATTGGTTCATAATCCAGAACCGGTCCGAATGTACTTCGGAGGGCTTCAAGATAATGGACAACCTCTGATGTTCAATGAAATTCTTGATAAATATTACGATGGCAGGCTTGAAGCATTATTAGTGAGTATGACTTGGGGTGGTCGGGATAAGCGAGATATTGATATAACAGAGGATTTGGGGTGTACATATCGCTCGTTTCGTTGTGATATCCAGAATCAAAAGCGTTCATTTTTTGTGTTGCGAGATGACAGATGGAGAAAATGTGATGCAACGAACCATGTTGAGTTGTACTCTGAGTATCTTGAAAAAAATGAAAAACTGGTGAAACAAATTATTGGGAAAATATTTCCAAGGGATGATGGTAGTATGATAAATAGTAGTTCAGCCGAGCGGATTTTAGATGATATTGCAGATGTTGACAAAGGGAATAAGCTTAAAGAATACTATATTAATTCTCCGCTTGAATGTGAACTATGTGGATGTTTACTGTCAGATGAAAAATATATGGTAGATGGTAAAGTTAAAAATTCATTTGGATGGGCAATAATGTGTCCGGATTGTGCTGCCTTTTGTGGCGAAGGAGTAGGTTGGGGTACGGGACAACTTTATTTAAGAGATGATAGCGGTTGGCTATTAGTTGGAGGTTTTGATAATTGAGCTAAAAGAATAATTTTGGAAAATAATGAGTTATCAACAAAGTTTTAAGATGTCATTATGAAAATTGAATTCACTCCAAGGAGGTAGTCTCGAAAACAGGTATCCTTATTGTCTGCTCAAGGCATTGCAAGGTTGTGGTATTGCTTGTGAGGGAGTAGGCGTATCTTTGAAAGGATGCAATACTTTGGGACAAGTTTTGATGTGTATTCTAGTTTTAAGGATTAAGCGATAGGCATTATGATATACATTCTTTATATCTTAGGAAGCAAACAGGTAGTAGATGGAAAGTAGGAGATTATAATATTTTAAAGATATATGTGTATAGGGGAAGATTCTATGAATGGTTGGTTACTGTTGAAAAAATAGACAGTGATACATATATAATCAGTGAGTATAAGCATTGGGAAGAAACTCATTGTTACTTACTTATTGGTGATGAGAAGGCATTACTAATTGATACTGGATTAGGGGTGTCAAATATAAAACCGTTGTTGATAAAATTACAGAGTTGCCTTTTAATATTGTTTCAATGCATGTCCATTGGGATCATATATGTGGACACAAGTTTTTCAGTGATATTGCAGTTTATGAAACTGAAAAGGATTGGCTTTCTTCTAAATTTCCAATTCCATTGCAAGTTGTTAAAAGTAATTTGACAAAGGAACCCTGTGATTTTCCACCTGATTTTGATATTACTAAGTATCAGATCTTCCAAGGTATGCCAGAACGAATATTAGAAGACGGTGACTTATTTGATTTAGAAAAAAGAACGGTTAAAGTCATACATACCCATGGACACTCTCCAGGACATATCTGCCTTTATGAATTAGAGCGAAAATATCTGTATTCAGGGGATTTAATTTATAAAGGTATTTTGTATGCCTTTTATCCAACTACATATCCGATAAAATTAATGAAATCAGTACAAAAAGTTAAAAAGCTTAAGGTCGAAAGAATTTTATCTGGCCACAATAAGCTAAACATTCCCACAACTATTATAAGTGAAATAGATAATGGATTTACAGAAATCTTTGACTCTGGCAACTTAAAAGAAGGAACTGGTATATTCAAGTTTTCAAACTTTCAAATTCATATATAATTATGATTTTATAGTAGAAGAATTTCTACATCAAGGAGATACTATCTAGTTAGGACATCTTTATTGATATCTCAAGGTATGTGGAATCCATAGTCCTGTTGCAATGAAAAAGCAGTTAGTTATAGATAGAAGAAAATTTAATAGAAATGAGATAAAGTTAAGGATATGGGAGTGAAAGCTTTTATGTCTTTTTTTATGGG
>JBKECQ010000087.1:0-20654 GCA_047974845.1 Aminipila sp. | reverse complement strand
TTAATATTGTATTTATATATATAAAAAAATAGGGGGTTATTAAATGAACGCGCAAGCAAAGGAGTCTAACGTATTAGCAGTATCACGAAGAGAGGTTAAATATCTTATATCTCTAAAAGACAGACTTTATCTTTTAGATGCTCTAACACAGTTGCTTACACCGGATTCATATGGTGGATACAACGGGTATACTGTACGAAGTGTGTATTTTGACAGCATCTTAAATGAAGATTATATAGATAAAAAAGAGCACGTAGACCAGAAAAAGAGAATTAGGGTCAGGGTGTACCACCCAAATGATAAAAAGGCAAAATTTGAATTAAAAAGAAAAAGTTTTGGAAGAGAGTTAAAAGAAAGTGTGATAATCACACGACATGACGCACAGGAATTATTAAAACGTAACTATGAAGTATTGTTAAACTATGATAGCGATACAGCAAGGTACGCGTATGACCTGATGAGCACAAGGCTTCATAGGCCGGTATCTTTAGTTGAGTATGACCGTAGAGCATATACTCACAGAGATTTTAATACAAGAGTTACAATGGATAATAATCTTCGGTATAGAGATTTTTGTTACGACCTTTTTAGTAATAATATAAATTTTCAGGCGGCTATGCCAAAAGACCAAACCATTTTAGAGATAAAATACGACCGCTTTTTATTTAAGCAAATTCAAGAGGTTTTATCACATTGTGATTTGACCAAAAAGCCACCCAGCAAGTTTGGAACATCTAGGGCACTATTAAAGCAATATTATTACTAGAAATTAGAAAGGAATTATAATAATGAACAATTTTTTAGAAATTTTTAATGAGCAGGGCTTTTCGCAAATTAATGTAATTTCTCCGATAGATTTAATAATAAGTCTAGGATTTACTTTGGTTTTATCAGCAATAATGTTTATTACCTACAGATTATGCCATGATTCATTGACCTACAATAAAAAGTTCAATATAACTTTGGTTATGATAAGCTTTGTTTCTACTGTTTTACTAGCACTAATTCAAAACAATCCGTTGCTATCTCTAGGGGTATTGGGGTCTTTTTCAATATGTCGTGTTAGGACTAATACGAGAGATCCAAGGGATTTAGGTTTTATTTTCTGGGCATTGGCAATAGGAATTTCATCGGCAGTTGGTGCTTTTAGTATAGGACTGATTAGCTCATTAATATTAGGAACACTTTTAATTATATTCAATCATGCAATTAAAAAGAAAAAAACTATGATGATGGTGATACGTGGGTCAAGAGCAAGTCTTGACAAGGTACAGAAGTTCTTTGGAGATATGCCGGGAACTTCGGTTCAATGTAAAAATATTTTTTCAGACTCATTTGAGATGGTATATGAACTACAGATGAAACCAAAAGAAGAAAATCACATATTAGCACTTTTAAGTGATATGGACGGAATACACGGCATTAACTTTTTAGCACCTGAAACAAAGGTAGTCTAAATAATAAATCTTAGAAAAAAATAGACTTTTTATTATAAATATGGAGGAATACAATGATTAATCAGTTTCAAAAAAATATAGAACATTTTATAAGTATGATTTCAAATAATCCAAATACCATGGATGTTATTCAGAGCTTAGGAATGGCATTAATACTTGCAATGTTTATGCTGGGAACTTATAAGCTTGCTAATATTAAAGAATCATATAGACCCAAGTTTGGGGTGACATTGGTGACCCTTGCATTTATATCCACAGTATTGATGGATTTAATACAATCTAACTTAGCCCTTTCGTTGGGTATGCTGGGCTCACTTTCAATTGTGAGGTTTAGAACAAATATAAAGGATCCAAGAGATATAGGATTTATATTTTGGAGCATGGCTATTGGTATGGCAGCAGCAACACAAAGCTATTTAATTGGCATTGTGGGAAGTCTTGTATTGGCAGTGGTAATGGTTTTTAGCAGAAATAAAAGTGAAAGCGCTAATAATATGATGATGGTAATAAGAGGAAGTAGCACTAACCTTGATGAAATACAAAGTATAGTTGACAATATAAAAGGGGGGAGCTTCGTTAAGGCAAAAAATGTCTTAGCCGATTCCTTTGAGCTAGTGTATGAGGTAGAGTTGCCGGAGAAAGAAAGTAACAATGTAATTAGAAATATTTTTGAACTTGGAGGAATAGACAGCGTTAACCTTTTGGCAAATAATACTCAGTCAATATAAATTGTCTATTAACTGTAAATATGATAATATTGCAGTATTATCATATTTACAGAAAGTGGGTGATTTTGTGATTCCAGGTGAAAGGATTACTATTAAAAATCTTGATAATCTGGTAGAACAACACATGGCTTTTATTATACGAACAGCCAGTAACATGACGGGAAGATATATTTCTATTGAAAATGATGAAGAATTCAGTATAGCATTATTGGCATTTGCGGAAGCTGTAGAAAAATATGAAGAGGATCGTGGAAACTTTATGGGGTTCGCTAAGATAGTCATGGAAAGTAGATTAAAGAATCACTTTGCAAAATTAAGTAATCAACCAAAAACAATTTCCCTAGAGGAATTAGGTGATAAAAGCGAAGAACTTTTTATTGAAGAGGAAATAGAGGTTTCTGACAATAGTCAGTTGCAACAGGAAATAACTTGTTATCGCAAAGAACTATTGTATTTTGGGATAACTTTAGAATGTTTGGCAGACCAATGCCCAAAGCATAAGGATACACGAAAAAATGCAGTAAGGATTGCAGAACAAACCAGTAGAGATATACCTACTGTGGAGCTTACATATAGGAAAAAAAAGTTGCCTATACGTGAAGTGGCGAAATTGACAAAAGTAACAGAAAAGGTAGTTAAGAAAAGTAAGAAATTTATTTTAGCTACAATGATAATATTTGTTAAAAATTTTCCCGGCTTAACTTATTGGATAAAGGGAGCGAGGTGTAATCATGTATCTTAAGGTAATGGTACTTGAAATAAAAGAAGAGTATTGCCTCGTTATGACTGATGATGGTGAAATTCTTCGGATATCAAAAAAGGATGGAATTAAAATAGGTGATTGCATATTTGTTTTGACGGAAGATTTATATAATGAAAGCAACTTTAAGGATGGTATTGTTGTACCCTTTAAGAATAATAAAATTAAGCCTTCGGTTCTACGTAGAGTAGCCGCAGTGGCAGTGGTAATAGCAATAGTTTTTACCTGTTTTATAGTACCAAATGTAACAACAAATATATATGCTACGGATTCACTTGACGGACAGAAAGGCGTACAGTTACAACTTGATAAAGACTTTAAAGTTATAGGGGCAGTTTCCTATGACGGTTCTGTTTCGGAGTCTCATTTACAGGCACTAATAGGGCATAATATTACTGACCTACAAGAGGACATTTCCTCACTTATAGTAAATAATTCAGATTCATTAATTGTTGGATATGGTTTAATGAAGAGTAAGGCAGTGGAAAAAGAAGACAGCTTAAAGGCCTGCTTGAAAAAAATGTTTGGGTCTGAATGGGCAATATATCTAAAAGGAAATAAAAAAGATATTGAAACTGCAAAAAAACAGGAAGAGAACTTGGGTATATATATTGCACAAAAAGTCGTTAAAGGCGAAGAATTAGAAGATATTCTGGAAGATATGCCTATGGATAAGCTTCTAATAATGCTACAAAAACAACCGTCTCTAATGAAAAACAAAGAGGTAATGGATGTATTAAAAGACAGGCTAGAAGACCTAGAGGATAATGACGACATAGACAAAGAGGATGATAATAAAACAATAGAAAAAGAGACTTTATCAAATGGTGTTGATTTGGAGGAGAAAAAACTAGACTCAGAAATTACAGAAGATAAGTTCGATAATGATGCGGATTCAGATTCCGTATCCGACTTTGACTCTGATGCGGATTCTGATTCCGACCCCGACTCTGACTCAAATGATGGCAGTTCGCAGGATGATAGCGATGATTAGAATATTTAATAACATTTAATAACATTTAAAGTAAATGGAATGCTTTGAAAGTTTGTGTAATAAGAAAATAAAAAAAGCTGTAATTTTATTACAGCTTTTTTATTTAGGGAAGAAATCTAAAGCTAACGGATTTATGAGCATAATTAGTTGATATTGTAAGGTTTAAGCAACTTATTCACTTCCACCTTTTTTCCGTTATCCATGGTTTTAACCTTTGCAAATAGCCAACCGTCTACATTTTCCACATCAACGCCTATATCAATAAATGCCTGTGGGTCAAGCACAAAAACAATATCCTTGTCATTTGTTGTAATATCCTTTGCCCACTCAAACATATTGCCGTTACCAAGTGCCACACCAAAATGGTCAAGCTCGGCATGATAACCGATAGCATCTCTATTATTTTTTACCAGCTCATCAAAAACTGTGTTTACTGTGGTTTTGTTTGAATAATCCTTGTTTTCCATACTGATAACAAGATTATTACCATCAACTTTAATATGGCTTGGGAGCTTTGTCACATCAAGCCCTGCATCTACAAAAGGGGCAAGCTCAAACGAAATTGCAATATTTTTGTTAAACGAAAAACGTTCAGTATTGTTAGGTGATATTAAAGCATACTCATCTTCATCTATTAGTACTCTGCTAGTATCTGTATTTAATACAGTTTCAAAGGTTGTAACAGCTTTGTTTGCTACAACATCGGTTTGAGAACAAGCGGTAAGTGCGAAAATAATCAAAGTCAAAAGTGAAAGTGTTATAATCTTTTTTTTCATACTGAATCTCCTTATTCGTACGCCTTAAAACGTTTTAATCTAAGTGCGTTTGTAAGCACCGATACACTGGACAAGCTCATTGCCGCCGCCGCAAACACAGGGTTAAGCAAAGGACCGCCCAGCAGATATAACACTCCCGCGGCAACAGGTATTCCGGCTACATTGTAAGCAAACGCCCAGAATAGATTTTGCTTAATATTGCGGATTGTACTTTTTGAGAGCTGAATAGCTGTAGGAACATCCATTAGGTCGCTGTGCATTAGAACGATGTCGGCACTTTCCATGGCAACGTCAGTGCCACTACCTATGGCAATACCGATATCGGCCTGTGCCAACGCCGGGGCATCATTTATACCGTCGCCAACCATGGCAACTTTTTTGCCCTCCATTTGTAGCTTTTTAACTTCGTTTGACTTATCATGTGGCAGAACCTCGGACAGTACCCTTGTTATACCTACCTGCTTAGCAATGGATTCCGCAGTACGCTTGTTGTCACCGGTAATCATTGCAACCTCAATACCCATTTCGGTTAATCGCTTTATTGCCCGTGCACTGCTTTGCTTCACTACATCTGCAACTGCGATAATACCCGAAAGCTCTCTATTAACTGCAATATACATAGGGGTCTTGCCTTCGCCGGCTAAACGGTCGGCATCTGATTCCAAACTCTCTACGGAAATGTTTTGCTCATTCATGAGCTTGAGGTTTCCTGCAAGGACTTCATTTCCGTCAATAGTAACTTTGATTCCTCTCCCCGTAAGAGATTCAAAACCAGAAACAGTAAGCATGGATAAATTTTCTTTCTCTGCACCTCGCACTATTGCTTCACCCAAGGGATGTTCACTGCCTTTTTCGGCAGAGGCAACAAGTTGCAAAAGTCTTTTACGGTCTGTACCATTTACTGTAACAATGTCCGTAACTTCAGGCTTACCCTCAGTGATGGTGCCTGTCTTATCAAAGACAATAGTTTTGATTTTATGAGTCGCTTCAAGTGCTTCGCCGCCTTTGATTAGAATACCGTTTTCAGCTCCTTTTCCTGTACCAACCATAATAGCTGTTGGTGTGGCAAGCCCCAAAGCACATGGGCAGGCAATAACCAGTACCGAAATAAATATTGTCAGTGCAAATACAAAGTCCTTTCCGGCAAGCATCCAACCGCCAAATGCTAAAACAGCAATGATAAACACAATGGGAACAAAGTAACCGGAAACAATGTCCGCCATTTGAGCAATAGGTGCTTTGGAGCTCTGAGCATCCTCTACCAGCTTGATAATTTGTGCAAGCGCCGTATCAGAACCGATTTTTGTCGCCTTAAATTTAATCAGTCCATTTTTGTTTATAGATGCCGCAAAAACTTTATCTCCTGCCTTTTTATCCACCGGCATACTCTCTCCGGTGAGCATAGCCTCGTCAATGGCGGTATTGCCCTCTACGACAACTCCATCAACCGGTATTTTACTTCCGGGCTTAACCAAAATAATATCGTCTACCATAACCTCATCTATAGGAGTTTCTATTTCAATGCCATTTTTTATGACAATTGCAGTTTTGGGCGCTAGCCCCATCAGTTTTTTGATTGCCTCGCTAGTTTTACCCTTGGAGACTGCCTCAAGGGATTTTCCAAGCAGTATCAGCGTGATGATTACGCCTGCTGTCTCAAAATACAGGCTTTCAACAAACATAAAATGACCTTGGGTAATCTTATATGTGGCATATATGCTGTAAAGTGTGGCCGCTGATGTTCCAATGGCAATTAAGCTGTCCATATTTGGGGATCTCAGCCAAAGTGCACGAAATCCTACTGTATAGAATCTATATCCTGCAATCATAATGGGTACAGTTAGGAAAATCTGCACCAGCGCAAAGTTCAGTGGATAATTCATTGGCTGAATGATTGACGGAAGAGGGAGCTGAATGCCGGGAATCATGTGACCCATTGCAATGTACAGGAGCGGAATAGTGAATATTGCGGCAACAATGAATTTTGTCCATAGTATTCTAATCTCCTTTTCCTTGCGGAGCTTGTCTTCATCAACAGTATTTTTACCTGCAATCTCTGCCCATTTATAGCCTGCCTTTTCAATGGCCTGACGCACAGCTGACATATTGGTCTTGCTAACATCCAGCTCGCAGGTCATACGCTCTGTGGCTAAATTCACTGATACGCTGGTTACGCCATCTATTTTACCTATTGCTTTTTCAATTCGTGAAGCACAGGCCGCACAGGTCATGCCCGTTACTTTAAGTGTTTCTCGCATTTATATGATCCTCCAATTCATAGTTTTATTTTTTAGCCAAAGCAGTTGCCTCTGCTTTGCTTGTGGAATATTTTTTTATTAAATTGCTTATCTATAAAGCAGTTATATATATTAGTTTTGATTGTATGGCTTGGTTGCATATGATGTATGGAATTTTAGTATTATTCCGTAACCGTTATACTGCTACGAATCATATTCATCCAACATCCATATGGATATGTCCCGGTTTCTGTTGGAGTAAACTCCACAATGTTATCACCGGCCTGAAGAGGCATCTGAATACCGTATTCAGGTATTATAATGGCATTATTACAGCCGTTTAAGTTTTTTGCCTCAGCGTGAAGATTGAACTTAACAGGAATACCTTTCTTTACGGTAATTGGTGCATAGCGCCTCTGTGAGACCTCAATTTCAACAATTTGATAGCCGTCAACAATTTCAGCTTCAAAATTCACTGGTTGGCTTTTTTCCGTTCCGATAGCTAAAAAGCCTGACATACTTAGACCCGTATTAAACATTCCAAGCCCAAGGACTATAACAAGTACGGCACTAACGGTCATTAGCTTTGATGTGAACTTTTTAGATAGAATAGAGCTTATAGCACCAAAACCGAACATAATAAATGATGTTCCAAGAGCGAATAAGAACATTGAAATTGCCCCCTGTATTGGTGAACCCGTGGATAAGGCGTACAGTTGCATGGCTTGTAAAGGACCACAAGGCATAAGACCGTTCAGCAGTCCGATAAACAGAGGGCTATTGCTTTTCCCATTTATGTCGCCAATTAAGAATTTTGGCATTCTCAGGCTGAATTTACGTAGCCATGGAAACATATCAAGCATATTAAGCCCCATGATAATCATAAAGATTCCTGCGAATAATGCCACCGCACCTCTCATTACTCCGTTGAAGCTGACAACAGAGCCAATTGCCCCAACAATGCCTCCAACTAGAGTATAGGAGATTATTCTGCCAAGGTTGTACAGGAAGGATGGTCGCATACGCTCTAATTTTTTTTGCCCTTTTGCTCCTACACATTGGGAAAGGCAAATGCCGCCGCACATACCGATACAGTGGACGGAGGTGAGTATTCCAATGATAAAAATCACCGCATAACTCATTCCTATTTTTGCTTCGGGAAAATAGTTGAATAGATTAAATCCACCGAAGCGGTTGATCAGCATAGCAACTCCAAACATGATTAGAGCAATTTTCAATAGCTGAGAAAAGGTTGCTTTTTCGCTTGGATTTGTATGTGAGCAAGAGCCGTCCACCTCATAATCAAGATTGGTAATTGCTTGTTTGATTTGTGATAGACTCACCTTGCTTTCATCATAAGTAACGCTGACCTTGCAGTTATTGTAGCTTGCCTTTACCTTTGATATACCATTTATGGCCTTTAGTGTTTTTTCAATTCTTATTTCACAGCCGCTACAACTCATACCTTTTACAGCAAGTTGTTTTGAGATTTCATTTTGTGGCATTAGTTTACCTCCATAAATCATTATCTAGTGACACGGCGAGTACTTAATAAACCAAAGTATCGCAGTCCCCAACGCTACACACAATAATACATTAGCCCAATTTTTTATAATCCATAATTTAATATTTAACATATTTCTAACTCCTTTGTTGATTTTAGACTAATCTTAAAGTATATCTATGGAGATTTTATGGAGACAAAAAAATCCTTTGCAAATTTTTTTTCGCAAAGGATTTTTTATTTTTACTCTCGTAATTTAGTTGGTAAATATAACACGTGAACATTATATTTACATAATGTAAGACTTATTTTTTTAATGTAACAATAAACTCACTACCTTTTGACAGTTCGCTTATTACTTCTATTTTCCCTCCGTGAGCATGGACAATGGATTGGACAACCGCAAGTCCGATTCCTGCACCACCGGTATCACGAGTACGGGATTTATCAGAACGATATAGATGCTCAAATATATATGGAAGGTCGTCATCTGATATGCCAATTCCCGTGTCGGCAATTGAAAAACAAGCCACATCACTGTAGGCTTTTAAGGTTATTACTACTTGTCCCTCATCAGTATATTTTAAAGCATTTGACAAAAGGTTAATGACAACTTGGCTGATTTTATCTCTGTCCGCTACTATTTTACAAGGCTCGACTTTTAACCGAAGTACGATATTTTTTGCTGAGGCTTCATTCTCGAAAAACAATGCTGTTTGCTGTAATAACTCTTGAAGGTCAAATTCCTCCTTTTTCAATGAATCATCGGATTTTTCGATTTCAACAATTTTATCAATTTCTGATACCATTCGAGAAAGCCGTAAGATTTCTTGGCGTATGCTTTCAATACGTTCATTTGTTGGGGCGAACACACCATCAATAATCCCTTCAAGGTTAGATTGTATTGCTGCAAGAGGTGTTCTGAACTCATGGGCATAATCCTTCGCCATCTGTTTTTTTACTTTCTGCTGTGCTTCAAGGGTTGAGGCAAGTGCATTTACACTGTCAATAAGAGCATCTGCTTCGATGATATTTGTGTGATGAACAATTTTGTCCCCATAGTTTCCATTTGCTATTTCTTTTGTTTTTGCGTCCAGCAGTTTGAGGGGATCTGAGATACGTGTAGCAAACAGTACCGACATTCCAAGGGCGATTAAAAGTACGATTAGAGAAATGATAGTAAAAACCGTCATTCCGCTATGTGTCATGCCGGGTATCATCCTGCAAATGTCATTACAAAAACGGTAGGCAATAATTAAAGCTACCGATAAAAAAACTGAAATTACTGTGTATGAAAGTATAAGTTTACTTTTGAGCTTCATGTGCATAACCCTCCAAACCTATACCCAATACCTCGAACAGTGAGGATATATACTGGGTTTGTAGTGTCGGTTTCAATTTTGGAACGCAAATTTTTAATGTGGCTGTCTATTGTCCTATCATAGCCGTTAAAATCCATTCCAAGGGCAATGTCAATCAACTCATCCCGTGTAAATGTTTTATTTGGATATTTAACCAGGGTTGAAAACAGCTTAAATTCGTTAGGCGTGAGATTTACAACCTCACCTCTTTTTTTCATTGTATATGAATTGAAGTCGACCTCTAGGTCACCGTTATTTATCTTTATTGTATTAAAGAAAGGGGAAATTCCGTCACTGCACCTGCGGAATAGGCTGTTTACCCTTGCAACAAGCTCTCTAGGCGAAAACGGTTTTGTAATGTAATCGTCTGCTCCTATGTTCAAGCCCTCAATTTTGCTACTTTCACTGGCTTTTGCAGTGAGCATAATAATAGGTATGCGAGACTCCTTACGTATGGTTTTACATATCTCTTCTCCGGATATATAGGGAATCATAAGATCCAGTATAATCATATCAAGGTACTCGGTTTCAAACAGCTCTAAAGCCTGCTTACCGTCATAGGCAACAAATATTTTATACCCGTCTTTTTCAAGGTAAGCAACAATGGCTTCGGCTATTTTGGGCTCGTCTTCTACTATTAATATTTTTTTCTTTTGCAAATGAGCACACCTCCTTTTCTTTTCAACAATTTAACATCAGTTTATGGAGATTATATGGAGAGCATTACACATACTTTGCTATAGTTTATAAAAAGCTCTCTTTGTCTCCTATTATTGTTATTTGGTAAGTATAAAATGAGTTTACCATAGCAATATGGTGGTTGCAACCGACAGCATATTAATATGCATGAAAAGCAAAATAAATTAATCGGTCATAAGTCAATATAAATTCACAAGACATAATGCAAAATAAATTAATCGCTAATAATGATGACATTGCCCAAAAAATGCGAAATTGCATCTTTTGGCTTTAATAAGAGATGCAAATTTGCATATGATGCTAATTCGCATCTCTTATATTTTATAGTGATACAGCTAATATACTGCAATTTCAACATTGTTAGGGCTTTTAAACACAAACATATTCATGGCATGGATTTTGCTTCTTTATAATTGTATAAAAAATAATACATAGGGAGGTTCAAAGTGAGTAAGAGAATTATTAACTGTGCGATTACCGGTTCTATCCATACCCCATCCATGTCTAAATTTTTGCCAATCAAAGTAGAAGAAATAGCACAAAACGCCATAGATGCCGCTAATGCAGGTGCTGCTTCTGTCCATATTCATGCCAGAAATCCGGTAAACGGACAACCATCGGCTGACTTAGAAATTTATGAAAAAATTATCGACAGAATCAGGCAAGTAAATAAGGAAGTTATCATTTGTTTAACGACAGGCGGTGGAGCAGGAATGACAGTTGAACAAAGAAGTTCTGTAGTACCAAGATTTAAGCCGGAATTAGCGTCCATGAATGCAGGCTCAATAAACTGGGGGTTATTTCCGGCAGCACAAAAAATTAAAGAGTGGAAAAATGACTGGGAAAAACCATATTTAGAAAACACAAAGGGGTTCGTTTTTAGCAATACATTTGAGGATATGGAAAAAATGCTAACCATATTTAATGAACACTGCACAAAACCGGAACTGGAGTGCTATGATGCCGGACACATTTATAATGTAAAATTTATGAAGGATTCAGGTCTGATAAAGGGCAAACCGTACTTGCAATTTGTATTGGGAATAAATGGAGCATTAGGAGCTTCGCCGTATGATTTAATAACAATGAAAGATACAGCAGATAGGGTTCTTGGTGTTGGTGAGTATCAGTGGTCAGCATTTGGTGCAGGAAAACAAGAATACCCAATTTGTATGCAAAACTTATTGCTAGGTGGACACGTAAGAGTTGGGATGGAAGACAACTTATGGTTAGGAAAAGGCAAGATGGCAGAAAATAATGCGCAACTTGTGGAAAAAATGGTAAGGATAATGAAAGAATTTGACCTTAACCCGGCAACCCCTGATGAGGCTCGAGAGCTTTTAGATTTAAGATAGGGGAATTTTAGGTTTAGGATTAAGCTAGAAAATGTGGATTAAGAAAATATATCAATAGGATAAGGTTTAATAAGTTGATGTTTTAATAAGATAATAGATTTTTATGAGGAGATAATTATGAAATTAGCATTAATGGGAACAGGTTCTTTAGGAACAATTTTAGGAGCACACATCGCCAGAGGCGGTGAAGATATTGTATTGATAGATTCATATCAGGAACACGTAGACGCTTTAAATGAAAAGGGTGCCACAGTAATAGGAACTCGTAATTTTACAGTTCCGGTAAAAGCGATAACTCCGGATAAAATGGAAGGATTATATGACATTATATTATATTTAGTAAAACAAACTTTTAACGATGTAGCATTACAACAGGTTAAAGAACATTTGGCTCCTGATGGAGTCGTTGTTACCTTCCAAAACGGAGTGCCGGAATCGGCTATTGCTGAGGTTATTGGCGAAGATAGAGTGATAGGGGCTCCGGTTGGTTGGGGAGCTACCTTCAAAGGCCCGGGAATTTCAGAATTAACTACAGAGGAAAAAGCCTTACATTTTGAATTAGGAGAATTTAAAGGGGGAGTTACTGACAGATTAAACACTGTAAAATCAATTCTTGAATTAATGTGTCCCGTAACCATAGAAGATAATCTAATGGGAGTCAGATGGGCAAAGGTATTTATAAATTCAACAGCAAGTGGAATGTCAACTGTGATGAACGGAACCTTTGGAGATGTAATTGACAATCCGGTTTCTATGGAATGTATTACGCATATAGGTAATGAATGTATGCAGGTAGCCGATGCTGCAGGCATAAAAGTTGACTATTTTGGGACATTTGACTTAAATGAATTTAGATTTGCTAGAAAAGAAGATTTTAAAGATATAGCTGAGAAGTTTAAAGCTTTGTACGGGCCACATAGAAAATTGGTGGCAAGTATGCTCCAGGATTTAAGAAACGGACAAACAAAGACTGAAGTTGATGCAATTAATGGGGTAGTATGCAAACTGGGCAGAAAGTATGGAGTTGCAACACCGATTAATGATCAAGTTACAGCAATAATAAAAGGTAAAGAGACTGGAGAGATACCAATAGAGGCGTGTCCATTAGAGTCATTTGTATTTCCGGAAGTAAAATAGCTTTTCATATGGAGAGATTGTAAATTAATGGATTACAATAAGGAGAGGTTGTGAATTACAATAAGGAGAGGTTGTGAATTAATGGATTATAATAAGGAATATCAAAGAAAGCTAATTTCTCCTGAAGAAGCAGTTAAGATTGTAAAATCCGGAGATTGGGTACATTATGGACATTTTGCCATGGCACCCACTTATTTTGATAAATATCTTGCTAAAAGAAAGGAAGAATTAAGAAATGTTAATGTTGTAGCAGTCTGTTATCCCGGGATTTCTGAAACAGTAAAATGTGACCCTGACAAAGAGCACTTTATATTTAATGATTGGCATTTTAGCGGAGCCAGTCGCAATCTACACGATAAAAGCTTGAGCTTTTATATACCCCTTACATATCATGAATGCCCCAAATTATATGAATGTTATTTGGAACCGGATGTATTTTCACTTAAAGTAGCTCCAATGGATCAACATGGATTTTTTAATTTTAGTATATCCAATTCTGTGCACGCCAGCGTTATTAAGAAAGCAAAAAAGGTTGTTGTAGAGGTTAATTATAATGCTCCGATTTGCCTTGGAGGAAACGATGAAGCAGTTCATATATCTGATATAGATTTTATAATCGAAACAAATAATGAACCGTTGATTGAAGTCAATAGCCCAACACCTAACGAAATTGATAAAAAGGTAGCCGAGAATGTTCTCTCATTAATTGAGGATAAATCGGTGATACAATTAGGTATTGGCGCTATGCCAAATGAAGTTGGGAAGTTAATTGCTAAGTCCGGACTGAAGGATCTTGGAGGTCATACGGAAATGCTTGTAGATGCGTATGTGGATATGTATGAATCCGGTGTTATGACGGGAAAATATAAAAAATTTGACAAGGGGAAGATTGCATATACGTTTGCAATGGGAACAAAAAAACTATATGATTTTGTAAATATGAATCCCGCTTGTGCAAGCTATCAGGTAAGTCATGTTAATGATCCGTTTATTGCATCAAAGCATGATAAGCTAATAGCCATTAATAATGCCATAGAGGTTGATTTATACGGACAAGTTTCTTCTGAATCTTCCGGAGTACGCCAAATTTCTGGCACAGGTGGGCAGCTTGATTATATCTATGCTGCATTTAGATCTAAAGGCGGAAAAGGTATCATTTGTATGGCGTCACATTTGGATGATAAAAATGGAAACCTAAGAACTAAAATTGTGCCTAATTTAAAAAGTGGCAGTATTGTAACGGTGCCTCGTTCCATTTGTAATTATGTTGTAACGGAGCATGGTGTTGTAGATCTTAAAGCAAAATCAACTTGGCAAAGGGCGGAGCTGTTAATCAGTTTGGCAGATCCCATTGTTAGAGAAGATTTAATTAAAGAGGCTGAGAAAATGAAAATTTGGGTTAGATCTAATAAAATAGTTTAAAAAGTAAAAAAGATGTTATTTATTTGAAAATAAAATTGGAGGTTTTTCAATGGATTTAATGTTTCTTGCAGGCATTCTAGGTGCGTTGGTATTAATAATTTTCCTAGCTCTTAGGGGGTATAGCATCTTGATTATAGGCCCAATATGTGCATTAGTGGTTATTTTTACGAATCAAATGGATGTATTTTCAGCATTAATTACAGGGCAGAATTCCTACATGGCAGGTGTAGGATTGTTCATTAAAAATTATTTTCTGATATTTTTGTTGGGCTCTATCCTAGCCAAATATATGGAAGAGAGCGGTGCCGCGCGTTCCATTGCAAATAAAATGCTGAAGCTAACAGGCACAGACAAGCCCTATAAAGTATTGGTTGCAATTCTCGTTATATCAAGTCTATTAACCTATGGTGGTGTTAGCCTATATGTAGCAATGTTTACTATTATCCCATTATCCAGACCGCTTTTTCGTGAGCTTGATATTCCTTGGCACTTAATTATGATTCCACTTACTGCCGGTATGGCTACGTTCACAATGACCATGACCCCGGGAACACCTTCAATTCAAAATGCTATTCCAATCACATATTTGGGAACTACTTTGATGGCGGCACCATTAGTGGGAATTATTGGAACAGCGGTTGTGGTTGTATTTTCTTTATGGTATATGAAAATAGAATTAAAAAAAGCTAAGAAAGCTGATGAACATTACATAGTTTCTGAGGCAGATGCTCAAAGTATCAAAATTGATAACCTACCTTCAGTGGGAATAAGCTTACTGCCTCTAATTGCTTTAATTGCTATCATTATAATTGGTAGTTTCATGAAGATACCAAATATTATACTAATAGCATTGCTAATTTCTATTATAATTGCGGCTGTAGTTTTTCATAAATATATTTCAAAACAAACGGCCACCCTCAATGCCGGAGCCGCAGGTGCTGTATCACCGGCATTTTTAACAGCCGCGGCAGTTGGGTTTGGGATTGTTATAGCAGCAGCACCGGGATTTGAGGTAATATCTAAAATGATTTTAGGTATTCCGGGAAGCCCATTAATTAGCTTATCGGTAAGTTCAGGTCTTATGTCAGTTGTTACAGGTTCGTCATCGGGAAGTCTGGGTATTGTGATGGAGGCCTTTTCACAAACATACTTAGCCCAAGGTGTTAATCCTGAACTAATACACCGTATAGCCTCAATGGCATCCGGCCCTTTCAGTGCTATGCCACATAGCGGTGCGGTACTGGCGTTGTTAGCACTTACCGGTTTGAATCACAAACAGGCGTATCGCCATATCTTTGTAACTGTATTGCTTGGAGGAGCCATAGCATTACTTGTGGCCTTAATTATTGCGATTGTATTGTAGCTATATCTTTTGTTTCAAAAGTAGTATTATTAATATATTGTTATAGAAAAAACATATGAAGGGATACAATATGGAACTAAAGATTTATGAGGATGTTATAGATTCATTATTAGATCCAATCTATATCTTAGATAATGAAGGGAATTTCCTGTTTGCAAACCAAACAATTATAGATATTACAGGGTATACAAAAAACGATTTTATGCATTTTAATTCTAAGCAATTATACAATGATGGTATTATCGATAAATGCTTATATCTAGAGGTTTTTGAAGAAAAGAAAAGCAAGACTACAATTCAATATATTATAAAAAAAGATAATTTAATAAAAAAATTGCTTGTTACCCAACTACCCATTTTTGATGCTAAGGGCAATGTGAAATATATTGTGGGGCATTTAAGGGACATAGATAAGATAAATAGGTTATATCAGTGTGCAATTACTGATAATGAAGTATATGTTATGAAGCATAGTAATGTAGATACTGTAAAAAAAGCTTCCGGAAATATTGTATCTAAAAGTAACCAAATGAAAAAATTATTGATAGAAGCTGAAAAAATTGCGGCATATGATACTTCTGTCCTTTTACAGGGGGAATCCGGAACAGGTAAAGAGGTTATAGCAAATTATATTCACGAGATGGGTCCAAGAAAAGAAAAGGAAATGGTTAGTATTAATTGTGCATCCTTGCCTGAAGCACTTTTAGAAGCAGAATTATTTGGTTATGTAAAAGGAGCGTTTACGGGAGCATTGGATACAGGAAAGGAAGGGCTTATAGAAATAGCAGAAGGAGGAACACTTTTTTTAGATGAGATAAATTCACTGCCTTTAGCTACACAAGGCAAATTCCTTAGAATTTTAGAAACTAAAATGGTCAAGAGAGTAGGTTCTGTTAAACCAAAGTATATAGATTTTAAGCTGATAGCGGCAACCAATTCCAATTTAAAGAAGCTTGTAGATGAAAAGAAATTCAGAAAGGACCTTTATTATAGGTTGAATGTAGTTCCTATTACCCTTCCTCCCCTAAGAGAAAGAAAGGAGGATATTATCCCATTAACAGATTGTTTTATTGAACATTATTGCAATAAATATGGGCGGGAAAAGAAATTTTCTAAAAAGGTATATGGCAAATTAATGGAATATGATTGGCCGGGGAACATTAGAGAATTGAAAAACTTCGTTGAAAGAATAATACTGATGAGTTCAAGCTCGGTTTTAGAAATAGAGGATACACCTGTTGCTTTAGATGAACTAATCACCTCGCCGGTTTCTTTTGACGAACTAATAACTCCATCCGTTGCTTTTGATGAATTTATAAACTCATCTGTACAAAATACTGAACCGTATGAATATTTTAATCTTAATGAAATACAAGGTAAGAAATTGAAAGATGCAGTTGAACTCTTTGAAAGATTTATTATTAATAGAGTTTATGAAAAAGAAAAATCAAACCGAAAAACTGCTGAGGAATTGGGGGTAAATCAATCAACAATAATAAGAAAAATAAATAAATCCAATAGAAAAATTAAAATGTAAACAGAATTAAAAAAAACTTATGTAAAGCCTTGTTCAGTTTTGTATTGAACAGGGCTTAAATTATTTAATCCATAGAATTTGCATGAAGCTTACACATGAATAGCAAGAAAGTATTTTATAATAATTAAATATAGCAATGTGTTTAAGCCAATATATGGTGGGTATTAGTTTATTAAAGATGTAAATGTAACTAATAAAATTTATATATTAATTAATTTTAAGTGTGATAGGAGGAATTTATATGCTATTTAAGACCACTGAAACTCATGAAGCCTTCCGTATGAAAGTGCGCGAATTTGCTGAAACAGAGGTGAAACCCTATACTTTTTTATGGGATCAACAGAATCAATTTCCAACAGATGCAGTTAAAAAAATGGCTGAGCTTGGACTAATGGGAATACCTTTTCCTAAAGAGTATGGAGGTGCAGGGCTTGACACAATAAGTTATGCTATTGCAGTTGAAGAGCTGTCCAGAATAGATGGGGGAACAGGGGTAATATTATCTGCTCATGTATCTTTAGGTTCATGGCCTATTTTTGCGTTTGGAACTGAAGAACAAAAGAAAAAATACTTAATTCCATGTGCAAAAGGTGAAAAGCTGGCAGCTTTTGGATTAACAGAACCAAATGCAGGTTCAGATGCGGGGAGAACAGAGACTACAGCAGTTCTTAATGGTGATTACTATATTTTAAACGGTGAAAAAATATTTATTACTAATGGTGAAGAGGCTGATACATACATAGTCTTTGCGGTTACAACTCCGGGAATAGGCGTAAAGGGCATTAGTGCATTCATTATTGAAAAGGGTATGGCTGGTTTTGAATTCGGAGATCACTATGACAAGATGGGCATAAGGTCTTCTGCAACAGCACAGCTATTATTCAATGACGTCAAAGTACCAAAAGAAAACCTTTTAGGAAAAGAGGGCCAAGGCTTTAAAATTGCTATGGCAACTCTGGACGGAGGACGTATAGGAATTGCGTCACAGGCATTAGGAATAGCGCAGGGTGCTTTTGAAAGTTCTGTAGAATATGCAAAAGAACGTGTTCAGTTTGACAATCCTATCGCATTTCAGCAAGCTATATCCTTTAAGATTGCGGACATGGCTACAAAATTAAGAACAGCTAGATTGTTGATATATTCAGCGGCTGATTTAAAAGAAAATCATGAGCCTTACGGGTTGGAGTCTGCAATGGCAAAACAGTATGCTTCTGATGTGGCTCTAGAGATTACTAATGATGCTCTACAGATTTTTGGTGGAACAGGATACCTAAAGGGAATGGACATTGAAAGAATGTATAGGGATGCTAAAATTACCACTATATATGAGGGAACCAATGAAATACAACGTGTAGTTATAGCTTCACATATCCTTGGCAAGGCACCTAAGAATAATGCCGTAACAGCCATAAGGAAGAGTGAACCTATAGTTGGAGCTAGAAAGAAAATGGTTATAAAAGAAGGTTCAGCTGAAGAGAAGGTTCAGTCTTTAGTGAGCGCTCTAAAGAAAGATGGCTATGATTTTACAGTTGGTATTCCTATTGATACACCAATAACAAAGGCTGAAAGAGTAGTAAGTGCAGGTAAGGGAATTGGCGAAAAGAAGAATATGAAACTTGTTGAGGAATTGGCAAAACAGGCAGGTGCGGCACTTGGATCATCAAGACCGGTAGCGGAAACTCTAAGATACCTACCTATTAATCGTTATGTAGGTATGTCAGGACAGAAGTTCATGGGAAATCTGTATATTGCCTGTGGTATCTCCGGAGCTATTCAGCATTTAAAGGGGATAAAAGATGCGGCAACTATTGTTGCTATAAACAAGAATGCAAATGCACCAATCTTTAAAAACTGTGACTATGGTATTGTTGGGGATTTAAATGAGATTCTTCCGCTTTTATCAAAAGCTCTTGACAACGGTGAGGCTAAAAAGGATGCTCCACCAATGAAGAAAATGAAGAGACCAACGCCTAAGAAAGAGCGTCCTGCTTACAGCACTTATGTCTGCAATGGTTGTGGATATGAGTATAATCCGGAACTGGGAGATCCGGACGCAGATGTATTACCGGGAACTCTATTTGAAAAACTTCCGGAAGAGTGGATTTGTCCGGAATGTTCAGAGGAAAAATCAAATTTTATAGAAGTAAAATAGTTTAGGTTTAGTTTGATAAATAAATTCTAATAGGAGGATTTTGTTATGCATAATGTTAGAAAAGTAACTGATGACTTATTTTGGGTTGGTGCAAATGATCACCGACTAACCTTATTTGAAAATATTCATCCTATCCCAAAAGGGGTTTCATATAATTCTTATCTTCTAATGGATAAGCAAAGTGTTTTGTTTGATACTGTTGATTGGTCAGCCTGTAGACAATTACTGGAAAATATAGAGTATCTGTTAGGGGATAAAAAGCTAGATGTATTAGTAATAAATCATATGGAACCAGACCATGGGGCGTGTGTTGAGGAGATTTTAATTAGATATCCTAATGTAAAAGTAATTAGCACAGAAAAGTCATTTATGCTAATGAGACAATTTGGCTTTGACATAGACGGACATGAACTGATAGAGGTTGCAGAAGGTGATTCATATAGTTTTGGTACTCATGAAGTGACATTTGTTTCAGCACCTATGGTACATTGGCCTGAGGCAATGATTACATTTGATAAAACAAACGGTGTATTATTTGCGGCAGATGCTTTTGGATCTTTTATAGCACTTGATGGTAAGTTATTTAATGATGAAGTAGATTTTGACAGAGATTGGATAGATGAAGCTCGTAGATATTATACAAACATTGTTGGAAAATATGGCCCTCATGTTCAGCTGTTATTGGAAAAGGCAACGCCACTACTAGATCAGATTAAATTTATATGCCCATTACACGGTCCTGTTTGGAGAAGTGACCTTGGATATATATTGGATAAATATATTCATTGGGCTACATATGAGCCGGAAGAAAAAGCTGTAATGATTTGTTATGCATCTATGTATGGAAATACAGAAGCTGCGGCTCAGGCACTGGCAACAAAATTGGCTGAGAGGGGTATAACTAAAACCGTCATTTATGATGTATCAAACACCCATGTGTCCACCTTGATTGCAGAGACCTTTAGAGTAAGTCATGTGGTATTAGCGTCAGTTACATACAATCTTGGCATCTATCCGGTAATGCATAATTATTTAATGGATATGAAGGCATTGAATTTACAAAACCGTACATTTGCTCTTATAGAGAATGGCTCTTGGGCTTGTAAATCCGGTGATTTAATGAAAGAATTTTTAGATAATGAGCTTAAAATGATGACAGTTTTAAATGAACG
>JBKECQ010000080.1:0-18230 GCA_047974845.1 Aminipila sp. | reverse complement strand
AAAAGCCTTAAAACGAAAATTTAAGGCTTTGTGGGTAGCTTTTATTTAAGGTTAGAGATTTATTTTTTTCATTAATTTTACATTTCGATTTTTTTACATATTTTTCTACAAAATAAGTCATCTTATACTTACACAAGCACTTGTGAACTAGGTGATGAGATATTAACTTTATATATAATAGTGAATGGCCCAATTTTTTTATTTTCATCCTTTATATTCTTGGGTAAAAAAGATACACTGGTTCCCATTTCAAATTCTATTATTTCGTTAATAGGGAATACTTTAAGTTCTTCAATTCCTGATACCCATACCTCTTGATAGCTCTCCATTATACAATCAATATTTTCATCCATACTTTCTATTTTTTTATTTTTTATCTCACAGATTGTAAAATATTCATTGCTTTGCCACATTACAATATCAGCAGACATTTTATAATTATACTCTTTGTCATCATATTTTTTCTGCCCTGCCAACTCTATATTATATTCTTTAAATTGACCTTCTTTTATCAGTCTATCTGTTGTAATTGAGTTTATTTTTTTATCAGTAATTAAACTATTTTTAATTACTTCTTCCCATCCGACATTCTTAATTTCTTCACCCTTATCATTTAGTGTAAATTTCTCATATGGAATTTTTTCTGTTTCATCAATGTTAGTTTTATTAGGAAGTTCATTGGTGCATCCAACAAAAAATAATATTGAGGCTAGAAGTACTAATAACTTTTTCATAGCAACTCCTTAAAAGTATTTTATTTAACTTTATTTTTTCTTACTCCCTTTTTAATTAATAAAAAAACAATTGATATAATTGTAATAAAAAGAGCTGTATTTAAAATACAAAACAAAGAACCAGTTAAACTAAATTTCATAAACAAATACCTCCATTTTTTTATAAACTAATAAACTATTCCTGTGAAAATTTGACTTTATTGTAACATATAAAAACTCCACTTACAAAATATAGTGGAGTTTTTATTATTTATTTTTATCATTTGTTTTTGTTTATTTATTATATTATATTATTTTAAATTAACTACTTCCTTAACCATTTCTAGCATTTCTTCTTTATTAAGCCCGTCATCATAACAACCTAAATTATATGTCATCCCATTATATTCCCAAGTTATACTTTGAATATGCTCTACTTTTATTTCATCACTTCCGAAAGAAAATATATACTTTCCATCAGCTTGATCTTTTTTATCCTGCTCAGTCAGTTCATAATCACCGGGAACAGACTTATTCATATATTCTGAATATACACCTTGTATCCCGTCTTTAATTTCTAATTTTTCTCCACTTTCCTCATCTGACATAAGTCCTGTGGCATTTTCTATGGTTAAACATATAGATAAATCTTTATTTTCATATTCAAAAGATGCGGTATCAGTTGTTTTAATGGAATTTCCGTTTTCATCTTTTGCTGACATCTCCCCTACGCTACCTGATTTAAAAATATACCCATTTGAAAATTCTTCACAATAGTTAGGTAAAAAGCCAGCTTCTTTTACTAATTCTTTTTCAGATGGAAATTCAGAAAAAATATTACGACTATACCCTTCATATGAAGCTATTTTTACTGCTGCAAAGCATGTAACAGTTGTTAAAATTAAAATTATACAAGCAACCAATGTACCTCTAGTTTTTTTTGCTTTATTTGTATTCATGATAAACTTCCTTTCTTTGTTTAAATTGCTTTTTATCTCATAAAGCATATTTTCAGAAGGATATATATTATTTACCTTCTCTGAAATCACTACTTTTATCTCTTTTTCAAAATTTGTAGGCGATTGCATCTTTCATATCCTCCTTTTTATAATTACTACCCCTTTGTAAACTTTTTTTTAGATTTTTTCTTGCAGTATAAAGCCTTGATTTTACAGTTCCCTCAAAACAACCCATTATTTTTGCTATTTCAGAAATTGAAAAACCTCCATAATAATAAAGATATATTGCAGTTTTTTGTTTCACTTCAAGCTTATCTAAGGACTCAGAAAGTTGTAAACTCTTCTCTTCATTTATAAAATTATAATCCTCTTGCTGCTGAGACATAATTTTTTCACTTTCAAAAATATTTTCAACAGGGACTAACCTTTTCTCTTTTTTTGAGTATTTCCAAGCAATATGCGTAAGAATTTTAAAAAACCATGTTTCAAAGTATCTAGGCTCCTTTAAATTTTGTATAGTCCTAAAGGATTCTATAAAAGTCTCTTGAACAATATCTTCTGCTAACTCTCTATTTCCTGTTATTAAATATGCTGTTCTTACTGCTTTAACTTTATATTTCTCAAAAATTTCTTCAAATGCACTTTCATCCCCTTTTTTTAATCTTAATACAAGTTCTGAGTTTTTCTCATGCATTTTTATCTCCTTTCCGTGTACACATATATTAGGGCGTTTCAAAAAGCTTTTGGTTCATTTATTTTTAATTCTTTTTAAGTTTTTTTAATTTATTTTAAAATTTTTATACAAATTTTAATTTTATATATACAAGCTATTTTGATTTTATATATAAACACTTTTAAATTTTTATAAAAACTAATTTTAAATTTTTATAAAAACCAATTCTTAATTTATATAAAAACCAATTACTTCTGCTATATTTTAATCTTTATGTTTTTTCATATTATTACTTGTTTTTTTAATTCATTATATCTCAATTAAACAAAATAAAAATAGGACTAGATATCTCTGTCTAATCCTATTTTTTATAAAACGTATAAATTTTTAAGCATAAATTAAACATACACAGTTAATATTTATATATTTAATTTAAGCTCAGTGATATTATATGTTATTTTTACTTAACCAAATTAAATCAAGCTAACTTAATTTATATTAAATAAATTTTTCGTTTTTTATACCTAAAAAACTAGATATATTTAAATCTTGTAAGATAAAATGCGTATTTATATTATTATTCTATTTTTATATCTCCCATTCCATAATATATCTATTATGTCCTTTTCCATATTCATTTCTGCTATATTCAACAGGTTTAAATCCTATATTGCGGTACAGTTTAATAGCGGGTTCATTGTCAACATCCACAGTTAAACTTATTCTTTTAAATTCCTGCTCCTTTAAATTTTCTGATATAATTTTTAAAAATTGATGGCCAAAACCATGCCCTTGTATTTCCTTGTCGATTGCAAAATCAAAAAGATAAGCCTTTTCAGTATTCTCCCAGTCACGCATAAAAATTGCAATACCAATGATGTCCGTCTTATCCTCTTCTTTTAAAACATAAACGCTTCCGTGTCTTATTTGTGGTACTAATCCCCATTCATTCATTCCAAGCTCACCAAAAATATTAATTCCGAAGTTTACCATATTATCTAAAAAGGATAAATCAAAATCCTGAACTAAATACACTTTACAATTACTTAAATTAAAGTCCAAATTTCTTATAAATTTATGCGGCAAACGATTTATTTCTTCTAACATATTTTGATTCATATAAAAACCCCTCTCACTTATAAACAAACAACTGTTAATTTCCTCCCTCCTTATGGCTGCCAAAGGTTTAAATAACACAAAAAGCTACGGATTTACCGTAGCTATTATATTTCTTGCACACAAAAAACACGTATATAAATATTATACTTCTTTTCTCATGCTTACGAGATTAGCTGACGGATTCGGGCAGAAAAGTACCCTACACAAAAATGTGATTCACCCCATAAATTTGGTTCTCCCGTTCAATTTCTTGACTCAGCAACACATATTTTTTTTATTTTTTAATTATTTTATCATTATATAAATTATAAGTCAAATTTTGTATAAAAAGACTATTCAATAAATCCCTGTTTAACGTAAAATGTTTTACCATCCGGCAATGTGCTTTTAACCTTTTCAGATAACTCTGCTGAAGTTATAAATAGCTGAATATCTGACAATGAGTTTATTAAATAATTTTGTCTCTCCTCATCAAGTTCCGACAATACATCGTCTAACAACAATATACAATCTTCCCCTGTTTCTTCTTTGATAAGCATTATCTCTGCCAGTTTTAATGACAGCGCAGCGGTCCTTTGTTGTCCTTGGGATCCATATTTTCTTATGTCTATTCCATTTACAGAAATTTTTAAATCATCTCTATGAGGACCTATATTTGTTGATCTTCTATATAAATCTTTTTCTATATTTTCATTGAGTTTTTCTAAAAATAAAATTTTTTGTTCTTCAATCGTTTTCATAGATGGAACATTTGCCTCATATTGAATGTGCAATTTTTCTTTACCGTTAGTAATATTTTTATGAATTTCACTGCTTATTTTATCAAGTTTCTTTACAAATTCTGCTCTTTGAATAATAATTTTAGAGCCATACTCTGCCAATTCATAGTTCCATACCTCAAGTAATGATTTTTTAGGATTATTTTCCTTTAACATTGTATTTCTTTGAAGTAATACCTTTTTATATTTAGAAATATTATTGAAATACATGGGTCTAATTTGACAAAGCTCTCTATCTATAAACTTTCTTCTCTTTTCAGGTTCTTCTTTTACTATCTTTAAGTCTTCCGGAGAAAATACTACTATGTAAACATTCTCAAGTAATTCTGATATTTTCTTTATCTTTCTCCCATTGAGTTTAACTGCTTTACTTTCTTTACTGACAGCCATTTCAACACAAATATCTTCTGTCTTTTTTTCTGCTTCAATTTTTATTCTAAAAAACTTACTTCCAAACCTAATCATTTCATAATCATTTGATGTACGAAAAGATTTGCCAAGAGAAGATAAATAAATAGCCTCTATAAGATTTGTTTTTCCTTGCGCATTGTTTCCTAGTATAATATTTACTTTTGGATGAAATTCAATTTGAATTTTCTCATAGTTTCTGAAATCTTGCAGTTCAACATTAGTTATGTGCATCTTTTACTCCATTTTTAGAAAATTTATTTTCTTTTTTTATAATCTCATAATTATATCATGCTTTTTACTTTAAAATAACATTAAAATAAAGGCTGCCATAAAGACAGCCTCTCTTATTATTAATTTCCCGATAACCTTACAGGTAATATTAGATAAATATATTTATCTCCCTCTATAGGTTTAACCAAGCAAGGACTAACGCTTGTATTTAATTCAAGCTTTATGCTTTCATCATCAATTACTTTCAAAACATCTATTAGATACTTTGAATTAAATCCTATATCTAAACCTTCCCCATATGTGGATACTATTACATTTTCTTTTACATTACCTTCTTCGGACCTCGAAGTAATAGTCATATCATTTTCAGCTATAGAAAGTTTAACTAAATTATTTTTACCTTCTTTAGCAAATAAAGATGCTCTTTCTATACTTTCAAGAAAATCTGCCTTATTAATTACCACAGTTGTTTTACATTCTTTAGGAATTATATCCTTATATTTTATAAATTCGCCTTCCAGTAGTCTCAATACTATTCTTGTACCCTCTAAAACTACTACAGCTTTTTTATTATCTAAAATAATACCTATATCATCATCTTCTACTTCAGAAATAATTTTACTTATTTCATTCAATATCTTAGAAGTAATAATAATTCTTTTTTCTTCAAAGTTTCTCATTTCTTCTCTTAATGTTGCCATTCTGAAACCATCAAGAGCTACCATGTTTAAAGAATTTTCTTCTAATTCAATCAGTACACCTACTATAACTCCCTTTGACTCATCTATACTTGCAGCAAAGGATGTTTTTCTAATCATCTCTTTAAACAATTCTCTGTTTAAAACAAGTTTACTTTGTTCTTGTATTTCTCCTATGTTAGGAAATTCATCCGCAGGGAAACATACTATATTAAACTGTGAAGATCCACATTCTATAGTAACATTGTTTTCTTCCTTTACCTCTATGGTAATTTCATCATTTGGTAACTTTCTTATAATCTCACCAAAAAGTTTTGATAAAACAACTACCTCACCTTCTTCAGATACATGGGTGTCTATTATCTTTTCTATACTTAAATCTAAATCAGATGCTGTTAATATCAATTTATTATCTTTAGCTTTTAATAAAATACCTTTTAAAATAGGAATTGTTGTTCTGTTTGTTACAGCCTTGGAAACGGTATTTATAGCTTTTGATAAAATTTGCTGATTGCAAGTAAATTTCATGTGCGGCTCCTTTATTCTTTTTAATATATTTTTAGTAGTATTAGTAGTAGGGGCTGTGGATTTGTTGATAAGTGGTCCAACCCCTTAAAATACCTAGTTTTTTTGTTGTTTGAATTTTGTTGATAACTTGTATAAAATCAGTCTAATAACTGACAATACCTGTTAATAATTTTTTATTCATTATTATATTAGTACACTGTATTTTACTTTAGAACTTGTTTCCATTTATCTTTCTCTTTATTGTATCTACAGCGTCTCTTACGGATTCATTCATTTTTATTTCAGAAGTTATTTTTTCACAACCGTGCATTACTGTTGTATGATCCCTATTTCCGAAGGCTTCTCCTATTTTTGGAAGAGAAAGGTCAGTCATCTCTCTGCATAAATACATTGCAATTTGCCTTGGAAATGCCAATGCCCTTGTTCGTTTTGAAGATTCAATGTCTGCAATTTTTATATCAAAGTGTGTGCAAACGTATTTTTTTATAACTTCAGGGTTAATTATTACATCTGTATTTGAAATAATATCTTTAAGAACTTCTCTAGCTAAGGATAAGTTTATTTCTTTATTCATCAAGTTTGAAAAAGTAATAACCCTTGAAAAAGCACCTTCAAGCTCTCTAATGTTAGATTTTATTTTACCGGCAATTAATGCAATAACATCCATTAAGTTATCGTCAATATCAATGTTTTCAAGCTCTGCCTTTTTCATTAGGATGGCAACTCTATTTTCATAATCAGCCGGTTGTATATCTGCTATCATGTTCCATTGGAATCTTGATCTTAATCGTTCCTCAATGTTTAAAAGTTTTGCAGGCGGTCTATCACTTGAAATAATAATCTGTTTATTGGCTTCATATAAAGTGTTAAAGGTGTGGAAAAATTCTTCTTGAGTACTGTCTTTACCTTCAATAAATTGTATATCGTCAATTAATAATACATCTATATTTCTATATTTTCTTCTAAACTCTAAAGTTTTTCTGTCCCCAATGGCTTTAATAAGTTCATTGGTAAACATTTCAGAAGATACATAAAGAACTTTTAGTTTAGGATAATTAATAAGTATGTACTGTCCTATAGCGTGCATTAAATGTGTTTTTCCAAGACCTGATCCACCATATAAGAAAAGAGGATTATATGAATCAGATGGATTAGCTGAAACACAAGATGGTGATTCTGCTACGGCTAAAGATGCAGCATGAGCATATCTATTGTTACTACCTACAACGAAAGCATTGAAGTTGTAACGTGGATTAAAATAATACTCATCAGGAAATCTTTTAACAAATGAATCATCGTATTCACTTGTTGGAGATTTTATGATTTCTTCTTCCATATCATCTAAAGTCAATTCAATGTCATATTTATTAGAAAAAGCTATAGCTACAGCATTTTCTAAAATGGACATATACCTACTTTTCATGATGTTTAGATTCATATCATTTAATAGTTTAAGGTAAAGCTTGTTATTTACTTCATCTATTTTTAAAGGTACAATTGGTAAAAACCAAGTATTATAACTTACCTCTGTCAGTTCAGGAGCAAGTAATTCCAAGGTTTTTTTCCATTTTTCGTTTAAATTATTCATTTATCTACATCCTTATAATTATCTTACGCTTAAAAATTTTAATATTAAAACGACCATTATAATAAAAATAAAGGTCTAAAAGATTAAAATAAATACTATTTATATATAATAACAATTAAGTTATCCACAGGCAATAGTTAAATTTAATATATTGATATTTCAATAATTTAAAAATTATCCACATATAGTGGACAACTTTGTGTATAAGTTTAATGTTAACAACTATATCTAGTTTTTTTATTGCAAAAATTATAAAAAATATTTTTTAATAATTGTAATATTATTGGTAAACTTGTTAAAATTATTGACAGTACAACAAACCAACTGTATAATTATATGGCACGCGCATAGTGCGTCGATATAATTGCATGTTGAAATTTAGATATGCAAGAAACCGAATTATTGAATTAAGCAAGGAGGTGTTTAATAATGAAAATGACTTATCAGCCTAAGAAAAGACAGAGATCTAAAGAACATGGCTTTAGAAAGAGAATGAGTACTAAAAACGGTAGAAATGTATTGAAGAGAAGAAGAGCAAGAGGAAGAAAGAAGTTATCAGCATAGAGACCGCACCAGTGGTCTTTTTGTTTTAAAGATTGACCATAATAACTCTTGTATGGTGATGTAATGCTTAAAAAAAATGTATTACGCAAGCAAAAAGATTTTTCTGCTATTTATAACAGAGGTAGGTCCTTAGGTGGAAAGTATGTAGTGTTATTTTTTAAGAAAAATAATCTCGGCTATAACAGATTAGGATTTTTAGCGAGTAAAAAAGTAGGAAATAGCGTAGTAAGAAACAGAGCAAGAAGACTGATGAAAGAAAGCTTCAGAAAAATTGAAATTAATTCACAAGACAGTTATGATATTATTCTTATAGCTAGAAATACTATAAAAGACGTAAAATGTGATGAAGTTTTCAAATGTATGAATTTTCTTATTAAAAAAGCTGGATTGATTAAAAATGATAGAAGGTGAACTATTTGAAGAAAATAGTTATTGGAATTGTGAGATTATATCAAAAATTTATTTCTCCATTATTTCCGCCTACATGTCGGTTTTACCCAACTTGTTCGGCATATTTTATACAAGCAGTGGAAAAATATGGCGCAGTAAAGGGCAGTTTTCTTGGAATTAAAAGGATATTAAAATGTCACCCGTTTAATCCGGGTGGATATGATCCTTTAAAGTAGCGGAGGAAATTAATGCAAACAATTATTGGTTTTATTGCAGTGCCTCTAGGTTGGTTATTGAGTTTTATTTATAATCTAGTAGATAATTATGGTATAACTCTAATAATTTTCACCGTATTTGTAAAAGGTTGTCTTTATCCACTTTATGCGACTCAGATAAAATCTACTGCTGTAATGGCGGATATACAACCTAAAATGCAGGCTTTGCAAAAAAAGTACGCAAACGATAAAGAAACGCTTAATATAAAGATGATGGAGCTTTATAAAGAAGAAAAGTTTAATCCTATGGGTGGATGCTTACCTATGCTTATTCAGATGCCTATAATTTTTGGACTTTTTGCTTTACTTAGAAATCCTATGGCTTATATTTCAAGTGATTCTATGATTTTAGCAATCCATGAATCCTTTTTATGGATAATGGATTTAAGTCAGCCGGACTTATGGATACTTCCAATATTGGCCGGTGCAACTACTTTTATTTCTTTCAGCCAAACACAGAGTCAACAAGGTGGCGCTAATAATCAAATGGCTCCAATGATGAACATAATGAAGTACATTTTCCCTGTAACAATTGTTTTAATGGGAAGATCATTTCCAGCAGGTCTTACAATTTACTGGTTTATTGGTACTTTAGTTCAGATTGGTTTCAACTTTAGGCTTAATAGATTAAGAAAAAAGATGAAAGAAGAATCAGAAAAGAGACGTAAGAAATAGAAGCATATATTTTGAAGGGAAATTAAAATATGGATTACGCAGAAAAGTGGGGGAAGGACGAAGAAGAAGCAATAAGACTGGCCCTCATTGATTTAAAACTTACGAGAGATGAAGTTGATGTAATTGTATTGGAAGAATCTTCAAAAGGCTTTTTCGGTATAGGTTCAAAACTTGCCAAAGTAAGAGTGCAAAAGAAGGAAGCTAAAAAGGCTGAAGAAAAGCCTAAAATAGAAGATAAAAAAGAAGCTCCAATAGCAAATATACAAAATAGCTCTAGTAAAGAGCATACAAAAAAGGAATTTGCAAAAAAAGAAAAGAAAGAGCATAGAGAACCAAAACCTCAAGTAAAGAAACATGAGACTGTTGAATGTGCTAAGTCAGAAAGACCTGAAGATTTAGTATCTATTGATAAATCTCCTGCACTTGATTTTCTTAGAGATGTAACAGAGAAAATGGGAATAGAAGTAACTGTTACAGCTTGTGAAAACGAAAATAGTATCTATTTAGATATAAGTGGAAAAGACTCTGGAACTGTAATAGGCAAAAGAGGACAAACTCTTGATGCTATTCAATATTTAACACGTCTTGTTGTAAACAAAGATGATGAAAAATATAAGAGAGTTGTTGTTGATGCTGAGAATTACAGATCAAAAAGAGAAAAGACTTTGGAACAGCTAGCAAGTAGGCTGGCAGACAAGGTTGTTAGAACAAAGAAGAGTGTAAGGCTTGAGCCAATGAATCCATATGAAAGAAAAATTATTCATGCAACTCTTCAAGGCAACCCTAAAATCACTACAAGAAGTGAAGGTGAAGAACCTTATAGAAGGGTTATAATAGAAATGAAATAATAAAGTAGCCCATAGGGCTACTTTTTCTTTAAATTATTGATATTTTATTTTACTCATTTAGGTGGAGAAAAAACATGGAAGATACAATAGCAGCAGTTGCGACCGCGTACGGAGAAGGCGGTATAGGCATTATTAGAATAAGTGGTACTGAAGCTTTATCAATATTAAATAAAGTTTTTCAGCCAATGAGAAAAAAAGTAAATAAGAATATAGATAATAATATAATTATGCCAGAAAGCGTTGATATTACAATTGGAGAGCCAATTGTAAATAGGCGATTAACATATGGTCATATTATTGATAATGATACAAATCAGGTTATAGATGAAGTTTTAGCAGTGTATATGAAGGCTCCATATACTTATACCACTGAAGATGTAGTTGAAATAAACTGTCATGGAAGTATAGTATCTTTAAGAAAAGTTTTAGAGCTTGTTTTAAAGAATGGGGCTAGATTAGCAGAAGCCGGAGAATTTACAAAAAGAGCTTTTTTAAATGGTAGGTTGGACCTCACTCAAGCGGAAGCAGTTATAGATTTAATAAAGGCAAAGAGTGATAAAAGTTTTGATGTGGCATTGAGCCAACTTGACGGATTATTGTCAAATAAAATTAAAGAAATTCGACATTTATTAATGGATGAACTTGTTAATTTAACTGTTAATATTGATTATCCAGATGAAGATATAGAAGAAATAACATATGAAAAGTTAATAAACAATTTATCGTCAATAGACGATATGATTGGAAACTTAGTTGATTCAGCTGATACAGGCAGAATTATTAAAGAAGGATTTAAAGTTGCCATAATTGGCAAACCAAATGTGGGAAAATCATCACTTATGAATTCTCTTCTTAAGGAAACCAGAGCAATTGTAACAGATATACCGGGAACAACCAGGGATACAATCGTTGAGGATATTTCAATCAAGGGCATTCCGGTGAAATTAATAGATACAGCAGGCATAAGAGATACTGATGATACTGTAGAAAAAATAGGTATTGAAAAGAGCAAAGAATCATTTAATGAAGCTGACCTGGCTATATTAATATTGGATGCCAGTGGAGAAATTACAGAAGAAGACCAACTAATAATTGACATAATTGGAGAGAGAAAAGCACTGGTTCTTTTAAATAAAATTGATTTAGGTTTAAAAATAGATAAGATTAAATTGCAAGAAAAAATGCCAAATGCTATTTTTATCGAAACTGTGATAAAAAATGGTCAGGGGATAAAAGATTTAGAAGATGAAATAGAGAACCTTGTGTATAGTGGTAAAATAAAACAGAGCGGCAATACCTTTATTACTAATGTTAGGCATTCAAATTTATTAGAATCGGCTAAAGGGGCTGTAAGTGATGCTATAACTATGGCCCAAATGAATGAAGCTCTTGAATTTATTGAAATAGATGTAAAGAGGGCCTTTGAATTTTTAGGTGAGGTAATTGGTGAAACAGTTAGCGAAAGTATCATTGATGAAGTATTTTCAAGATTCTGTTTAGGTAAATAAGTTTGCAATGGCGAAATGGAGGCAGAAACAATAGTATGAATTATTATATGATGGGAGAATACGATGTAGTAGTTATAGGTGCAGGACATGCAGGGTGTGAAGCTGCATTAGCCTCAGCCAGAATGGGAAAAAAGACACTTGCCCTTTCAATAAATCTTGAAGCTGTAGCAATGATGGCCTGCAATCCTTCAATAGGGGGAACCGGAAAAGGTCACCTTGTTAGAGAAATAGATGCACTGGGCGGTGAAATGGGTCTAAATATAGATAAAACATTTATCCAAAGTAAAATGTTAAATACTGCAAAAGGCCCAGCAGTTCATTCATTAAGAGCACAAGCAGACAAACATAGATACCACGAGGAAATGAAAAAAACTATGGAGAAACAAGAAAATCTAGACCTAAAGCAGAGTGAAGTTGTAGATTTATTTGTGGAGAATGGCAGAGCCTGTGGTGTTATTTTAAAAACAGGTGCTGCATATAAATCGAAAGCAGTTGTTCTTGCTACCGGAACATTTTTAAGGGGTAAAATATTTATTGGAGAATGGGCATATAGCAGTGGACCAAATGGTCTTGCTCCTTCAATGGAACTTGCGGATAACCTTAGAAAACATGGGATGGAATTGAGAAGATTTAAGACAGGTACGCCCGCAAGAGCACTTGCTAGCAGTCTGGATTACTCCAAAATGCAAGAACAATTTGGAGATGAAAAAATAGTACCGTTTTCTTTTATGAATGATGAACTAGAAAAAGAACAAATATCTTGTTGGCTAACTTATACCAACGAAAATACACATAATGTTATTAGAAGTAATTTTTCTAGATCCGCACTTTTTGGAGGACAAATTGAAGGGGTCGGCCCAAGATATTGTCCTTCGATTGAAGATAAAGTTAATAGATTCAGTGATAAAGAAAGACATCAACTGTTTATTGAACCGGAAGGCTTAAATACACAAGAAATGTATATACAGGGTATGTCATCCAGTTTACCAGAAGATGTTCAAGAGGCATTCTATAAGACTATACCGGGACTGGAAAATTTAGAAATTGTCAGACCGGCATATGCAATAGAATATGACTGTATTGATCCATTGAATTTAAAATCAAGTCTGGAAAATAGGCAAATTGATAGTCTATTTTGTGCCGGTCAATTTAATGGCAGCTCAGGATATGAAGAAGCGGCAGCTCAAGGGCTTATAGCTGGAATAAATGCCGCACTTAAGGTTGATGGCAAAGAGCCTTTTATTCTAGATAGATCCGAAGCTTATATAGGTGTGCTAATTGATGACCTTGTTACAAAGGGCACAAATGAACCATACCGTATTATGACGTCAAGGTCCGAATATAGGCTTGTATTAAGGCAGGATAATGCAGATTTACGTTTGACTGAAAAGGGATATGAAATAGGGCTTGTAAAGCAGGATAGATATGATAGATATATAATGACTAGGAATGAAGCGGAAGAAGAAAGAGCCAGAATTGAGTCAATTGTGGTTTCGCCATCACAGGAAGTAAATGATTATTTATCAAGTCTGGATACTGCACCTTTAAAGAGTGGAGTTTCTCTATGTGAGCTGTTAAAAAGACCTCAATTAAACTATGAGCTTTTAGGCCCGCTTGATAAGGGTAGAAATAAGAAATTATCTATGCACGCAGTCACTCAACTGGAAGTTCAAGTTAAGTATACAGGTTATATTGCTAAGCAATTGCAACAAATAGAAAGATTTAAAAAGCTTGAAGATAAAAAGCTTTCTCAGGATTTTGATTATTCTAAGGTTGAAGGCATGAGAATAGAAGCTATACAAAAATTAAACCAATTTAAACCTGTGTCTGTGGGTCAAGCTTCGAGAATATCAGGGGTATCACCGGCAGATATAAATGTACTTTTAGTATATCTTGAAAAATCAAGAAGAAGTAATAACTAAATTTAGGAGAAATATAAGGAATGGATACATTAATTAGAGCCTTTAAAGAACTTGAAATATCATATGACCATAAAATGATAGAACAGTTTGAAAAATATATGGAACTTATCTTACAGTGGAATGAAAAAGTTAATCTAACTGCAATAACGGATAGGGAAGAGTTTATAAAAAAACATTATATTGACTCTATTTTATGTTATCACTTCAATGAAGTTAATAAAGCTGTAAAAATTATAGATGTTGGTACAGGAGGAGGCTTTCCTGGGATTCCACTTGCTATTATTTTTCCTGAAAAGAAATTTGTTTTAATGGATTCGCTTAAAAAACGTTTAAATATAATAGACGATTTGACTGAAAAACTAGGCATTTCAAACGTTACTACACTGCATGGAAGAGCTGAAGATTTAGGAAAGAGCAAAGAACATAGGGAACAATATGACTTATGTATATCTAGAGCAGTAGCTAACTTAGCTACACTTTCAGAGTACTGTCTTCCTTTTATTAAAAGGGGCGGAAACTTTTTAGCCTATAAGGGTATAAAGGCGGAAGAAGAAATAAAAGAAGCGAATAAGGCCATTTTTCTGCTTGGAGGAAAAATAGACAGAGAAGAAAAGGTATCTCTGCCTGGGTATGATTTAGAACATACAATAATAGTTATTGATAAAGTACAAAATACTTCAATAAAATATCCAAGAAAAGCTGGGACTCCAGCAAAGGAGCCACTTAAATAAAACAACGAATTTAATAAATATAACTCGAAAGTACCACTGAAATATCGATTTCAGTGGTATTTTGTTTATCATAAGGGACTTACTTTTGGACAAGCATTTGGTAATATTAAATGGAAGGGTTATATGGTTTTAATACGTAGTAAACATGGTAGTAATAAATATCACTTAATTTATGAAAAAGCGATTTAAGTGAATTACATAAATACCTAAATTATGTTTACTACGTATTTTTTTGTAATGGAGATTGCCGGGAGGATAATTTTATGTTTAATAAAAAAAATATTGATGTTTCTATTGATTTGGTAAATTTAAATCCGGATCAGCCAAGAAAGATATTTAATCAAGAAGAATTGATGGAACTGGCGGACTCCATAAAAGAATATGGAGTACTTCAGCCTATAATAGTCAGTAAAACAAAGGAGGGAGACTACTTTCTAATAGCGGGGGAAAGGCGTTTGAGAGCTTCAAAATTGGCAGGGCTAACAAAAGTACCGGCAATAGTTAAAGATGCCAATAATAAAGATATAGCGCTAATTGCACTTGTTGAAAATGTACAAAGGGAAAATTTAAGTTTCCTAGAAGAAGCAATATCATATAAGAAGTTATTGGATGATTTTTGCCTTTCGAAGGTAGAAATATCAAAGAGGTTAGGAAAACAGCAATCAACAATGTCCAATAAGATTAGGCTACTTTCCTTGCCAAAGGAAATACAGGAATTGCTCATATCAAACCAGCTAACAGAGCGGCACGCAAGAGCATTGCTGAAAGTGGAAAATGATGATTTGAGAAAGAAAGTTTTAGAAAGAGTAATTGCTAACAACTTAAATGTTAAGCAAACAGAGAAATTAATTGAAGATATAATGGTAAAGCACCAAGAAGAAATGCGGAAAGCACATAAATTAAGGTACATAAACTATAAAATATATATAAATTCCATTAAGAAAGCCTTTGATCAAATCAAAGATGCCGAAGAAAATGCAAAATACTACCAACAAGATTTAGGGGATATGCTTGAAATTAAAATACTTATCCCTAAAAATGCTAGTTGCCATAAGGTAGGATAAATATACTATTGTGTATTACAAATATAGTACACACTATATATGGTATATATAATGACTGCTTACAAAAAGCAGTCATTTTTTTGGGTTAAAATGTTTCACGTGAAACATTTTATAAAAACTTTTGTGAAAATTAGGTGATATTATATAAAAAGTAGTGGTTAATTTTTAATTAGTATAATATAATGTTAATTAAAGTTAAAAAATATTTTATAAAGTGTTAAGTAAATAAATTAAATTTTTAATTGCTAATTATTAAAAATTATTAAAATTAATAGAAATCAATAGAAATTAATGTGTAAATATATATCAATACTTAAAACTGTAAGTTAAATGATAGATTTTGCATCGTATATAGAAATAATATGAAGGAGAAAACTGATTTGGGAAAGACAATAGCAATATTTAACCAAAAGGGCGGTGTTGGTAAGACAACAACAAATATTAATTTAGCCGCATGTTTAGCACTTAAAGGAAAGAAAATTTTAATTCTAGATATAGATCCACAAGGTAATACAACAAGTGGTGTTGGGATTTCTAAGAAAGGATTAAATAGAACAACATATGAAATACTGGTAGATGACACATTGACTCCAGAGGAAGCTATTATGCACACTGGCGTTGAAAATATGGATATTATTCCAGCCAGTGTAAAGCTTGCAGGTGCAGAAATTGAATTAGTTCAACTTGAAGGAAGAGAAAAAAGACTTAAAAAGGCCATTGATAAAATAAAATCTAATTACGATTATATTTTTATCGATTGTCCTCCATCACTGGGACTATTAACAATAAACTCTTTAACAGCAGTAGATAGCGTATTAATACCAATACAATGCGAATTCTATGCACTTGAAGGTGTAAGTCAACTTATGAGTACTATTGAACTTGTTAAAAAGAGCTTAAATCCTAATTTACAGATTCAAGGTGTTATTTTGAGTATGTTTGACGGAAGAACAAATTTATCAATACAAGTAGTAGAAGAAGTAAAGAAGTACTTTAGAGAAAAAGTTTATACTACTGTAATACCTAGAAATGTAAGACTAGCTGAAGCACCAAGTTATGGGATGCCAATTACTGAATATGATCCTAAATCCGCAGGAGCAGCAGCATATCACGAATTTGCAGAAGAATTTTTAGAGCTGGAGGCAGAAGAATAATGGCAGTACCAAAAAATAGAGGGTTAGGAAGAGGCCTAGAGGAACTTTTTAGTGCTGTAGAAATTAGTGCTAAGGAAGTTTCTTCAGAAGAAGAGACAGGACAAGACAATACGAAGGACTCTTCTAATAAAAATAGCATTTTATACTTAGATATAAATGAAATAAAACCCAATCATAATCAGCCAAGAAAGAAATTTGATGATGAAAAGATAGATGAATTGGCTACATCCATTGAAACTTATGGAGTTATACAACCTATTGTTTTAAGAGCCTCCGAAGTTGGATATGAAATTGTTGCCGGTGAAAGAAGATGGAGAGCAGCAAGAAAAGCTAATCTAAAGAAAGTTCCTTGTATAGTAAAAGAATTAACCGAAGAAGAAAACATGGTTATTTCTATTATAGAAAATATGCAAAGAGAAGACCTAAACCCTATTGAAGAAGCGGAAGCTTTGCATCAAATGATTGAAAGGTTTGGATTTAGCCAAGAGCAAGTATCAAAAAGTGTTGGAAAGAGTAGACCTTATATTACAAATGCTTTGAGATTGCTTAAATTACCTCCAAAAGTCAGGAATTATGTTATTGACGGTAAACTTACAAATGGTCACGCTAGAGCTATAGCCGGTATAGCTGAAGATGAGCTTAAAATTGTTGTTGCAGATAAGGCTGTAGAAGAGAATTTGTCTGTTAGAGAGGTTGAGGCATTAGTAAACAGTATTGGAGAACCAAAGACAAAGAAGCAAAGTGAGAAAAGGGCAAAATCTCCGGATGTTCTTAAGGTTGAAGAAGAGTTAAAGCTGGTTCTTGGTACAAAAGTAAGTTTAAGACACCTTGGAAACAAGGGAAAAATTGAAATAGAGTACTACAACAGGGAAGAACTTGAACGACTAATTGAGTTTTTACGAAACGTAAGATAATGTAGCTAAACGCATCTATTAATATTATAATAGGTGCGTTTTTTATAGTGTGGTAACTATAAACTACGTAAAAAATATATGGTTTAGTATAAATGTAAAATGTTTCACGTGAAACATTTTATAAAAAAGAGGAGAATAAATTGAAAGTAATTATTTATATATACATATGTTGGAATGTTATAACCTTTATGCTCATGGGGATAGACAAGCATAAAGCAAAACAAGGACAATGGAGAATTAGTGAAAATACATTGATTACCTCTGCTTTTTTAATGGGAGGTATAGGGGCAACTATGGGAGGATATGTCTTTAGACATAAAACAAAGAAAACAAAATTTAAAATTTTGCTACCTGTTTCGATTATATTCAATATAATTGTTATCTATCTATTTATATTAAGGATATAACATAATAGAGTTTATTACCCTATAAAATAAAAATAGTTTGAGAGAGAATAATATAAAGGATATAAAGAATATAAAGGAT
>JBKECQ010000058.1:0-41506 GCA_047974845.1 Aminipila sp. | reverse complement strand
TTCGCCATTAAGATAAGCTAAAACTACTTCTTTCTTAAATTCATAGCTATATTTAGTCATAAAAATACCGACCTCCAATCGTTAGATTTTTAGGTCTAACTTTTTGGGGTCGGTACAAATTTGGAGCTCTTTTGCTTTATTAATTATTTTGTTATTACTCTAATTCTGATAATTCCTGAAACATCAAGCTTTGAAGCAACCTGCTCTTCTGTTACGGTACCATCAATATCTACAAGTGTACAAGCATAATCACCCATACTCTTATTCAGTAGATTATTAATATTTAAATCTAAATCTGATACTGCGCTGGTGATAGCACTAAGCATAGCAGGGATATTCTTGTTTAAAACACAGATTCTTGTTCCGTTTACAGGACCTAAACTACAAGCTGGGAAGTTTACTGAATTTGTAATATTACCGTTTTCAATATAATCCATTAACTGCTCTGCCGCCATAACAGCACAGTTGTCTTCAGCTTCTTCCGTAGAAGCACCTAAGTGAGGGATTGAGATTACACCTTCTTTACCAACAAGCTTATTGTTAGGGAAATCTGTTATGTATTTCTTTACCTTTCCTGAAGCCAAAGCAATTAACATATCGTCATCATTTACTAATTTATCTCTTGAAAAGTTAAGGAAGGTTATTCCATCTTTCATCAAGGCAATTGTATCTTGATTAATCATACCCTTTGTTTTATCCATCGCAGGTACGTGTATTGATACGTAATCACAGTTAGGAAGTAATTCTTCTAAAGTATGTACTACAGGAATAGTGTTAGAAAGATTATGAGCGGCACGAAGTGTAATATATGGGTCATTTCCTATAACCTTCATACCAAGTTTTTCTGCAGCGTTTGCAACAGAAACTCCAATAGCTCCAAGTCCTATCACTCCTAAAGTTTTACCCTTTAGCTCTGTTCCTGCAAATTGGCTCTTGCCTTTTTCAACAGCTTTAGATACATCTTCATTGCCAACAAGGCCATATGACCAAGTAATAGCTTCAGGGATGTTTCTTGAAGCAAGAAACAAACTTGCGATTACTAATTCTTTTACAGCGTTTGCATTTGCACCCGGGGTATTAAATACTACAATTCCCTCTTCGGCACATCTATCAACTGGAATATTATTCACTCCCGCTCCTGCTCTGGCAATTGCAAGAAGGTCTTTTGAAAATTCCATAGATAGCATATCTTGGCTTCTTACCAATACACCGCTTGCTGAATTAACATCTTCCGTTAATTTATATTGTTCTGTAAGACGAGCAAGACCTACAGGAGAAATCTTGTTTAGTGTTGCGATATTATACATTTTTGTCACCTCATACCAAATTTTAGACAATAATTTGTGCTTGGCACATCAAAAAGTTGCCTTGTCGCACATTATACCACTTTACTCGTAAAGAGTAAAGTGGTATAATGATGTTTAATTTACGTAGCGATGTGATTTGTTATAATATTTTACTATAGCAATGAGTCATTTTATGATAAAAAAACATATAGAATAAAAAAATAGGAGGATTAAACAATGAATAATAATAACGGCAGAGTGTATAATTTTTCAGCAGGACCATCTATGCTGCCACTTGAGGTAATGGAAGATATAGCAAAAAACCTAACAAACTACATGGGCTGTGGTCAGTCTGTAATGGAAATGAGTCACCGTTCAAAAGAGTTTGATAAAATAATAAATGATGCTGAATCAAATTTAAGAACTTTGATGAACATTCCTGAAAATTATAAGGTATTATTTGTACAAGGTGGAGCAACACTTTTATTTTCAATGATTCCGCTTAATCTTTTAAGAAATTCAAAAAAGGCAGATTATATAGTTACCGGAACTTGGGCAAAAAAGGCTGCGGCAGAGGCTAAGAAGTTTGGAGACATAAAGGTTGTAGCTTCATCAGAAGAAGCAACATTTTCATATATTCCTAAGGTAAGCAAAGAAGACTTTAGAAGTGATGCTGACTATGTTCACATTACATATAATAATACAATCTATGGAACACATTATGGATACGTTCCCGATACAGGAGATATTCCTCTAGTAGCTGATATGTCTTCTTGTATTCTTTCAGAAGAAGTAGATGTTACAAAATTTGGGCTTATCTATGCTGGGGCTCAGAAAAACGTTGCACCGGCAGGCGTAACAATTGTTATTGTAAGAGAAGATTTAATAGGCTTTGCACCGGCGGAAATTCCTACATATCTTGATTTCAAGATTCATGCAGATAATGGATCAATGTACAATACACCTCCTTGCTTTACTATTTATGTTGCGGGAGAAGTATTCAAGCACCTTCTTAAGAATGGTGGAGTTGCACCATTAAACAAAATAAATGTTGAAAAGGCAGAGAACCTGTACAACTATATTGATAATAGCAAGCTATTCAGTTGCCCGGTAGAAAAGGACAGCCGCTCACTAATGAACGTAGTATTCGTAACAGGTAACGGAGAATTAGATAAAAAATTTATTGCAGAGGCAAAGGCTGAAGGCCTTGTAAACTTAGGGGGTCACCGCTCAATTGGAGGAATGAGAGCAAGCATATATAATGCAATGCCTGTTGAAGGGGTTGACAAACTAATTGAATTTATGAGAAAATTTGAAGAAGAGAACGTAAAATAATATAGAGGTTACATTGATTTAAATGAACATCTTTAAATTATTATTGCGTTAAAATGAAAATAAAAGTGATAAAAATTGATTGAATTTTTATCACTTTTGCTGTTTATTAATTAAATTATTAGATATTTTTAGCTTTTAAGGCAAAAAGAGGTAAAGCTGTAAGATATACTTTAGCCCTAAAGTAGGAATGGAGATAAACATGAAGTATTTGATAATAGTTCCTGATGGTGCAGGAGATGAAAAGATTGAGAATTTAGGTGGGAAAACGCCTCTTGAAGTTGCAAAAATGCCTATAATTAATGGGCTTGCGGCAAAGGGTGAAGTGGGAATGGTGCAAACAATTCCTGAGGGGGTAGCTCCCGGCAGTGACGCTGCAAATTTATCGGTTATGGGTTATGATCCGGGGATTTATCTAACGGGAAGGTCACCTTTGGAGGCGGCAAGCATCGGAATTGATATGTCTGAGACTGATGTTGCCTTCAGAACAAATATCATTACCTTGGTAGATCCTAAGACCGGAAAGCCGGCAGACGAAACTACAATTACGCAATATGAAGATTTATTAATTCAAGATCATAGCTCAGGTGATATATCAACTGCTGAAGCTGACCAGATTATTAAAGCGATTCATAATGAACTTGGAAGTGATATAATACAATTCTATACAGGTGTTAGCTATAGACATTGTATGATTGTAAAAGAGGGCAATACGGATTATATCCTTACTCCGCCCCATGATGTCCTTGGAAGAAGGGTAGGGGACTATCTTCCACAGGGAGAAGGGGCAGAGTTTATTACCGAGTTAATGAAAAAAAGCTACGAAATCCTTAGAAATCATCCTGTGAATAAGGCTAGAATCTCCAAAGGCTTAAACCCGGCAAATACTGCATGGATATGGGGACAAGGAAAGAAGCCTAATTTATCATCTTTCTATGATAAATATAAAATAACAGGTACAGCCATTTCAGCTGTAGATTTAATTAAGGGAATTGCCATTTGTGCAGGTCTTGACTCTGTAGATGTTGAGGGTGCTACAGGAACAATACATACCAATTTTGAAGGAAAAGCCAAAGCGGCTATAGAAGAATTCAAAAAAGGCAAAGATTTTGTTTATATGCATCTTGAAGGTCCGGACGAATGTGCACATCAAGGAGATCAGTCTGGCAAGATTGAATGTATGGAACTGATAGACTCTAAAATTGCAGATCCAATAATTAACTATTTAAGGGAATCCGGAGAAGATTTTAGAGTTCTTGTAGTACCGGATCATAGAACTCCATTATGCATAAGAACACATTCGGAAGTACCCGTTCCTTTTGTAATTTATGACAGTAGAAATGAACAAGAAGAAGATATTAACAGAGCTTTCAATGAAACTTCAGGTGAGACCGGAAAGACTTTTGGAAGTGGGTATGAGCTAGCAGATTACTTTTTTGAGAAAAATTAGAATGTCGGGGAAACAATGAAAAGAACAATTACAACAATACTTGTACTATTACTTATGATTGCGGGGTGCATTTCAAATACAATTTCTGTGTTTGCTACTACGGCTGTACCAAATCTTGTGGGAGAGACAGCTGTACTAATAGACGCAAAAACAGGGTCTATATTATACGATAAGAATATGAATGAACAAAGAGAGCCCGCAAGTACTACGAAAATGATAACAGGACTTTTAGCAATAGAAAATCTTCCTTTAGATAAGGTGGTTACTATTGATGCGGAGACACCTTTCACCGAGGGTAGCCGCATATATCTTATGGAAGGTGAACAAATCACTGTTGAAGAGTTACTATATGCATTATTTCTAGAGTCGGCAAATGATGCCGCGGTGGCTTTGGCAAAAGAAATGGCAGGCTCCGTAGAAAAGTTCGCAGTAATGATGAATGAGAGAGCCGCAGAGCTTGGTGCAAAAAATACTAATTTTATAAACCCAAACGGGCTACATTTAGAGGGGCACCTTACTACAGCTTATGATTTGGCTATGATTGCCAAGGAGTGTATGAAGAACGAGACCTTTAGAAAGTTTGTTATTACATATAAACATACCATTCAACCTACTAATAAGCAGGAAGAACCTAGATATATGTATAATACAAATAGACTTTTATATGATACTAAAAAGAAGGTTTCTGCAAATGGTGTTCTAAGGCCTGCAAAATATGAAGGGGTAACAGGAATAAAAACCGGATATACCAGTCAGGCGGGAGGATGTCTTGCGGCATCTGCCAAAAGAGATGGCACGGAGCTTATTGCTGTTGTTATGAAATCTAATGACTTAGGAAGATTTGGAGACTCCATTGCACTGCTTGATTGGGGATTTGAGAACTATCATACAGTTAAAACCGTTGAAAAAGACAAAAATATGGGTACAATAAAGGTAAGTAAGGGTAAGGCAAAAGAGGTTTCCTTAGTTACCCAAGATGTGGGCTATGCCACACTTCCCATTGATAAAAAGGCAGACTCTTTAACTAAAGTTGTTAAGATAGAAGAAAAGATAGAAGCTCCGGTTGAAGCGGGTCAGATTGTTGGAACAGTAGATTTCTTTCAAGGGGATATTTTAATGAGTTCCGTAAATGTGGTTGCCTCAAAGGAGGTACCTTTAGGTGGGATTTTTTCACTGTTTAGCGGAAGCAAAGACTCTGGGGATAAGGCGACAGAAAACAATATGACTAAAGCAGAAAAAGCTGAAAAAGCAGAAAAGGCTGAGCAAGGTTCTTCCGGGAGTCTTTTTAAGAAAGTGATTATAGGGTTTTCAGTTTTTGTGGCCACAGTTGTTGTAGCAATAGCATTTTTGTTTATAATAAGATATAGAAACTTACAAAAACGTAAAAAGAGAAGAGCGGAAAGAGCAATGAGGATTGCTATGGATCGCGAAATGGAAAAGTTGTACTCAAAGAAAGAAAGAGTAGTAAATAGATAGAATCATGTTTGATATTAAAGAGAATCTAAAAAAACTCCCGGATAGCCCGGGAGTTTATATTCATAAGGATAAATTGGGGCAGGTTATATATGTGGGGAAAGCGATTTCTTTGCGTAACCGTGTGCGTCAATATTTTCAGTCGTCTAAAAATATGCAACCAAAGGTGAGAGCAATGGTAAGTCATATTGAGGAGTTTGAATATATTACCACAAACACAGAGATGGAAGCCTTGATTTTAGAGTGTACCCTTATTAAAAAATATATGCCAAAGTACAATGTCCTTTTAAGGGATGATAAGACTTATCCATATATAAAGCTTACAATTAATGAGGAATTCCCAAGATTGATAAAAACAAGAAGAATAGAAAAAGATGATGCCAAATACTTTGGACCGTATACAGATGCAGGAGCAGTCAATCAAATGATAGAGTTGCTAAATAATATTTTTGCATTGAAGAGATGTAGTGTTAAGCATTTTCCTGAGATTATTAAACCTTGTTTGAATTATCATATAAATCAATGCAGGGGTATTTGTACAGGAAAAGTGAGTAGAGAATCTTATATGCAGGATGTTATGCAAGTGATAGACTTTCTTAATGGCAAGACTAAACCACTTCTGGAAATGCTTAAGGATAGGATGATACAAGAATCTGAATTACTGAATTTTGAAAAAGCGGCAGAGTATAGGGATTATATAGAAGCGGTTAAATCGGTGACGGAAAAGCAACGTGTTGTAATGTTGGGGTTAAAGGATTTAGATATTGTCCTTGCAATATCCAGCAATCAAAAATCCCATGTAGTCCTATTCTTTGTTAGAGATGGAAAACTAACCGGCAGAGAAAGTTTTGCCATGGAAGGAACAGAGGATAAGAAGGAGCTTGTCAGCGAGTTTTTAAAACAGCACTATAGCGACAACCCCAATATTCCATATGAGATTTTGGTTGAAGAAGAACCGAAAGAGGCTAGCCTTTTAGAGGATTTCTTGACTGGCATAGCAGAAAGACAAGTTAAAATAACAGTTCCGCAAAGAGGTGACAAAAGAGATTTATTAAAACTGGCTCAAAGGGATTCAATAGAGTTATTAAAATCTATTGATGAAAGAGAAAACAGTAAGAGAGAAAGACAAGAGGCTATTTCTAACTCAATTGGAAAGCTGATTACTCTTATAAAAGGTGAATCCGTAGAGCCCGGTGATATAGGAAGAATTAAGGACTATAGAGTTGAGGCTTATGATATTTCCAATACAAACGGAGTGGATTCTGTTGGTGCTATGGTAGTTTTTAAGGGGTTAAAACCTTGTAAAAAGGAATACAGAAGATTTAAGATAAGGACTATAGAGGGTCCAAATGATTACGGTAGTATGCAAGAAGTTATTTACAGACGTTTTAAGAGAGCCATTGATGGAGACCCGGCCTTTAAGGAATTACCGGATGTCCTTTTTATTGATGGCGGAAAGGGTCAAGTCTCTGCGGTTCAACAGATTATAGATGCAATGAAAGTAAATGTGGCTGTTGTAGGCATGGCAAAGGATGATAAACATAGGACAAGAGCTTTAGTATATAAGACCTTTAAAAATGAGGATTATAGTGAGCTTGAGCTAAAAGAAAGTCCTCTGCTTTTTAAATATGTCGGTGCGGTACAAGAAGAAGTGCATAGGTTCGCAATAGATTATCATAGAGGACTTAGAGGTAAAAGAATTCAAGGTTCAGCACTGGATGAAATCGATGGTGTAGGACCACAAAGAAGGAACTCTCTTTTAGCACATTTTGGTAGTATTGAGAAAATAAAAACCGCTACTTTGGAGGAACTATGTGAGGTTCCTCATATAACAGAACAGGTGGCTAAAAATATAAAAGAATTTTTTAACTGATTTTATTGATAAAGATTGGCTACGGTGGTATAATAAGTACTAGAATTTAATGGATTCACAAAAGGATTTACATGGAGGACTATAATATGTCAGATAAAGAAAAGTGCGCCGGCGGTTGTGGCTGTGGTTGCAACGAGCATGAACACGATGATTCAGATTTTCTAACTTTAGAATTTGATGATGGCGTAGAAGTAGAATGCGAGATTATGGGTGTATTTGATTTCGAAGGAAAAGAATACATTGCTCTTATTCCAGATGACGGAACTGATGATGTTTACATCTACGGATACAAGGAAATCGGCGAAGAAGAATTTGAATTAGTGGACATCGATGATGATGCTGAATTTGAAAAAGTTGTTGCTGAATTCGACAAGTTAACTGCTGAAGAAGCTTAGTGGCTTAAAGTAAAATAGAAAATTAGATATGAGAAAACGGCTTTCCTTTAGTGTAAGCCGTTTTTGTGTGCAGTTTTATGAAAAACGTTATTAAATTTAACTATTTTTTAGCAAACAAAAGACAGAGAGCATATGCTCTCTGTCTTTTGTTTGCTGATTTTTTATTTATTTAGGGGAAATTCCAAAAGGAAAATTAAATTTTATGGGGATAAAATTTAACGAATTCCCTCAATTTTTTTAAGGATAAACCTATTGAAAACTATTGTCAATAGTTAGTTTAATATTCCCCTATTTCCAATTTGAGTAAGACATAAATTTGTTATAAGATTGTTATTAATTTGCATAAAACCTACTCGATTTTGCGGTTGTACACAAAAATACAAAAAACGAAAAACTCATATTTTTAATAAAATTTATACAGCAAATTAACGGCTTTTACACCTTCTAATAAAAGCAAGTCCTATAAGTGCAAAAATAATCAGTCCGGTCAGTGCAAAGGATTCAAATTCCTTTGTAAGCAAATAAAAAAGACAATAGGCTGAGCCAAGTAAAAAGATTATACCAACAGTTAAACTTTTTTTATCCATGACTAAAGTATACCTCCCCTTAGGAAAGTGTTTCGCAAAGAAAACACTTATATTTAATTACAAATAGAAAGCTGTTTTTAAGTTAATTCATATTTTAGATATTAAATTATATTATAACACAAAAAAACATAATAAATAATAGTTGAATTCTAAAAGTCTTTCAGATATATTAAGTACGTGTGGGTAAAAATATCTTTAAGACCCAAACGTTTGGAGGATATGAGAACATTATGAAGAAATATGATATTATAATAGCAGGTGCTGGCGCAAGTGGAGTGTTCTTGGCATATGAACTTACTAAACTTGACAATAAAGCAAAGATTTTAATGGTAGATAAAGGTGCACCTTTAGAAAAGAGAGTGTGTCCTATAAAGCTTGGAAAAACAAATAACTGTATAAAATGTGAGCCATGCCATATTATGAATGGATATGGTGGAGCTGGAACATTATCAGATGGGAAATACAATATTACCACTAAATTCGGCGGAGATTTACACGCTTATATTGGACAGGAAAAAGCCATGAATTTAATGGAATATGTTGATGAAGTTCTTTGTAGTTTCGGTGGTGCTGAAGCAAAACTTTACTCAACCGGTAATTCTGACCTAAAAACTATTGCATTAAGAAACAATTTAAATTTACTTGATGCAAAAGTCAGACATCTTGGAACAGATAGAAATGTTCAGATATTAGAGAGAATCTGTAACTATACAGAAAAACGTGTTGATATGGAATTCTATACAACCATTGCAGATGTTATCCAAAATGCTGACGGAACATTTACTGTAGTAACAAAAAAGGGTGAGCAATATCAATGTAATGATTTAGTGCTTGCAACAGGACGTTCCGGTTCAAAATGGGTATCTAAAATCTGTAATGAAATGAAAATTGAGTTAGAACAAAACAGAGTGGACATAGGAGTTCGTGTTGAACTTCCTGCTGTAATATTCAAGCATATAACCGATGAAGTTTATGAAAGCAAAATTGTTTACAAAACTGATAAATACAATGATATGGTAAGAACTTTCTGCATGAACCCTTATGGGGAAGTTGTTGCAGAAAATACAAATGGAATTGTAACTGTAAATGGCCATAGTTATGCAGATCCGGCTTTGAGAACAGAAAATACAAACTTCGCATTACTGGTTTCTAACAAGCTTACTGCTCCGTTTAAAGATAGTAATGAATATGGGGAATCAATAGCTAGATTATCAAATATGCTTGGCGGTGGTGTCTTAATGCAAAGATTTGGAGATTTAGTTAAGGGTAGAAGAAGCAGTGAAAGACGTATGGAGAAATGTTTTACAAGACCAACTCTAAAAGCTACTCCCGGAGATTTAAGCTTGGTTCTTCCTAAGAGACAGCTAGACAACATAATAGAGATGATTTACGCTCTGGACAAAATTGCACCAGGTACAGCTAATGAAGATACACTTTTATACGGTGTTGAAGTTAAATTCTATAACTCTAGGGTTCAAGTAGATGAAAATCTTGAAACTAAAGTTAAGGGGTTATATGCGCTTGGCGATGGCTCAGGAGTAACACATTCATTATCGCAGGCTTCTGCAAGCGGTGTGCATTTGGCAAGGCTGTTAGCGGAAAAGTATGCAAAATAATAAACAATAGAATCTTGAGCAATAAATTTAGCAATAAAATAATAAACAATAAATTTAGCAATAAATCGAGCAATAAATTTAGCAATAAAATATTGAGCAATAAAATAATAGTTTAACAATATGAAAACAGGAACTCTCAACAAATAAGTTGAGGCTTCCTGTTTTTTATTTAAGAAATAGCAACAGAGACTATATTAATAACAGGTAACATATATAGATTGGTTGCAATTATTGGAATCTAAACAAATCAATAAAAACATCAATTAAAAAATTTTTATAGAATTAAATAGAAAATTATAGAAAAAATTGGGGGTAAAAAAACAAATAAATACAAAAAACTACAACATTTTGTATTTTTATCCCTAAAACAGTTGCAAAAAATGACAAATATAATATAATTTATATAGTATTAAAAATGGGGTGTATGCATCCATTTTTTGAGAAATTGTAAAAATATTGTAAATCGGCATGGATGTAAATTTACATAATGAGATAAATATGTCAAGGAAGACATTTCATAATAGAAGTATAGAGAAAGGCGGTATTTGCAGTGTCATTTTTAAGTTCAATGAATATAAGTGCATCGGCATTAACAGCACAAAGGCAACGATTAGATATAATATCAGAAAATGTATCTAATGTTGATACAACAAGGACTGAAGCTGGAGGGCCTTACAGAAGAAAAATGGTAGTATTTGAGGATAAGGCCGGTGATGTTTCTTTCAAGGATTCGTTACAAAATGCAGTTATTCAAAGAGATGGCAATGGAAGGATTGTACGTAGAGATTACGCCCCAGGAGTTAGAGTAAGTGACATAATCGAAGATCAAAGTGAATTTAAAACACAATATAATCCCAGCCATCCCGATGCGGATGAAAATGGATATGTGAGGCTTCCTAATGTTGATATGCTGGAAGAAACCATTGACAGTATGTCAGCGACCCGTTCGTATCAGGCCAATGTTACAGTTCTTAATGCTGTAAAGCTTATGGCTCAAAAAGCCCTGGAAATAGGGAAATAATTAGTATTATTAAGTTTTGGATAAAAAACATATTGAGAAATACTATAATTATTTATTTTTAAAAGAATAGTGGAAGTGTGTAGGAGGTAGTAAATGTTTATAGAACCTATTCAAGCAATTAGTAATATTGTAGATGTAAATAAAGTAAATAAGTTAAATGAAGTTCAGCCACAAGAGGGTGTACAGGTGCCCTTTAAATCTATTTTTGAAGGTGCGGTGCAAGATGTAATTAGTACTGATAAACAAGTAAATATTGATGCAGAAATGCTTGCTACAGGACAAAGTGACAATTTACATCAATACAGCATAGATATTGCAAAAGCACAGCTATCTATGGATTTATTAGTAGAACTTAGAAATAAAGCGATGGAATCATACAGCGAAGTTATGCGTATGAGCATTTAGTTTAGGATAGGGTGGCAGGAAATTGCGAGAACGTTTATTAGAACAAACAAGACAAATTAAGGAAAAATTAGATGCCATTAATTCTAAATTAAGCAAGAAATTAAAAATTATTATTGCAATCGTTACAGTTTTAGTTATAACTGTGGCGTTTGTTATTGCTCTTGCATTGAATACTAGTGAAATGGCAGTATTGTATTCTGGATTGGAAGAGTCAGAAGCAATAGAAATAATAGGGGTTCTGGAACAACAAGCAGTTAAGTACGAGAGAAAAAGCGGCACCGTTTATGTCCCATCTGAAATGGTTGACAAAATGAAAGTTGCTTTGGCTGCAGAAGGATACCCTAAGAGTGGATTTACATATGATGTTTTTAAAGATAATGTTAGTTTGCTTGCAACAGACTTTGAAAAATATAAATATGCACAATTTGAATTGGAAAGCAGAATGGCTGCTACAATTAAACAATTTGAGGGCGTAAAGGATGCCACAGTTGCTATAGCTATGGCGGAAGAACAGAAATACGTTCTTCAAGAAGATGTAAAAGAATCATCGGCATCTGTTACAGTAACTATGCAAGATGGTGGTTCTCCAAGTAAAGAGCAAGTTAAAGGTATTCAAAGATTGGTAGCCAAGGGCGTACCGGGAATGGATATGAAAAACGTTGCTGTAATTGATGGAAATGGCGAGGAAGTCAGTCAAAATGACGATAACTCACAAGAAGGCTCTACAGCTTTAAAATTTAGTGTAGAGAAACAGATTGAAGGAAGCATAAAAGGCAAAATATTACACTTATTCCAGCCTGTTTTCGGAGAAGAAAACATAAGGGTAAGTGTAAATTGCTCTGTAGATATTGACAAAAAGATTAAGGAAATCATCGAATATATTCCGTCAGAAGACAATAGAGGTGTTTTATCAGGCTCCACATCAAGCTATGAGGTTCAAGGTGAAGGAGAGGTTACGGCAGGAGTTCCGGGAACTGAGACTAACGCTGACATTCCGGTATATCCCGGTGTAACTACAGATGGAAATGAAATTTATTTTAGGGATGACAGAGCCCTTGAATATTTAGTAAGCCAAGTAAAGGAACAAGTTCAAAGCGATGCAGGAGAGCTAACTGACACTACAGTATCAGTTGCGGTAGATAGTGCGGAATTAACACCGGCCAAGGCGGGTGAAATGAGGCAGACTATTGCCATTGCGGCGGGCATAGACCCAGCCCTTGCTGATACAAAGATTGCTATATTTAATGCGAAATTCTATTCTCCGGAGGCTGAGCCTGTTACAGGAGTGGTGGGCATCATAAACGCTAATCCGCTGTTAAAGATTATAATACCGGCAGTACTTGCACTTCTAATTGCTCTAATCGTTATGATTGTTGTAATGATTAAGAAAGCTAAGATTAGGAAGAGAGCGCAAGAATTGGCGGCAGAAGAAGCTATGAGAGTAAAAGAAACGGATGAATTAATCCAATTGGATGAATTGGGCAAGACAAGGGAAGAAGAGCTTAGAAGCCAAATTCAAGACTTTACGGATATCAATCCGGAAATTTCAGCGCAGTTACTTAAGACTTGGTTAAGAGGAGAAGAGGATAATGAGTAAAGATAGTAGTGGGTTGACGCCTCAACAGAAAGCTGCTGCTGTAGTTATATCGTTGGGTGCAGAGAGAGCCTCTAAAATATATAAATTTTTAGGTGAGGAAGATTTAGAAATCCTTACCTTAGAGATAGCAAAGCTTAATCATGTTACAGCTAACCAAACGGAAGCTGCAATGGATGATTTTTATAAGCTTTGCCTAACGCAAAAGGTTATTACCGAAGGCGGAGTTGACTATGCAAAAACGGTTCTTGAAAAGGCTTTTGGACCACAGACCGCAGCAACTTTGCTTGAGAGAGTAACAAGAAACCTTAAGACAAGAGCCTTTGAATTCATAAGAAAAACTGATAGTAAAAATCTGTACGCTATAATACAGCACGAAAGACCGCAAACTATTGCGCTAATATTATCTTATGCTAAACCGGAGCAGGCATCAGAAATTATTACTGAACTTCCTAAGGATAAGCAAGTGAAGGTAGTTGAATGTATAGCCAGAATGGATAGTGCTTCACCGGAAACAATAAAAATTGTTGAAAATATATTGGAAAAGAAGTTTGCTTCAGTACTATCATTAGACTTTGCACAGGTTGGTGGTGTTGATTATATCGCAGAAGTAATGAACAGCATTGATAGAAGTAATGAAAAATACATCTTTGATGAATTGAGTAAAAAGGACATTAAACTTGCTGATGAAATCAGAAATAAAATGTTTGTATTCGAAGATATTACGTTGCTTGATGATAGAGGAATACAAGAGTTCTTACGAGAAGTGGAAACCCAGGATATTGTTTATGCATTGAAGGGCTCAACTCAAGAAGTATCAAATATGATATTTGCTAATATGTCCAGCCGTATGGCAGAAACCGTTAGAAGTGAATTGGAATTCACGTACAATGTACGTCTAAAAGATGTTGAAGAAGCACAGCAAAAGATTGTTGGTGTAATAAGGCGTCTTGAGGAAGAAGGCCGACTAATGATAAATAAAGGCGGAAAGGATGAGATAATTGCGTAAAACCAATGAGGGGGTGCAGATTCAAACCGCTCTTGAAAAAGCGGAAAGAAGGCTGGTAGAAGCAATTGAATATTCGCAAAAGAAGCAAAAGAAAGTGGATGCGACAGATGATTATGGTTCAGAGCATGATCATATCGCAAAGCTTAAGGAAGAGTCTGAAAGTGCAAGGCTAGATGATAATATGGATTCTAGCACTAAATCCCTTTATGGATTTGCTCCTGACCGCTCAAGGTCTGGAATAATAGAAAACGATATTAGCGAAGTTCCAAAGGATAAATTGGACCTTTTAAAAGGTATAATGGGGGAAAAAGCTTTTAAACAAGCTTTTCAGAAATCAAAGGAAAAAAAGAAACATAAGTCCAAAGAGGACAAGGAAGACAAAAAAGACCTTATTAAACAATTGCAAGATGAACTTAAAATAGATGACGATCTGTTTAATGACGAATTTCATGGAGGCTATGACGCCCTTAAAGATATTGCAAAAATAAATGACGCAATAGCTAAGAGAACAAATAAATCCATAGAGCAGAGTATATTGAGTAATAGCTGGGAGTACGAAATAAAAAGCTTTAATGAGGGAAATGTTTTTGACGAAAACAGTTTTTATGAAGTTCCGGATATAATGCCGTCAGAATTTGAACTTCATTCCTTTGATGACGAAGAAGACCACGAGGTGGTACCCTATGATGTAAATGAGGCTTTGTTGCTAGGAGAGGTTATACCACCTAACTTTATAGATGAAATCAGCGAAAGTAGTGCCGAAAGTATAAGGGCAGATAATGCTCCTATTAAAGAAAATACAAAGGTGTTAGATGCGACAAACAATGAAATCTTGGAAAGAGCCAGAGCAGAAGCTGAAAAAATTATAAATGAGGCGAGAAAGCAAGCGGAGCAAATAATTGCAAATGCAGAGCAGAATGCTGAAAAGATTATAGAGGAAAAAGTCAATGAGGCAGTAGAGATAGCATCTAAGCAGGGCTATGAAGAAGGCTATAAGCAAGGGGAGCAGGAAGGCTTCATTGCGGCAGAAGATGCAGTGAACATTGGTATGAAAGAGGAAGCGGAAGCATTCAGAATTGAGCTACAGAATTCTTTAGAGGATTTTGACAGTAAAAAAGATGATATTCTTCATAGTAATATAAATGAACTTACTGAATTGGCTGTTAATATTGCCGAAAAGGTTATAAATGTTAGCCTTAAATCCAGCAAAGATGTTGTGGCAAAAATGATTATTGCCGCGGCAGAGCAGTGCAGAAATAAAGAATGGGCAAAGGTGTATATTTCCCATGAAGATAAAGCTATTGCTATGAATCTTGAAAAGGGATTACTGAATGCATTAAATCAAATATCACCTAATGTAAAAGTGGTGGTTATGGATGATGAGCCTTCAGGAACCTGTATCATTGAAACTTCGGATCAGATTGTTGATGCCGGTGTAGCAACGCAAATGGATAATATTAGGCAGATAGTTAGTGATAGTTGTTTATAGAGCGTTTTAATAAAGCATTTTAAAGTAGGAGGAAAAGACTTGTATCTTAAAGAACTTTCAGAAACAATCAAAAGTGCAGAGACTTTTGAGCATATTGGAAAGATAGAAAATATAGTAGGTATGAGTATAGAAGCCTCCGGAATAAAAGCAAGTATTGGGGATATAAATATTATTTCCTCCAAAAACGGCAAGCGAAAAGTTATGGCGGAGGTTGTAGGGTTTAAAGGTGATAAAACCGTATTAATGCCATATGACTTCATAGAAGGCATGGGCTCGGGAGACTTTGTCAGGAGCACGAAGAAAAGACTTAGAATACCTGTGGGAGAATTTTTGTGCGGCAGAACAATAAATTCCATGGGAAATCCCATTGATGGACTGGGTGAGATAGACCATTCCGTATTACACAGTGTAGAAAATAATTATATAAATCCTTTAAGTAGACCACCTATTGTAGATAGAATTGATTTTGGTATAAAAGCAATAGATGGGTTTCTTACAGTTGGAAAAGGGCAAAGAATAGGGATATTTGCAGGGAGTGGTGTTGGAAAAAGTACCCTTTTAGGCATGATAGCTAAACAAGCCTCTGCGGATATCAATGTTATTGCATTAGTGGGGGAGCGTGGAAGAGAAGTTAAGGAATTTATTGAACGAGACTTGGGACCAGAGGGTATGGCAAGATCGGTTCTTGTAGTTGCAACCTCGGATCAACCGGCGGTACAGAGATCAAAATGCCCTATTGTGGCAACGGCCATAGCAGAATACTTTAAAGACCAGGGCAAGGATGTTTTATTGATGATGGATTCTCTAACCAGATTTGCCATGGCACAAAGAGAGATTGGTTTAGCTGTAGGTGAACCTCCTGTTGCCAGAGGATATACTCCTTCCATTTATGCAGAAATGCCTAAACTGTTAGAGCGAAGTGGAAATTTTGAAAAAGGCTCAATTACAGGTATCTATACCGTATTAGTAGAGGGAGACGACACTAATGAACCTATAGCTGATACAGTAAGAGGTATACTGGATGGGCATATTATTTTGTCTAGAAAGCTTGCTGCCAGAAACCACTTTCCGGCCATTGAGGTTGGGGGCAGTATATCAAGACTTATGGCGGCAATAGTAGATGAAAACCATAAGGGCATGGCTTCTAAATTAAGGGATATGCTGGCAGTTTATGAAGAAAATGCGGATTTAATATCTATAGGAGCCTATAAACCGGGGGCAAATGCCAGATTAGACATTGCCGTATCAAAGATAGACGCTATAAATAGCTTTTTAAAACAAGGCACAAATGAATTTTTTACTTATGATGATGTGCTTGAAGGAATGACAAGAATTTTGGAATAAACATTGAAAAAAAAGGTAAAAAGGTATAAAATAGGGTATTATGGCGAAGTTTAAGTTTTCTCTTAAATCTGTAGAGAAGTATAGAAATATTACCTTAGACGAAGCAAAATCGAAATATGCGATGGCGGTTTCTGAGGTAAATAAGCAACAAGCATTAATATTAAAGATTACATCTGAATTAGCCGATATAAACGGTGAGCTAAATATTAAAAATAGCCAAGGTATATCTATTTTAGAATACCAAGGATACAAGAAGTACATAAAAATACTGCAAAACAGGATAAATGAAGAAGAAGACAAACTAAAAGGATTAAAGAAAATAGAAACCAGAAGAAGGCATGAATTAATTCTTGCTAAAACTGATGTAATGTCCATAGAGAAACTCAGAGAAAAAAGGTACGGAGAATATCTTAAAGATGAGACTAAAAAACAAGAACTGGCTACAGAGGAATTCGTATCAAATCAGTTATCCAGTCGTAAATAACGGCTTGATATATATTAAAATCATTCAGAGATAAATCTGTTTGGTTTATTGAACCTTAAAAACTAAATAAGAAAGGAGGTCCTTAAATGAATGCGCAAGCGTTATTTCAAATGCTGGGAGGAAGCTCTGTGCAAACCAAACCAGTAAACACTAAATCGGCTAACGCCAACGGTTATGGCAATCAATCCTTTAAAAAAGAAATGGATAAGGCTTTTGACAAGGCTGAAACGTCATCAAGTTCAAGCAAAAGGAATATTAGTGATAAGCAAACAAAACCTGAAGGCAATCAGAATAAGGTTGATAACAACAAATATCCTGCAAGCAAAGATGACGCCATTGAAAATGTACAAGACAATGAACTTTGTAAAGAGGAACTAGCTTTAACTGCGGCATCACAGTTTATCCAGCAATTAGAGACATTAGACAATTCTATGATAAATATTGTGCCTGAGGAGAACTTACTAGTTGGAAGTAATGAAAATATTGCCAATAATGTAGCAAAAAATATTCTTTCTAACTTGTTGTCAACAGAAGTACCGGAAGGTGAATTTGCTATTCCTGCGTCTGATAATGTTGATTTAGCAAAGTTGGCTATGCTCAAAAATCTGCAAAGCCAGAATGTTGAGGGAAATGCTGAGATTGAATCACAATTGACGGATACTTCAAAAGTAGAAGTAAAAGCTGTAAATGCAGAAGGCATGGGGGAAGTAAAGGTACTTGATAAATCAAGTTTAAACTCTGAATCTTTAGAAGGTGTTCAAGATGGCGAAGGTATGCCAAAGGAAAACCTAATGGCGAAACCAAATCAACTTGATCCATCCAAGATAAACATAAAGGTTGCAGAAGCACCTATAGATACTACTAAAGCGGATTTAGCCAATCAGCTTGTGGACAAGATTCTACATAAGGTGAACCAGGGTAAGCACGAGTTTGAATTGGAGCTATATCCAAGAAATTTAGGGAAAATCAATATTAAAATGATTTTTGCCAACGGAAATGCTGAACTTGTAATGAGTACATCTAACCCTAAAACACATCAGCTATTATCCATGCAATCAGAGGCCATGAAAGCTATTTTGGAAGGTAATACAGGCATGGACAGTAATATTCATGTAAATCAATCCGAAAGCAATGAAGGTCAATTTGATAGAGATAATTTCCAAGAACAAAACAATCAAAATCAAAGAAACCACAGCAATCAAAAAGAAAAAGAAAAGCTAAATGAAAGCCTATCTTTTATGGACAGATTGAGATTGGGACTTGTTTCCCAAATAGAAGAAGCAGTATAGAGAGGGGGAATCAGTTTGGCAACAGGTAGCGTTAGCGATCAGATTATGTCATCTATTAAATCACTATCAACCAATAAATCCGCCAGCAATAATCTTCAATCGGATTTAAACTTACAAACGGTAGACTGGTTACAACTATTAGTGGCACAGCTTAAGAACCAAGATATGAATAATACCATGGACACAGGCGAGATGATAGGGCAAATGGCTCAGTTTACTCAAATACAATCCATACAGTCAATGGTTTCCATGCAAGAAAATATTTTTGCAATGGATGCAACATCATATGCGGCATCACTTATAGGAAAAGAAGTAACAGTTGCAGAAGTGCAAGTTATTCAAAACTCAGATGGCTCAAAAGTAGAAACCTTGGTTACAAAAAAAGGTGTTGTTTCAGGTGTTACACTATTTGAGGGAGAGCCTGTTATCTATATTGATGAAAAACCATACTCATTAAGTCAAATAATGATTGTAGGAGAAGTACCGGACAACCCGGCAGATGCAAAACCTGAAGAGCCTGGAGATGGCGGAGACGGTGGAGATGGTGGAGACGGCGGAGACGGCGGAGATACTGAAAAGCCCGGAGACGGTGGAGATGGTGGAAATACCGAAACCCCCGGAGGAGATACCGGCAAGGTATAAACAAAAACATTTAAAGGAGGTGCTTTAAAATGACTGATATTAAGATTATAAATAACTTTCAAAACGTTAATAAGTTAGTAGGCGGTAAAACAGCTAACAACGTAAATAATTTAAATAATTTAAATCGTAATGTTGGTATGACGCCAATAGGTGCAGATTTTGGTACCCTCTTGAAAGAACAACTGGATAAAAACAGTGGTGTTGACAAGAAACAAGGCTTACAATTTTCGAAACACGCTCAAGAGAGAGTATTACAAAGAGGAATTGATGTAACCCCGGAGCTTATGGAAGACTTAAATGAGGCTGTAAAAAAGGCCGACGCTAAGGGCGCTAAGGACGTGGTTATATTTGATTCAGTAAACGCATTTATCGTAAATGTACCAAATAAAACTGTTGTAACAACAATGACAGGAAGTGAAATGCGTAATAATGTGTTCACTAATATAGATGGTGCAGTAATACTGTAAATCGCAAATATACAATTTAATGACTTTCAAGTTAGTTTTAATAGCCGTATATAATAGCCGGACCATTTATGGAGGTTAGGAAATATATGTGAATGATATATTTCAATACGGCTCTGAAAGGAGACAATATAAATGGTTAAATCAATGTTTGCTGCAGTGTCAGGACTGCGTGCTCACCAATCAAAAATGGACGTTATAGGTAATAACATAGCCAATGTTAATACTTATGGCTACAAGGCAGCAAGAGTAACTTTTAGAGACGTTTTTTATGCAACGTCTTCAGGAGCAGGAGCAGCAGGAGATACATATGGAGGAACAAACCCTTCCCAAGTTGGATACGGATCAAAGGTTAGTTCAATTGATTCATTAATGACTGGAGGAGGTACAGCAGCTACAGATAACCCTATGGATTGCATGATTATTGGAAATGGCTTTTTCTTAGTAGGAATGAAACCGGGTGAAACCGATGGTGTAAGAGACGGTATTACCGTGGGAACCGGCGGAGATGATGCAGATGCAAAAAAAGCAGGTGAAGTTGATCAAACTGAAATATCAGGGCTGAACCTAACAAGAGTGGGAGTTTTCAACTTTGATGGTGACGGAAACTTAGTAGACTCTAACGGACGTATGGTATATGGCTTTATGAGTACATATACTCCTGGTGATGGCGCTGACAAAGAAGGAAAGTATGAGGTTGATAAGAGTAAACTTACAGCTATAAGACTTCCAAACAAGAACGCAGATGCAACAGATAAAGACTATGAACCGATGGAACTAAAGAATATTACCATCGGTAAGGATGGAACTATCGTTGGTACTAATGACGAAAATAAGTCCGTTGTAATTGGACAAATTGCAATGGCCAATGTACCAAACCCAAATGCCCTTGAAAGAGGTGAGGACTCTTACTATACTGCAAAGGCAAATACGGGTACCATTACAGTAAACCCATCAGGTCAGAACTCTACAGGATCAATTCAATCAGGTTGTTTAGAAATGTCAAATGTAGATTTATCTAAAGAATTTACAGATTTGATTACAACTCAAAGAGGATTCCAGGCAAATACAAGAATTATAACTGTAACAGATACAATGTTAGAAGAACTTGTAAATATGAAAAGATAATTAAATCTTTATAGGTACTGGAGGGAGATTACTCTCCTCCAGTACTATTATGAATTGGGTATGAACTATGGTAAAACTCACAAGATTAAATGGTGTAGAATTTTTATTAAATCACACACACATCCAAATAATCGAATCTATTCCGGAATCAAAGATTGTTTTAGACAATAAAGACTATTATTTAGTTAAGGAATCTTTTGAAGAAATAATAGATAGAATTATTGAATTTAATGCTAGGGTAGTTGATAAGGAAAGCTACTTAAAAGCAAAACGACGTTTAGCGGAAATCGCGGATTAATTTTACAATAACAAAAAACAGAAGTTAAAGTGTCTACATAGGAGAAGCAAATGGATATAGCTACTATATTAGGAATATTATCAGGATTAGGTCTAATTGTTTTTGGTATTGGGTTTGCAAAAATAGGAAACTTTATTGACCCAGCAAGTTTGGCCATTACTATTGGCGGTACAATGGCTGCAATGGTTGCTTGTACACCGGGAGAAGTTCTTAAAGGCATTCCAAAACACTTAAAAATAGCCATAGGAGGGAAAAAGTACGACCCTAAGGCTTATATAGAAATAATTGTAGACTTAGCTCAATCAGCCAGGAAGAATGGCCTACTTTCTTTAGAGTCTAAAGCAGAGGAATTAGAGGACGCCTTTTTAAAAGATAGTGTGCTATTAATTGTTGATGCCATCGATTCCGATAAGGTTAAACAACTTTTAGAGGACGAGCTTGGGTATTTAGACGATAGACACGCCAAAGCCTTTGGCTTTTACGAATTAGCTGCGGGAACTTGCCCGGCCTTTGGTATGATTGGTACGCTTATAGGTCTAATCAATATGCTGAAAGGTCTTGACATAGAAGGTGGAGGTGCCGGTGACATTGGACCAGCCATGTCCGTAGCACTTATTACTACATTCTATGGTTCGTTATTTGCAAATTTATTCTTTTCTCCTATTGCAAATAAACTAAAAGCAAGGCATGCAGAAGAAATGCTGTGCAAACAAATGATTGTAGAAGGTATTTTATCAATACAATCGGGAGAAAATCCAAAATTTATAAGAGAGAAATTGATTTCATATTTATCTGAAGCAGAAAAGGCTGATTTGTCTGAGGCTGCGGAATAAATAGAATTAATATAAATTAAGCTTGCAGTGATAATAACAATTAGTTAAAGAGAAAATATAATAATTACATCAGAGGAATATTAATATGGCAATGAAGAAAAAACATGAAGCTCCAAAGAACAATTGGATGGATACATATGGGGATATGGTAACCTTATTACTGTGTTTTTTCGTGTTGCTTTTTTCTATCTCATCCGTGGATGCTCAAAAATGGATTATGGTTGTAAAAAGCTTTAATCCGGCAGCGGCAGAAAATATAAGCCAACTGGTTCAAGAAGAACCGGAAAACAACAAGGGTGAAGGTGCTGTAGGGCAAGAGGCCGGTGGATTAATGACTGACGAAGAAAGCTTCGATCAGATTTTTTGGGCCATGAAAGAGTTTGTAGAACAAAACAACTTACAAGAAGGCATAGAAGTTAAAAAAGGAAAAGACTTTGCCTTTATAATTTTTAGAAATAATATCTTTTTTAATGGAGACAGTTATACCCTTAGACAAGAGGGCAAAGACATATTAGATGTTTTATGTAACTCTATAGCACCGGTGGCAGATCAGGTGGGTGAAATAAGAGTTATGGGTCACACAAATCAAGCGGATCCTAACAAACCAAACCCTATTGAGGGAGATAGATTTCTATCATCCAACAGAGCTACTGAGGTGCTGGTATACATAGAAAACAAAGGTCTTGTTTCGGGAGAAAAATTATGTTCGATAGGATATGGTCAACACTATCCTATTGCCTCATTTGTAACAGAGGCAGATAGGGCAAAAAATAGAAGGGTTGAAATATATATAGCAAAAAATGATGCAGCCAAATATACTTTAGATGAAGTTTATAAGAATATAGATGAAAGTGTGGATGCAAGTACCTCTGAACCTAAAGAAGATGAAGGCAAAAAGACTACGGTAACAGAGGAAGAAGTGTAAAGATTGTGAATTAAAAGTAGGAGAATTTAATGGCTGACGTATTATCGCAAAGTCAAATTGACGCCTTACTCAATTCGTTAAACTCGTCTGATGGTGAAGATCAAGAGAAAAAACTGATTGAGGAAGAAGAAACCAGAAAAATAAAAAAATATGACTTTAAGACTCCTAAGAAGTTTACCAGAGATCGTTTGAAGTTGGTTTTCAGTGTATATGAAAACTTTGCAAGAGTCGTTTCTTCGTATCTAACAAGTATGATGAGACTTTCTTGCCAAATTGAAATGGTTGATATAGAAGAGCAAAAGTACTTTGAGTTCAATAATGCTTTATCAGAAAATGATATAGTAGCAATGGTAGATGGTTCAGTAAACAATGGTAAGGGTAACTCAGAGACACTGATGATTCAAATGAGCAATAGTATCATTTACTCTTTGATAGACAGAATGATAGGAGGATCAGGTGATGTAGGTGATATGGATTCAGATGGAGGATTTACAGATATTGAAATCTCTCTTTTTGAAAACGTTATGGTTCACCTATTACCCATAATGGAAGAGTCTTGGCAAAGTTACTTTGATGTATCTTTCAAATTTGATAAAATAGAAACTAATCCAAGATTAATACAAAGTATTCAATCTGATGAAATAGTAGTTATAGTAGTTCTAAATGTTGAAATTAGAGGAACTACAGGAACTTTTAATATTTGTATTCCAGGTGGAATCATGGAAGACGTATTTAAGATGGCAGACCAAACTAATCTGTTGGGCAGAAAGAGGGAACATCAAGAAGATGAAGCATATAGGGAAGAAATCTTAAATAGTTTGAAGGATTCACAACTGGAGATTAAAGCGTTTTTAGGAGAAGCAAGTATTCTATTGGAAGATGTTTACTCCTTAAAACCGGGAGATGTTATAAATTTAAAGAAACCAAAAGACTCTGAGGTGGCAATTTATGTAGAGGAAAAACCTTGGTATAAGGGTCGTCTTGGAGAAAAGAAAGGCAATGTGGCAGTAAAAATAACAGGTACTACCATAAGCCGGTCGTAGCAGAGGTGATATATGAGCGATAGTAAAAATTATTTTACTCCCATGGAGATAGATGGTATTGGTGAAATCCTAAATATTAGTTTAGGCTCTTCTGCCACAGCCATGTCAGATATGTTGGGAAGAAAAGTTACAATTACAACGCCTTCAGTCAGGGTTAAAGATTATGATGAATTTGAAATCAGTGAAGTAGAGCCAGCAGTAGGTGTTGAAATAACCTATGTAACAGGTCTTGATGGAAATAATCTAATGTTGTTAAAGAAGGATGACGTTAGAAAGATTTTGGAAATACTTATGTATACTGAAATTGATCCTGAGACCTTTGAATTGGATGAACTGTCACTGAGCGCAGTTTGTGAATTGATGAATCAGATGATGGGATCTTCTGCCACAGCATTAGCAGATGTTATTGGAACTATGGTCAATATTTCCACTCCGGTAGCGTTTGAAGTTGAAAACGTAGAGGCATTTAAACAGAAATATTTTAAATCAGATGAACCTATGGTTGAGGTTTTCTTTAACATTGACATTGAGGATACTTTTTCAAGTAAATTTATAACAATGTTGACAGCAGATCTTTGCAAAAAACTAATATCTTCATTTGGGTTTATAGATTCAGGAACATCTGATATTGAGCAAACGGCACCAGCACCAACGCCAACCCCGGCTCCACAAGCTGAAACATTAGGTGGCGGTGGTGAATTATCACAAGCGGCAATAGATGCAATGCTTGGGGCAGGAAACAATGCTGCTCCGGCGCCAATGCAACAACAGCCAATACCGCCGCAAGGATATCAGCAGCAGGGGACAATGCCGCCACCACAGCAGGGGTATCCTGCTCAAGGAGCGGGTTATCAGCAACCAATGTATGCTCAGCCGCAATATAATATGGATCCAAGGCTAATCAATGTTCAGCCTGTATATCATAACTATGAGGTTACAGCGGCGGAAGCAGGAACAAATCTTGACTTGATTATGAAGGTTCCGTTACAGGTTTCTGTAGAAATAGGAAGAACCAAAAAATTAGTAAAAGAGATTTTGGAACTTGGGCAAGGTTCGCTGGTTGTTTTAGATAAGCTTGCAGGGGATCAGGTAGATGTTTATGTAAACGGACAATGCATTGCAAAGGGTGATGTAGTTGTCGTTGATGATAACTTTGGTGTAAGGATTACTGAAGTAATTAAGAAGGCTGATCTTATTAACAGCCTATAAAAAATGTAAAAGTGAGTTTTTCAGTTACATTTTAAGAAGAAAATAAAAGTATAAAGTTGTAATGTTAAAAATTTATTTAAAGAGAGGTACTAAAATGGCTAAAATTTTATTAGTTGACGATGCGGCATTCATGCGTATGATGATTAAGGACACACTGTCAAAGAATGGTTATACAGATCTATATGAGGCAGGGGATGGAGCACAGGCAGTAGAAAAATATGAAGAAATAAAACCAGACCTAGTTATTATGGACATTACTATGCCAAATATGGATGGACTGGAAGCACTAAAGGCTATTACAGCTAAGCATCCTGATGCTAAGGTAGTTATGTGCTCAGCAATGGGACAGGAGGCAATGGTTATTGAAGCGATTAAGCTTGGAGCTAAGGACTTTATCGTTAAACCTTTTAAGCCGGATAGAATTTTAAAAACTGTAGCTGCTGTTATTCCGCAGGCATAAGTCTGAGGGGTGATGGAGATTTTTAAAGCTGTTATACCGTTGCTACTTGCATTACTTGCAGTAGCAGCTGTTATATATCTTAGCTATGCCTTCAGCAAATATATAGCCATGGGCGCAAGTAAGCTGAGCGGTGCCAGATATATGAGGGTAGTGGATAGAATGATGCTTGGGCAGGACAAGATGATGATGATTGTACAAATAGGCGACAGCTATTATTTAACAGGGGTCACATCTCAAAATGTCCAAATAATAAAGGAACTTTCAGGCGAAGAACTAATTGAAATGGAAGCGGCAACTCCAAATATGGGATTTCAGCAAGCTGCTACGTTTAAAAACGCACTGCAAAAGTACATAAATAAAAAAGATAAGGAATAGTAAAATGACCGATGCAATAGTTTCAATTAATGGAGCTGGTATGCAAAGCTTAGAGATATTAACGCTTATCACGCTTATTATGCTATTACCATCCATATTGATTATGATGACCTGCTTTACGCGAATTGTCATAGTTCTTTCTCTGTTGAGAAATGCAATGGGGTTACAGCAGACCCCTCCAAATACGGTTATTATCGGGATTGCGCTGTTCCTATCATTATTTATAATGCAACCGGTAATTTCTGATATTAACACAAATGCGTACGAACCTTACAAGGCGGATACTATTTCGCAACAGCAGGCGTTGGATAACGCCACTGTTCCAATCAAGCAGTTTATGCTAAAGCAGACTAAGGTGGAATCATTAAACGTATTTTTAAATTTTGCTGATATGAAAAGGCCTTCTAATTTAATGGAAATTCCAATGCACGTTGTTATACCTGCATTTATGACGAGTGAGTTAAACAGAGCCTTTTTAATGGGATTTTTATTATATATCCCGTTTTTAGTTATTGATATGATTGTGGCAAGCGTGCTCATGTCAATGGGTATGGTAATGTTACCGCCATCGATGATTTCCATGCCGTTTAAACTGTTACTCTTTGTAGTAGTAAATGGATGGGAACTGCTCTTTAGCACGATGGTTAGTAGTTTTAATTGACAAGATATTGGATAAATGGGGGCAAAGATGGGAAATTATACACCTATATATGATATGTTGCAAACAGCAATAATTGTAGCTGCAAAAGTGTCCTCACCTATACTTTTAATAAGTATGGCAGTAGGGTTGATTATTGCAATATTTCAAGCGGCAACATCTATTCAAGAACAGACTATTACTTTTGTACCTAAATTATTTATTATTGGTATTATATTAATTATGTCCGGATCTTGGATTATGGCTACTATGGTAGATTTCACAAAAGCAATTTTTGCTACAATGCTGGAGCTATAAAAATGCAGCAGTTATTAGGTATTGACAATTTAATAGCCTTCGGATTGATTTTACTTCGAATGACAGGTTGTATAGTGTTTAATCCTATATTTGGAAGAAGAAATATTCCTGCTATTATGAGGGCTGGAATGGCAATGATACTTTCAATTTTAATATATTCTTATTCGGATATATCAACAATTGGAGTAATAAATTCAAATGTAGAGTACATTGTATTAGGAATAAAAGAACTCTGTGTAGGCTTTGTTATAGGCTTCGTTGTAAGCCTTTTTTCATATATAATTATATTGGGTGGAGAAGTTATAGATATGCAAATGGGTTTGGCAATGTCAAAGGTATATGACCCTGCCAGCAATGTATCTCTATCACTGAATGCCACATTTTATAACATTTTATTTATGTTTGTTTTTTTCACAGTTAACGGACATTTGACTCTAATGAAATTGTTCCTTGAACTTGAAAAGGCCATTCCATACGGCCATGTGCTAATTGGAAGTGATGTGGCGTCAGCAATGATTACAGTATTTTGTCAGTGCACTATTTTAGGAATGAAGTTGGCAATGCCAATGATTGCACTACAATTTTTAATGGAAATGGGTGTAGGTATATTAATGAAAAACATCCCGCAAATTAATGTAATTATGATCAATATACAAGGTAAAATATTTGTAGGAATGGTATTCCTAGTTGTTCTTTTTTCTCCGGTTTTATCCTTTGTAGAGGGTGCAATTGAAGAAATGTTTAATGCTATTTATCAAATAGCAAAGCTAATGGGGTGATGAGGCTTGGCAGGTGAAAAAACGGAAAAAGCCACGCCCAAAAGGCGAAAAGACGAGCGAAAGAAAGGTAATGTACCTCAGAGTAAGGATATTACCAGTGTAATCTCATTGCTTGTTATCTTTTCAGTAATGAAACTGATTTTTCCATACATATATGAATCGGCAAAACGGTTTATTATATTTATAATGGGTGAAATGTCAACCATAGACACATTTCAAGATAGTACAGTTCATGATTTGGCTGGCGAAGTCATAAAACTTCTAGTTGTTGCCATTGTACCGTTATTATTAATTAGTGCTACTGTAATAATTATTTCAAGCGGTGCGCAGACTAGGTTTTTATTTTCTACTGAGTCCATGAAACCTACATTAAATAAGTTTAATCCCATTAATGGATTAAAGAGAATGGTTTCTGTTCGAAGTAGTGTAGAATTAATAAAGAATTTAATTAAGATAACAATAATATTTTATATATTATATAAGTTTATATATAGTAGAATTACGGAAATAGCTAAAATGCTGTTTGTAGATTTATTTCAATCATCGGCATACGTTCTAGATGCCATAGTTATGATGGTATATATGGTATGCATTATATTTATCTTTGTTGCAGGTTTGGATTACCTTTATCAAAGGTGGGAATATGAACGTAAGATCAAGATGAGTAAACATGAAATAAAGGAAGAATTCAAACAAATGGAAGGGGATCCTCAAATCAAGGGGAAAATCAAGCAGAAGCAGCGTGAAATGGCAACCTCCAGAATGATGCAAGCCGTTCCCACTGCGGATGTTGTTATAAGAAACCCGACCCACTTTGCTGTGGCACTAAAATATGATGTAGATAATGATAAAGCTCCTATTGTGGTAGCAAAAGGGCAGGATGAATTGGCTTTAAGAATTGTTGCGGTTGCTGAAAAAGCAGGAGTTTTTGTTATAGAAGATAAACCTTTGGCCAGAGCAATTTATGCTACGGCAGAGGTAAAGATGGAAATACCGTACGCATACTACACTGCAATAGCTGAAATCTTTGCATTAGTATATAGTGTTAGGAATAATGAAAAAGGAAATAAGGGGAAATAGCTTATGGCAGATATACTTAGAGTAACCACTCCACTGACAGGTCAGGATGCCGCTAGCAAAGTAAGACCTCCTGGTCAAGATCCAACAAGCTCAAATATTAATAATCTGATAAACCCAGCCAGAGTTCCTAAAAATGACTCAAAGGGACTTTATGATGATAATGAGACCAATAGGTTCTCACCAAACTTAAAGTCTAACTTTGATAACTTTCTAAATAGGGTAGCCAATGCTCCAAGTATGTCCTCAGAGACTGCAAAATTATTTTTTAATAGGTATGGAAGCATAGTCAATTCCGGAATGGGTGAGGGTATTGCCGAGGAAATGTCAAAGTTTCTGCAAATGATGAAGGTAACAGACGCAGAGCTACTTGCATTGCTAAAAGGAATGCAGGGTTCCTCTGTAAAGTTTACCGGAGAATTTTTTGATATTCTCAGAAATCTAATGAGTAATAAAAATACCTCGATGGATACAAAACATTTAATTTTGGAGTTTTTGCGAAGGTATGATGCTATATCGGGAAATGAACATAATCTGCAAAATATAATGTCAAATTTGAATAACATTGCAGATAGGATGATGAAGTCATCGGCAGAACAATTACGGGAACTGCTTATGGGACTAGATACCTCAGCAGGTAAGGGCAATGTGGACGAAAACCTGGCAAATATGAGAGAAAATATAATACCATTTTTGTCAGCATACATATCAAGGACAAAAGATTTTGGAAGTGTAAGAGATAATATTAGCTTATTTATATTGAATTTTACTAGGTATGAAATGGGTGGTAAAGAAGCATTTTCCAATGCTCTAAATTCCCTTTTAGGAGTTCCGGATATTTCATCAAAAGTAACAAATAATATGGTTGCTGAATTGGTTGATAAAATTTTTGCAAACATGGGCGGAGATAAGGCTACTGTGTTGCAGGATCAATTAGTAAATATTTTAACAAAGGGTTTGGATGGCCAGGCGGGGTATCAAAATACACAGGTATTTCAAAATATACTACAATCAGCACTTTTAAATGAAAGTGTGTATATGCCACTGCTTCATTTAATGGTTCCTGTTGACTATAACGGCAGACAAATGTTTTCCGAGATGTGGGTGGACCCTAATAGTAATGAAGGCGATGAAAAAGACGGCGGAAATGCAGTTAAGCTTTTTGTTAAATTTGATATAAAAGATTTAGGATTTTTTGAAATGATTATGTTAGTTCAAAATAGCAAGGTGGATATGCAATTATTCTACCCTGAATCATTAGAACCAATGAAGACACAAATCAGAGAAGGAATTTTTACTATAATAGAAAGAAATGACTTGAAGTTTAGGTCGTATATGGCAGATAAATGTGCTAAGCCTAAACCCATATCTGATGTGTTTAAGAAACTGTTTGAGGGGAGGAATATGATAAATGTCACAGTATAACCCTAAGAAAGCAGTTGCTTTGAAATATGATGAGAAGCAAGGAGCAGCACCTATAATAGTAGCCTCCGGTTTAGGTCATATGGCGGAAAAAATAGTAGAGGTGGCAAACCAAACAGACATTCCCGTATATGAGGATTCCTCACTGGCTACCGTTTTATCTCAGCTTGAGCTGGGAGCGCAGATTCCAGAGGAAGTCTACAAAGCGGTTGTGGAGATTTATGTTTTTTTCCTCAACTTCAAATCAAAGTAAAAAGGAAATACAGAATCCCTACTTGTGAAATTTATAGTTCATAATTTCACAGGTAATAATTAAAAATGATTATAATAAAATGAATCGAGCATAGCTCGATTTTTTTTGTTAGGGACTGCATTGTAAAATAATCAAATTATATAGGAGCAAATAAATAATCAATATGAAACATATTTTAAATTTGTTTATGAATACAATTTTATTAGACAAAAAACAACAAAACTGTTTGTTGACACAAAATTCAAAACAAACTATATTAAATTTAATGAAGCAAGAAAAGTCACATTTATCTGTAAATTAAAAAAATGGGTAATTTTAATGTGGTGAAAGGGAGAAAAGCAGTTGATTGATGAAAAAAAAGCCATACAAAATGTCATAATGAATTTTTATGACGCTTTTTATATGTCTGACAGACAGTTAATGTTTGATTACTTAGATACAAAATTCAAACAAGCTGTAGGTTTAAATACATTTTTAAACCATTCAGATTATGATATAGATGTAGGTCTTTTGCAAGAAATTCTTTGCATTGATATACAAGATATAAGACATAGGGCAGTTGTAGAATGTGTGCTTGATTGTGAAAGGGCAATTAAGCACCATATAATTGTGCTGTTAAAGGAAGACAACCATTGGAAAATTAGCGGAAAGAGCATTTATATGAGAAAAGGCTCCATAAGATAAAGGTATTTATCAAAGATACCTATGAGACAACGGTGTCAGTGTTAAGTGTGGTTTTAATTAGTAGAATTGATATAAAAGAACATTTTAATTCTACTGAATAAAATAAAAAAATGATAGGAGGAAGCTATAATGTTAAGAAAAAGATTAGCATTATTACTTGTAAGTGCCATGATGGTCACCACTATTTCACCCGCAGTATATGCAGATGAAGTTGTAGTAAGTGATGCACCGGCCATTACAAGTGAAGAAACTATCAGCAATGAGGATATAACTCAGGATAAAGTTAACAATGAAACAGTGGAACAAGCTAATAACGTTGCTGAATCAGATTTAGAAATCCTTAAAGATCAGAAGACTGAAGAAAATAAGGATGCAACACAAGAAGCTACAATGCTTAAGGAAGCCGAAACCGCTAAAATGATGGTGCTTGAAGAGCAGGCATCAACTGCGGAAATAAATGAGACAAAGAATTCGGTGATGTATAAGCATCTTTTAAAACTGTCAGAAAACGCCAGAACAGCAGGGTCGCAAGCTGAATATGACGCAAGGGATTACATAGAAAACGTATTTAAGGGGTTGGGATATGATACCTCTGTCAAAAATTTTCACTGGGAAAGAATTAAGAATGAAGTAGTAGTAAAACAAGGGGACTCTTCAAATGTAATTGCAGTAAAGGAAGGGACTTCAGGAAAGCAAATAATAATAGGAGCTCACTACGATTCGGTAAATGCTTCTACAGGAGCAAGTGACAATGCTTCGGGTGTCTCTGTAATGTTGGGAGCGGCTGAAGCTCTAAAGGACGTAAAATCAGAGTATACCTTTAAATTTGTTGCATTTGGAGCAGAGGAGGTTGGCTTAAAGGGTTCTAGAGATTTTGCATACAATATGTCCAAAGATGAAATTAACAATACAGTGGCAATGATAAATTTGGATACTGTATTAATGGGAGATAAGATGTATGCTTATGGCAATCTAGGGAGAGACAGCTGGCTTTGCAATCAAGCCCTGAGCATTGCAAAAGAGCTTGATCTGGATGTAATAACTCAAGAAGGGTTAGCGGCGGCATATCCGGCAGGAACAACAGGAGATTGGAGCGACCATGCACCGTTTAAAGAGCTAGGATTGCCATGGGTATATTTTGAAAGTACCAATTGGGATTTATTATACGACGATGGAAGTTACTCAGAAGGGGATAGTGAAACCAAAAAGTTTGGAGAAATAATGCATACCGAAAGGGATAATATTTCTTTCATGGATAAGAACTATCCGGGCAGAATGGAAAATAGGTTATATACCTATACAACATTGCTTGTCCAACTGCTAAAGGATATTAACCCCTCATTGGCGGAAGACTCAATAGTTGTAAGCACAGATAAAATATCACTATCACAGGAAAGAATTGTTGATATTTCTATTGAGTTTGGCGAAGCGCCGGATTTAAGTAGTCTTGAATGGACCTTTGGTGGTAAGCCATTTAGTGAATGGAAGCAGTCTGTAATCACGGGAAGAGATGGAAAAAGCCAAATGACTCCAACAGAAGACTCCTTTATCACATTTGAACAACAACCGAAGCTGGTAGGAAATAAAGTCATTGCAAAGGTAAAGTTTGGGCTTCCGTTTGGAACGGATAACCTATCCTTAAGACCTTTCCCAAGAAGAGTTTACCCGGATCTTTTAGGCGAATATGAGCTTAAGGTAAAAGATACAAATACAAATAAGTCTGTATCTAAAACAATGACATATAATGCTTTTGATTCATTTCATAAGCAAGTCGATGTAAAACCGGCTATTGAAGAAATAATATCAACGGCAAGGGATGATAGATATGTTGAATATGCACCTTTAGGAAAATCTGCGGAGGGTAGAGATATTCCATTCGTAATTCTTTCAAGGAATAAGGATGATGTAAATAAATATCTAAATGAGACTCTGCCTATGATGTTAGAGAACCCTACACAGTTAATACAAAAGATTCAAAGTGATGGGGCTGACGGATATAAACCGGTAATTTGGTTTAACAATATTCACTCTGATGAAGCTAATGGTGTTGATGCACAAATTGACTTACTAAGGAAGCTGACAAGGGCAAATGAAATAACTTTTAATAGTGCCAGCAACTTAGTAAAGGGTGATAAAAACTATGGTAATTATGAAGACGGTACACCGAATGAAGTTACCTTAGATGTGCAGAAGCTATTGGATAATTTTATTGTGGTGTTTAGCCTTAATAATAACCCGGACGGTAGATTTTATAATAATAGAGAAACCGTATCAGGCTTTGACCCAAATCGAGACGTTACATATCAAACTCAAATAGAGACTGCAACAGTTTTTCAGGCATTATCAAAATGGTCTCCAATGATATTTAACGATTTTCATGGATTTGTTTCCGACTTCTTGATTGAACCATGTACACCGCCTCATGAACCAAACTTTGAATATGATTTAATAATGGACGGTGCTTATGAGCACGCAAAAGCCTTAGGAAAATCAGGTATAGCAAATACAAAATATGATCACTTTATTATCCCATATGATGATTATGGAGATGGTTGGGATGATGGGGCACCTATGTATGCGGCAGTGCTTAGCTTGCTACATGGTGCTATCGGCCATACCGTAGAAATACCTGAACTAAATCAGCAATCTAACGATGCATTTATGTATGCAGGTCTAGGCTCATTGAATTATGCTTTAGAAAATAAGGAAAGATTATTTAAAAATCAATTGATGATTTATGAACGAGGCATTAATGGTATTGATGCAAAGAAAGTAGATAAATGGTTAATTAATGCAAACGGTGAGGTTATTGGAAGACCTAGAGGTGATAATGCAAACTTCTTCCCAGAGTACTATGTATTACCTGTAGATTCTAAGTTACAGAAAAACTCATTAGCGGCCTACGAAATGGCAGAGTTTTTAATTAACAATGGTGTAAAGGTTGATAGAACAACAACATCTGTAACTATTGGAAATCAAACGTATCCGGAAGGAAGTTTTATAGTAAATATGCATCAAGCAAAGAGAGGATTTGCTAATACAGTGCTGTACGATGGCAGTGACTTCTCTGATTTTAAGGCAATGTATGCAGAAGTTACAATGTGCTTCCCTATGCTAAGAGGATTTGATAAATATGAAATCAGGCAGAGTGGTGCATTTGATGGAAAGACACAAAAAGTGAAGGAAGTCGTAATTCCTGCAACTAATGTTCCGTCTAATGGAAATATGATTATTATAAGAAACACAAACAATGATGCTATTAAAGCTGTAAACTCGCTTTTAGATATGGGTAAAAAAGTGTACTTTACTTACGGAGAGGGTAACAACTTTAAAAAGGGTGACTTTGTAGTAGCTAAATCTGATATTGATACTATTAAAGATAAATACTTTTTAAATACAGCTGCATTGGATGGAAAGGCAAGTGTTAAGGAGTTAAATAAAATAAATGTAGCAGGTCAGGGAAATGAATTAAATTATGTTCTAAAAGATCTTGGTTTTACACTAACAAAAGATTTTAAATCAGCAGACATAATAGTAGATGAGGAGGGTGCAGCGGCACTGCAAGAAGTAAAAGCAGTAATAGAGGGAGGAACACCAATCATTGCTATTGGCGGATATGGCATGAGCGGAATCAGCAATAGCGGACTATTACCGGGATTTGAGGTCGGAGGTTTTGAAGATTACTACGAGGGAGTATTAAGAGCAGATATAAATACTGACAGTGTAGTTACTGCAAATTATGATAAGGAGGATATATTATATAACAACACTGATACTTGGATTCAAAGTGCGCCATCAACAGCTAAGATATTGGCTACGATCAGTAGCAAAGATAATTTTTATGTTGCGGGATGGTGGCCAAATCATGAGGAAGTAAAAGGAAAGCCTTTTATTATACAGGATAAGATTGGGGACACAAAAATTACTGTATTTGCAAACCATCTTGTAAATAAGGCTCATCCATCACATCAATTTAGACTATTAGCAAATGCAATTTATGATAGTCAAAAGGGAGAGCTTATAGAAGTAACAGGAAAAGTAACAAGTGGAGGCGGAGGAAGCCACCATGGAGGTAGTGGAGGCAGTAATAATGCAAAGCCACAGGATACAATTAAACAAGAAGATAAGAATAAGCCAGACGAGACTACTAATAATGCAAATTCCGCAAACTTTACGGATGTTAAAGGTAGCAGTTGGTTTGCACCGGCAGTAACATATGTTATGGAAAAAGGCATAATGAAAGGATTAGACAGTAAAAATTTCGGACCTAATGTAAAGACTAATAGAGCCATGATTGTAACTATGTTGCATAGACTAGAGGGTGAACCAAAAGTACAATCAGCCGGATATATTGATGTTAAATCAGGGCAGTGGTATGAGTCGGCAGTAAGCTGGGCCAATAGCAATGGCATAGTAACCGGATTTGAAAATAAAACATTTAATCCAAATGGTGACTTGTCGAGAGAGCAACTGGCTACAGTTCTTTACAGATACGCCAAGTATAAAAAAATAGACACTGTGGTTAAAGGTGATTTAAATAAATTTAACGATTCCGGTCAGGTTTCATCTTATGCACAAGATGCAATTTCTTGGGCAGTGGGGGCAGGAATTTTAAATGGAAAGGATGGAAAACTAGACCCTAAGGGTTCTGCTACCAGAGCAGAACTTGCTACTATGTTCCAGAGAATGGATAGTATACTGAACTAGTAAGCGTAGATATGAGTGTGGAAATAGTACAGAATTCTAATAAATAAATTTTATATGGGGGTTGAGATTTTATTTATGCAGGCATATAATATAAAACATATGCAGGCATAGTTTAGTGGTAAAATATTAGCTTCCCAAGCTGAGGTTGCGAGTTCGATTCTCGTTGCCTGCTCCAAAGAAAGTCATGTATGAGGGATTAACTTGTACATGACTTTTTTATTATTTATCTTTTCAAGGACAATCAATTTGTATTTAGTAGGATTAAGTTTTTAGTGTAAATGACGATATATAAAATGTACAAGTAAGGAAATTTTAAATATAAACTATGAAAAATTTTTTTATGTAAAGTACTTTTTAATGGAATTAGAGAAATTATTATATATGTGTTGTAGTAAATTTTTTTAACATAGAATGGAGTTGTACAATGAAAGATAAAGGTAGAGTGTTTTGGATAACGGGATTAGCAGGATCCGGAAAGACAACCATAGGAAGAAAATTATATGAATATCTTTCTGAAAAAGAAAAGAATGTAGTGTTCTTAGACGGAGACGAACTTAGAAATGTATATAATGACCATGATTATTCTGATGAAGGTAGAAAGCTTGTGGTATACAGAACTACAAGACTAATGAAGCTTTTGTCTGATCAAGGTATAGATTCAATATGCTGTATCATAGGTATGAAGCATGAATATAGAGAGTGGAACAGAGCCAATTTTGAAAATTACTATGAAATATATTTAAAGGTTCATAAGGAAGAGCTTATCAGAAGAGATAAAAAGAACCTTTATTCATTAGCATTAGCCAATAAAATTGATAATGTTGTAGGTATAAATTCAATGTGTGAAGAACCTAAAAATCCAGACATAGCAATTTATAATGAAGGAGAAAATACTCCGGATAAAGTCATAAAAGCAATTATTGAACAATTGAAGCTATAGAAATAGCATTTATAATAAAAGTATTAAAATAAAGGAGGCTTTTATGAAAGCAATAGAGGTAGCAAGAAGGTTATCTGAACTGAACAGTATAGAAGAAGCACAAAAAGCATATTTATTGGCATTAAAGGACAATAATCATGAAGATCCATTAATAGATTTTGAGGCGGCAACTTATTTTCTTGCAACTGGAGGAGATGAAAAAATAGCATTTTCCCAGTTGGTATATTTATTTAACCACAAGCAATATCAATCTGATGTTCTAAATATAATAACAAAATTCTTTTTTGTACCATCCCTACCTGATTTACAGGGTCAATATGAAAATAATAAAAAGGCTTTAAAAAAATATTCTTATTTCTTTAAAGAGGATTTTATAGATTTTGTAGACTTAAAAATAAAATTTTTACCATTTGGAGATGGTTATATACCCTTCTTTACTGAAGAGGAGTACTTTGGAGAATACATAGAACCTACAAACCAAATAGTGGATAGATATTTCTTTAAAGACCTTAGCAAACCTTTTTTTGAAGAGGATTTATATTCACAATATCAGTTGGAGTATTTATATGATACTGTAAGAAAAAGTGAATGGGTTGCCAAAGACAACCACATTTATTTACACTACAGTAATTGGGAGCAATTTTGCTGTTATATGCAAATAATTGATTTTACTAAGCTTCTCAGAGATGAGAAGTTCGTATTTCTTATTGAGGATGAGAAAAATCTATATCCCATTGATTTTAAAGAACAATTTGGAATTGATTACGATACGTACATATTTAAACCCATAGGAGTAGCGGAAATAAATAAGCTAATTTGGCATGCACAATTTTCTGCGCATAATGGAGGAGACTTCTTCAATGAAATCTTTGATGCCCATCCAAATTTATTGGCGTTTCCTTCAAAAATGATTGACTCCTTGGAGGCAGTCATTAGTAAAATTAAGCAAAGAGGCAGAAATTCCAGTGAAAGATTAAATTACACATTAGAAAACGACACAATTGTAAAAATAAATACAGGCAAGTACTTAAAGAGTATTAGAAATGTTACAGATAAGGATGCTTTGGTTTGCTTAGGCCTTGGTATTGCCAGGAATTTAAATTTAATAGATGAAAAATCCCGGATTGTACCCGCAGTCTTTATACAACCACATTTCCCTAATATATATTATGATATCGACTATGATAAAGCGGGTAGGGCTACATTAAACTCAGAGCAGTTTGATGAAATAAATCAAAAGAAGATTATTAATCAGTTTAAATATATAAAAACTTTTGTACCAATGAGACGCCCTACAACCAGTTATGGAGCAACCTTAAAATTTAAGTATAAGAACTTTGAAACCGATGAACAAAAAGGAAGCGTTGTAGATAATGTTTTTGCACAGACAGTTTTAAATTGCAGTTATAAAATTGATACCAACATAAGAGTTTATAAGGATTCAAGATTAGTGCGTTTTGAAGATGCAAAGTTGAACCCTAAAGCTACGTTTAAAGAACTGGCTCAATTTGTAGATATACCTTATGCCGATTCCATGGAATATTGCTCTTTATATGGAGAAGTAGACCCGGAAAGTTTAGAGGGAAATGTTATTGGATTTAGTACTCAGGCGGTATATAGAACCTATGATGAATATGTGGGCGAAGATGAAAAATATATGATTGAATATATGATGAGAGATGCTTATAAACAATATGGATATGATTTTATGAGCTATGATAATAAAGAGCTTACTGAAGAGGAGATAAAGGCTAAAATAAGCGGATTTAACGCCTTATATGATATTATGGGTAAATCCTTCGTAAGCTTATTTAAAAAGGAGGATGAGGACGGCAATACCTCAGAAGTACCGGAAGAGGAGCAGGCAAGAATACATAAAGAGTATATAGATAAATACATAGAACACAATTGTAATATTGCAAAACATTTAAGCAGAGAGTACTATTTTATTAACAAAAAGGGGCAACCTTTAAAAATGATGAAAAAGATAGATTTAGATAAAAATCTACTTGAAAATGAAATGTACAAATAAAATAAAAAATTTATGATTTGTGCTTAAGTTTTTCCAAAATATTACGATATAATGTTTATAAAATTGAATTGAAGATGGCGTACGTTCTTTAGTTCAATTAAATCAATTCAAATTTCATTTTAATAGGACAAAGGATTGTCCAAAGATTTTCAAGGAGGAAATAAAATGAGAATACAACATAATATAGCTGCACAGAACTCTTATAGACAGCTAGGCGGAAACAATAGTGCTTTAAGCAAGAACTTAGAAAAATTATCATCAGGTTATAGAATTAACAGAGCTGGTGATGATGCAGCAGGACTAGCTATATCAGAAAAGATGAGAGCTCAGATTACAGGTCTTGCTACTGCACAGAAGAATGCAAATGACGGTATCTCACTAGTTCAGACAGCAGAAGGTGCGTTAACTGAAGTGCACAGCATGCTTAATAGAATGAGTGAACTAGCTACTCAGTCTGCTAACGGAACTTATGATAACGATGTAGATAGAGCTAACCTACAGAAGGAAGTTGAATCACTTAAGAGTGAAATCGATAGAATTGCTGAAGGTACAAACTTTAATGGAATCAACCTACTAGATGGTTCTTTAGCAGGTTCTTCAAAGGTAAACGGCGGAACTGGTGAAGGAAATGGTAAGCTTGAAACTGTACTAAACGTTGGTACAACAGGTTTAGGAGATCCTACTAGAGTAGAAGCTGGACACTCAAAGACAACATTTGCTAACGGAGCTTCAAATGCTGCTGCTGGAGATAAGATGACAATCAGCTTTACTGCAAACGGTAAGGATTACTCAATTGGTCTAACTTACTCTGGATCTGCTACAACAATTAAGGCATCAGATGTTGCAAAGGCATTAAACGGTGACACATCTGTTACAACTCTAAAATCTGATACAGATGCAGAAACTTTAGATGCTCTAAAAGCATTTAAGAACAACTTCAATGTAAGTGCTTCAGGTGCTATTACTTCTAAGACAACAGGTTCTGATTCTGCTAGAATTACTGACATCAAGACTACAAATGCAGCAGGTACTGCAGCACCTACACATGGTGTTACATTCTCAACTGCAAGTGGAGCTAATGTAAAGGGTGCAGACGCTGCTTATGAAATCGTAGTTCCAGCTACAGCTTCAAAGGTTGCTGGTGGAATGTTTAAGGTTGGAGACAAATCTATCGTAATCGACAAGGAAGAAAGCGTAGATTCAATTCTTCAGAAGCTTAAGGAAGCAGGAGTTGATGCTAAGATTAAAGCAGGAACTTCTTCTACAGCAAAAAGAACAATCCAAATTACTGATAATGCAGCAATTAAGGGTCAGCAAACAGGTACTGGAATTGAAGTAAAAGCTGATGGTATGACAGTTACTTCAGATGCTGCAACAAACTTAAAGACTAGCATTACAATTGCAGGAACTGGATCTGAAAAGCAGAGCCTAAAGATTAACTACACTGATGCTAACGGTAAGAACCAGGTTAAGGAACTTACTTACACAGCAGGAACTAGTGCAAGTAAGACTGCAGAAGCTATAAAGAAAGCAATTGGAGAAGACAGTGAATTCTCAGAATTGTTCTCAATTAAGGCAACTGGTTCAAAGATTGAATTTGAAACTAAGGTTGCAGGAACTGGTGGAGCATCTGTTATTGGTATGTCTTCAGATTTAGCTGGATTTACTGCTACTGCTAAAACAGAAACAGCAGCTCTAGACAAGGGAACTATTCTTGAATTCAACAATAACTCTGTAGGAAAAGCAGGAAACTTTAAGCTTGGCGATACTGTTACAGTAAATGGAAGAACTTATGAATTTACTGATGGTGTTGAAAAGGTTGGAGAAGGAAATGCAGCAATCACTTTAGGTGCAAGCAAGGATGATAACTTTGCAGCTCTTGAAAAGGCTCTTCAGAAGGATGGCATTGATGCTAAATATGATAAGACTTCAGGTCAGTTAAGAATTAATGACTTCACTACTGCTAAGAATGGTAAGGGTGAAGGACTAGTTCTTCAGGTTGGTGACACAAGTGATGATTATCAGAAGGTTACTGTAAGCGTTGACGATATGAGCTCAAAATCATTAAAGATTTCTGACGTAAATATCAGCAGCCAGAAGGGTGCTTCAGATGCTATTGGTAAGATTAAATCTGCTATCAACAGCGTTTCATCAACTAGAGGTGACTTAGGTGCTATCCAGAACAGACTAGAACATACAATTAACAACTTAGGCGTAACAGAAGAAAACATGACTTCAGCAGAATCTCGTATCAGAGATACTGACATGGCATCAGAAATGATGAAGTATACTAAGAACAACATTCTTATTCAGGCTTCACAGGCTATGCTTGCTCAGGCAAATCAGCTACCTCAGGGAGTTCTTCAGTTATTAGGTTAATATCCTATAAACAAAATACTATAAAAACGTACGCAGAGAAGCTCAAAATTAATGGGCTAAAAAGTATTTTTAGTAAGCAATGCAATACGCATTGCTTACTTTTTTTTATACAAAAAAACCACGCGTTAGATGCGTGATACATCCCTTGTCAAGTAGACAAAGAAAACAATTAAATTGTAGGTTCTAATATAACCAGCATTCATTAGAGTGCTGGTTATATTTTCATATTGCTTGTTGTAATGCCCGTTGTTTCT
>JBKECQ010000047.1:0-3558 GCA_047974845.1 Aminipila sp. | reverse complement strand
AAGCAATTATTTATTTTTAACGCTACGTATGTATTTTTATCTTTTATGTTTGGTTTTAGGCTCTCGTCATCACTATAAAATCTATGTTTTGTGAATGTGCGTCCTATAAACCCAATTTTCCCTTCCTTAGCCACATATAAAGCCAAATAGTGCTCACTGTTCATAACAGGGCAAAACGGAAGAGCCTCCTTTGCCAGAGATGATTTTACCATCATAGTCCCACTTATAACAAAGTTATCAAAAAGTAACTGCTCTGCTAAGCCTTCTCCTTGCTTAAAGACATAACCTTTATTTATTTTACAGATGCTCTCTGCGATATCATCACCTTCATCATCAATTACAATGATGTCTGTGCATACAAGAGCATACTGATTTTCCTCAATTTCGACTATATATCTTTTTATCTTACCTTGTAGCCAAATATCTTCTTGCCTACAGATAGCAATATAATCACCTTTAGCCAATTGAATTAGCTTTTCATAAGTCTTATCAATACCTAGCTTTTCATCATTCCTATGTACTTCAAAAGGAAATTGTGTAATACATTCCTTTACACACGTAGACAATTCTTCTTCATTAAAAGTTTCAGAGCAGTCATCACAAATCACTAGATTTATATTTTTATAGTTCTGCTCATTAAGAGATTGTAATAATTCCTCTAATACATTCATCTGTGGGTTATAAGTAGCAAGAACAATACATACCTCTGGATTTGTTTTTGGCTGCTTTTCCTTCCCAACATTTTTCTTTGCAAGTTCCTGTGCCTTTTTTGCTTCCTTTTTTTCTCTCTTCTTTTCTCTTCTTTTTTCTATATTTTCTTTTCGTTCTTGGGATTTTTGTTCTTTTAATTTTTCACGTTCTTCTTTTTTCTTTAATTTGTCAGACTCTTTTTGCGCTTTTCTACTCTCTTTTTCTTCCTTAATTTCTATTTTAGTTTTTTTATGTTTTTTTACTGCATCTATTCTTGTTATGGTTTTATTTTTAATTCGTTTTGCTTTTTTTTTATATTTTTCAGGTGTCCTCTTAACTTCTGGTTCTAAAGCCTTTTCTACTTTTTCTTCATTCTCAGAATTAGCAGCTGCAAACAGCTTTGCTATGCTGTCTTCATCAAGCTTTTCATTACTATTATCAGAATCTATGGCACTAAAATTAGCAGAGTTAATTTCTTTTTCATACTCTGCTTTTTCCATATCTTCTTCTTTCAATTGTTTGTCATCATCGTTTAAAGATTCCTCATTCAGGAACGAACTTGTTATTTCTTGTTCCAAAATCTTATCTACAACAACTTCTTCCTCCGTTTGAGTCAAATTAGTATAAATTTTTTCTTCAATTTTTTCTTCAATTTTTTGCTCAATCAACGATTCCGCTTTTGCTAACAGTTCTTCCGTTTCCTGTTTTGCTTTTTCAACAATTTCCTGAGCTTCTTTCTTAGCTGCTTCTATAATACTATCTCTTTCTTGTTCTTCACTCATACAAACCCCTGAATTTTAATTTTTGAAACAACTTGTCACTTTTATATAGCGTAACAATTCTAATATTAAATCTTGAAAGCATAACCCCAGTGTGATAAAAGAACCATTCCTAAAGTTAAATATTTTTTAATTCTTAGATATTATATCATAATATAACAGATTTCTCAAATACTCGACAAAATTCTCAAAATATCATTTTTAACATTTTCAATTGCATATTTATGAGCTTTGTTTATGTTGTCCTGTTCTATCTTTACACATTTGCCGGTTTTTATATTATCAGACATTTTAATTACAGCCGCCTCATACTGACTGTCTTTATCATAATCATATAAAAATCCATTAACCCCATCTTCAATCAAGTCCTCATGACCCTTTACCTTAGTTGCCACAACGGGAAGTCCCATAGCCATAGCTTCCATAATGTTAAACGGCAACCCTTCGCTCCTGCTGGAAGAGACACAAATATCTGATATAAAATAATAATACTCAAGATTAGATATATGCCCTAAAAAAAACACCCTTTGTTCCAACATCTTATAGTTAATATTTTCTTTATTCATATATCCTAAGCTCGCTGAAAGTTGCTTACACTCTTCTAATGTTTGTCCTTTTCCAGCCAGTAAAAGTTTAACATTATCAGGTAATCCATCCATAGCCCTTATAAGCATTTTTTGATTTTTTCTATTTGAAAATTCTGCCGCATATATTAATAAAATATCTTCTTTACTAAACCCTAATTTATTACGTTCAAAGCCACGTATGTCTTTATAGTTACTTTCTATTTGGTCTGTATTATCCTCAAAACTTTCTGATTTTAAAATCTCGGATAATACATTTTCTCTTGAAAATCTTTTACAATCAATTCCATAACCATTAATTTTAATTAATTTATTTTTATATAATCCATATTTCTTTGCCAAATCATAATCTTGATTATTCATTACTACTAAAACGTCCGTTGCTTTCTTTGTAAGCTTTTCAGCTAAAATTAGTACATTTTTTTTAATTGTTGAAGTATTCTCATCAAATAAATATCCGTGTACCGTGTTTATTACAACGGGTCTATCCTTTTTGCTTAGTAACGCTGCGATCCTAGTGAAAAAAGCGGCTAATGATGTGTGAACACTAATAATAGAATATCTTTCGTTTTGTATTTGTTTCTTAAGCATTATAGCGCAACAAAAATTCCCTATTGAAAACATTCGTTTTTCAAAGGGTATATCAATAAAAGTTATATCTTTAAAGGTAGAATCCTTGTCTATGCCTGCTACGCCATGCGCTGCAATGTGTACTTCATATCCTTTTTCTAACAGCTCTTTGATATATTGAAGATGAAAGCTTTTTATATGACCATAAGTTGAAGCTACGTATAAAATCTTTTCCATATATTTTCTCTCTTGTACTAATTTTTTTATTATGTATCGTTAAATATTATAGGATACTATTGGCTTTTTATCAATGTTTTACTTCTTATCATTACATATAATTTAAAATAATTTGCTTTAATTTAATTCCGCCTTTTAATAATTAATGAATACTTAAGAATTTATTAATATTTTCTTGCACATTTTTTGCAATAATGTATATTGACCACTAGACAAATTGGTAGTAAAATGGAATCTGACCCGTGGGTCGGTTTTATTTTATTGGATTTTAACTTATTTGAGGAGTATTTTCCCACCCGTAAAGCAATACGTTCAAATAATTTAAGCTAAGATTTAATATTTAGAAAATAGATTATAAGATTAAATACAATTATATCGTTTTTAAATGGAGGTTTTTAGAAATGAAAAAACAATTATTTATAGCTATGCTTGCTTCTGCGTTACTGATTACATCAGTTCCTATGGCAGCATTTGCAGAGGCAAAACAAGATGTGCAAGTTTCTCAACCCGTAGGAATTGCTACAGCTACATCTACAACAGGAGCAGCCTTATCTACTACTGGCGGTGCCGTATCCACTACAACTCCTGCCATTACGGTTGATGACAGTACTACGGGCGCTGCTATTGATACTGAAGCTAAAGCTCCGGATGTTCTACCAACAATAAAACTATCTTTAGATGGAGCATATAAAAAAATG
>JBKECQ010000037.1:0-31919 GCA_047974845.1 Aminipila sp. | reverse complement strand
CATGGACAACACCATTGCCAGTGTCAGTACCCATGCTAAAAGTCGTTTTTTCTTCATACGTTTCTCCTCTCATTTCTAACATCTTAAAATTAATTAAACTAAAATCCCCCGTAAATTACTCTAATCCGTATTTCTTCTTAACCCTTGCCAGTTTTTGTCCAATTGGCTTTGTTAAAGCCAGTAAAAATATTACATTTGACACTGCATAAACCGCCATAAATGGTAATGACGAACCTACTGCAACAACATACCTTGTAACATTAAAGGTCCCATCCATAGCAAGCACTGTCCAAATATCCATTAAAAGCGAAAATGCCACACCTGCAAATACCCCATATATTGCTAGTTGCCACTTTTTGTCTAAAAGACCTGCCTTTGCGAGTATTCCTGCAATAAACCCCAGAATCCCCCATACGAACATTTGAAACGGAGTCCAAGGGCCTTGTCCAAAAAGTATATTTGATACGACCGCCGTTAGGGATCCTGTCAGGAAACCTGCTTGCGGTCCAAAGTAAATAGCTGTAATTACAGTAACAGCCGTAACAGGTTTAAATCCCGGTATTGGGGCAAATATAAACCTCCCTACTACTGATATTGCTATCATAACAGCAATCAAAATTAATTCTGTGGCTTTAGGATTCCTTTTTTCAAAGGAAAGATAAAAAGGCACACATGATACAAATGCTATTATTATAGAAATAATGTTATATTTTCTGTCATTTAATAGGACTACACCTACACCAATAAGAATTGGAATAACTAAAAGTATAATCAAATATCCTACTATATGACTTTTATAATTTTTTTTGTTAATCTTAGTCTTACGCTCATTGTCTAATTTTAAAATCTCAGGCTCCAAATGCTTCACCTCCATCTATAGAATTTGTGCATTCTTTGCTTTCTCCCCTAATATTGTTTTGTTTACTCAGATTACACCTAAGACTGTTATTTTCACTCAACTTGCACATATGTACTACCTGCTCACAAGTAACCGTATTTTCAAACATATGTCTTGAAATACGGCTAGCTGCTGTAGTATAAAAAGTATTAGATGAAAAAAATGCATTCGGTGTATCCACAGATACAATTTCACCATCAAAGAATAAAGCGCATCTGTCTGCTATAGTAGCTGCAAATTCCACATCATGGGTAACCATTATTATGGTTATTCCGCTTTGCTTTAGCTCTAAAAGAATTTCTCTTAAAGTTTCTTTGGAGTATGCATCAATTCCCTTTGTAGGTTCATCTAAAAGCAGAATTTTAGGTTGCAATAATAGCATTTTTGCAAGAGCTGATTTCTGCTGTTCACCACCTGATAAATCATACGGATGTTTATCTATTAAGTGAAGTATCCCAAGTCTGTTCAATATACTCTCAATCATAATTGAACTTTCATCTTTCCCATACTCCATGGCTTTACATACTTCCTGCAAATCCTCTCTGACGGTCGATTTGACAAAAGCCGATTGTGGATTTTGTGGCATTAGTGCAAGATTATGCCTATATAACTCTATCCCCTTATAATCCTTTATTTTCTTACCATTTATCTCAATCTTTCCTCTATATGCCTTGTTCTGACCGGAAATAACTTTTAAAGTAGTAGTTTTACCTGTACCGTTCCCCCCTAATATGGCAAATATCTCCCCTTTTTTAACTTCAAGATTTACTCCCCTCAATACATCAGGCAAATCCCTTTCATATCTAAACCAAGCTTCTTTAAGCCTTACTACTACTTCTGTTTTAGGAACATCCTCTTCAATTTTCATTTTAGTTAATTTACAATTAAAATGTTTTGATAGAAAATCTCGTCCTTCCTTTACTGTCAAAGGACAATCATCTTCAATATGTAACTGATTATAAATTCTCACAGCACTTGGCAACCCCATAAGCATTTGGTGGTGAGCCGACAAACTCTTTAATCCTTTTCCTGCATTTCTAGGATTTTCATTTATTATTATTCTTCCTTCTTCCATTATCAGAATTTTATCCGCTATTGGAAATACGTCCTCAAGCCTATGTTCTACTAAAATAATAGTAGTTCCTAATTCCTTGTTTATTTTCTGCAGGGTAGCGATAAAATCTGAAGCACCTATTGGATCAAGCTGACTGGTAGGTTCATCCAAAATAAGTAGCTTTGGGTGCATTACCATAATAGATGCCAAATTTAAAAGTTGCTTCTGACCCCCTGATAAATCCGTGGTTTTATTTCTAAACCAAGTCTGTATTCCAAAAAATGAAGCCATTTCTCCCACTCTTCTTCTTATTTCTTGAGTGGCTATTCCCATATTCTCCAGTCCAAAAGCAAGCTCATGCCAAACTTTATCTGTAACAATCTGATTTTCCGGGTTTTGCATAACAAACCCTATTTCTGAAGCGGCTTTTTTATCCTCAAGTTCTTCTACTTGAGTCCCCTCATAAAAAATCTCGCCTCGCTTTTCCCCTGCCGGAGCCAGTTCTCGTTTTAACAATCTAAGCAATGTGGTCTTTCCACATCCTGATTGTCCGCAAACTACCATAAATTCTCCGCTGTTTATATTTAAATTTATATTTTTCAGAGCTTTTTTATCCTCACCGGGATAAGAAAACTCTAAATCTTTGATACGTAATAATTCCATCGTCTATTTTCCTCTATTTCAACTACAAACGGCATACACATAAGTACAATTAATGATAAATAACTTATTAAGGATAATGGATTTATCAATATATGCGACATTCGTGGATAAAAATTATAATCTAATACACCTGCTGTAGTTCCTACTAGTGCAACTGCAAAAAGTCCTATAATTATTGCAATCATTACCGCATCCCTTGTTGCAAATCTAAATATTGAAAAATTTGTTCTACCCTCTAATCCATAACCTCTTGCTCTCATAGATGCTGCTGTATCAACTGCGTTCTCAAGAGACCATGTAACTATGGAGGAAAACACTCTGAATCCACTTAAAATCCTATCTACAATACTTCTTGTAGCATATATTCCCATAGTTTTCTGAACTGAGCTTATGTGTTTTATCTGCGTTATAAACATTGGCACAAACCGAATAGCCATGGATATAACCAAACTCAATTTAGGTATTGCCTTTCCAAAAAGGTATATAAACTTATCTGTAGTCATAACAAAATTGTAGCATCTGCACCAGTACATAACTGAAATAAGCATACCTCCTATTGCGGCACCATACAAAACTGCCTCTAAGGTCACAGGCTGGTCATTTAGAAAAAATAAAGGAGTTACACCATTGTGACTAAATAGCGGATTGGTTACAGCTATTAGTAAAAACATAGGAATATAAAACCCCATACTAACAAAAACTGCCTTTTTATTTTCTAACTGTATTGCAAATCCTATAGCTCCTATCAACGAAACAGCTAAAATCACGGGATTCATTGTAAACATTGTAATTCCTATAACACAAATGAAGTAAACAAATAATACTATAGGATGAAAATTTGCAAATGTTCTCATTCAGATTCTCCTCCCATCCAGATACATCCCACATCTCGTCCCAAGTCACAGGTATATACCCATTCAATAACATCTCCATCTTCCAATTTATATTTACTGCATCCATAATTGGGAAATACTCCATTGACCTTATACATCCAACCACTTAACGGACCGCAAGAAAACTCATACAAATAATTTATCCCTTGTATGTAAACACTTCCATAGCTGTTCATGTTAGCCCCTTGGTATTCCATCTGTATTTTATTGTATCTTACAGCTCTCTCTGTAATGTCAAATGCAGTATCCCCTTCTCTAAGTACATACTCTGTGGTATCCAGTAAAATTCCATCTGACGGCACGTATTCTTCAGATTGTAATTCCGGCCATAAATTATGCCAGTTATCCAAAATGGTATCGCATCTTATGCTTATAGTTACTGTTTTTGAGTCCGGGGTGATGTCATCAATATGTGTTAAATAATATTCATCAACCGATTGAAATTTAGTTCCATGCATTATTAGCGCTATTGCAAGAATAATAAATCCTAGTGCTAAGATATCTTTTTTCATTATTGCTCTTCCTCGTATTGCTTTGCCAATTCTGCCATATCATTTACTTTTTTATTTTTTCTCTTCTTAATATGCTTAATAATAAATACCGCCGCTATAATTGATGCCATACCTAACAATACTGTAATAACAATGGCTCTAAGCAGGTTGTCTACTTGTGTCTTTGTTTTTACTACATCTTCCCATCTCAATATTTTTTGTTTATCGTAATCGCTTAGATTTTCGTAACGACTTACAATACTATGTACGGTTCCATAATCCAAAACACTTATTTTATCAAAGGGATATAGCATTTCTTTAACGTCTGCATTGATGCTGTCTATTTCAGCTTGTATAGATAAGATTTGTTCTTTATCCCTTTCTAGCTTTTCAATATATTTCTCCCTGTTTTTTAATTTAGGAGTTTCTTCTATTGCAGCAAGAAGTGTTATTACATCAACATAATGTTCCGTAGTTAATTCATCCAGTTCTTGAGGCAATGCATTATATTTTTCTAAATCTTTTTTTGTAAACTTTAGGACTACTGTAGTATCATCTTTGGCTCCTGCAGTAACCTCTTCAGCATCATCTGCTTTTTCGTCACTGTCAGTATTTTTGCCTTTATCTGATTTATTTTTATCGTTCTTTGTGGCAACTGACGGGGTAGTGCCTCCCTTTCCATCTCTAAAGTCATACAGGGTGCTCATTCCATTCATCTGTCGCCATACTGCAACTAATGTGTACAGCGTTTGTTCCCCTGCCATGGTATTAGACTTATCAGGTAAAGATGTTGGATTATCTGAATCATAAGTCCTTGAATGTATAAAGCCTCCATCAGGCATACGATAACTCATAATACCATCCAATAAAGTCACACCGTTTTTTATAAATCTCTCGTCCGTTTGAGGGTTTATCCCTAAACAACACAGTGCAACTACTACTTGATCTGTACTTTCAACATTTTGTGTGCCCCAGCTTTTAAAATCTCCTGTAGGTAACTGTGCAGAAGATAACCAAGATAAAGTCTCATCAACAACTTGTCTTACTGTTTTAGAAACCTTTTGACCCGTAACAGCTTGTGTATATGTATACGCATGAGAACTATTGTAATATGGTGCTAGAGCCTGAATTGCCATGGCTGAAATATCGGGATCAGATGATTTTCCACTCAGTGAAAATCCCCCGTCTTCTAACTGCTTGCTTAATATTTGCACAATTATGTCGCCCCTTGTATAATATGCATCTTCAGGAACCTCATATCTTTTTGAATCCAATAGGATAAGTCCCCAAATCCAGCCATTAATCCCTTGTCTTCCCAGAGATGTAACCTTCCCTCGATTGTAACTGCCATCAGCAATTAAATTAATAGGATTTCCGTTTTGGTCTTTTCCCACAGAAGTAGGATCTCCCCCTGCTGCTAATATTGCCAGCCCGATTCGATGCCATTCCGTAGCTTTAGCCGCATGCAATTTTCCTGACTGCTTATATCTTTTTTCAACCTCATCGGTAATAACCGCCATATACGAATCATACTCGTCTTTGTAGTTAAATCTGCTCATGCCAATCTGATACCAATCTCCCGGTGTGGTACCTGCCATCTCAAGATATGCATTGTTTATAAGGGGGCCGTCAATAGTTGAACCATTATCTAATTTTTTCCAATTAATAATTCCATTTATAACACTTTCAAGTTCTGCCTTGCCATAAACTTTATTTGCGCTTGCAAAAGACATACAAGGAGAGAGTATAGCGGTAATAGTTACCGCTATACTCAAAACAAGAACAACTAAGTGTTTTGTCATATTTAATCTATCATTCATGTTATCCACCTTAAGCCTTCGTTACCTCTTACTATCTACCTCAGACTGTGTAGCATTTAATTTTTTCATTACTTTAAGAACTCCGTCTGGCATTTCTCTATCTGCATATTTTTTAGCAATTGCATCTTTATTTGCTGTTTCCCAATAAGCATTTCCATATTTGTCACTGCCCATTGCTGAGGCTCCGCCTATATCCGCACCATATGCCAAGGTGAATTGAATACGCATAACATCTCCATCCTGTAAATAGTAGTCTGCAAACCCAACATTAGGGAATACATTGTTTACACAATACATCCACCCAGACCCATGAGTGTAGTCAAATTCTCCTAACGAATTTGGTTCTTCTCTAGTCCATGGATCGTCCACACCTTTTTTAAATCCTGTAGCGTTAAGCATAGACTGTAAATAGTCGGGACACTTATCCAAGTTTAAAGGTACAACATCCGGATTGTTTACGTCACCACCCGTTACACTTGCCAAATAGAAAGCTTGATTTAACTTCCCTGTATTTGTATAACTAAAACCATTTTCACTTAGAATCCTATCTACAAGCATTGCTGCATTTTCACCTTCCATAATATCTACGCAAGTAGGAGCAATTAGATAATCTCCTCCTAAAGAAAATAGTTCTATCGCCACATAGGCTTCACCTACTGTACCATCATTAGCCGGTTTATAAGTTATTGTATAGGTTTTTTTTGTTGTTTCACCGGCAGCTGTGGCAGATACTACTACCTCATTTTTCCCTTCTTCAAATTGAAGAGTATAACTTGTTTTATCAGTATCTTCCCAAGTTTTTTTAACTTCTTCTCCATTTAAAGTAACCAGACATTTACTTGAACTTATTTTTTTGCCTTCAGTATCCGTGGCCCATAAATCAAAAGTTATTTTACTGCCCTTTACAGTTTTTCCGTCTTGTAAAGTAGTCTTTATTGTAGGTGCATATGGTGATACGCTTTCCTCAACCTTACCATTTGAACTAACTCCAGGTTTTTTACCAGGTGTGGTTGATGTATTTCCACCTTCAACGGATTCTTTACCAGCTATTGTCCCCGTAACGCCTGCATCTGCTTTTACAACTGTTCCATTTGTTTTAATTGTAATATTATTTGCCGATGCAATTACAGTATCAACCGCTCCACTGCCTTCAATCTTTACATTTTGTGCTTTGCTGTTTATTTCCTTTACTTCACCTGAAATATCAAGGCTGCTATCCTTTGCGCTGGCTGTTAGTTCAGCTTTTTCTATATGTGACATAGAATCAACAGTCAACTTTGCCTCAGGTGCTACTACTTTGATTGTTTTTGCAGTCAGATTATTTAGCTTAACAGGAACTTTATTCTCAACATTTACCTGACTTAAGGCTCCTTCTAAAATTACGCTGTCTAATCCTCCCTTTACTGCTACCGTATCAATTTGACTGGTACCCTCACAAACTACTCTTACAGCTCCATCGTTTCTCTTCAGCTCAGCCTGTGCAATTTTTGAATTTCCCTTTATATGTATTGAGTCACTTCCGCCACCTTTAACAATTAATTTCCCTGTAATGTTCACATCTTCTAAGCTAACATCACCATCGCCAACACCGCTACTAATGATTACATCACCGTTTACAGTCATATTTTTTAATACGGTATCATCCCCATTAATTAATAAGTTTCCCGTAACATTGTTTGAATACGAACCATAATTCACTAAATCCGCAACAATATTATTAAACATGGTTACCACTTCAGCTCTTGTTATTGATGATTTTGGGTTTAAGTTACCGTTGTATCCTTGCATATATCCTCTATTTGATAAAGCATATATATATCCCTTTTTATCTGTGCTTATATTTTGCTCATCTGCAAAAGCAGTTTTACTGGTAGCCTCCTTGGAAAAGCCTAATTCTTCGCATACCAAAGCAGCCACTTCTTCTCTTGTGGCATATTCATTTGCTCTTTCCAGTTTCTTTGCATCTGCATTTACAATTCTTCCTATAATTGTGGCCATATCCCCACGCTTTATATTTGCGTTGGGACTGAATTTGCCATTATACCCATTTATAACACCCAGATCACTCCATCTATTAATGGAGTCCTTTGCCCAGTGCTTGTCCGTATCAGAAAATATTACCGGTGCAATCACAATATTATATTCTCCGATATTCGCACCTTTATATGTAATCATATGGTTGTCTATGTTATATTCAATTCCGTCTTCATGTTCAGTTTCTTTCCCTAGTCCATCAACATATAAAAGTTTTATCCTTTTTGAATCAAGCCCATATGCTCCCGAATATTTAACACCTATCTCTGCTGTTCCCTCATTTAACGATATTATTTGGTTACCATTATTAACAGTAGTTCTAAGTCCGGAATTGTTAGTACTGTCAATCTTGTTTAAGGTTATAATTACATTTTCTTTGGCTTCATTTAAGATTTTTCCTAAAGCTGTATGGTCAAGCTTCATATAACCAAAACTGCTTTGCATTTTAAATGCACCCTGATAATCCTTATATATTTTGCTTAAAATTCTTGTTGGTACTTTAAAAGTTAAGGATTTTATATTTTCTAGTTTAGATTCTAAAGTTATAGTTCTGTCTATTTGTGCCGAGTCAGGTAAATCCTGCTCAATGGCCATGATGCTGTCGAACAATTTGTTAATATGTTCTTCTCTTACTTCCATAGTAAATTCATCTTCGTTGTTGGCTTTTATGTATTGTGTTACATCGTAAACCCCCTCTACATCACCTATGGTAGTACCGGTTTTATTGGTATTGATGTTGTCTCTCTTTGTATTTAAATTAATTTTTATTCCATTGTTACCTATTTCATATGTAGTGTTACCATACAAAACAGTCTCTTTAGTAGTATTGTCTGTAACATATCTATTGACCTTCTTTTCCAAAGACCCAATATCACCCTTTTTCATGGTTTCTGTTGTTGTTGTAATATTGCCTTCTGTTACAGTTTTAGTGGTTACTTTCCATCCCCCATTGCTTGCAGCAGATACCATAGACAGATTTGTTCCTAATATCAAGCTCATTATTATTACTAAAGAGATAATCCGATTTATTTTTTTATTTTTTACCATATTTTCTGTTTCCTCCTAATGCAGCTTTCAATCTAATTTTGCTTAATTAAACAATTTAAAGCACCACTAACAAGGCTTAACAATCTAAGCCCTGCTATAACAGATTAAAAACCTCCGGTTTTCCGGTCAGTTTATATTTAACTTCTTTACAATTTTATGCTTTTCTTTAATTCTTCAATCCTAATGGGTAACCCATTATGAATAATTATTTTTATCTCTCCAAAGCCAACTTCCCTGATTACTTCTAGCAGTTTCTCTTCTTTCTCACTAATAGAAGCTGGCCTGTCTGTCATTTCTGCCATATCTTCCATTAAACCTCCTAATACAAGCAATAGCACTCGTAGTTTTCACCCATATAGACCCACACATTTTCTCCCATTTCAATAGTTTCATTGAAGGTTACATTTGGAACCAATAATTTTACACTTGTCCTTTTCCTCCCTGTTACTGTAAGACCATCCCTTGAAGGTGATTTTTGAAACTCCATTATTTTTTCCTTAAGACCTGAAATTCCTGTTTCTTTCTCAAAATTACCAATAAACTCCTCGGTTTTAGCATAAACAATATTGTCTTGATTTTTAAACCAGTTGATGTTCATTTTATTTCCTCCTTATTAAATTAACTTTTTATCTTGCACTAAAATATTTTTATTTATAATTTAGAGTGATAATTTGGGTTTTTATTTGGGTAAATAACATTTATTTTTATAAAGATTTATTTCATATTATCAATGAAAATTTATGAAACAAAACAAAAAGACTGTAGCAAAATGCTACAGCCCGTTTTATCTGTAATATAAAAAACACTCTTTTAGAGCATACCAAGCTCCGCTGATTACCCGTCAGCTCCTGGAAACATCTATGCAGGTCTTCTGGCTCGTGTATCATCACTCATTTTACCTTACCAAACCCATAGAGTTCAGTGGTTTTATAAAAAAGCTCCCCACTTACAGCGGCGGGACCGCGCAGGATTTTAACCTGCTTCCCTCTTAGCTACCTTATCAATAGTCACCTCAGCCTGAATAGAACTAATTAGACCTTTTGCGTCAGCAGAACATAAATGCTTTTATTTAATTATTAATCTTCAAATATTAGTGTATAACTACTAATCTTTTACTATTAATCTTTTACTACTAATGTTTTACTACTAATCTTTTACTATTAATATTTTACTACTAATCTTCCTATTTACTAATAGTTATCTGCTTATCCCTATTGAATTACGTTTTTGAGTTTTCCTTAGTTCCTTTATTATTTCTTTTTCCTTTAATAAATCCAGTGGTTCTAAGCCAATCTGAAAAAGAATATTTCTAAAACTAACGCATTGTTCAATTAAGTTTTTATAAATGTCTTTAGGAATTTCTTGCTTAATTAATGCCCTATTTAGCTCTTTTGATTTTCTTCTTATCCAGCCAAGTTGATTTATGGTATCTTCATCGGGATTTATTAATCTGAATAAACTTCCCTCTAAAATGTCCCTATGCCTAATCAGCTTACTTTTATGGCTATCCAAATATGTAGTGCTAAATGGCTTTAACTTTTGTATTGGCTCCAAGTCGATTTGGTATAAAATATTTCTCCAAGTGTTACAGCTTATTTTCAATTTTTCTCTTATTTCCAAATCAATTTCATTTCTCATGGGAGGTCTACCAAGCTGGTTTGCTTTAACACGAATTTTCTCCAATAATTTCTTATCATCTTCTGTTAAATTATTAATTTTATATACAGATCCGGAATGGTTACACGTTATGCAAACCCCTGCCGCTTCTAAAAGTTCTGCCCATGTATCATATTTATTTTTGAAGAATTCAGCTGTTTCACCCATTTCGTGAATATGAGGAGGCCTGCCAAATTCAATGGATTTTTCTTTTATCTGTTGTAATAACATTTCTTCCGTTTTTTTATTATTACGTATTTTTTCGTAGGAGTCACCACCAACACCTGCTTTTTTACTAAGCCCAGCAGCAATAAGTGCCTTTGGCCAATTTCCAAACCGTCTTTTTATGTATATTCTATAAAGCCAATGAAGCTCTTTTTGTGCAGGAACGTGCTTTAGCTCCCTAGCCTTTTCTCTTAATAATTGACATAAATCTTCATCTGAAAAACTTAAGTAAACTAGTTTCCCCTTACCATAATTAATTTGGGAAAATTCAAATACATTCTGTGCATTAGGTGCATCTCTATCTCTCTCTAAATTTCCGGATTTTATTCCTTGATTAATTATTTTATTAAATTCTCTTAAATGATTTAAGGATATATTTGCTAATTCTTTTTGCTGCATTTCGTAATTTCCTTGCTATGGTTAAATTTAATGTATTTTTTGAATAAAAAAAGTGGAATAAATCCAATCAAAGTCTTGTACTTACTTCCTAGCTATAATGGCAATGGATTTAAGTGTCATTGATATTCCACAATTAATTAAAAGGACGAGGGTAATAGCAAATTTACTTTATAAGGTAAATATGCTATTCCCTCAGGAATGAAAAGACATATTTAATCAAAAAAGGCTGTAGCAAAATGCTACAGCCCGTTTTCCTGTAATATAATAAATAACTCATTTATGAGTCTAGCAAGTTTAACCGATTACCCGTCAGTCACTCGAACAATTTATGCAGGTCTTCTGGCTTGTGTATCTCTGCTTATTTCTGCCTTCCCAAATACAAAATTCAGTGGCATATATGAAAAAAGCTCCTCACTTACAGCGGCGGGACCGCGTAGGACTTGAACCTACTTCCCTCTTAGCTACCTTATTTATAGATTGAAAAAATCATATATTTTCGGTAGAACATAAATGCTTTATTTAGTTTTGTTTATAACAATATGTTATCATTATAATGCTATAATTGTCAAGCATGACTATAAAGTATTTTTAACAATTTATAAGTATTTCAATTAATCCTATTCTTGGTTTCTTCTTAATAGCCTCCTAATACGCTGCTGCTGTGTCTTGTCTAAGGGTTCTGCTCCAACCTGATATAATATGTTTCTGTAGCTTCCGCACACGTGCATTAATTTTTCATAAAGATTTTTATCAAGCTCTTCTTTTAATGGAGCCCTGCCCAATTCTTTAATTATATTTTTAAGTTTTCGCAAATATTCCTTTTCTAAGCTATTGGGTTTAACAATTTTAAATAAACCACCATTCAAGATTTCATTGTGTCTTTTTTCTTTATTCTTCTTGCTGTTAAGATAAGTAGTATCAAAAGTATTCTGTTTTTCAATAGGCTCTATACCAATTTGATACAAGGTATTTCTCCATGTTTTACATTTTACTTTCAATTTTTCTCTTACTTCCTCTTCAATTTCTTTTCTAAGAGGTGCTCTTCCCAGTTCTATTACCTTTTCTTTAATAACCTCTATTAGTTTCTCTTCTTCCTCAGTGAAATTTTCTACAACAAAAAGCATATGCTTGTTTTTCCATTGCTGATTTATTCCCGCGGCTTTTAATACCTCTGCCCATGTTTCGTATTTATACTTTAAGTCTTCAATACAATATTTCATTTCAGCCATATGTGGTGGTCTGTGAAGCTCATCAGCCTTCTTTCTTATTTCCATTAGTCTATTATTACAAAGTTTTTCTCTTTCCTGTATTACAGTAATGCTATGTCCATCCTGCCCTGCCTTTGATGACAATACAGACACTCTTAAAGCCTTAGGCCAATTAACAAATCTATGCTTAATATACATTCTGTAAATCCAATATATTTCCTTTTGAGCGGGAACATGAGTAAGCTCTGTAGCCCTTTTTCTAATATAATCACAAAGTTCCTCATCTGAAAAAGCCTCATATATAAATTTACCTGTTTGTGATTTTATCTTATATATAGACATTAATTCTTTATGCTCTTCTGACTCTTTGTTGTACTCTAACTGACCTAAATCAGTGGCTTCCTTAGCTAATTGTTGTAAATTTTCCTTGTACTTTACTATCTCTTTTTTCTGCATTTTTATATTCCCTTATTATCGTAAGCAATGGCAACACCTGCATTTAACAAGTATATATATGCTTCAGATACAGATACCCCATAAACTGTTTCTATTGATTCTTTATACATTTCAATCTGATTTCTATACATTTCTTTTATATATTCTATTTCATCTTTATCGTTAATATTATTTATCCAGTTTGTTTTATAGTCTAACAAAACAATCCTATCACCTTCTCTGAAATAGCAGTCTATAATCCCTTGCACAATTACATTTTCGCCCTTAACCTCTCGTATTAGGTTAAAAGGTATTTCTCTGTTAATTTCATCTGCTAATGATAACCTTTGCCCTATTTCAGAAAGCTGAAAATCTATAATAAGGTTAGCCGACTTTTTCGCCACAACACCTTCTTCTTCTGTAAGCAGTTTCTTCATTATCAGTTTGTCCACCAAATCATAAACATAGGATATAGCACTCTTTTTATCCTTTTTGCATATTGTGATTCCCTCTTTAAAGTTCCAGTGTTCCAAAACGCTATGTATAATTGTACCTCTTTCTGCCGCTGAAAATCCACTCTTTTTTTGCTCCGCAAAACTAGGTACGGCTAAAGACCTATCATATGAGGTTTCATAATATAACCTCTCATAAATTTCCGGTGTCATTTTCTCATCATGAATCATTTTACTTATTGTATTTATTTTACTTACAGAAAACTTTGATTTCAAAACTTTTGCATAATCATAACCATATTTAAACGATAATTGTTTATGTATTTGAGCGTATAGTTTCCCATACTCTGTTTGGTTACCATTTGATTGTTCTGAATCTCCGTAATTATTTGCTTTAAATAATTTTTTTATATTGTCTTCCTCTATTACTGAAGCTTTGTTATCAAAATATATTTCCTCTGAATCATGGCAGTGAATTGTAATATCACTTTTAGCTATTACCGGCATTATCATCTCCAAATAACTTCCGGATCTGAATATGTCTGCCTCCTCCAGTACTTCCTTTGACTCCTTAAATTTTTGCAAATCTCTAACAGATCCTAAAAGAACAAGCTTATCCTGTGCTCTGGTAAAAGCAACATACAATATCCTTACTTCTTCCTCCATATCCTCTTGTCTGCGTTTTTTATCAATAAATTTTTGGAGTAATATTTTTTCATAGTAATGCTGATTTCTATTTGCGTATTTAAAAGCCAATCCAATATTTTTATGCAAGTCAATTGGAATTCTTGAATTTGCATTATTAAATCTCTTACCCATTCCAGCCACAATGACCATAGGAAATTCTAACCCCTTACTCTTGTGTATGGTCATAATTCTTACAACATCGTCATTTTCTCCAACTAAAGTCACTTGACCCATGGGCACTTTCTTATCTTTCATTGCATCTATATACGTTATAAATCCATACAGACCTTTCATTTGCGATGTCTGAAATTGAACAGCTTTATCTACTAAGGCTCTAATGTTTGCTTGTCTTTGAGTTCCTCCGGGTAATGCCGCTACAAAAGTATAGTATCCCGTATCCAATAACAGTTTCCAAATAAATTCATCAAGAGGCATAAATTTTGAAAGCTTTTGCCATTCCTCAATCATTCTAAGTACTTCGGCGCATTTGGCATCACCTTTAGCAAATTCACAGAAAGCATCAAAATATGAAAGGTGTTTATTATACGCTCGAATTTCTGCCAGTTCTGCTACTGTAAAGTTAAATATACTTGAATGAAGCACACTTAAGAATGGAATATCTTGTCTACGATTATCAATAATTCTCAATAAATTCAAGAAAATTTGTATCTCTAATGTATCAAAATACCCATCACTATCACTTATATGTGTTGGTATATCCATCTCTAACAAAACCTGTTGGAACTTGTCTGCATAGTTTTTTTGCCCTCTCATAAGAATTACTATGTCTCTCTTCACCATAGGTCTTTGTATATTTTGTTTTGCATCAAAGATTGTTTTTCCAATAGAGTCTCTTATAATTTTTCCCGCTATAAAAGCTTCTTTCTCCGCAGTCTTTAATTCTTTAATATCTTCATCTAATTCCATTTCGTCTGAAATCTTCTGGTCAACTATATGTAATTCAGTATTATAATCCAATTCTCCTTCATATTTTATTCCCTTATATAAAGCGGCATCTTCATCATATCCTTTCATTAACTGGCAAAATACATCATTTACAGCTTTAATTACATTTCCTTTACTTCTGAAGTTAAAATTCAAATCAATTTTAGTATCTAAAATATTCTCTTTCTGTTTAAATCTATCATATTTTTCTACAAATAATTCCGGTTCTGCCAGCCTGAATTTATATATACTTTGTTTTACATCTCCTACCATAAACAGGTTGTTTTCACGCCTTATGTACCCAATGAGAGTATCTTGAATTATATTACTGTCTTGATATTCATCTATAAATATATACTTAAATTTATCTCTATATTCTTTTGCCGCCTGCGGTATATTTAATATTCTAAGAGCATAATGCTCAATATCATTAAAATCTATAATCCTTTTTTCTCTTTTAGCTTCTACATAATGCTCATTAAACTTTTCTACTAGGGCTTTAAGAGTTAGTGCATATTTATATATGCTGTTCATATCTAAAATTTGTTCGCTTAAGGGTTTTAAAAAATAGTCGTCCTTAACACCCTTGATTATATCTTTGCACTTATCTCTATAAATTGACGCTAGACCCTTTACCTCATCAAAATATTCTTTTTCATCTTTTGTTGCAACCATTCTTGTGTATGAGATGTTATCAAGTATCTGTGCTGTCGCATCAAAGTCATCTTCTAAAAATGTATTAATAGCCTCTTCCATATTGGTTAAATCAGGCTTACATTTTAATGCAAATTTAGTAGCTCCTGCTTCTTCAAATATCTCAATTGATTTTTCATAGCTGTTTAGAGCACATCTTAATTCATCAATAATATAAAGCTTTATCTCTGCAAATACCTTACTTTTTTTGAACTCTTCCTCTGTGAGCTTTAAAGCTTCTACACTTTCGTTAAGCCATTCCCAAGGATTAGTAACACTTTGAATAGTTTTATATACTTCCAAAATCATTTCTTTTACTGAATCTTCATTTTTACCTGAGGCATAGTTATTTAAAAAAGTTATAAAGCCTTCATCACTTGACTCAAACATTTCCTCAAAAAGATTAGTCATAGCTTCAGCTTTTAAAATAATCTGCTGAGCTTCATCACAAATTTTAAAATTAGGATCTATATTTATTAGATGAAAAAAACGTCTAATAACTTCCAGAGCAAAAGCGTGAAATGTACTGATATTAGCTTTATATATGTTATTTAATTGTTTTCTCAAAAAAGCGGTGTCGCCAGCCGGCGATTTTTCAATTTCATTGGTAATCGCCTTAACTATCTTTTCTCTCATCTCAGATGCCGCAGCATTGGTAAATGTAACTACCAGCATCTCGTTGACCCCTACATTTTCATTTATAATAAGCTGTTTAATCCTCTCAACTAAAACCGCAGTTTTACCGGATCCGGCAGCAGCCGCCACAAGCATATTTTTATTCCTGAGTTCTATTGCCTCAGCCTGCCTTTCAGTCCATTCCATAAGTTTACTCCATTTTATCTTTAATAACTTTAAACTTCTTTATCTATGATAACTTTACATTTCTTTATCTTTGATAACTTTACATTTCTTTATCTCTGATATCTTTATACTTTTTTATCTTTGGTAATCTTATATATTTTAAAGCTTGTATTTATTTTAAAATTGCATAAGGGCTGCCTGTAAAATAATGCTATTATTTTGCCGGTAGCCCCAGTATTTTTTATTATTGAATGTTTTATATTATTTAATTATGTTTTACTCTTATCCTACAAGCCGGTTCTATACTAATCTAAACTTTTTCAAAGCCTTCACCAGTGCAGTGCCTTTAGGTAGCATAACAATTTCATGTTCCTCAATAGCCTTTATCTTAAGTAGCATAATTCCGTATACAGCCGCTCCTATACCTATGGATACAACTGTTGATAAGCTATTGCCAATTACTCCGTATAATAGTTTGTATGAACCAATTACAAGTATGAACATTACGAAACCTGAGATTACCGGTTTCCAAATTGACAGAGAAATATCAAACTTAATCCCTGTTATCTTCTTTACAGCCGCAAAGTTAATAAGTCCTATAGTAATATATCCCAATGTACTTCCTATAGCTGCTCCTTCAACATTTAATTCTGGCATTCCACATAGCATATAAGTAGAAATACACTTTACTATAAATCCTGCTGCTAATCCCCAAACCGCTATTCCCGGTTTACCCAAACCTTGCAGAGTGCCTGCCATGGTCTGTGCAATACATAAAAATACAATTCCAAGCGCTAAAAAGAATAAACATCCTGACGCACTTACTGCACTTTCTGCTTGCATTGGATAAAGAAGCTTCATAATAGGCTCTGAAAGTGCCATTAATCCAAAACTGCAAGGAACTCCAATAATCATAGCTGTTCTCAGTCCCAGTCTGACATTAAGGTTTAAAAACGCTGTGTCTTTAGTACTAGCCGCTGCTGCAATAGCAGGAACCATAGACAGCGCCATTGATAATGCCAGTGCCATAGGTAAATTTATAACCGGTCCGGCCATACCCGTCAATTGACCATACAAAGCATTTGCCTCATCACCGGAAAATCCTATGGATTGTAGCCTTCTCATTACAATAATTACATCAGCCACGTTCATTATTGGAAGTACAGATACTCCAATAGTAATTGGAATTGCTATTGCCGCTAATGTTTTTAATATACTGGCAGAACTTTCTCTATGTAACGTTTTAGAGCTGTTCTTTAAAGGTAAATTTCTTTTTCTTATTAAGTAAATAATTACAAGTACTAATACACCAATAACAGGTCCTATACTTGTCCCCACAGTAGCACCCGCTGCTGCTACCTCCAAGCCCTTCGGAACCCACATAACCGCTAAAGCTAGTCCAATAGCTACTCTCACTGCTTGTTCTATAAGCTGAGAGGTTGCAGTCGGTCCCATTTCCTGCATTCCTTGGAAATATCCCCTAAATACCGCCATAATAGGAACGAACAACAACGCCGGAGCAATGGAAATCATTGCATAGTATGCTCCCGGGTTTCCCAGTGCCTCTACAATTGGTCCTGCCCCAAAGAAAAAAATTGCTGAAGCTACGATTCCTAATATAAACATTAATATAAACGAAAGCTTAAATACCCTATGTGCCTCATCGTTTCTTCCTATTGCTATACGCTCTGAGGTCATTTTAGATATTGCCGCAGGAGCACCATTGGTTGAAAAAACTAATAGAAACACGTAGATTGGATATGCGGTTTGATAATAACCCATACCCTCGTCCCCTATTATATTTCCTAGTGGAATTCTGAAAATTGCACCCATGACTTGTACTAATAATCCTGCTACACCGAGTATTGCGGCACCTTTTAAGAATGATTTTTTGCTCATTTATATAAACTCTCCTATCCCAACATTCTATTTCCTATTATACCAAAAAAAACTCTAAATTGTATATGTTTTATTTATGAAGTTTGTTATACTAATAATAATTGCCATGTAATGGCGTCATACTAATAAATTATACGGGAACAAAAATGTTTATCCGTCATCCAAAATGGAGGTAAAAATGAGAAGCTTTGCAAAACCAACTATGTTAATGATTTTAGATGGATTTGGAATAAATAAAGAGTCAAAGGGCAATGCCATAGTTTCTGCCAACACACCTAATTTAGATAAGATATTCAGCACCTACCCACATACAGTCTTAGGTGCCTGTGGTCTAAGTGTTGGTCTGCCTGAAGGACAAATGGGAAATTCTGAAGTTGGACATTTAAATATAGGTGCCGGTAGAGTCGTATACCAGGAACTCACAAAAATTACTAAGTCTATAAAAGATGGTGATTTCTTTAAAAATGAGGTCATTAATGAAGCTATTGAGCATACACTGAAAAATAATTCTGCGCTACACCTAATGGGACTGCTGTCAGACGGAGGAGTTCATAGTCATATTGAACATCTTTTTGCACTATTGGATTTAGCAAAAGAAAAGGGTGTTAAAGAAGTTTATGTACACGCATTATTAGACGGAAGAGATGTTCCACCAAAATGTGCAATGAACTATATAAACGCTCTTGAAGAGCATATGAAAGAAATTAATTTAGGAAAGCTGGCTGTAATATCGGGAAGATATTTTGGAATGGATAGAGACAAAAGATGGGATAGAGTACAAAAGTTCTATGATGCTATGACCTTGTCCCATGGAAGAACTGCCAGTTCACCAGATGAAGCTATTAACTCTGCATATGATAAGGGCGAAACAGACGAATTTGTTTCTCCTACCGTATTAACTTATGATGATAATAAAACTTATGCGGTCAATGACAACGATACAATTATTATGTTCAACTTTAGACCGGATAGAGCAAGAGAAATAACAAGAGCCTTTGTGGCTAACGATTTTGACGGCTTTGAAAGAGAGAAAAAAATAGAGAACCTATGTTATGTTTGCATGACTCAATATGATGCAGAAATGCCAAATGTTTTAGTTGCATTTCCTCCACAATCCTTAGATAACACATTGGGGGAATATTTAGCTTCACAAAATATTACTCAATTAAGAATTGCTGAAACTGAAAAATATGCTCATGTTACTTTTTTCTTTAACGGAGGCGTTGAAGCACCAAATAAGGATGAAGATCGTATCCTTATCCCGTCGCCTAAAGTTGCCACATATGATTTGCAACCTGAAATGAGTGCATACATCGTAACAGAGAAAGCCTTAGAGCAAATAAATGAGGATACCCATGATGTTATCATTTTAAATTTTGCAAATGCTGATATGGTAGGACATACCGGCGTTTTTGATGCGGCAGTTAAGGCTGTGGAAGCTTTAGATAAATGCGTGGTTCAAATTGTAGATGCAGTTCTTGCCAAAGGTGGTCAAATATTGCTTACCGCCGACCATGGGAATGCAGATTATATGTTAGATAAAAATAACAATATAGTAACGGCACATTCTTTAAATGATGTACCACTGGTGCATATTGCTAAGAATCCCGTGAATTTTAAAGCCGGTGGAGTATTAGCCGATATAGCTCCTACCATGCTTGATTTAATGGGAATCCCTATTCCGGATGAAATGACGAGAAGAAGTTTAATCGACTAATAATTTAAACCTTAATATTAAAAAATAGAGTAATTACTTATGATCAATTACTCTATTTTTTTAATTATAAAATTTTTTATAATTAGTACCATACCTTTTAAATATGTCTATTAGAAAATATATGAGCCTCTTTTTATTAATTCATTAAGTAGTAATAAGTCTATAAAATCTTGGAAAACACCTCTTCTTCTGAATACACCGTTATCATAATCTCTGTCTCGATCTCTGTATGCATTTTCTGCAGATACCTTCATAGAGTATTTTCCTGCGTAATCTTCTAAATCCGGATACATTAAACAAACCTGTGTATAAACATCTTCTGCCATTTTATCCATACTCATCTGATCCATTGCTTCAGAACAATTTCCCATTTTATCACACGCTAATATGATAAACGGTTGCACCTTATAATAAATCTCTGGGTACTTAATATCTTTATAGCAAGATTTTTCCTTGTTTAGCATTTGTACACAAGATGACTTTTTCTTATCCTGCATACTATTATTATTATTCATATTTACCTCCTTTCCAGATATATGCACAATAAATATACTCTAAACATAAAATCTCCAACATTAACGTTGTGTCCTCTTATTCTTAAAGTAAAATTTATTGCAAATATTTTATAATTATAGAACATTATATGAATTAGAATATTAAAAGTGATAAACACCCTTTATTTATATTAGCCCAATAAAAAATGGCACCTGTCTTTTGACAGATACCACTTTCTGTTTTTTTATTATAATTAATAAGAGCCTAAATAAAAGTTCCCAAATTAATATTTGTTGTTACTATTTACTTTCTTTCAAAACTTCTACTATAAGCTTCCAAGTTCTTTCAACGGATGAAATGCTTAATTTTTCATCTACAGTGTGAACTCCAGTCATGCTAGGTCCAATTGAAACACAGTCTAAATCCTCAATTTTTTCAGAGAACATTCCGCATTCAAGCCCAGCATGAATAGCTTCAATAATAGGAGATTTTCCATATTGCTTTTCATAAACTCTCATAACTGTGTCTCTCAATTGAGAATCTTTTTTATATTCCCAACCAGGATAAGGACCTGTAAATTCCACAGTTCCTCCTAAGTTTTTAGTGATTGCTAAAACCCTATCACACACTGCTGCTTTTGCAGTTTCTATTGAACTTCTAATCGCCGCAATAAACAATGCGCTATTCTCTTCTATTTTAAATGCACCCCAATTTAAAGAGGTTTCAACTAGCCCCTCAATATCAGCACTCATAGATTGAACACCATTAGGTAAAGTAAGTAACATATAAATTACTTTATTACTACTTTCTTCATCTAAAGCACTTAATTTTTCTTTTCCAAGATTTTCAAATTTAATTGTAATCTCAGGATCACTAGTCTTATATTCATTTCCAATATCATGCTGATAGACCTTAACAGCTTCCTCTATTGCAGGCAGGTTTGCTTCATCTGTTATAATTTCCACATTGGTATGCTTTGCTATAACATTGTCCTTAACTCCGCCAAAGGCATCTATCAAGTTAAAAGATACTTCCTTGCCTAAGCTATAAAGAAATCTTCCCATAAGCTTATTTGAGTTTGCTCTTCCCTTATTAATTTCAATTCCGGAATGTCCACCTTGTAAATCTGTAATGATTATGTTAAGTTTAATGCCTTCTTTGCTTTCACGCTTTATTGGCAAAGTACATTCAGCTGTAACACCACCGGCACAACTTACTGTAATAATCCCTTCGTCTTCTGAGTCAAGATTCAAGAATTTTTTTGCTTTTAGCATTGAAACATCTATAGCCTCTGCTCCATAAAGACCAGTCTCTTCATCTACAGTAAATACAGCCTCAATTCTTGGATGCTCCAAGTTGTCAGAAGCTAGAATAGCAAGTGCCATAGCCACAGCTATACCATTATCTCCTCCAAGTGTAGTACCCTTAGCATAAAGTGTATCACCATCTACAGCTAGGTCTAAACCATCTACCATAAAATCAATCTTGCTTTCAGGTGTTTTTTCACAAACAATGTCAAGGTGTCCTTGAACAATTATAGCAGGGGAATCTTCATATCCCTTAGTTGCTTCCTTTACTATGATTACATTGCGTAGCTCATCTCTATAGTATTCCAAGTTATGCTTTTTAGCAAATTCTTCACAATAGTTACCGATAGGCTCCATGTTGCCTGAACCTCTTGGTACTGCTGAAATTTCTTCAAAATAATCAAACACAAGCTGTGGTTCTAAACCTTTTAATACTCCCATATAATCACCTTTCCTTCTAATTAAGTAGAAATCTATGAACAAGAAGCTCATAGATTTCTAAAATAGTTACTTTGATTTGCGATATTTATCTTTATCTTTTGTAATCAAATTTTTATCCAACATAAATTTAATAAGGGTCGTCGTAAATTCATCTTTATTTTGAACCATTACGCCGTTCTTTGAATGAAATTCAGATACCTTAATGTCAGCAATCAATTTTGATATTTGGCCTCTGGTTATTGTATCATTCTTTTTTAAATATGTTAAGACTTTATTAGCTCCTTTTGTCAGAAGCATCTCTCTCAAGGTCTGCTCCTGCTTCATGGATTTCCTCAATCCCCACATATATACAACAACAGTAGCAACGGCAAATAAAGCAATACCTATTATTATCGTTGTACTTTTCATATTTTATCCCTTTCTTTAAAAGAAATAAATTTTGTGTTGTTGAGGTTATAAAAATATTTACTAAGTCTTTCATATAAAGGCTCAACTTCTTTGCCAAAATGCTTCTTAACCAACTGTCCAATCTCGTAGATATTTCGTTTGCCGTCTATTTGCTGCCAAACAAAACTGCCAAACTCATCCAGAGTTATATAACTAACTTTTGGTGTTCCAAAACATTTTTGAGCAATTCTATTGTAAAAACCCTTATTCTCCATTTGGATTGTCACTATTTGGTCATCTACTTCCCATTTATAATTTTCATTCTTAATGGGAATGTTGTCAAGATAATTCTGTTCGCTTTTTTTCTTCATGTTTTTATTCCAAATCAATTACTGAACCTTTTTGTTCCATACAGTAAACTTAAATATTGTTAGCAGTAGTGCCGCGAAGAAAATTAGACCCCCAAGGTTTCCAAGAGAAATTCCTCTAGCTGAAAGATCAATAAACTCACCAACACTTGCATATGTTGAACCCTTTAGTGGAATGATTGCAAATACTGCCAGAAGAATACCAATCAGACCTTCTCCCGCTATCATACCTGATGTATATAAAATTCCACTTTCAACAACGTTCTTCTTTGTCTTTTCATCCTTAAACTTTTTCTTTTCAAGATAAAGTCTAATAAGTCCTCCAGCCATAATTGGTGTTGACAAATGAATTGGAAGATATAATCCAATGGCAAATGGAAGAACCGGCATTTGAAGTATTTCTACAACAATTGCAAGACCTACACCTACAAATACTAGATTCCAAGGTAAGTTTCCGCCCATTACACCTTCTATTACCATCTTCATTAAAGTAGCTTGAGGCGCCGGCAATTGAGATGAACCATATCCCCATGCCATATTTAACAGGTATAGGATTCCACCGATTGCTAGTGCTGAAGCTATAACTCCAATAAATTCTCCAATTTGTTGCTTTCTTGGAGTAGCCCCTACTATGTAGCCTGTTTTTAAGTCCTGAGAAGCATCTCCTGCAATAGCCGCAACTATACAGATAATCGATCCAATAGTAATAGCTGCAACCATACCTACCGGACCTGTTTCTCCCGCTACTTTTAACATCATAGTGGTTACAAGAAGTGTAGCAATAGTCATTCCGGAAACAGGGTTGTTTGAACTACCAACAAGACCAACCATTCTTGAAGAAACAGTTGCAAAGAAGAAACCAAATACTATAACAATAGCCGCTTCAAACAAATTAAGTGGTATAAATGGTACTAACCACATAACTATTGCAATGATAACAATTCCTATTAAAATAAACTTTCCAGATAAATCTTGGTTAGTTCTTTCAATTGATACTTCACCACGTCCGTATCCTTTCATTGCATCTTTGAAAGTAGTAATAATCAAAGGTAATGACTTAATTAAACTAATAATACCACCGGTAGCAACTGCCCCAGCTCCTATATACCTTACGTAATTAGACCAGATACCCCAAGTTCCAAGCTCACTTATAGGTTTGTCAGCCGGGAATAAAATCATATCTGATCCAAAAGATGCAATTAGTGGCATAACTACAAACCATGCAGTAAAACCACCAGCTAGCATATAAGAAGAAATTCTAGGGCCGCAAATATAGCCTACGCCTGCCAATGCAGGAAGTACGTCTGCTCCAATACCTGAACCCTTATATGCCGAAATTTCGTAGTCAACCTCACTTGGGAACAAACAAAGCCCATCAGCAATAAACTTGTATATTGCCGCAATTCCAAGGCCTGCGAAAACGCTGCTAGCCTTAGCTCCGCCTTCTTCCCCAGCCATAAGAACCTCTGCACAGGCAGTACCTTCTGGATAAGGCAGAGTTCCGTGTTCCTTTACAATAAGCGCCGCTCTAAGAGGCACCATGAAAAGAACGCCTAAGATTCCGCCGCAAAGAGCTATAAGAGTTATAGCAACAAAAGAAGGCATTTCTCCTACGCCCTCTGCTGCCCACATAAATAATGCCGGAAGTGTAAAAATTGCTCCTGCCGCTACGGATTCACCTGCTGATCCAATTGTCTGAACCATGTTGTTCTCTAGAATAGATTCCTTTTTAAGAATCATACGAATAATACCCATAGAAATAACTGCCGCTGGAATTGACGCAGATACTGTCATCCCAACTCTCAAGCCCAAATAAGCGTTTGCACCACCAAACAAAATGGCTAAGAAAATACCTAAAACTATCGATGTAGCTGTAAATTCAGGCATTACCTTATCCGCCGGTATAAACGGCTTAAAGCTTGATCCATTTGAAATCTTTTCTTTCATTCAGTTCATGTAAAGTATCTATTTGTACTTCACATTCCCTCCTTTCAGTTTTGTTTAAGCCGTTTCATTATATCATATATTCACAAATTCTGATACCCTTTTTCGGTATTTATCACAAACTAGTTTGTTGTAAAACATAAAAATTACTGAAGAATCTTGCTTACCCATTCCACATTGATAACTTGATACCCAACTTTCGTATTTTCTTCAATCCTACTTTTTAGGTTTTCCATAGTTTCATCAATTAAAGCCTGCTCTATTGGAATAAGCGCTTGTCTTCCATCAGAGTACATAATTACAACTTCATGCTTGTGATCCTTTGCAGGATAATAAAACATTCCCGAAATGCTGTCTATATCCATGCCTTCATTCTCAGACTTAAATAATATAAGCATTTTTATAATTTCTATAACCCTATCATCTAATTTCATATCGTGTATCATAATTTTTTCTGCCATCTCATTTACAGTGGCAACTGCTCTATAAATGTATCCCTGCCTTGACTGTATTTCAAAGGTCTCCGGAGAATCCAAAAGAATCTTATTCATTTCCTCCACAGAATCCATATCTGTTGTAAGATATACGAAAAGGTGCTTGTCCATATCATGATATAGACAAGGGTATGTAATAGGGAACTTTTTACCACACTTCTCACAAGTAAAGGTAAAAAGTTCCCCAGTTAATATTTTTTCCTTTAAGCTAGGATCTAAATCAGCAATAATGTTTGACCAAGTAGTAAAGTTCTGTTTATTACCACACTCCGGGCATGATACTTCATTTGTGTTACATTTTGACATTTTCAATTTAACCTTTCTTCCTTTTAGTAGCTTCAAATGCATTTCTAATCATAAGAGCTTTAAATTTTTTAATTGTTTCCTTTTCTAAATTCGGGACATTTGCCATGCTTACTATTTCAATTTTGTTAAAATACTCTGACCCCTTCAATTTTTCTACTAATTTTCTATAGATAACCTTAGTTACTGTTTCATTCTCTTCTTGTAAAAAAATCAAGAAACTCATTCTGCCCCAAGCCCTTCCAAATTCTATGTGAACAGGGCTGGCTGTTACTCTTTTTATTAAATCCTCTATACCATTTTTTATTTCGCCGCCTATTAAATCAACTATTGCTCCATTAACAATCAAAAAGTATATTCCACCAAATAAAAGGGCTAAAATCACACCAAATCCATCGCCCCATGCTTTAGTTGCAAAATAAAACATAATTATAGAAAGGGGAATAAACAAAAGTCTAATCCCCTTAAAAATTGTAAGCTTAAATTTTATTTGTTTAGTTACGTTTTGCATACCTAATTCTCCAATTTTTTATATTATATAAATTTGTCTATGCATAAACATCTTTTTCCCACGGTCCTCTTAGATACCTTTTAAAGGTTTCTAAAAGTTGCGGAGTCTCATCCATGAAATATGATCTGGCTATATTACCTTGAGCATCCCAATCACAACCGTCCCACCAAACAGCTACTTTAATTCTATCATAGTTCTTAATTGTGTTAAACATATTAATTACCCATTGATTTTTATCTCCACCCATACTGGCTGAAGAAAACTCAGTTATCATAAGTGGTTGCTCAAATTTAGCACAGTATTCATAATAAAGGCCTTCATAAAGCTCATCAAACTCCTGCCATTTTTCCCCTGTTGATGCATAGTATGTTCCAGTATTATAAGCTGTCAAACCTACTATATCCACATATTTGTCTCCAGGATAGTACATCATCTCATTGTTCCAGTTAAAATTAGGGAAGGAATCACAGTTAGGGTTCCATATCCAAATTACATTCTGAGCTCCTGCTTTCTCAAAGAAACTATAAATGTATTTATAAAATTCCTTGTAAATAACAGGATCTCTCGATGTGTTATAACTTGAATAAGGACACCAGTCTCCATTCATTTCATTTCCTAATCTAAACAAAACAGGATGCCCAAAGTCAGCTATTACTTGAGCATAATCTGCTAGGAATGCATCATACTGACCATCTAAAATATCATATACCATGTTTCCACCCTGCTGCCAAGTTGTTTGCAGTGTCAACTCCAGAGCTTTTCCATGCTCATAAGCCGTATCAAGTCTCTGTTTTAGGTTTGGATGCTTATAAGTATTATCAAATTCACTATAATTCAATAGTATAGGGAATTTGTATTCATAGTAGTTTTCGTAAAAGTCCATCATAGTATAGTCAAAGCCTGCTGTGTCCGGTTCAAATATTCCCCAAGTCAACTCAGCCTCGTCACTAAAGTATTTTTGATAAAATTCTTTAGTTTCATCATTCCAGCCTCTCTCTTCCACGTCAACTTTTTGAGCCTTTCTCATATATGCAGGCACTGTTGGTGAAAATGTCTTAAAATTTTCCACCAAATAGGTATATCCACCTATATTTGATATAGGTTCAGTTGCTTTCATAAAAATAGTATAACTATAGTTCCCTTGCACTATGTCCATGCAAATATAATAGTTCTTATCGTTTTTAACTCTTGAAAGTTTACTTCTGTTCCAAACTACTACATTTACATCATATCCATTTATCCTCTGAACACCATTATACTCAAGAACATGGTCATCTGTGTTATTCAAAAATTTATTAGAATAATTTATATAACCGGATTTGCCAACGCTCCCAATATACTGTTTGTATATTTCGATTCTTTTATTCGTACTTTCTAGAATTGTTCCAACACTAGAATATCTCATATCAACATTCATGTTCTTGTCCACATTTAAACTATACCCGTCTACATAATTTGTAAACAATTGATAATTTCCTGCATCTATTAGCGAAAATTGATTTGATGTTGCTGCGCTTTGTTCTGTATATTCAGATGTGGATGTTGACGCAAAAGCTGAACCTGTGCTTTCAAAAATCATTATTACCAGTACCAGTATCGCAAAAATTTTTTTCAAGTAACTATTCTCCTCTCAATCACTTCTTAAACTTTTCTTTAATCAATATTATGGCTTATATTTCGTTGCAATCTTTTCTGCAATCTTTATACCATCTACTGCTGCTGATGTTATACCTCCTGCATATCCCGCACCTTCACCACCGGGGTAAATTCCTTTGAAACTTGACTCCATATCCAAGTCTCGTAATATTCTTACAGGTGAAGAACTTCTAGCTTCAACTGCGGTAAGAATAGCAGAAGGGGAATAAAAACCTTTTAGTTTTCTTCCTAAAAACGGCATGGCTTCTAATATGGATTCCACTACAAATTTTGGTAGACTGTCTTTCACCAGTCTTCCCTTTTCAGAGTCAGAAACAAATTCCCCCCAAGTTGACTTAGGTGCATTATAATTTCTTCCCCCATTTTCAAATGCCAATTGTTCATATTTTTCTTGAAATTTAACGCCTGCAAGAACATCATCTGAACCGAAATCTTCAGTCTTTATGTCTACTAGCAAAGCACTATTGGCATACTTTCCGGCTCTTGAATGATAACTCATTCCGTTAGTTGTCACTTTTTCTTTTTGTGATGAAGCTACAATAACTTCGCCACCCGGGCACATACAAAATGTATATACTCCTCTTCCATTTTCACATCTATGGGCTAATTTATATTCTGCGGCACCTAATTGTTCATAGGTTCTTCCATACTGGGACTTGTCCACTAGCTCTTGTAAATGCTCTATTCTGACACCCATGGAAAAAGGCTTCTGAATCATATTTATACCCAAATCATTGAGCATCTTAAATGTATCCCTAGCACTATGTCCAATTGCTAAAACCACATTTTCTGTTTTTATCCATTCCTTGGAATTTATTTGAATTGCACAAACAGAATCGTTTTGAATTTCTATATTTGTAAGCTTAGATGAATACAGGATTTCGCCACCGTTTTCTATTACTTTATTCCTGATATTAATAACCACATTTCTAAGTATGTCAGTTCCGATATGCGGTTTCTGTTTATATAAAATTTCCGGATCAGCGCCTGCCTCTACAAGAACTTCTAAAACCTTACTAATTCTAAAATCTTTAATTTGTGTTGTAAGTTTTCCATCTGAAAATGTTCCTGCTCCGCCCTCACCAAACTGAACATTTGATTCTTCATCAAGAATCCCTTGTTGCCAAAATTTTTCAACATCTATTACCCTGTCTTCAATAGATTTTCCACGTTCAATTATTAAAGGCTTAAATCCTAACTCAGACAATATCAAAGCTGCAAACATTCCGCAAGGGCCAAAACCTACTATAACTGGTCTATTTTGTATTTTCTCTATACCACATATATTAAAGTCATATTTTTGTTCATTGACAGTGGTTAATTTTAGTCGTTTTACTTCCTTTGAAATATCTCCATCCACTAAAAAATCAACGGTATATACTTTTTTTATGTCATTCTTATCTCTTGCATCTATTGATTCTTTAATGATTTTATGTTCTACAATACTAATATTTTCTTTTTTAATTTTTTCCAATATTCTTTTCGGAATATTGCTTTTGTCTTCATGTAAATCAAGCTTAACCTGACTAATCCTATACATTTATTCTCCAATCACCATATTTTTTGTTAAAGATAACGCTGCCCCTTTTCCTGCTTTAAGTCCGGTTGTCCAAGCATGGTGAAGATTATATCCACCACATGGTCCGTCAAAATCCAATACTTCTCCCGCAAAGTACAGTCCTCTTTGAATATTTGACTCCATATTTTGCAAATTTGTTTCCTCAAGTGGTATACCACCACCGGTGCATTGAGCATCTTTCCACCCTTTTGCTCCGGTAATAATATATCTACTACTTTTAAGAAGCATTGCTATTTCTTCAACACTTTCGTAATCAATATTACCGATACTGGCGATATCACTGCCCACTACAGATTCCACAATTACTTTTGCAAGTTTCATATTAACCACTGAAGCCAAGAAAAATTCAGGCTTCAGAGATGCTAAATCAAACCGTCTTTCCTTTAAGAATTCAATTACTTCACATTCTTCCATCCATGGTAAAAAATCAATTTCAATGCTATATTTTTTAAATGCTTCGTGTAATGGTATATCCATATGTTCTTGAAGATTTATAAATCTAGTTAAATTAAAAATACATATACCGGAAAGACCTTCTTCAGTAAACTGAATCTCACCTTGTTCTTCTGCAATTATTTGCTCGTTTTTAAGCAAACAAACCTTTGCCTTTGCTCTAACACCCTTAAGTTCTTTTTTAATTTCTTCACATTCTATGGGCATTAGTACTGGATAAACCTTTTTTATACTATGTCCAAAGTTTTTGGCCATGGTATATCCGTCTCCCGTAGTACCAAATTGAGGTCCAGCCTTACCGCCGCAAGCTATTATAACTTTTTTACAAGGGACAGAAACTTTTTCTTTTTCACAATCAATAGTTATATTAAAAAGTTCCTCTTTATCCTTTTTATCCTTGCTTATATCTAATACATTGCAGCTTGTAAAGGTTGCAATATTTAAGGTTTTAATTCTTCGTTTAAGCAATTCCACAACTGCTAAAGATTGTTCACTATTTGGATACATTCTTCCTTCACAATCTTCCCTTAATATTATCCCCGTATGGTTTAAAAATTTCTCTACAAACTCGAAATCATTACAAAATTTATTTGTGATATTGCACTTACCATTTCCGGTAGCTAAAAGTTTTTTACCTAATTCCTGTTTCTTTTCAATAATGCAGACCCTCAATGCCGGGTTAGTTTCCATAGCACTAATTGCTGCTGACATTCCTGAGGCTCCGCCTCCAATAATACAAATATCAAAAAAAAGGTCATATAGTGACTTACTAAAATCCTTTTTGCTTTCCATAAGTTTGTACCCCTTTATTTTTTACAAAATACTATGTAGTTTTAAACTACAACTTTCTAATTTTATCACAAATAAAAAACTTTTGCTATCCTTTACTTTTCGTGATATTATAATAAAGCTTTCATAAACTATTAAAAGCATTTAATGAATTTTAGGAGTAAAGTAATGTTACGATTTACAAAAACAGTTTTTGAGCTGTTTATGCTATGTCTAATACTGGCAATTATTGCTTTTGGGTACGCCCGATATATAGAACCATTTAGTCTCAAATCAATAGAACTTTCTTTAGAAGATCCTAAGTTGCAAACACAACAGGCAGATAACAAGTTAAAAATTGCTGTCTTTTCCGACACGCATTTTAGTGATTGGTATACGCCTGAGGATTTTGAGAAAGTTGTTCAGGGGATAAATGAGCAGAAACCGGATTTAGTTTTTTTTGTTGGAGATCTTATAGATAATTTTCAAACCTACAAAGGCAGTATCGAGGCCATAACCGCTTGCCTTAATGATATTCAAGCTCCCCTTGGTAAATTTGCCGTTTATGGCAATCACGACTATGGCGGAGGCGCAGAGTGGGAGTATGAGGGAATTATGCAAAATGCAGGATTTACTGTATTGGCAGGAGATTATTATGCCCTAGATGATTTACAACTTGCTATAATTGGGATTGATGATATTTTAATTGGGGGCGGTTCACCGGAAATAGCCAGTTGGGGTCGTGAAGACTACTATAATATAGTCCTCTGCCACGAACCTGATGTTGTTGATGAAATTACTGATTACAATGTAAACCTTATGATTTCAGGGCATACCCATGGTGGACAAATTAATATACCCGGTTATACGGATAAATTCCTTCCCCCATATGGTGAAAAATACTTGAAGGGTTTATTTGAATTTGAGAATCATATTAATACGAAGCTTTATGTTACCTCTGGCGTAGGAATGACTAAGCTGCCATTTAGATTTATGGCACCTCCTGATGTAACATATATAACCTTATATAATAACGCTGATTAATAAATAAAACACGATACTTTAAAAGTATCGTGTCAGACTGTAGACAAGGATATCCTTCTTTGCCTACAGTCTTTTTTTACGAATATACAGACATTTTATTGAATTTATGGTAAAATATATTTATTAATACATGGAGGTGCCTGCCTTATGAT
>JBKECQ010000006.1:0-42836 GCA_047974845.1 Aminipila sp. | reverse complement strand
TGGTGGAGATGAGGAGAGTCGAACTCCTGTCCGAAAGCATTTTCACGTGAACTTCTCCGAGCGCAGCCGATGTTTTATTGCTTCGCTTTCATAAACGCCCAAAGGCAGGCTTTTACGTCCGCTATCCTATTGTTCCCCTGTGCTACTAGGAGCTCACACAGAGTTTTCCCGTATGTCGACGCCGGGTTCTACACCTACGGGTGAATGTAGGCCGACGACGCTACCGCTGTGCGCGGCGCTGAACTATGCAGCTAATGCGTAATTGTTATTATTTTTAGCGTTTATATTTAACGTGCCATTTTTAACGCAGACTTGGCAAACTGCGGCTCGCTTATCAGGCTTCCACACCCCCGTCGAAACCTTTACATCCCCTAATTATTAATAATCATCCTCAGCTTGGGAATCGTCTAACAAAACGTTTACACTTTTCATAGCTAAAGGAACACAAGTAGCAACAAATAATATTTTCGCACCAAGTTTGACAGGTTTTTTGGCCTTTTCGCCAACTGATGCACCCATAATAATCCCCATAGAACATAGACATACCTTTAATAAAGCCATATCTTTCCAATTAGCTTGTTCTAAGTACTTATCTGCATAGTCAATCAAGTTTCTCATAAAAACCCCTCTTCTTTCTACATAAAAATTATGTAATGTTATCGACTACTTTGTATTGTTTTAAACTTATGCTTATATACACTTAATATTATACACAATATTAAACAAAAAACACATTACAAATATATTAATTTATAAAAATTTTTATTTGTATTTACATTCTAAGTTATACTTAATCAATTATACTTTTCGGGCTTTACTGATTGTCCTAATAATTATTGTTTCAAATCTAAATGCTATTTTCTATATATTTTACAAAAAGACGGTATCTTTTAAAATACCGTCTGTGTTTAATAACGTTTTTCGTCTCTTCTAACAGCCTGCTGCATTTTTCGATCTGCATCTTTTTTTGCAATATCGTCTCTTTTGTCATAATTCTTCTTTCCTCGTGCAATGGCAAGCTGCAATTTGGCTAAGCCCCTCTCATTTATGTAGATACTTAGAGGCACCAAAGTCAACCCTTTTATAGTCGTTAATCCAATAAGCTTTCTTATTTCTTGTTTGTGTAAAAGTAATTTCCTTGGTCTAATAGGATCTACATTAAATCTATTGCCTTGCTCGTATGGACTAATATTCATTCCATATATAATTAGCTCTCCGTCCTCGATTTTAGCATAGCTTTCCTTAATATTAACTTTACCTTTTCTCACTGACTTTATTTCTGTTCCTGTTAATACCATTCCTGCTTCATATATATCTTCAATAAAATAGTCATGCCTTGCCTTTTTGTTACTGGCAATTAATTTTTTTTGTTTCATTTCTGCCTCCATTTCGACTATTGGGCGAAATTACCTTTCTCTCACGGAAATGACTATTTAAATACCGTTATACTGTTAAACGGATATAGTCTTACAAAGGCTTTACCCAGTACATCATCTATCTTTACGCAACCAACTTCTTCCACTCTGCTGTCAATGCTCACCAGCCTGTTGTCGCCCATTACAAACATCTCACCCTCCGGAATAAGTAAATTATCTACAAATCCATCAGTATATCCATCTTTTATATAATCTTCCTGAAGCTGTTCTCCATTTATAAACACATTTCCGTTATCTATGGTAATAGTCTCCCCGGGAAGCCCAATAACTCTCTTGATTAGCATTTTTTCTTTTCCATTTTCAAGTTTCAACCCTGTATGGAAAACTATTATATCACCGCGCTTTGGCTCTCCAAAGTTATATGCTTGCTTGTTTAGTAATATGTAATTGTTTTCATACATGGTAGGCTGCATCGACGCTTCTTTTACAATTGTTGGTTTTATAAATTGCATAATTACAAATGCTATGACAACAGCAATCAGTATTTCTTTTATTAATCCTTTCACTTTAACTACCCCCTAATTAAATAAATTATGTCTTATGTTTTCCAAATTTGTTGGCAACTTTCCTTCAATCTCTTTCCCTATCATATATTTTAATGGTTCCTCTGCATTTAAAAATGACAGTCTATATGCGTGTAGGAACTGCGTTGTCAATCCGAACATATCATCAATTTTCTTATTTGTTGCTGGGTTACCATACTTAGCATCCCCAATAACCGGAAATCCTGCACCTGCTAAATGAGCTCTAATTTGGTGAGTTCTTCCCGTAATAAGTTCCACCTCAACCAAAGTAAACCCATTCTTGTAGCAAATTGGTCTAGCTATGGTTTCCATAACCTTTCCGCCTTCCTCTTCAATAGGCAAAACCTTTACCATATTTTTAGAGCCATCCTTCTCCATTTTATCTTTTAACACTAATTCTTTTTTCAAGTTGCCTGACACTACTGTTAGATAATATTTATTTACATAACCTTTTTCCCTAACCATTAGATTTAGAGTTTGTAGTGATTTACTATTTTTCCCAAATAAAACAAGACCAGTAGTATTCCTATCCAGTCGATTTACAGGGGATGGTACAAAAGTTCTTTCTTTTGCTGGCACATAATCTCCTTTTTCAATTAAATACGAGATTACTTGATTTGCTAAATGATTTTTCTTCTCACGTGAATCCCCATGTGTTAAAAGTCCAAAAGGCTTCTCAGCTATAAGAATATTCTCGTCCTCATACGCAATATTAAATTGTTTTTTCGCTTTTTGATTGCTTTTCTTTGCAGTTAATTGCTCAAATTCCTCATCACTTATATATATTAGCAGTTCATCTCCATTTGTTAATATAGTTTCAATATTACCTCTTTTGCCATTTATTTTTACATTTTTTCTTATTGTCTTGTAAATATAGCTAAGTGATGCATTCTTCAAGTATTTCTTCAGAAACCTATCTAGTCTCTGGTTATCTTCATTTTCTGTTATTACTAATTTAATCATGAAATGATTATAACACATAATTTGTCAAATATACAACGTAACGAAAATTTAATAAAAAACTATATGAAAATTCGTCAAAATATGATAAATTATTTAAATAGGACTTGCCTTAATTTATGATTTGTAAAATGGCCTGTATAATAAATCATTTGTATTTTCCAGGCTAATACATTACATAAAAGGCTTATATTTCTTATTTTTGGGGGTTAATATATGGGAAAGATTAAAGACATATTATATGATACAAGTGATATACTAACGGCTATTGTAATAGTAGGGATTGCAAGTATAATAATATGGTTTAGTATCGGCAATATTATGGAATATCCATCAATAATTGCCGCTCAGCAAGAGAAAGATAATTCAAACTTTGGTTTAGCTGTTCCCGTGGGTGATTCCACATCAGGTTCAGCAGTAACAACAGAAGATGGTAAAACAACAAATGGCGCTGTAAGTCAAAACGAGATGTATTCTATCTATATTAATTATGGAGAATCAATGTCATCAATTGCGCAGAAATTTGTAACTGTTGGTTTATTTGAATCAGTAGACCAGTTTAATACCTTAATTACACAAATGAACGCGGCCTCATCCATTAAGGCAGGGAACTTTATCATTCCTTCGGATTCAACACCGGAAGAGGTTATTGTAGCTATTACATCATCTCCTGGATTATAATTATTAAATAAAAAATCCACTGTTATCAAAAATACTTGTATAACAGTGGATTTATTTTTTATTAGTCTTCTAACATTCTAAGTAAGTTTTCTAATTTCTTCCTTTGTTCCGGAGTCATCATTGGCTTTAGAGATTTTATCATCTCCATTTGCTTGTCAAAAGCTCTTCTGTCCTTCTTTAACACCTGCTTTAATTTTAGTATCTCATTTAAAATTTGATCATCACTTTTTCCAGAAAAGTTTCCGGTTGCTTCATTAATCATATCTTCTGATTTCTTAGAGTTTCTCCCTCCCAGACCAAGCTGATTTGCAAGATCCATCAACATTCTATCATCTATACTCATTTTCTTACCCCCCATTAAATAGTTTCCTATATACTATATGCACCAAGTCGAACATTATTTCATATTATAATACATAAGATTTTTTGACATCACAGTTATCTTATATTTGGAGGTATATTATGAATCCGATAGTAGTCTTTGCTCTTTTTATGCTCCTATATCAAGAGAACAATCATTTTCCCAATCATTTTGAAACTTTTAAACTTGAAAAACTCTTAGATAAACTGAATTATACAGTTGAATCACTTGACCGTATAAATCACCTAAACGAATTAGCCCATGAGCCTTTCGTAAAAGGAAACATAGCTCATACCATTGAAGACTCAATACATACTGTAAAGCCATTATTCCCAGAAGGTAGATCCCAACAACATCTTGATACTGTAGAATCTATAGTTAATAGTATTAAGAAAGTTGGCAATCTACAAAATATGGCTCAAAGCCTTGGTCCAATGCTTAGCATGCTAAATAACCTACCATCATCATCTAATGAACCTGAACAGATTCAAAATAATTATACCGATAATAGTGACAACAATTACAAGGACGATTATAGAGATAATTACAAAGAAGATTACAGAAATAATTACAAAAATAATTTTGAAGATGACTATAGAGAAAATAATAGAAATGATTACATAGACAATTATAGTGACGATTTCAGAAACAATCAAAGAAACGATTCCAGAGATGATTTCAGAAACAATCAAAGAAACGACTTCAGAAACGATTCCAGAAGCAATCAAAGAAATGATTTCAGAGACGATTACGAAAACAATCAAAGAAACGACTTCAGAGACGATTTTGAAAACAATCAAAGAAACGACTTCAGAAACGATTTTGAAAACAATCAAAGAAACGACTTCAGAAACCATTACAAAGATAATTATAAAGATGATTATGATGGTTTTGATTATGCTGCTAAAGCATATGACTATGCCTCTAGACAAAGAGAAGGCAGGTAACACATTACCCGCCTTCTTTTTTGTTATCTCTGATTTGACGCATTTAAGACATTTCTAATCTTATGCTGTACCATTGATTTTATAGCATCTCTTGCCGGAGACAAGTATTTTCTTGGGTCAAACTCTTCCGGTTTTTCTATCAAGAATCTTCTAACCTCTGCTGTCATTGCTAATCTTAAATCAGTATCTATATTTACCTTACAAATACCAAACTTTGTAGCTGTTCTAATCATTTCTTCAGGAACACCCTGCGCTCCCGGAATATTTCCACCATACTCATTACATCTAGCTACAAACTCAGGCAACACTGTTGATGCCCCGTGAAGAACAAGTGGCGTATTTGGAACCAGCTTATGAATCTTTTCCAGTCTTTCATAATCTAAGTAAGGCTCGCCCTTAAACTTATATGCCCCATGACTTGTTCCAATAGCAATAGCCAATGAGTCCACTCCTGTTCTTTCTACAAACTCAGCTGCCTCATCCGGGTCTGTGAAAGTCGCAGACCTAGCATCTACTTTAATGTTATCCTCAATGCCTGCTAACTTACCTAATTCAGCTTCAACTACAGCGCCCTTACTATGAGCATACTCTACAACTCTTTTGGTAAGTTCAATATTTTCCTCAAAAGAGTGCTTTGAACCGTCAATCATAACAGATGTAAATCCATCGTCTACACACTTCTTACATATATCAAAATCTTCTCCATGGTCAAGGTGTAATACTATATCTAAACCTGAATCTTCAATAGCAGCTTCAACTAATTTTAAAAGATATGCCGGTCTTGCATATTTTCTAGCACCAGCCGATACCTGTAGTATCAACGGAGCATTCTCGTCCTTTGCTGCATCTACAATTCCCTGTATAATCTCCATATTATTTACATTAAAAGCACCGACTGCATAATCTTTTGTAAGTGCCTTCTCAAAAATTTCCTTTGAAGTAATCAAAGCCATCTCAGTACCTCCATACCTATTTTATAACTTTCTATTTAAATATTATATACCATAACAAGGTAAATTTCACTAAGAAATAGATAAAAAGCAAAATACGCTTTAAAAAGAACAAAAAAAATACTTTTCAGCCCAAGTCACAAAAATTCTGTGCTTGCCTTTTGCCTCATAGCTTTCATATGTACAAGACATTAATAAACAAGGGGTCTGAACATATAAATTAGTATAGTTCAGCCCCTTGTTTACCGGGTATTATGTCTTAAAACATTTAATGTTACATCATAAGTAAACAGCATTCTTTGTTTATACTTTTTGATGCTCCTCAATTAAATTGTGTTTCATTGCCCATAATTTCTGCGATAAATCTACATAATAGATTTGAGGATTTTCAAATCTCAATAGTTCATCCCATAAAGTATCTATTTGTTCCTTACAATAAGATTTTATCTCATCAATGCTTGGACTTTCATATACGCATTTTCCTTTTTCAAAGACAGGTACCAGTAGCCTTTTAGCATAGAAATTATAAATCTTCTTTCTTTTCCAAACTGCCTTCGGGTCAAATATCTCATATGATTGACCTTCCGGAATTGTTTCACCCTCAAGCGTAATTACATCAGCAATCACCTTATGTGTATCTTTGTCAAACAGTCTATATACTGATTTAAATCCTGGATTTGTAATCTTTTCTACGTTTTCACTTATCTTAATCTTTGGAATCATTTTCCCATGCTTCTCTAAAGCGCATAGCTTGTATACTCCACCAAATACAGGTTCTGATTTTGATGTTATTAATCTTTCCCCAACACCAAATGAATCGATACAGGCGCCCTCCAAAATAACATCTCGAATAATATATTCATCCAAAGAGTTAGATACTACAATGGTACAATCATTTAAACCAGCTTCATCAAGCATAGCTCTTGCTCTTTTTGTTAAATATGTTACATCCCCGCTGTCAATTCTAATGCCCATTTTCTTAGGCTTCATTTCTTTAAATACCTTGATAGCATTAGGCACACCTGATTTTATTACATTATAAGTGTCCACTAACAAAACACAGTTATCAGGATATATCTCAGCATATTTCTTAAATGCCTGATATTCATCATCAAACATTTGAACCCAGCTATGCGCCATAGTTCCTAAGGCTACTATTCCAAAATCTCTATCAGAAATAGCACAAGCAGTACCAATACATCCACCGATATATGCAGCTCTAGCCCCCAATACTGCGGCAGAAGCTCCGTGAGCTCTTCTTGTACCAAACTCCATTACACTGCGACCCTTTGCAGCCCTTACAATTCTGTTAGCCTTGGTAGCAATTAAGCTCTGATGATTTACAAGTAGTAAAATCATAGTTTCTACAAATTGCGCCTGCATTAAAGGACCTCTGACAGTCACTAATGGTTCTCCTGGAAAAATCGGGGTTCCTTCTGGTATAGCCCAAACATCACATGTAAATTCAAAATCCTTTAGATATTGTAAGAATTTTTCACTAAAAGTACCTTTACCTCTTAAAAACTCTATATCTTTTTCTGAGAAAGATAAATTCTTTAAATATTCTATCACCTGCTCAAGCCCTGCCATAATAGCAAATCCACCATCGTCAGGAATTTTTCTAAAAAACATATCGAAGTATGCAATATCATTTGCCATATCTGTTTCGAAATAGCCATTTGCCATGGTAATCTCATAAAAATCAGTCAACATGGTCAAATTAAGACCTTTTTCCATTGGATTATTCCTCCGTTTTTCTTTATCTTCAAGTTACAAGTTAGTGTACAAATTACTGCTAGGTTTTGTAAAATATTGTTATAAAATAATCGTACCTTTACATTATGCCACCTATCACGTCAGGTGTAAAGACCGAAATTACTATTATACATATTATAGTGTATAGTGTTATAGTAATTTTTTAAGAAACTCTCCCGTATATGATTTTTTATTTTTTGCAATCTCCTCAGGGGTTCCTGTTCCAACAATGGTTCCGCCCCTACTGCCCCCGTCAGGCCCTAGGTCAACAATATAGTCGGCCATTTTTATAACCTCCAAGTTATGCTCTATTACTACAACCGTATTACCCGCCTCTACCAACTTTTGTAACACATGAATTAGTTTGTCCACATCTGCAAAATGTAGTCCTGTAGTTGGCTCATCAAGAATATAAAGAGTTTTTCCGGTGCTTCTCTTTGATAGCTCTGACGCCAACTTTATTCTCTGGGCTTCTCCTCCGGATAATTGAGTAGATGGCTGACCCAACTTAATATATCCTAGTCCAACCTCTTCCAATGTCTCCATTTGTCTTGCAATTACAGGAATGTTTTTAAAGAATTCTGCCGCCTCGGATACATTCATATCTAAAACATCAAAAATACTTTTACCTTTGTATTTTACTTCTAATGTTTCTCTGTTATACCTTTTGCCCTTGCATACTTCACATGGCACATATACATCAGGTAAAAAATGCATTTCAATCTTTATGATACCATCTCCGCTACAGGCCTCACATCTTCCACCCTTCACATTAAAGCTAAATCTACCCTTTTCATAGCCTCTTACTTTGGATTCCGGAAGCTGTGCAAATAAATCTCTAATGTGCGTAAATACTCCCGTATATGTGGCTGGATTTGACCTTGGTGTTCTGCCTATTGGGGATTGGTTAATATCTATAATTTTATCAATATTTTCAATGCCCAAAATTTCTTTATGTTCACCCGGTCTGTCCTTTGCCCTATTAATTTTCTGTGCTAAACTTTTATATAATATTTCATTAATCAAGCTGCTCTTGCCCGACCCGGAAACACCTGTTATGCACACTAGTTCCCCCAACGGAATATCTACATTTATATTTTTAAGATTATTTTCTTTTGCTCCAATAATCTTTATGAACTCGCCATTTCCTTTTCTTCTTTCTTTCGGGACAACTATTTTCTTTGTACCTGATAAATATTGCCCTGTTAATGAGTCTTTGCACTCCTTTATCTCATCTACATTACCCTCTGCAATTACTTCACCGCCATGAATACCTGCGCCGGGGCCTATATCAATAATATGGTCTGCCGCATACATGGTATCTTCATCATGTTCCACAACTAATAAAGTATTACCTATGTCTGTAAGATGTCTTAAAGTCTTTAATAACTTCTCATTGTCCTTTTGGTGTAAACCTATGCTAGGTTCATCAAGAATGTATAGAACTCCCACAAGGCTGGAGCCAATTTGTGTGGCAAGTCTAATTCTTTGAGATTCACCTCCGGACAAAGTCCCCGATGCTCTGGACAGACTGAGGTAGTCTAACCCTACATCAATTAAGAATCCTAATCTTGACTTTATTTCCTTTAAAATTTGATGTGCTATAATTTCATCCTTTGTACTAAATTTTAAAGAATCAATAAATTCTACTGCCTCTCTTATGGACAGTTCAGATATTTGAGCAATATTCTTTCCCCCAACAGTAACAGCCAAAACCTCCGGTTTTAATCTTTGTCCGCCACAAGCCTCACAAGGATTAATACGCATATACTGTTGCATTTTCTCCTTTATAAAATCTGAGTTGGTTTCCTGATACCTTCTTTCTAGGTTATTAATAACTCCTTCAAAGGGATGATCTCTGTATGATTCAGAATTATTGTTTCTGCTTTTATAATAATATTTTAGATGTCTGTTGCCGGTGCCATATAAAAGCTCCTTTTTAAATTTTGCAGGGAGTTCATTGTATGGTGTATCCAAATCCACATCATGCTCCTTGGCTAAGGCTTCAATCATCTGACGATAGAACCCTGCAACCTCCATGGAAGCAAAAATGTTTCCAAGACAGCCTCCGGCAATACTCAGCTCTTTATTTTCAATAATCAAATCAGGATCTATCTTCTGAGTGAAACCAAGTCCATTACATACTGGGCAAGCTCCAAAAGGACTGTTAAAAGAGAACATTCTTGGCTCCATCTCTTCAATACTTATGCCATGTTCAGGGCAGGCAAATTTTGTAGAGAATATTTTATCATAAATGGCATTCTGAGGGACTTCTTCTGCTTCTATACTCTTATCTTCTCCACCTATGCCGTCTCCACCTATGCCATCTCCGCTTATACTATTTTCACCTAAATTTTTCTGTTGTATTTGAGCTAGGACAAGCCCGTCTCCATGAGAAATACAAAGCTCAACAGCCTCTGCTAATCTACCTTCTATACCCTCTTTAATAATAATCCTATCCACTACTATTTCGATTGTATGCTTATATGTTTTTTCAAGTTTTATATCATCTTCTGTCAAATTTACAAGTTCGCCGTCAATTCTGGCTCTAGTAAATCCCTCTTTTCTTATTCTTTCGATAATCTTCTCATGTTCGCCCTTGCGTTCTCTAATAACCGGCGCAAGCATTGTAATCCTTGTCCCATCGCCTAGTGACATTAAACTATCAACAATCTGATCAACCGACTGACTGCTAATCTCTCTGCCACATTCTGTACAATGTGGAACTCCAATTCTTGCAAACATTAATCTTAGGTAATCATTAATTTCTGTAACCGTTCCAACTGTAGACCTAGGATTTTTGCTTGTAGTTTTTTGGTCGATGGAAATAGCGGGTGATAGTCCTTCTATATATTCTACATCGGGTTTTTCCATCTGACCTAAGAACTGTCTTGCATATGCAGACAAGCTTTCCACATATCTTCTTTGACCTTCTGCATATATAGTATCGAATGCCAATGAGGATTTACCTGAGCCGGATAGCCCTGTTATAACTACCATTTTATCTCTTGGTATTGTTAAATCAACATTTTTTAGATTGTGTTCATTTGCACCTTTTATGATTATTTCGTTTGCCATGTTCCCCTCCATTTTAAGTATCGTGCAAAATATTTTAATATGCTACTTTTTATTCTTTTCTATTAAAATGATTTTTTATAATAATTTTTTCAATTAAAGCTTTAATTTATATTCAAAAATTTGATCTCTTAACTGTGCCGCTCTTTCAAACTGTAAATCAGAGGCAGCCTGCTTCATTTCCTTTTCTAATTTCTTTATATACTCCGTCAGTTCCTTTTTAGTCAATTCTAATGGGCTCTTACCTTCGTAGTACTCCATGGTTTCTTCTGCTGCTTTTGTAGCTTCTATTACAGCTCTTACTGCTTTTTTTACTGTGGTTGGAATAATCCCATGTTTCTCATTGTACTCTTGTTGAATCCCTCTTCTTCGGTTGGTTTCATCAATGGCTTTTCTCATTGCATCACTCTTGCCATCAGCGTACATGATTACCCTGCCCTCAGAGTTTCTTGCAGCACGACCAATGGTCTGAATCAAAGAGGTTTCAGTTCTCAAGAACCCTTGCTTATCTGCATCTAAAATAACCACTAAAGAGACCTCAGGAATGTCAAGACCTTCTCTCAGAAGATTTATACCCACTAAAACATCAAATACACCTAGTCTTAAATCTCTTATTATTTCCAATCTTTCAAGAGTATCAATCTCAGAATGAAGATATCTTACTTTTATTCCTACATTTTTCAAATAATCGGTCAGGCTTTCTGACATTTTCTTAGTAAGGGTCGTTACAAAAACTCTTTCACCTTTTTCTGTAACTTTATTTATTTCTCCTATAAGGTCATCAATCTGACCATCTGTTTTTCTTATTTCTATTTCAGGATCCAATAGTCCTGTTGGTCTTATAACTTGCTCCGCAGAAATACCATTACTACTCTCTATTTCATATTTTGCCGGAGTAGCACTTACATATACTACTTGATTAACTAATTCTTCAAATTCTTCAAATTGAAGTGGTCTATTGTCAAGAGCAGACGGCAATCTAAACCCAAAGTCCACAAGGGAGGATTTTCTCGATCTGTCTCCCGCATACATTGCGTGTAGCTGAGGTAACATTACATGAGATTCATCTATTATAATAAGGAAGTCTTCGGGAAAATAGTCAATAAGCGTGTATGGTCTATTCCCCGGTAACAAACCATTTATATGCCTTGAATAGTTTTCAATCCCCTTGCAACTACCAATCTCCCTAAGCATTTCCAAATCGTACCGAGTTCTCTGCTCAATTCTCTGCGCTTCCAACAGTTTACCCCTGTCTTTAAACCAGATTAAACGCTCCTGTAGTTCCTGTTCTATAGTAACTATTGCCCTCTCCGTGTTCTCCTTTGAGGTTACGTAATGTGAAGCGGGATAAATGGCAACATGATTTCTAACTCCTAATATCTCTCCTGTTATAGGATTTATTTCTTTTATATATTCAATTTCATCTCCAAACATTTCTACCCTTACGGCACTTTCTGCCCCTGCGGGATAAATGTCAATAACATCGCCTCTTGCTCTAAAGGTTCCTCGTACAAAACTCATCTCATTCCTAGTGTACTGAATATCAACAAGTTTTCTTAAAATATCCTGTCTGCTTTTTTCCATGCCGGGTCTTAAGGAAAGCATTTGATTCTCATAATCAAAAGGGCTTCCCAATCCATATATACAAGATACACTGGCAACAATAATTACATCTTTTCGTTCCGCCAACGCCGCTGTTGCTGAATGCCTTAGCTTCTCTATCTCTTCATTTATATCTGAATCCTTTTCTATATAGGTATCAGTGGAAGGTACATAGGCTTCAGGCTGATAATAATCGTAGTAACTTACAAAATATTCAACTGCATTGTTTGGGAAAAACTCTTTAAACTCTCCACAAAGCTGAGCTGCCAAGGTTTTATTGTGAGATATAACTAAAGTAGGCTTTTGAACTCTCTCAATTAGGTTCGCTATGGTAAATGTTTTACCTGAACCTGTTACCCCTAATAACGTTTGATGTTTCTTCCCGTCCCTAATCCCACGAGCCAAATTTTCAACAGCCTGAGGCTGATCTCCCATTAGTTTAAAATCTGAAACAATCTTAAATTCTGACATAAAATACCCTACCTTTTAACGAACATTTGTTTACAATTAAATATATCATACCCTTAATCTATTGTCTATATAAGAAATATCTGCTCTTATCTTTTGCAGTTTTTTAATTTATACCCTTGTTGTAGGTGCTTTAACATGTTATACTAATAAAATACAACTAAACGTGATTACTTTAACATTATGCATAATCGATATTTCATTAGAGGTATCGATTTTCTTCAAACCAACATTGTATACATTTATACATTTTGACAATTTAAAATCTAAGCATATAGAGGTGATGAATATTATGACTGACAGCTACGCAGCTTTGACAGCTGAGAACGGCAAATTGATCGACAAATTATCTGAGGAAAAGGCCTTTTACATGAGCAAAGCTAAAGACCTGAGTAGAACAGATATTATTCCTGACTCTTTGTACATTGAAAAAGATGTAAAAAGAGGTCTTCGTAATGCCAACGGTACGGGTGTTGTTGTTGGTCTTACTAAGGTAGGGGATGTTGTCGGATATGAATTTGACGACAAAGGAAATAAAATTGCCATTGACGGAAAACTTTATTATAGAGGTTATGATGTGGAAGACATTTTTAACAACTGTGTAAAAGAAGACCGATTTGGCTTTGAGGAGGTTACATATCTTCTGTTATTCGGGGAATTACCCAATAAAACAGAACTCGAGGAATTTAACAAAATGCTGGGTTCAAAAAGAGAGCTTCCTAAGGGCTTTGCCAGAGATATGATATTAACAGCTCCTTCAAAAAGTATTATGAACAAACTTGCACGAAGTGTACTGGCAATGTACTCATATGATGATAATCCCGACGATACATCTGTTGAAAACGTGCTACGCCAATCTATTTCTATGATAGGTTCTTTTCCTGCGCTTATAGCGTACGGTTTCCAAGCTAAGTGTTCATCTTTTGATAATCAGAGTTTACACTTGCATAATCCTATACCTGAACTAAGTACCGCAGAGAATATATTGAGAATGATTCGTCCTACCGGAGAATATACGGATATTGAAGCAAAGCTATTAGATCTTTCACTTATTCTTCATGCAGAACATGGTGGCGGTAATAACTCCAGCTTTACTACACATTTGGTTTCCTCTTCAGGAACTGATACTTATTCAGCTATTTCAGCCGCTGTAGGTTCTTTAAAAGGACCAAAACATGGGGGTGCTAATATTGCTGTAATAAATATGATAAACGATTTAAAAGAACACGTATCAGATTATACAAATCGCTCCGAGGTGGAAGATTATCTTGTAAAGGTACTTAAGGGCGAAGCTAATGATAGAAGCGGCTTAATATACGGATTAGGTCATGCAATCTATACAAATTCTGACCCAAGAGCTGTTCTTTTAAAAGGTATGGCGAAAAAATTGGCAGAAAGCAAGGGTCTTGAAAAGGCTTTCTCATTGTACGAATTTATTGAAACTCGTGGCGGCGAGCTTTATAGAGAGTTAAAAGGTGTCGATAAACCTATGCCTGCAAATGTTGATTTATATTCAGGATTCGTTTATAAGGCTCTTAATATTCCGGAGGATATTGCTACTCCACTATTTGCCACTGCAAGATTGTCAGGCTGGTGCGCACATAGATTAGAAGAATTAATTACGGGCAGAAGACTTATGCGTCCTGCTTACAATGGAGTCCAACCTCATTTGGATTATACCCCCTTATATAAAAGATAAGGTAACATTAGAATTAAAGAACATCTTATCTCCAATCATAAATTTATGGTTGGGGATTTTTTTATAATTTTATGATATAATACTTACATATTATGTAATTTTTTCATTTATATGGAGGTGTTTATGGGTAGTTCAATAATTTTAATTATAGTGCTTGCGCTAATCGTTACTTTCGTTTCACTTTTTACATTTCGATTTATACCCCATAGCTGGGTATGTGACTACAACTCGTCTATTAAAACTCTAAGTCCCTACAAGCACATATATAAATTGGTTATAGTCTTTACCTTTATTCTTTCTATACTTTTCTTTTCTTTAATATTAAATAATAAAACTTCTTTATTGAACATATTCTGTGATATTATATTATTAATAGTTTTGTTGCAAATTTGTATTTCAGATTTGTTATATAAAATTATTCCGGATCAACATATAATCGCTATTGGTCTACTGTCCTTATATGAGGTTTCACAAAACTATGTTGGCTTCCATATTAAAGGAGTACTTGCAGGCATACTTCCCTTTTTACTGTTGCTTGTTTTCAGTGCATTGGTACAAGGAACAGAATTGATTGGGTTTGGAGATATAAAGTTAATGGCTGTCTTAGGCTTTTATGTTGGCACAATAAAAATTTTTTATATCTATATATTAACGGGACTTCTCTCCGGTATTTTTTCTTTTTTCCTATTATTATTTGCTATTATTGGAAAGTTTCACCAATGTCCTCATTATATTTCACTGGCTCCATTTATTTGTTTTTCCTTTATTCTAATTAACTTTTTTGTATAAATTTTGTTAATTTATATATACAAAAACAAAAATTATTTAAAATTTTTGTTTTTAAACACAAGTTAAATTGTTGACATAAACAAAAATATCTAGTATATTATATTTGCCGAAAAAATTTATAAAGTATTTAATTAAGGAGGTAAATTCCCATGGAAAAAAGAGGACAATGGGCATCAAATTTAGGATTTATCCTAGCCGCCGCCGGTTCTGCCGTAGGGCTTGGTAACATTTGGAAATTCCCAAGAGTTGCTTATGAAAACGGTGGTAGTGCATTTTTATTAGTTTACATTGCTATAGTAATACTAATAGGCGCAACAGTTATGATTACTGAATTTGCTGTTGGTAGGCATTCACACAAAAATGGTGTTGGTGCGGTTAGAGAAATTAACAAGAAATTTTCATTTATTGGTGGATTAGGAATTTTAACAGGATTTATTATTTTAAGCTATTATTCACATGTAGGCGGATGGGTTATTAAATACTGCTTAGCATATTTAACAGGTGCATCTGCAGTTTTTGAAGACCCTGCTGGTTTCTTCTTAGTAGATGTATTAGGTCAAGGAACAGCATTCCCAATTCAAGGAGCAATTATATTCCCACTAATTTTTATTGGACTTACTGCATTTATTGTAATTCAAGGTGTTTCTCAAGGTATTGAAAAGCTAAACAAAGTATTAATGCCTGCACTTTTTATAATATTAATTGTGCTATTTATTAGAGGCATTACCATTGAAGGTGGCGCTGAAGGTCTTGGCTATCTTCTAAAACCTGATTTCAGTAAGGTTTCAGGAGATATGTTCCTAGCTGCCCTTGGTCAGGCATTTTTCTCTCTTTCTCTTGGTATGGGTATTATGTGTACATATGGTTCATATTTAAGCAAAGAGGAAAATCTTGTTAAAAATACTCTAACAATCTGTGGTCTTGATACAATGGTTGCTCTTCTTGCAGGTTTTGCAATGATTCCAATTGCCTTTGCAACTAACATTGATGTTGGTGCCGGTGCCGGATTTGCATTTATTTCACTTGCAGGTGCGTTCCAGTCAATGCCTTTAGGCACTCTATTTGGATTTTTATTCTATGTATTGCTTCTGTTTGCAGCATTAACTTCTTCTATTTCTCTTATGGAAGGAACTGTAGCCTTCGTTACTGAAGAATGGAAATTTGATAGAAAGAAAACCGCATTTGTGCTTGCTATAATAATGTTTGGAATTGGTATCCTTTATACTTCATCTCAGGCTTGTCTTAATATTAAGGGTATATGGCTTGATGCAAACGGACTTTCATTCCCAATTTTCGGCGACTTCATGGAATATCTTACAGATAAGCTTATCATGCCACTTTGTGCATTATTATACTGTATCCTTGTTGGCTGGATTTGGGGCGTTGACAATGCCGCAGAAGAAATTTCCTCTGAAGGCAGATATGCTTTTAAACTTAAAGGTATTTATAGTATCTTAGTTAAATTTGTAGCACCAGCCGCAATCATCATCATCATGTTAAGTGGTCTAGGATTTATCGGATAGTATTTAATGGCTACTAAGCGATTAAATAACTTAATCCATACTTCCTACTACAATAAAAATACTTACACAAAAAACGGATTTCAAGTAATTTGAAATCCGTTTTTTATTTATGCTTTGTCATATCCAAAATCTTATATTCTCACCGTTTTGGATAAAATTGACCCTATACCAATAGTAATGTGTACATATATTTTTATACTAACAGTGAGATTTAAAAATAATATCCTAACAGTAATATTTACAAATAATATCCTAACAGTAATATTTGAAAATAATATTCTAACTGATAATACTCTTTAAATACGTAATGGGTCCTTCCATTGAGATTTTTTGGACAACTGTCGCCAGTTCATCCATGGGAATTTCCATATTATTTCTGAACCACATACCTACTATTGCCATTTGAGCAGAAGAAACATATTCCAGCACATAATCAAGATTCCTTTTTTCCTCTTTGCTTAACTTGTCTGAACAATCTAAAACCGTTAGCACATTACTCTTCAAAAAATCCTTCAGTTTCTTTATTGCACGTGGCTCAGCAGCCTCCCCCAAAAAAAGCTCCACAACATCTTTATTATTATAGAAGAAGTCTTTAGGTAATAGATTATAATTTAAATTTCCATTTATTATTAATTCTCTAATCATTGGTATAACATTATCCTTAAAACCTAACATAATCTCATTTTCAATCTTTTCTTGTAGGTCATATATATCAAGATAATGTGCATAAAAAGTCCCTCTGTTAACACCTGCTATGGTGGTAATTTCTTTAATGCTGATTTTTTCTATTCTCTTACATTTATGCAATTCTAAAAAAGCCCTCTTAATCTTATTTTTTGTGTCCATTGCTCGTTCCTGATACATATTTTCCCCCTTAAAATCTAACTTCTATTTTTTGTCCAATATTTATTTTAAACTCTTCGGGTATTAGCACCTTTACTCTTACAGACTCTTGGTTACGGTTTGCTGTATTCTGCAATTCTTTAGGGGTATATTGTGATTTTACATCAATATATTTTATATTGCCCTTTTGGGACTTCCCATTTTCTACAATCATTACTTGTTGATTATATGATATTTCTTCCAGTCTGTCCTTAGGAAAATAAATAACTGCATATTTTTCATTTTGTGGAGAAAGCTCTGCAATATTATATCCCGGGTTAACCATGTCTCCTACAACATAATTTTTACTCATAACAATACCATCACAAGCCGCCTTTATAACGTATTTGTTTAATATTTCTTTTTGCTGGTTTAGTTGGCTTTCCAACAGTCTTATATCCAGCTCTGCTAAATCGCCTGAGGTTTCATCCTTAGTATTACTCAGCTTAGCTTCAGCCTCCTTTAAAGAGTTCATAGCTAAATCATATGCCAATTTTGCACTATCAAATTCATTCTTTGTTAAGGCTTCAACTTTATATAATTTATTAGCCTGATCAAAATCAATTTTAGCCTTTCCTACAACAACAACAGCGTTGTCATACCCTGCTTTTGCCGCGGTATAGTTATTATCGGCTATCCCCCCTGTACCTCTTTTGCTATTGGCTTTTGCCAACTTTGTTTTTTTTAGATTCAACTCAAGCTGTTCCACTACATACTTCTGATTAGTATTATCTATTACGGCAATAGTATCACCTTTTTTTATCTCTTGACCTAAGCTTATATTGCTTTCAATAATCTTACCTGATATTTCTGATGGATGGGAAACTATTACTCCTTCTACCTGCCCTAGAAACTCGGATTTATCTCTAACTCCAAAATAATAAAATATTAAAACAATCAAAATAATTACTATTGGTACTAATACCTTTTTAACTTTTAAATTTTTCATTGGAACTCCTCCTATAAAATGGCTTTGCCCCATTATTAATTACAAATTAATTCACACTTGAAAATTATATTCTTCTATACTTCTTTAACATCCTTATATTCAATAGCATAAAAATCAAGGACAATATTGCCAATATGGTTAGGTCTGGCAGTATTTCTAAGAATCCTTCATTTCTCAGCATTACACCCTTTAAAGCCTCTGCTGAGTAGTAAAGCGGCATACAATATCCAATGGCCTGAAGACTTGTGGGTAAAGTAAATAATCCTGTAAAAAAAGCTTGCGGCACAATAATAATTGGTATAAACTGTATCATCTGAAATTCTGAGTTCGCTGCAGTGGATACCAGTATTCCTAGGGTTAAGGCAGTTATAGCCGTAAACAAAGTGATTAGCAATACTAACCAAAGAGAGCCAACCATCATTACCTTTAGAACATATACCAGATATACAGATATAACTATAGATTGAATTACATTTACCAAACCAAATCCTAATACATATCCTGTTACGACTTCCCACCTTTCAATTGGTGTAGATAAGATTTTTTCCAAGGTTCCCGTAGTTCTTTCTTTTAAAAATGATATTCCCGAAATAAGAAATACTAAAAAGAACACTAAAAATCCCATTAATATTGCCGCAAAGTTATCAAACAATGATAAATTTTCCTCGCCATATACATAGGTAATATCCATATTTAAATCAGGACGTCTTACAACCGTGGGCATTGTTGCTGCTTGAATTGCCTTAATAGCACTATTTGCCTTGGTGGTATCGCTCCCATCAATCCATGCCTTTACCCTTCCACTTTCCATGGTAACAACAGCAGTTAATTTGCCTTTCTCCAGCTCATATTCATTTTCACAGTTACTTGTAATCACATTATTTTGTCTCAGTCCCTCTGAAAAGCTTTCAGGCACGTTAATATTCCCTATTAGAATAGTGTTTTCCGCTCCCTCAAATACAAAATGTAACAATGTCAAAATAAGAAGGGGTGCTATCAACATCAAAGCCAGAGTTCTTTTATCATGAGAAAGCTGTGTCAATATACGTTTTGCTAGTGCACGAACTCTTACCATATGAAACATAGAAATTTCCTCCTTTACATAAATTTTTAGACTAAACTCTATTAAAATTATTACTTGAATGTCTTAATCATAGCTATTCATCGCCTCCTGCAAAGAATAAAAATGCATCCTCAAGGTTTTTAGCATCTGCCTTCTGCTGTATCTCACCCGGAGTTCCGGAAGCAATCAGACTGCCTTCTCGCATCATCACTAAGTGAGAGCATTTTTCAGCTTCGTCCATTACGTGTGTAGTAACTAAAATAGTAATCCCTCGGTCAGACATCTTATAAAGTTCTTCCCATATACTTTTTCTAAGCAAGGGGTCTATCCCTACTGTTGGTTCATCCAATATTAAAAGTTTTGGGCTGTGTAATACTGACAATGCTAAAGACAGCCTCCTCTTCATGCCTCCTGAGAATTCCGAAACTTTCTTATCTAAAGAATTCTCCAGATTTACAATATTTGAGACCTCTAAAGTTCTATTTAGTATTTGTCCTTTACTCATTCCGTACAAACTACCAAAGAACTCCATGTTTTCTCTGGCAGTAAGATCCTCATACAATGCATCAGATTGCGCCATGTACCCTATATCATTCATTAACTGTAAATTGGGCATCCTCTCATTTAATACAACGGCCTCACCTGAAGTTGCATCTAATATTCCCGCAACTATTTTTACAGTGGTGCTTTTTCCGCACCCAGAGGGTCCAAGCATACCATAAATAGCTCCATACGGGACTTCAATATTGACATTGTTTAAAACCTTGTGCTTTCCAAAACATTTGTTTATATTGTGAAGAACAATACAATTTTCCACTTTACTCACTTCCCCACCACGTACTTCTCCAAGAAATACAATTAAAAAATTAAGTACAACAACGTGTTGTTTATGCAATAATAATATAAAAAAATTTTAGAAATTACTATGAACAAAACTTCAAAAACTGTTGGTTTTATTAAATTTATGGTAATTATTATTTTGCGCATTTATTTTCAGTGAATACCGGTTATAAGCATATAAAAATCAGTGAATGCCGGTTATAAGCATATAAAAAAACGAAGCCCTGCTAATTAAAGCAAACACTTCGTTTTCTTAAGGTTTTTTGCGATTTTTTTATTTTGTTCTACGTTTTCCGTAGAAGGATAACATTATTTATCTTCAGACATCTTCTTATATGCTTCATACTTCTCTTTTGCATTTTCTTCGGTCATAGCAAATAATTTTTCTGCTACTTCCGGAAATTCTCTTGAAAGAGAAGAATATCTTACTTGGCTAAGAATAAAGTCCTTGAAGCTAGCAGTTGGTGCCTTTGAATCTAATATAAATGGATTCTTGCCCTTCTTCTTTAGCTCAGGATTGAATCTATATAAATGCCAATATCCTGAATCTACTGCTTCTTTAATATTTTCTTGTGATTTTCCCATACCCTTCTTTAGTCCATGATTTATACATGGTGAATATGCGATAATCAGTGATGGTCCATCGTATGCTTCTGCCTCTGTTATAGCCTTAAGCAATTGTGCTTTATCAGCTCCCATACCTACCTGAGCAACATATACATAGCCATAAGACATAGCCATCATTCCAAGATCCTTCTTTTTAATTCTCTTTCCTGATGCTGCAAATTTAGCAACTGCTGCGGCAGGTGTAGCCTTAGATGCCTGACCACCGGTATTGGAATATACTTCAGTATCAAATACCAATACATTTATATTTTCACCGGACGCCAACACGTGATCCAAGCCACCATAACCTATATCGTATGCCCATCCGTCTCCACCAAGAGCCCAAATTGACTTTTTAACCAAGTAGTCTTTATTTTCTACTATTCTTTGGCATAACATCTGAATTACATCATCGGATGTCTTTAGGTTTTCAATACAGGCCATAACTTTATCACTCTTTGCCCTAGACTCTTTTCCGTCGTTTTTATATTCCAGCCATTCTTCTAAAGCTTCTTTTAAATCTTCAGGAATATCCAGTTCCATAAGAGCTCTCATGGTCTGTTCTATCTTTTCACGCATCTGCTTAGATGCAAGCAACATTCCGTAACCGTATTCTGCGTTATCTTCAAACAGTGAGTTTGCCCAAGCCGGTCCTCTACCATTTTCATCCTTGCAATAAGGCGTTGATGGTGCAGAAGCACCCCAAATTGATGAACAACCTGTAGCATTTGCAATAAGCATTCTATCACCAAATAACTGAGTAACAAGCTTGATGTACGGAGTTTCTCCACATCCTGCACAAGCTCCTGAAAATTCCAAATAAGGTTTTGCAAATTGGCTTCCCTTTACTGTTTCCTTGTTTAGCCTACCGTCCTTTAGAGGGAGCTTTACGCTATAGTTCCAGTTTTCTGCCTCTTTTACAACTTCCGCATATGGCTTCATTACCAATGCCTTTTCTTTAGCAGGACAAATATCTGCACAGTTACCACAACCCATGCAATCCAAAGCTGAAACCTGCATTCTATATTCAAGTTTTTCAAGACCTTTTCCTGTTGCAGGAACTGTTTCAAAAGTGAAAGGCGCTTTTTCCTTTTCTTCTTCTGTTACTAATACAGGTCGAATGGAAGCGTGAGGACAAACGAAGGAACACTGATTACATTGAATACAATTTTCCTTTTTCCATTCAGGAAGCAAGATTGCAACCCCTCTTTTTTCATAAGCACTTGTACCTGAAGGGAAAGTTCCATCTTCTCTACCTGAAAAGGCGCTAACCGGTAGGTCGTCCCCTTCCTGCTTATTCATAGGCATAAGAATCTCTTCAATGAATTCAGGAAGTACTTCTAATTTTTCTTTTGGATTTTCTGCATTTACCCATTCGTCCGGAACATTTATTTTTTTGATTCCATTAACTCCTGCATCTACAGCCTTCCAGTTCATTTCAACAACGTTTTGACCCTTTTTCTTATAGGTTTTTTCTATACCTTCTTTTAGGTACTCAACTGCTTGTTCCATAGGAATAACATTTGTTAGTTTAAAGAAAGCGGATTGCATAATCATATTGATTCTGCTTCCCAATCCGATTTCTCCTGCATATTTCCATGCATCTATTACATAAAAGTTTATATTTTTCTTTGCTAATTCTCTTTTAACCTTTGCAGGAAGATGCTCTGCAATCTCTTTTTCATTCTCCCACATACAGTTTAGTAAGAATGTGCCGCCCTTCTTTAAATCCTTTAACATATCGTATTGTCTTAGATATGCTTGATTGTGACAGGCTACAAAATCTGCTTGATTTATTAAATATGTAGACTGTATAGGGTGTTCGCCAAATCTTAGGTGTGAAATAGTTACACCACCGGATTTTTTAGAATCATATGCAAAGTACCCTTGTGCATATAGGTTAGTCTTGTCACCTATTATTTTTATTGCTGTTTTATTTGCTCCAACTGTACCGTCAGAACCAAGACCCCAGAATTTACATTTTATAGTTCCTTCCGGTTCTCTTGCAATCCCTTCTGTGTATGGAAGTGATAAACTTGTCACATCATCCTCAATACCAACGGTAAAGTGATTCTTAGGTTTTTTATGGTATAAGTTATCATAAATAGCATGAATCATTCCCGGTGTAGTATCCTTTGAACCAAGACCATAACGTCCGCCATATACTTCAGGAGCATTTCTTTCGCCATAAAGCATAGTCTTTATATCTTGATATAAAGGTTCTCCCAAAGCTCCGGGTTCTTTAGTTCTATCTAAAACAGCTATACGTTCTACAGTTTTAGGTAAAACATCCATAAAGTATTTCTTAACAAAAGGTCTATACAATCTAACCTTAATAAGTCCAACTCTATGTCCTTCTAATATAAGCTTATTCATTGTCTCTTCAATAGTCTCACAAACAGATCCCATTGCAACAATAACATTTTCCGAATCAGGTGCTCCAACATAATCAAAAGGCTTATAGCTTCTACCTGTAAGCTTGCTTATTTCGTCCATATATTCTACAACAATTTCAGGAACAGCTTCATAGTATTTATTTGCTGATTCACGTGCTTGGAAAAATATATCAGGATTTTGAGCTGTACCTCTTACAACCGGGTGTTCAGGGTTTAATGCACGATCCCTAAAATCCTGCACAGCTTTTTTATCAACCATCTTTTTAAAATCTTCATAGCCAATAACTTCTATTTTCTGTATTTCGTGAGATGTTCTAAATCCATCGAAAAAGTGCACGAATGGTACTCTAGATTTTATTGCAGCAAGATGTGCAATTCCGCCTAAATCCATAACTTCTTGCACTGATCCGGATGCTAACATGGCAAAGCCTGTCTGTCTTGTTGCCATAACATCAGAGTGATCGCCAAAGATACATAATGCATGAGTGGCAACAGTTCTCGCCGCAACATGAAATACTGCCGGAAGTAACTCACCTGCCATCTTATACATATTTGGAATCATCAGAAGAAGTCCTTGTGATGATGTATATGTAGTAGTCAATGCCCCAGCTGCCAGAGAGCCATGTACAGTTCCTGCCGCACCTGCTTCTGACTGCATTTCTGCAACCTTTACAGTCTGTCCGAAGATATTTTTTCTTCCATACGCTGACCATTCATCCACTACCTCGGACATAGTTGATGATGGCGTTATAGGATAAATTGCTGCAACATCTGTAAATGCATAAGATACATGTGCCGCCGCAGTATTTCCGTCCATAGTCCTCATTCTGCTCTGTGTCATTTTTTCCTCCATAAACTGTTTAATCAATTTTAACTTATATCGCAAAATAGTTATATTTTTTGTACTATTTTTTAAACATTTTGAATTTCGCTAATGAACATACTTTATACTATATTAATAACAAAGTCAAGTTGTACAAGAAATTATACAATATACAAGATAAAAACTTAAATTCTTTATTTTTCAAGGTTTTTGAATCAGTTTTATTTATTTATATATAACTTTTACCTATATTTTTTTGTTATTCTTCATTAACAATATCTTTTTTTTAGTTATATTACACAATTTTAAAAGAGAAAAAAAACTTAGCACACTAATATTTTTTCTTATTTTTTTATAAAAAAACATCCCCTGCAAAGCACCAATTTTGCAAGGGATTCAGCAAACTAATCATACTATAGTTTTTTCCTATGGCTTTTTAATTCTAAAGGCTTATCAGATAAAACAGTATTAATCCCGGCACTCCCAAGGTACCAACTCCAACTCCGGTAATGAAATTTACCGGTATATGGACGCCAAAATAACCTCCAATTAAATTTACCGCAAATAATATAATTAAACCGCACACGCTGTTAATAATTAGCTTTACAAGTATTTTACCTGATAGGGTAAATAATTTTGCTAAAAGAAATATAATAAGCAGTCCAGCCGCATAAGATAAAAATATAAAAACTTCCATACCTGTGTCCATAATTTTTTCACTTCCTTTTATTAGCTTTGTATAGAATATGACAATATGGCACAAAATAGAATTAAACAGTATGGAACAAATTAGAATAAATTAGTAAACTAAGGAAAGGAAGATACATATGGTACAATTTTCAACTTTAACTCAAACTGCTGAAAAGCTTTATAAGAAACTTATGGGCATAAAGCCTGAGCTGACGGAAAATGATGCTATTATCCTGAGCCTACACGAAGTAAAAAATAAATTAGCTCGTTCAGAGCGCAACTTTAATGAAATTACGGACAATGACTTAATAGATTATGCCACATATGACATCCTTGCAGAAAAAGCTCGCTATGCACATCTGTTAAAGCAAGCAAAAAAAAGAAACCTGCATTTCTAAAATGCAGGTTTTTTTTATAAATTTCTTCGACCTTCCATGGCTTTAGATAGCGTAACTTCATCCGCATACTCTAAGTCGCCGCCTACAGGAATTCCATGTGCGATTCTGGACACAGTTATCCCCGAAGGCTTTATAAGTCTTGCTATATACATTGCTGTAGCTTCACCTTCTATGTTAGGGTTTGTAGCAAGTATCAACTCTCTCACATCATTTTCTTGTAGTCTGACAATCAGTGACTTTAAATTAATATCTTCCGGACCAATACCCTCAAGTGGCGAGATGGCACCGTGAAGCACATGATACAACCCTCTAAATTCTCTAATTCTTTCCATGGCCGCAACTTCCTTTGGACTCTCTACCACACAAATCACGCTTGTATCTCTTGACGAATCCGAGCATATCATACAAGGGTCTGTGTCTGTCAAGTTTCCACATACGGAACAATATTTCATATTGGTCTTGGCATCAATTATTGCCTGTGCAATGGCTAAGGCTTCTTTATCCTCCATGGCCAGTATATTAAACGCCAGTCTTTGTGCTGTCTTGTTACCAATACCTTGTAGCTTTGACAGCTCATTAATTAATTTATTTAAGGGTTTTGCATAGTACTTCATAGTCTGTATCCTATCTTAATTACATAAGTCCTGGAATATTTAATCCCCCGGTAACCTTACCCATTTCTTGCTCTGAAATCTCTTCCATTTGTCTTAATGATTCATTTACTGCCACCATAATTAAATCTTGTAGCATTTCTATATCATCAGGATCAACAACTTCCGGCTTAAGCGAAATATTTGTAACCTGTTTTGCTCCGCTTACAGTAACTGTAACAGCTCCACCACCGGCAGTAGCTGTAGTTTCCATCTTTTCTACTTCAGCTTGCACTTCTTCCATTCTTTTTTGCATTGCCTGTACCTGCTGAAGCTGTTTTTGCATATTACCCATGCCGCCTCCACCCATACTAGGCTTTTTTCCTGCTCTCATACCTTTTCCCATTTTATATTCCTCCTACGTTATTTATCATTAAAATTATATCAATTCAATATTTATTCCCAATGCATTTTCTGCATTTCTCTTTATCATCTCAATATCTGTGCCGGATGTTTTATCAGACTCTTGACCCTTTATTTTACATATTAATTCTCTTCTGACGCCAGTATGAGCCGCCATGCTGTCCTCTAAAACTTTCTTCTTCTTTTCAACATAGTTCGCAATTGTCAAGCTTGAAGCCATAACAGTAAAATGTCTTGCATCTATACCAATAAGCTCCGTTCCGGTTCTGATAAGATTAAAACTGGCACTTGAGGCTTCCCCCTCTTCAAAAACTGAATGCCACAGAGAATCCTTATTTATATCAGCTACATCTAAGTTTTTCTCAGTATTATTGTTGGCTTCATTTATATTATTTGAGGATTCTTTAGCCTTGCTATTTCCCAAATTTTCTTCTTTATTTACTTTTTCAGCAGATGTTGCTCTTTGCTGTACAAATCCTGTTGGGACCTGTTGTGTTTGGACAATAGTAGACTTTTGAAGCATTCCTGTTGCCATTTTCACTATGCACAACTCTAAAAGAACTCTAGGCTGAGTAGACCATTTAGCATCTGCCATTGTTCTAGACAACTCAATTATACCGTTGTTTATTTCCATTACGTCCAGTCTCTGGCTCTGATTGCATATTCTTTCTACATTTTCACAAGACATATTTAACATATCTTCTGCTTTATTTACAAACTTAGTTATAAGTAAATTCCTGTAATGTGTTATCCAGTCCTTCATAAACTGTCTGACATCCTTACCATCGGCTAAAACTCTATCTAAAAGGAGTAATGCCTCTGCAACATTATGTCTGGTTACTGAGTCTGTAAGCTCAAGAAAAGTATCTTCTCCGGCGGTTCCCAAGATGTCCAAGACATCATCTCTGGAAATGTCCTTTGACCCAGCAGATAGACATTGGTCTAATATACTGAGCCCATCTCTCACTGAGCCATCTGCATTGGCCGCAACAAGCGCCAACGCACCTTCGTCAATATTTATATCCATAGACGAGCAAATATCTCTCATTCCCGATTTTAAAACTGTTTCAGGCACTCTCCTAAAGTCCAACTTTAAGCACCTGGACAGAATGGTTGCCGGAAGCTTCTGCTGCTCGGTGGTTGCCAAAATAAACATGACATTTTCCGGGGGTTCTTCTAATGTCTTTAACAGAGCATTAAATGCTCCTGTGGAGAGCATATGAACCTCATCTATTATATAAACCTTTTTTCTGCCTACTACAGGAGGATATTTTACACTCTCGTTTAATTCCCTTATATTATCCACACCATTATTTGAGGCCGCATCTATCTCTATAACATCCATAAAGGTTCCTTCTTTTATGGATTTACAGTTGTCACAAACACCACAAGGTCTTATGCCTTCTGAAGTGCAATTTACACCTTTTGCTAACAGTCTGGCAGTAGTAGTCTTGCCTGTTCCCCGAGTCCCGCAAAATAAGTAAGCATGGCCCGTAGATTCAGAGGCTATCTGATTTTTTAAGATTTTAACAATATGTTCTTGACCCAGCACCGTATCAAAAGTTTCAGGTCTATAGGCTCTATATAATGCCGTATACATATTTTCACTTCCCTTTTTCATGCAATTATTTGTCCTAAAATGCAAATAAATTGCCCTTTAAAAGCTCCGCCGACTTTGGAGAAGGCTTGTCTGCGGCACATAAGAGCTTCCACTTATTGCTGCTTCCTTCCGGACCTGACAAGGTTCGCAGAGTCTTATTGCGCAGGACCCTAACCAAATCAGCACGGAGCTTTTAAAAGGCAATTCATACCTATACAGTATACAAGGTGTTGGCAGTTTAGTCAACTAAAATTTATGGGTCATAAAAAATTTATGACCCATAGCACCTAATTATCCCTTTTGAGCATGACACCTAATTATGATTTTTTTACGAGTTTTGTTCATTCTAACCAAACTACCAAGTTCATTACCATATTGTAATACGGTCTTCCGGCGGAATATACATTCCATCCCCTTCTACAACATTGTAAGTTTTGTAGAACTGCTCAAAGTTCTTTACTGCCTGATTAACTCTAATCATTCCATTTGAATGCACATCCGTTTTTGTGTAATATTCCAATGAAGTTCTATTTCTGGTTACTCTAAAAATAGTTGTAAAGTTATCCAGCAATAATTTATAGTTAGGTTTGTCTAATTTATCGGCGACCTCTAAAGCGCACGCAAGTCCGCCTAAATCCGCAACATTTTCACTTACGGTAAGTTCACCATTGTTCTCTATTCCCGGTGCAACCTCTACCTTGTCATATAGCTTTATTACTTGTTTACATTTTTTCTCAAAGTTTTTATAATCCGTTGCTGTCCACCAATTATTGGCATTGCCATTTTCGTCATAGCTTGCACCATTGTTATCAAAGGCATGAGTTATTTCATGAGCAATAACAGTGCCTATACCTCCAAGATTCTTCTCTTTATCAAAGTACTCATCATAAAAAGGAGCCTGTAATATCCCTGCCGGAAATACAATTTCATTGGCCAATGGATTATAATAAGCATTAACCTGATATACATTCATACCCCAAGCATTTCTATCAACTTTTTTTCCTATTTTGTCCTTAATTTCTCTGTTGTTTATTGACATAATTTCCGTAACATTTTCAAATAAACTGCCACCATCTTTATAGGTAGAAATCTGTACTTTGTCAATGGTATCGGGCCACTTATCCGGGTATCCGATTTTAACGGTCATCTTCCGTAATTTTTTTATTGCTTTATCTTTAGTAGCTTCAGATAACCAGGTGTTATTTCGGATTCTGCCCTCATATGTCTTAATAAACATATCCACCATTTTCTCTACGTCTGATTTTGCGGTTTTGGAAAAATACTTACTAACGTAGATTTGTTCTATGGGTGTGGATACAAAGCTTGTAGTCAGGTCTACAGCTTTTTCTTGAAAAGATAATTTTTCTGTATTGCCCGTATAGACTTTACTTAACTCAAACCCCACATCACTGACCTCTTCAGATAATACCCCCGAAAAAGAATTTATAATTTTGTACTTGAAAATGGCCTTCCAAATTTCTAAATTTTTATCATTTAGTAGCTCTGCCACTCTCAAAGTCAAATCTTTTTTTACAACTATTATTTTTTTGGTATTTTCCAGTCCCAAGTCATCCAATATTTTATTCATATCTATACCCTTAAAAAGTCTTACAAATTCTTTTTTCGTATAGGGATTATATGTTTTGTTTACATTGTGGATTTCTTGATTATTCAAGTCGTAGAAGGCCAAATCCTTTTCAAACCTATATATTTTTTCAGCCAAAGATTTTGCTTTATTTTCCTCTTCTCCCGCCAGAACCAAATATTGTGCAATGGTTTTAATTAAGGCATTACTAAGTTCTTCGTTCTCTTTTATATAGGATTCTTTATCCAGTGATAATACTGCCCCGCTATAATACACCGCATACTTAGTACTGTTCTTAGCATCTGCGTCAACTGACCATGGAGTCAAAACAGAAATGCCGGTTTCTTTATCTAAGAGCGCATCCACTTGGAAAAGTTCATCCATAGTCTTAGAACCATTTGCCAAATCTATATACTTTTTAATAGGAAGAATACCCTGCTTATTTCTATTTTCCATGTCACTTGCAGTGCTATAGAAATCAGCAATCTTTTGTTCTTTGCTACCCTTTTCTCCCCTTGCCTTTATTGCATCGCCAATAATACCATTGAGCTTTTGTTTGTTCTTAAGTTCAAGTTCATCAAATGCCGATAGTCCAATATATCCAGAGGGAATTTTGGAATCATCTAGCCATTTAGAGTTTACTTTGGTATACAGATTATCTTTTTGGTTTGTTCCAATATAGGTATATACTCTCTGAATCATCTTTTTAAGCTCTGTATTGGTTATGCTGTCATTGGCTCCCATTTGATTTTTAGATTTTTCCGTAATTAATCCCGCACTTTCTAAGTTGTATACTTCCTTATGAGCCCATTCAGGTAAATCATTGAAAACTACATTGAATACACCCGTGCGTAGATTGTTACCTTTTGGAGTATCTAAATCCCCGAAAGCACGTGAAATCATAGCATATGCCTCGATTCGGTTTACGTCTTTTTTCTCTTCTAATTTCCCATCTTCATAACCCTTTAGAATCTGCACCCTTGAAATATCCCTATTATATGAAAGTGCCGCTTTATAAATTAAAGCGGCAGCATCTCCTCTACTAAGAAATTTTTCATCTGCAAAAACTGAGGTTGTAAATGTTGCGGAAAATATCATACTTATGGCAATGATATACGCTATCCTACCCTTAGAATATTTCTTTCTAAGATTATTCAGCCCCACTTATCTCCCCACCTCTCTTTTAGAAAAGTTGTGCTTTATTTTAATACATCATTACTACACGTATAGATTAAAATAGCTTCCAGATGAGTTTCTATTGTATTTTGTATTTGAATTTTTATTTGATGAATTGACACCATTTAGTATCATCATGTTTTCCTTAAGCTTAGCATCTACATTTTTTTCAATTTCTTCACTAATTGCAGTTACCTTGCCTGCAAATGAATCCTTACCATTAAATACTTTTTTTTAATCTTCAATTGAAGACGCTTCAAATTCTTTTTTATTAATGGTTAAGCTCCCATCCTTTAATACCGTTATGCCAATTGCTTTAAAAGCTTCTTGGTTGGACTGTGCAAATTCCTTAAGACTGTTTGCATAATTTTTGTTTTCTGAGCCACCCAATTTTGTTATGCTTGATAACATATTATTATAATTTTTAATAAAATCTGTAGCTTCGTTTACAATCTGTTTATTTGTTCCAGCCTTCTCCGCTTTATCAAATAAGGAATTCTCTCCAACCGCAGTTAGCTTAGCTCCTATTTTTTGTATATCATTTGCACTATCGTCAGCTATCTTACTATAAGTTTTTAATTCTGCCTTAAGTACAACTTTAGAGGAGCTATTTCCATTGTTCTCCGTACTGCTTGAATTGTTAGTTTTGTTATAGTTGGTTTTAGCTAAATTGCTTCTCATGTTGCTAACTAATCCCCTGCCGCCAGAAAAATCTTTAACGCTTCTGTAGTTTGTGCTTGATGTATAACTCATATTATCTCCCTTTCCCCAATTATTAATATACAAATTTATATATTTTTACGAAAACTTCATTTTATATATATCGGCAAAACTATTTAACAACTTTATACAATTCGTCACTTTCAGGAGGGGAAATTTCTACAATTGTTTTTCCGTCCTCTTTTATAGCCTTAATACCATACGAAAGTTCCTTAATCTGACCTATACAACTTATATTTATATCTTTTTCCCTTAATGCCTCTTCTAGCTTTTTCTTGTTTTCTTCAGGCGCAATAATAAGCATACATCCACTGGAAATTAATCGCAAATAATTAATATCAAACTTTTTACAGATTTTTTTAGTAACATCTTTTACGGGAACTTTATCTAGCCATAACTCACAGCCATTCTTGGATATTTGGCACATTTCCCAAACTGCACCAAGCACACCTCCCTCGGTAATATCATGCATACCGCCGACACCTATGTTACCTGCAATAATTCCCTCTCTGACAACACTGACTTCCTTTAAGAAATTTTTAGCCATACTCAGTTCTTCTTTAGAGCAAACATCCTTTAATTGATCCTCAAAATCACAAGCAATTATGCCTGTTCCCTCTATTCCCGCATATTTTGTCATTAATATATAGTCACCGGGTTTAACACTGTGAGCTTTCTGGGATTTACCCTTTTTATCTTTTCCAATAGCCGTAGATACTATAACAGGCGTATTTACGGCAGGTGTTATTTCAGTGTGCCCGCCTATTATCTCAACACCCAGTTTTTCCGCAGTTTCACTTGCTTGTCCCATTATAGTTGCAATCTCTTCTTCCGTGGTTCCAAGGGGAAGCATTACCGCTAACATAATCCCCAGTGGTTTAACACCGTTTGAAGCTATATCATTACAGGTTATGTGTATAGCAAGTCTGCCAATCTCACTTATGGCCGCAGTAATAGGGTCTGTTGACATAACACATTCGTATTGTCCAAAATCTACAACAGCGCAATCTTCACCTATCCCCGGTCTGACTAATACATCTGAACTCTTATAAGTTATTTTATCAAAAACAATTCTTTCAAGTAATTCACTATCTAGTTTTCCAGCCTTAAGCATTTACTTCCACCTCATACCTTTTTAAAAATTCTTCTTCCGTTATTATTTCTACACCTAAATCTTTTGCTTTCTTATTTTTAGAGGAGCTTGACAGGGCATCATTATTTATTAAAAAATTAGTCTTTGATGATACGCTTCCGGCTACCTTTCCCCCTCTGTCTTCAATTAATGACTTTAGTGAATCTCTATTCTCAAAATGGTTCAGCGAACCGGTAATAACAAATGTAAGCCCTTCCAAATTACGTTCTGATACGGTTGTTTCTTGAACTTTTTCAAATATGATTTCATTTAAAATATCCTCGACCTTTTTTTGGTTTTTAGTGTCCTCAAAATATTTTACATATGCCTCCGACATAATGCCGCCAATTCCATCGATACTAACTAGCTCAGCTTCGTTCAAATTCTGAATCTTTTCCCAATCATAACCACAATATCTGCAAATAGATTTTGCATTTGACACACCAATGTTAGGTATGCCTAAGCTATATAACAATCTAATGGTTGTTGTGGTAGCGGCTCTTTTTACAGCTGCTACAAGATTATTGAAAGACTTTTCTCCAAAGCCTTCCATTTCAACAATTTCATCTTTAAATTTATCTATATGGAATAAGTCTGCTAATTCCTTTAGTATTCCTTTTGCTATAAACTTTTCTATGGTAGCCTCAGACATACCATCTATGTTCATAGCATCACGGCTTACAAAATGGGTAAAGGATTTAATATGTTTTGCCAGACATTCCGAATTTGAACAATATAGTGACTCAACACCGTTCTCACTTTTTATCTGAGTCTCTCCTTGGCAAACCGGACATTTTGTGGGAATATCCTTTACCCCGCTCTCTGTTAAATTTTCTGCAACCTGAGGAATAATCATATTTGCTTTGTAAACTTTTATTGTATCTCCAATACCCAGCTTTAATTGTTTCATAATGCTGATATTATGGACACTTGCTCGACTAACGGTTGTTCCCTCCAGCTCTACAGGTTCAAAAATAGCAACAGGATTAATTAGTCCGGTTCTGGAAGCGCTCCATTCTATCTCTTTTAATGTTGTCTCCCTTACTTCATCACGCCATTTAAACGCAATTGCATTTCTTGGAAATTTCGCTGTATTTCCCAAGCTTTCGCCAAATTGTATATCGTCTATCAACAATACGAGCCCATCTGACGGCAAATCGTTTTTTTCAATTTCTAATGAAAACCATTCAACCGTCTTCTCAATATCTTCTGCGCTGGTTAGTTTATATCCAACCACATCAAAGCCTTGTAGCTTTAACCACTTAAGCTGTTCATGTCTTGAATTAGTTTTTATAGCATCCTCACCATCTGCCGAAACCAATGAAAACGCATAAAAGCCAACCTTTCTCTCCGCAGTTATCTGATTGTTTAACTGCCTAACACTTCCACTGCATAAATTTCTCGGATTTTTATATTTAGCATCCACATCACTTATCTGTGCATTAATTCTTTCAAACCCAGAGTAGCTTATAACCGCTTCACCTCTAAGAACCATCTTACCTTTGAAAGGAACTGTCAATGGAATATTTGAAAAAACTCTTGCATTAGATGTAACTACTTCTCCAATTTCTCCATTTCCCCTTGTAACAGCCTTTACAAGTTTCCCCCCATCATAGGTCAGAACTATGGTAATGCCGTCTAATTTCCATGATAAAACACCTTCTTTATCCCCTAAAAATTGTTTCAAGGTTGATATATCTTTAGTTTTGTCTAAAGAAAGCATTCTAGATCCGTGAGACTCTTTTGGTAAATCGCTTAGCACTTCATAGCCAACACTTATTGTTGGACTACCTGCTAAAACAACACCCGTATCCTTTTCCAGGTGTACCAATTCATCATAGAGCCTGTCATATTCCATATTGGACATTATCTCACTACTGTCCTGATAATACGCCTTGTTAGCCTTATTTAATAGCTCTATCTTCGTCCTCATCTCGCCTATTTTGGAATTCATCTCTTCTTCCATATATTGTTCTCCCATCTAACTGATTATTTTAATGAGTAATCCTCTATTCGCTTATTTTCTTGATTGGCGCAATATCTTTTGCCAGCTTCTTTAATCCTGCGGAATCAAACATTACACTAATAGTCTTACCGTCAACCGATACAACCATACCTTCACCAAATTTTGAGTGATTAACTCTGTCTCCCGAGTTGAATTTTCCACCACTCATAGAGGCGCTTTGCTTTGATGCTTGTTTTGCCGCTAACAGAGGATCAAACGGCATGGTAGGGCTTGTTTTTGAAAATCCATCATTTCCTATTCTGGATGATGGTGATTTCCGTGCCATGCTGCCCCCAAAGCCGGATCCGCCGCCCCAGCTATTGCCGAAGTTTGAGCTGCTTACCTTTGAGCTCTCTGAATCATTCCAACCACCGGCACCTGTTCCAAATCCACTAGGTTTCTTGTCATAAACACCGTCACCACAAATTAAGCGCTTATCTACTTCCCTCATAAATTGTGATTCTCTGGTGTATTCAGTCTTACCATATAAGGTTCTCATTTGGGCGCTGGTCATAAATAGACGTTCTTTTGCTCTTGTCATACCTACATAGCAAAGTCTTCTCTCTTCTTCCAATCCTGTGGGCTTTTCAAGAGCTCTCCATCCGGGGAACAGCCCATCTTCCATTCCCGGTAAAAATACCACCGGAAACTCTAATCCTTTTGCACTATGCATAGTCATTAGGACTACAGCATTTTCATTTTCATCGTGATTATCTACTTCTGCAACCAGTGCAATCTTCTCCATAAACTCAGCTAAGGATAATTGCAGATTTTCTTTTTCGTAATCATAAATAACGGACTTAAATTCCATTATATTTTCAATTCTGCCTTCTGATTCTACAGTTTTAGCATCCTCTAAAGCCTTTAGATATCCTGTATTCACCAAAAGTCCATCATATATATCAGAAACCCTTAGGTTTTCTTTTTCTTGACTGTATTTTAAAATTGTGCTAACCATTTTCTTAACACTCTCAATAGCTTTTGAAGGTAGTCCCATAATAACTTCTTCATCTGTAAGAGTTTCAAAGAGACTTTCTCCACGGACTCTTGCTAAAGCCGCAATTTTTTCAACAGTCTTCTCTCCAATTCCCCTTTTAGGCTCATTAATTATTCTTACAAAGGATACATCATCTGCCGGGTTTTGTACTAATCTCATATAAGACATAATGTCCTTAATTTCTTTTCTGTCATAGTACCTAAGTCCACCTAAAACTCTATATGGAATCTCTCTTGCAGACAATGCTTCTTCAAAGTTTCTGGACTGTGCATTGGTTCTATATAAAATTGCAAAATCCTTATATTGTCTTTCACCGGATTTCAGCCTGTCTATCTCTTGTGAAATGTATCTTGCTTCATCCTTCTCGTCATCTGCTCTATAATATGTGATTTTTTCTCCCGGGTCTTTATCTGTCCACAGTTTTTTAGTCTTTCTTTGCATATTTCTTTCAACAACGCTATGAGCAGCTGCAAGAATATTTCCATAAGAACGATAATTTTGTTCAAGCTTTATGACCTTTGTTCCCTTAAAATCCTTCTCAAAATCTAAGATATTGTTAATATCTGCACCACGCCACTGGTAAATACACTGGTCATCATCACCAACTACACAAATATTGTTATGCCCTTCTGCCAATAACTTTATATATCTATATTGCATATAGTTGGTATCTTGGTATTCGTCTACCATTATGTATTTAAATCTATTTTGGTACTCAAGTAAAACATCTTCATTTTCTTCAAAAAGCCTTACGGTATTTACAATTAGGTCATCAAAGTCCATGGCATTATTTTTCTTTAAGATTTTGCAATACTCGCTATACAGTTGTGCTAATATTTTGCCCTTAAAGTCACCTTCATTCTGCCTCATAAACTCTTGTGGTTTCACATTTTTCTCTTTGTTATCACTAATTATGCTAAGTATATATGCAGGAGTAAATTTCTTGTCATCAACGTTTATCGCCTTTATACAATTTTTAATGACAGTTTTCTGGTCTGTAGGGTCATAAACGACAAAATCATTTGTATATCCAAGCAACTCCGCATGTTTTCTCAGTATTCTAAGACAAGATGAGTGAAAGGTTAAAATCCACATATTAACACCTTGTCCTATAAGGTTTTCTACTCTATCTCTCATTTCCTTTGCTGCCTTATTGGTAAAAGTAACAGCAAATATATTATAGGGTGAAACGCCTTGCTCTTTTATTAAGTACGCTATTCTTCTTGTCATTGTACTGGTCTTTCCACTGCCTGCACCTGCTAAAATAAGAAGTGGCCCATCTTTATGTAAGGCAGCCTCTAACTGCTTATCATTTAATCCTTTTAAGTAATCCATTTCTCCTCCATTTCGGACATAGTTTTCCTATATATTTTTTAATTATTATCTTCTAATTATGCAAACTATAGTATATCACATTTCTTATAATGGTTGTAACTTGTAATCAAAAAAGTAGCATATTGCATTGCTTTTATTGGCTGTAACTTGTAATCAAAATTAGCATATCGCATTGCCTTTATTGGTTGTAACTTGTAGCAAATAAAGTAGCATATATACACATTTATAAAAGCCATTCTTGTGAGATTATTCGTTTATTATTTATTGTTTATGGTTTGTGATTTATATTTTATATTTAATTCAAAGATTAATATATTTTTTGTTATAATCACAAACAATAAGAGTATTGAAAATCAGCCATTTTACTCTGCTAGTAAAATACCTGCTTGACAAATAATTATTAAGTTAGGTAATTTTTTCTAAATTAAGGTAATATTATGAATAATTTTATGTTATTATATTTCTTGGCGTTTAAATTCATAATATTTATATAATCAAATTATTGAAATTTTAAGGAGAAAACATATAAATGAAAAAGTATCAGCAAGTTGTAACAACTTCCTTTATTATTATTGTTGCCAACATATTATTGGCTTTCGGAGTTGCTTGTTTTGTTAGACCTCATGGAATTATTATGGGTGGTGCAACAGGGCTTTCAATTACACTTGAACATTATTTAGGAATAAGCCTATCCTTATCCCTTGCTGTATTAAATGTTATCTTATTCCTTTTAGGATTAATTTTTCTTGGGAAAAAATTTGCTATAACAACCCTTTTAAGCACAATTTTATATCCTTTTTTCCTAAGTATATTTTTATCCATAAATAAGCTTACTCATCTATCACAAGATCCTCTTTTGTCGACTATATTTGGAGGTCTGGTTTTGGGTGTTGGAATGGGCTTAATTTTGAGAATGGGTGCTTCTACCGGTGGTACAGATATTCCACCTCTTATTTTAAATAAAAAATTTCATATACCTGTAGCACTTTCTTTATATACCTTTGATACCTGCATACTTCTGACCCAAACAGGTTTTTCATCAACCGAACAGATATTATATGGTATACTCTTTACTATTTTGACTAGCTTTATAGTAAATAAGGTAATTCTATCAGGTAATCAGAGGTCACAGATATTTATTATTTCAAGCTGCTCAATGAAAATCCGTGATACCTTATTGTACGATTTAAACCTTGGAGTCTCCCTAATTTGTATGGAAACCGCTATGACACAAACACCGCAAATGGCTATCCTATGCGTTACAACAAATAGAAAAGTATACAGTGTAAATGCGGCAGTTCAGCAAATTGACCCCAATGCATTTATAACAATAAGCTCTATCAATGAAGTAAAAGGTAGAGGTTTTAGTTTTGAAAGAAACACTTCTGTTTAATACAACTAATATCTCCTTTTAATAATTATAATTTAAAAATGTTTTTATCAGAGCAATGTAAACCTTTTTTGTTTTATAGGTTTACATTGCTTTTTTTATGTGCTATACTGGCTTCCAAAAGAAAAAAATAACTGGAGGAATAACATGAACTCACAAACATCAAATACTTTAAGTTCTAAAAGTAAGATAACAACAAAACAGCTTGTCCTTTGTGGACTGTTTACAGCCTTAACTGCAATAGGTGCATTTATTCAAGTGCCCGTACCCTTTATGGACTATTTTACATTACAATTTCTGTTTGTAATTCTTTCAGGAATGATACTGGGCTCAAGGCTTGGTTTTATTTCCATAGGAGCATATGTTTTGATGGGCCTTATTGGACTGCCTATTTTTGCGGCAGGCGGAGGAATACAGTATGTACTTCGTCCCAGCTTTGGGTATTTACTTGGTTTTATACTGACCTCTTTTGTTGTAGGACTACTATGCGAAAAAGTCAGTACCCCTACTTTTAAATCATACCTTCCCATTGCACTTTGTGGCCTGGTAGTAACCTATACTATTGGATTCCTATACAAATACTTTATTCTTAACTTCTATTTAGGAGAGCCTACCGGGCTTTGGGTAATTGTTGCGGCCTCATTGCCTTTGGATATTCCGGGGGATGCTATTTTATGCATTATTGCATCACTAATAGGGGTTAAATTATACAAACCTTTAAAAAATATGGGTATATAGGAGTTAGTAATTAGGAGGTAACTATGCAAGCTATAAATTCACTGGATCTACTTAAAAACAAAATTAAAGATGGCTATGAAATATCAAAAGAAGAATGTCTCGAGTTAATATCTAAGGCTTTGGAGAACGAAGATTTTTTTGAAAGGCTTTGTTCCGTATCCAATGAAATCTGCCTACACTTCTGTGGTAACAAGTTTGATTTATGCACAATTATTAACGGCAAATCCGGAAGGTGCTCTGAGGACTGTAAATACTGCGCACAATCAGCTCACTATCCTACAGAAGCTGAAGTTTATCCCTTACTTGACACTCAAACTCTAATGAATAATGCCAATTATAACAACGATAAAGGTGTTTTAAGATTTTCTGTAGTTACATCCGGAAGGACCTTAACCAATGAGGAAGTTCAAAGCCTATGTGAAAGTTATAAGACAATAAATGACAATGTTAACATTTCATTATGTGCATCACATGGACTTCTATCATATGAACAGTTTCTTATGCTTAAGGAATCCGGAGTAGCAAGGTACCACAACAACTTAGAAACCTCCAGACGAAATTTCCCAAATATCTGCACAACACATACATATGATGATAAAATAGCGGCAATAAAAGCAGCCCAAAAATCAGGACTTGCAGTCTGTAGTGGTGGAATACTTGGGCTTGGTGAAACTATGCAGGATAGAGTTGATATGGCATTTGACCTTAAGTCAATAGGAATACAATCTATTCCTATTAATATTTTAAATCCAATTATTAACACTCCTTTTGAAAACAATCCTATTGTGTCTTATAAGGAAGTGCTTATTGTTATTGCTATTTACCGATTAATCTTACCTACTGCAGCTATTCGCCTTGCAGGAGGCAGAGGGCTTTTAGACGATAAAGGCAAGAAAGCATTTTTATCAGGGGCTAATGCCGCCATCACCGGTGATATGCTTACAACCCAAGGAATTAGTATCAATGACGATTTATCTATGCTTTCAAAGCTTGGTTTTTCAATTGAAAAGCTATAAAATAAATTTTTAAGTCGCTATATCTTTATATAAAGCACTGATTTTTATAGCTTTGTTACTTTAAGGAGCCATATATGTCACAAATTCATACAACATTATCTAATGCTCTAGGGTATGAACCAAGTAATAAAAATAACGGTATTTTTATTACTGCAACAGGCACGGATGTAGGTAAAACATATATTAGTGCCATACTCGTTAAATTGCTACGTCAATCAGGTATAAATGCAGGCTATTATAAGCCTGCTCTTAGTGGTGCAGATTTTATTGATGGTAAAATAATTGCCGGTGACTGCGATTACGTTTGTAAAATCGGCAATTTACCAGTTGACCCTAACTCTTTAGTTACATACACTTTCCAAACACCCGCATCACCACACTTGGCTTCACTTATTGACAGTCAAGCTCAAAAGGGTCAAGCTCTCGCTTTACAAGAAAACCCTACCCCTTTTGTTGAAAAGCAGCATTTGCTATCCGGTTATAAAGAGCTTTCCAGCTCCTATGACTTTATGGTTGTAGAAGGTTGCGGTGGTATTATGTGCCCTCTGCACGTAGATGGAGGCTATTCTTCACCAAAAACTTTGTTACTTTCCCAACTAATTCAAGAGCTTAATCTTAATACCGTAATAGTTGCAGATGCCGGGCTTGGTACATTAAATTCGGTTTTTCTTACTATGGAATATGCTAAAGCAAAGAAAATTAACGTTGTCAGCATAATCTTATCTCGTTATGATAAAACAAACTTTATTCATCAAGATAATAAAAAACAGATAGAACTGTATACAGCTCTACCTGTCCTAACCTGCTCTGAAGGAGCATCTACAATAGACTTTTAAATATCTTTTTTATATTACAAATTGCACATTTCACGTGCAATTTGTGATGCTAATCTGGCATTATTAAATACCAATTGAATGTTAGCATCTAAACTTTCATCACCTGTAATCTCTTTAATCTTTGCAAGTAAAAATGGTGTAGTCTCTTTCCCCTTTATTCCCTTATCCTCTGCCTCTGCTATGGCATCTTCTATGCACTTACTTATATACTCTGCGTCCATAGCATATTCTTTAGGTATCGGGTTTGTAACAAGCATTCCGCCTTTTAATCCTAATTTTAATTTTGCAACCCATGCATCTGCAATTTCCCTTGGTGTATCCATTGGATAATCTACATTAAAATCACTTTCTCTGGTATAGAACGCCGGTAGAGTCTTAGTTTGATAGCCTATCACCGGTACTCCCTTAGTCTCTAAATATTCTAAAGTAAGTCCTAGGTCAAGAATTGATTTAGCCCCTGCACAAACCACCATTACTGAAGTCATACCCAGCTCTTCAAGGTCAGCAGAAATATCCATAGTAGTTTCTGCACCTCTGTGCACTCCTCCAATTCCACCTGTTGCAAAAACTTTAATCCCAGCCATTTCAGCAAGTATCATTGTAGTAGCAACGGTTGTGGCTCCATCTTCCTTTCTTGCCACTAAGATGGGAATATCTCTTCTACTTGATTTTATAACTCCCAGACCTTTTCTTCCTAAGTAATCAATTTCATCTTTAGAGATCCCTACTTTAAGCTTACCTCCTATAATGGCAATGGTGGCAGGGACTGCTCCCTGCTCCCTTATAATGGCTTCTACATTTAAAGCTGTTTCTACATTTTGAGGATATGGCATACCGTGTGAAATTATTGTCGATTCTAAAGCTACAACCGGTTTCCCATTTTTTATGGCAGATTTTACTTCAGTAGAAACATCTAAGTATTCACTTAACTGACTCATATTTTCCTCCATTAGGTTACAATTAAATAACTCGAATCTAAGCCCTTAGTTACTTACCGTTTAACAACATATGTCTTTTATATTATATTCCATGCAAGAATTGCCTTCAAAATCCTTCCATGTAAACTTGCAATCCTCCAAAATCATATATCCATTATCACTGTTTTCCTTTGGTATAGAAACTGAACCCGGGTTCATATATATGTAATCATGCTTACCATCGCCTCCAAAGCCAACACACTTTGGCACATGAGTATGACCGTTTAACAAAATATCCCCCTTCTTCATAGATGGAATATTATCCATGTTAAAATTGTGCCCATGAGTTGCAAAAATCATACGATGTCCTGCATATAAAATACAATACTCTGCTAGTAACGGAAAATTAAGTACCATTTGGTCTACCTCTGCCTCACAATTTCCTCTTACACAAAGAATTTCATCGCTTATATTGTTTAGCATATCAATTACTTTTTTAGGGTCATAATCTCGAGGCAAGTCATTCCGTGGCCCATGGTATAAAATATCTCCAAGTAACAAAAGCTTTTCAGCCTTTTCTTGTTTATAAGCCTCTAGCATCTTTTTGCAATAATATGCAGAACCATGTATATCCGATGCAATCATTATTTTCATAAAACCTGTCCTCCTCGAAAGTTATAAATTTTATCTAAAAATTTTTATTAGATAATATATAGAAATTTTATTAAATCTTATATAGAAAAAACCTCTATAATTATACCTACATTGTATAATTATTTTATAATTAATGTCAACAAAAGAAAAAAAAGACGGTTATAAACCGTCTTTTTATATTATCTGTAATTATTCTACTACTGTAGCTACTACACCAGAACCTACTGTTCTTCCGCCTTCTCTGATTGCGAATCTTAATCCTTCTTCGATTGCGATTGGTGTAATTAGTGTGATTGTCATCTGGA
>JBKECQ010000090.1:0-6330 GCA_047974845.1 Aminipila sp. | reverse complement strand
CACATTCAGCACCATTAAGAAGTATATAGTCCGCTTTTGATGCTAGCTTCGCATGGGTTGGGAACCCTGCTCCACCTGCACCAATAATGCCGGCTTCTTTTACCATATCAAGAAGACTCATTTTGCACACCTCCTAGATTAGAAAGTACAACTTTTTGATTCGTTGTCGTATATCTTAGTATTATTTGTCATATTTCTTAATATCGGTTATCGTATTTCTTAATATCAGTTGTCGTATTTCTTAGTACCAATCGAAACATTGTCTGTCACCAATCAATATTTATGATTTTCCCATTTAATCTTTATTTCTTTTATTGCTTCTTCCACTGAAGCTGTTTCTCCAAATATGGCTATTAAAATCATATTTTGTGGACAGCTACCTTTTATCTCTTCTACCGAGACGCCTACCGCTTTTTCTGCTATATCAACAGCGACAATCATTTCAATCATCCTGCCCTGCACAAGACCAATGGCATCCAAACATTGGGGGACCACATCATGTCCTGTACCTTTTCTACGCATAAGAATATCTACTGTCGCCTTTGACGGTGATTTTATAATGCAACATTCCATTCCATTGCCCCCTAATCTCTTACTTAAGCTACTGTCTCACTTAACTGCTTTGCTTCAATTTCTCTTGCCTTAGGCACTGAAATTTTTGTTGCAATCCATACAGATAATCCACCTGCAACCAACTTACCAACTAAAACTGGCAATATAAGTGTTGGTTGGAAATTAGCTGTAAATGAAAGGTGGTCTCCGATTAGGAATGCACCGCATACTGCAAATGCAAGACACTTAACTTTATCTTCTGCCTTCATATCTTCTATTATCTTATACATTGCAAGAGCATTTGCCGCACCTGCAAGAATACCTGCAATAGCATCCTTTGAAAGGCCACATACATTTCCGATTGCTGTTAACGGTTTGTTAAAGTATTTTGTAATAAGATATACCATAGGGAATGCACCGCATAACATGATACCGATGTAACCTGCAATTTCAAGAGCTCTATTTATATCTGCCTCATCTGCAATGATTGGTTCAAATCCCCATGATCCTAAAACAGTTGAGAATACTCCAGTGAAATATTCGATTATACAAGCTACTAAAATAAAAGTAAGCAGTGAATCCATTACCTTACCAAATACTGAGAAGCCTTTAATCATCATATCCGGTTTAAGCTTTAGTCCAATGGCTATTGCAACACAAATGATAATAAGAGGAACAAGGTTTCTAAAGATTAAAGCAAATGATAATGCTAGCTGATACGTACCTTCACCACTTGTTGCAACTGTTTCTCTTATATATGGATTTGAAAAAGCGATAATAGCGCTTGAAATTAATACACCTACCGGAATCATTAAAAACCCTGACATCATACCTAATGCCAAATATGGTCTGTCTTTCTTTTGTAACATCTTTAAAGCAACAGGAATGTTATATACGATTGTCGCACCTGCCATATATCCTGTAATCTGAGCCATAATCCAAGACTCCCTGGTCTGAGCTAATGCATCTGCTAATTGATAACCTCCCATGTCTACAGCTATAAATGTTGTAGCTGCCATTGCAGAATCAGCACCTACAGCTGCAAAAACTGGTCCAAAGGCTGACTGCACTATAGCGGTTAAATAAGGAGCTGATGCCATTACACCTGCAACCGGGATAAATATAGGACCTATTGAGTAAATACCTTCTAAAAATTGATTACCTAGCTCGCTTCCTTCTTTAAAGATATAAGCAAGACATCCTGCCATTGCACAAGCCATAATAATATAAACCACTATATTACCAAATAATACCATATTATTTCTCCTCTTTATTTTAAATTCATCTTATAACACCATAATATCTTGTCCATCTATTATTCCTACAATTGTAGCATCTACTGGTACGTTAGAACTGCCAACTGGCATTCTGGCTGAACTTCCGCCTACATATATTACTCTCTCGCTTACACCTGCGCCAATATTATCAGCGGCAATAATCGGAGAACCAACGGGTTCATTGTTGACAATGTTTAGTGGTTGAACTACCATAAGTTTCAACCCCTCCAGCTTTTCATCTTTTCTTGTTGCCCATATATTACCAATTACTAAACCTACTTTCACCTATCTTTGCCCTCCTGCTAATATAAAAATTTGTATCTATTATTCGACTTACAAGCAGGCTACTTTAGCCATTATTGTAATCACTGGACAAGTACCGACAAATGATTATATGTAATACACTAGACAGCCGATTAAAGGTTTCGACAATATCAATCCTTTCATGTTTGTTGCCATTGCGGAAAGCTTTAACTGCCGCTACTTCTACCTCTCTAATTTCTGCCCTCAATTGGTTCAATATTGCATAAATTGTTCCCATTGTATAATTAGGTAAAATCATTTGCTTAGTTTTGTAGTACTTCATGGGATTGTGTGAATGCTCCCTGATTTCATCATGTGTAAGACCTATTATCTTTTCATTATTAAAGGGATTATTAAATACATCACATCCCATTATTTTATAAAGAATGTTCAAAATTTCATCTAGGTCATTAATAATTTTCTCTTGACCCCCAATCCCCGCTAAAATTGTCTGGTCTAACACAATCAGAGATTGAAGGCTATCAACCTTTCCCCTGAAATAAATTCTCGGATGGTCTTTTTCAACTAAAAAGTTGTCATGCAATTGTGTCATATGCTCGGGTTTTTCATAATAATAAGCTCCCGTTTCATAATCAATAAACTTAGGTTTCTCATGCTTTTCTTCTTGTATCTCTTGTAAATGTACTGTGGTTTGAAGTTCCTCAGACTTTTTCTCAATGCATTCCTTTTTACCTTTAATAATTTCAATTCTTCTGTCTCTTAAGAATTCTGAAGCCGCAGGTGTAAGAAACTTATCTTCGTCCAAGTAGTATACATCTATTTCAGATGTTCGTATTTCACTTCTTAAATCGGACTCCGTTATAACTTTCAATCCATCACCTCCTTCTCAAGCACCTATCAATTAACCAATAGGATTCTCTGCTACGTATACTACTGCGTTTGCAAATGCTTCGCACGCAGCCTTACACGCAGACTGACTTCCGGTTAAAAGTGCTCCTCCGAAGTTAGTCTCTGAAGGTGGTTCATATAAAACACAAAGGCTTACTGCTGCCGCCTTTAACGCTGCGTCCACAGCATACATTGCTTCAATTGGAGGTGCTATAAGGTATGCCAATGCCTCCCCTTCCTCAATGCCTGCTCCTTGTGAAAGATATGATCCTGTTCTTGAAATACATTGTGCATAGTAAACAATAGAATTCTCATCATTTGCGGAAACAAAATGAAGTTCATTTTCTATCATTTCCATACAAGCCTCAAGTCCACTTCTAACTTCTGCTGGATTTGGTCCAGCTAACATTCCTATGATTTCACCAGCCAATTTAGTGTTCGCATTATCTGCACCGCCGTAAAAACTCTTAGCATATACTACACTTACATCTGCTTTTTTAGTAGCTTCATCTAAAGCAGTGTAGGTAACATCATCACAGTTTGTAGTAATCAATGCTAAAGATCTTTGATCAGGTGCAAGGTTTAGTTGTTTAGCCATGCTCGGACTCACATTTGAAATGATTTTTGTTGCTAAAACGGAAGTTTTAATAATATCGCCTTTCATTAGTATCCTCCTTAAATAATTTTATATTTTAATTTTAAGAATTAAAAATTAACGTTTTTGTAATGACGGGGACAACATTCCCTTGAGCCATAGGCTCGCCTATGTCAATATAATCACCATCATTTGCGTGTATACTGTCCAAACAAATTACGTCCTTGCTCTTATTCAGCATAATATTAATGGAATTGCCTAAAACCTTTGCGATGTCCCTCTCAACAATTACAATGAGAGGATGTCTGCTCTCAATTATTTCCTTTGCCCCTGTTATTATTGCATTGGCTAAGTCCTGAATATCCACAAATGAAGTAAATTTCTCTCCTGTCAATGCAATAGCCACAACATCTAACTTTTGCTCCGTGTAATAGACCGGTAATTTTCCCTTTATTGCATCAATAATGCTCTGTGCGGATTGTTCCTGCTCTTCAGTGATTTTCAGAACAGGTATATTTTTAATAGGTAATTTCTCTTTTATGTATGAAATGGTACTGCCGCTTACATCCGTAGTATGAGTTCCGGCACCCACTACAGTAGCCCTAATTGTTTCCTCAGATTGAAATCTCTTTATTCCATTTAACTCTGCATTATTCCTAACGGCTTCACCTAGTAAAACTCCAATGTCCCCATATTTAAAGACATCCACCTTTTCATCACTATATATAAAGTCAGCTACGCCACCTGAAAATGTAACAGCATCTATTGAAATATCATTTTTCAAATGTGTGCCGCCATTGGTATACATACCTTCATGCAACCCATCTGAACTTGCTATATTAAGTGCTTTTGCCAGTTCCTGTGCCATTAATGAGCAAACCTTTCTAAGTGAATCTACATTGGCAACTTCACCTTCGTTTATGTAAATACCATTTCTGTTAGCTAATTCCTTTATCTTCTTATAAATATACGTAATCTTGCCATCTTCAATCTTAATAAGCCGACCACCTATATCTAGACATACCGTACCCTTTAAAGTGCCTTTATCAAAAACCGCAATATTACTAGTCCCCCCACCTATATCAACATTTGCAACGGTGGCGTATTTTTCTTTTGAAATATTATCAGTACCTGCTCCTTTTGCAGAAAGCACTGATTCCAAATCAGGGCCTGCGGTAGCAACAACAAAATCACCCGCCATATTACTCAACGCAGAAAGAACTTCATTTGCATTGTCTTTTCTTGCAGTTTCTCCTGTAATAATTACTGCCCCTGTTTGTAAATCTTCAGGCTTAAATCCTGCTTTTTTATATTCTATTTCTACAATCTCTTTTACCTTTACAGCATCTATCTCCTGTTGAGATTTTAAAGGAGTAAAATAAATATCACTTCTATAAATTACTTCTTTATCAACGATACTAATCCTTGGAACAGAGTAACTATTAGCGAGATTTTCAATGGTTAAACGACTAAAAATTAATTGTGTAGTTGATGTTCCAATATCAATACCTATGCTTAAAATTTTTTCCTGCATAGCATTTTCTCCCCTATATATTTTTTACAAAATACTTTGTCAAGTTTTCAAATCCTGTACCTAACATACTGCTGGTCACAAATATTTCTTCTGCTCCAGCAAGAATTAGTGATTTCTTTGCCTGTTCAATTTGCTTCTCACTTGCAATGTCTGATTTAGTAACAACTCCCACAGCCGGTTTGCAGTACATACTGGCATATCCCGGCGGAAACATTGAACCATCTTCCGTCGCATCCTGAACCAGCATGATTATATCTGCATCTGCCGCGGAGACGGTAAGTGCTCCTCTCAAAAATCTTCTTTCCAGATATTCTCCCGGGGTATCAATCATCTGATCATTTATAAGTTGTACGGTCTGTGTTTTGTAATATCTTATTTCTTCCTTGTTAATGTATTGGCACAGTGTAGTTTTACCTGCCGTTGATCTTCCAATTAAAATCACTCTCTTATTCTTCACTTTTATACATCTCCTTAAGATTTCGTAATTTCGGTTGATGAAAATCCCATGGAATCGCAAAGTACTGAAATAACCTCCCTTATTGATGCTTCAACTGCCGCAACATCTCCTGTAATAATCACAGATCCGTTAAACCTATCAACAAATCCAATTTTTACATCTGCCGCTTTACAAGCAACATCCACAGCAATAAGAGCAGCTTCGCTTGGCGTAATCGTAAAAATCCCTACAGCTTTTGACTCTGCATCAACAAGTCCAACTTTTGGATAAAACTCCTCAACCGGATGCGGAATCACGTGCGCCAATGTAACTTGCTTTCCCGGAACAAACTCTTGAATAATTCGCTCTTTTTGTTCAAATGCCTCCATAACTTTCACCACGCTTTCTTAGAAAATAGTAATTGCAAACAAAAAGTGCCCTGGATAAAAATATCCAGGGCACTACACCATGCTCTTCAATAAAATGCTACTGTTCACCGTATGCATTTATAATTCTATTAATTTATGTTTTCATGTTAGCACACCACATTTCATTTGTCAACGAAAAATGATGCTCCTTAAAATGATTTTTTATTTTAATAGTTTAAATGCCTGTTTGCAATCTGGTTAATTCAAGAATTTCTTCTATTGTCTTCATTTCGTACTATATAAGAGTAGAGATTAAAACCTCTATTCTTATTTTTTTGTTATGATGAGTTTGATTGGTTAACGTTCTAAATTTGGGACTGGCTCCCGTAACTAAAAGTGTTAACCACCTCTCATTA
>JBKECQ010000109.1:0-25774 GCA_047974845.1 Aminipila sp. | reverse complement strand
TCATACAGAAATTCCCTGTCTTCAGGTTGAAAGGAATTTTTCAGTTGAAGCCTTGCCCATATCTATGATATGGCGCGCAAGTCTCATACAGAAATACCCCGACTTCAGATTGAAAGGAATTTTTCAGTTGAAGCCTTGCCCATATCTATGATATGGCGCGCAAGTCTCATACAGAAATCCTCCGACTTCAGTCGGACTAGGATTTTTCAGTTATCTTGTGGCAAGTTTATTGACTTTCAAATATTATTATGTCTTCTCCAATTTTTACAATTGAATTCCAAGGAAGTTGCATAAAATCATGTGCCGAAAGGAAACCTAGTCTCGGCTGAAAGCTTGGAACTAGAATGGATTTTATCTTGCCTGTACCTTTTTCAAAAATCATTTCTGCATCCCACAGTTGACCATGTCTACTGCCGTTGCGTAAATCAACGATTTCTTTGTCTCCTATTTCACTTAGTCGCATAATGAACCTCCATTCGGTAAATAATACTATTATATTTATATTAGGAGGCAAATATGAACAATTTGAATAACCAAGAAAAATCAGATAAAACAAACGAACAGGGACAAGCAAACGGGGAAAATGCAAAAGAGCAAAATGAAACTGCACAGACAAACAGTAACATAAAAGAACTTGGAGTTACTAATACTGTGGAGGATTACCAAAGTGATATCCTTTGTTTACCTATAATAGGTATGGTTGAAGGTCATTCCTTTGCGGCACCAACAGATAAGACTACAAAATATGAACACATCATACCTCAGCTTACAGCGGTAGAACAAAATGATAACATAAAGGGTCTTTTAGTTATCTTAAATACGGTGGGTGGAGATGTAGAAGCCGGACTGGCAATATCTGAATTAATAGCTACTATTTCAAAACCAACGGTTTCTTTGGTATTAGGCGGAGGACATAGTATTGGAATCCCATTGGCTACAGCAGCAGATTATTCTTATATTGCAGAAAGTGCAACAATGACGCTTCACCCTATTAGAATGAGTGGAATGATTATTGGAGCAGAACCAACCTATGATTATTTCAGAAAAATGCAGGATAGAATTATTGATTTTATAATAAGAACCTCTCATGCTGACAGAGATAAAATAGTTGAATTAATGAATTGCACTTCAAATATGTCCAACGATGTTGGAACTGTATTATTTAGTCATGATGCTGTAAAAATTGGATTGATGGATGAAATTGGCGGTCTTGATAAGTCACTATTAAAACTAAAAGAATTAATCAATGAACAAAAATAAAATATTTACAATTATTTCCATATAGCGTATAGTATAGTTATAAATTGGATAAAGGAGTAATAAATGGAAATAATTTCAATAATACTTGCCACTTATGATCAAGATTATGCGAAAGCTCTCACAAAATGTATTACAGAAGATAATCCTAATTTAGTTTTTAAGCTATTGCAACCTGAAGAACTATGTGAATTAAATAGCTTTGATGGAATAGATATTATTTTATCAGATAAGGTATTAGACATAAAATCAGACTATTTGATGCTGCTTGAAAAAAGATCCGATTGCAATAAAGATGACTTAAAAAACAGAACTCTTTATAAATATGATACAGCTGAAAATATTTATAATGCAATTATTCTTGAGTATTGCATGAAGACCGGGTACAGACTTTTTCGTCCAATGCTTAAAAAAAGTCAAACAATACTATTTTGCAGTGCTGAGGGAGGCACGGGGAAAACGTCTGTTGCCTTGGGCTTGGCACAAGAATTGACCAGATACCACGGTAAAAAGGTACTATATATAAGTTATGAGGAGTTTGAATCAACAAACAGCTACTTTAAAGAATCAAAGGAAAAGAGCATCACAAATTATCTGTATTATATTTATAAGAATAAAAAGAACATTGCTCCGGTTGATAGTTTTACTGTGTCTGATGATTATGGTGTGAAATCCTTTTCATCTTTGGGTGGGAGAAATCAGTTAAAATTATTGAATGTTGAGGAACTATCAGATTTATTTAATATAATACAAGAAAACGGCGATTTTGACTATATTTTTATAGATAATGATACTTCTTTAAAAGAAGAAAATCTATGGTTGTTTTCCATTTGTGATAAAATATGTAAGATTGAAAAATGGGGTAATAAAACTAAAGAAGAGAGTTTTATTAAGTATTTAAAGCATTCTTTAGGTGACCATATTTTTGATAAGATGATTACTGTAATAAATTTTTTTGATTCTGATGAATGCTCAACTGAAAACATGGGGAAAATCTTTATAGAAAAAGATGATGAAAGCTTCTCTCTATGCAAGAATGAAGAAGGCAATGAAATCATAAATATTAATATTGATCAAGAATTTGGAATGGGTATAAAAGAATTATCGACAAAATTAACATTAAATTTACAATAACTTAACATTTATTATCTTTTTTGACTTAAATTCGCCATATATTATGATATACGGAATACTTTGAACATTATATTATAATGAGGCATGATTTGAGAGGAGAAGAAAATGGAATTAAATTGGTTTCAGGTGATTATAACCCTACTGGGGGGACTAGCCGTATTCATATATGGTATGAACCTGATGAGTGACGGTCTGCAAAAGGCGGCTGGAGAGAAAATGAAGAGTATTTTAGCTCTTTTAACTAAAAATCCGGTCATTGGTGTTATTGCAGGTGCGCTAACGACAGCAGTACTACAAAGCAGTAGTGCTACAACAGTTATGGTTATTGGCTTTGTAACAGCAGGGCTTATGAATCTACCTCAAGCAATTAGTATCATTCTCGGAGCTAATATTGGTACTACCATAACAGCTCAGCTTATTGCCTTTAAAGTAGGTGACTATGTATGGTTATTTATTTTAATAGGTTTTATTATGTATTTCTGCATGAAAAAAGAGAGCGTTGTTAATGTAGGTCAAACTATTTTTGCATTTGGACTATTATTTATGGGCATAAATACTATGAGTGACATTATGAAACCCATAGCCGCAATGCCGGAAGTAGCTGAAATGTTTTTAGCAGTACAGGATGTACCTGTTTTAGGAGTTTTAATAGGTACAGGTTTAACTGTTGTGATTCAGAGTAGTTCTGCATCAATAGCTGTTCTTCAGAACTTAGCTTCACAGGCAGGACCGGATGGTGTTTCAAGTATTATTGGTTTGCAAGGAGCACTTCCTATTTTATTTGGTACTAATATAGGAACTACAATTACTGCCGTATTTGCTGCAATTGGATCATCAATAAATGCCAAGAGAACTGCGGCGGCACACATTATTTTTAATGTAACCGGAACTGTTTTGTTTATGTTCTTTATCCCAGCTTTTGCAAGATTCATTACAATGATTTCACCAACAGGAGTGGAATATGAAATAGTATCAAGACAAATAGCAAATGCTCATATGTTTTTCAATATTATAAATACTGTTTTGTTTTTACCGTTTATTTGGCTTCTAGTAAAGATTGTTATGAAAATAATTCCGGGCAAAGATGGAGATGTTCTTCCATCACAGCCAATGTATCTTGACTATAAGATTATTGAGCAGCCGGTGTTTGCAATTCACCTTGCTACAAGAGAGCTTTCAAGAATTGCAAATGTAACATTACAAATGATAACGGATGCTAAAAAGGCATTTCTTGCAAATGACAGCGATGCTTTAAAAGAAGTTTTCGACAATGAAGAAGTAGTAAATAAACTTCAAGATGAAACTGTTAAATATTTGGCTTCAATTTTTGCAACAGATACTTTGACAGAGCATCAAGGCAATATGGTTTCCGGGCTTATACATATAGCTTCGGATATAGAGCATATTGGAGATAACTGTACTAATATTGCAGAATTTGCAAGTGAAAAAATTAAACATGGCTATGAGTTTTCAGATATTGCTTGTGCAGAAATATATGAATGCTTCGATCAGGCTTCAAGGATGACTAGAGATTCCATAAAAGCATTAGAAAATGGTGACATTAACCTTGCAAATGATATTCTACATCAAGAAATGGATATGAATAGAATGGAAGAAAGGTTGAAAAGAGAACACATTAAGAGGCTGTATGATAAAAAATGTTCACCTGAATTTACAGTTATGTACACAGATATTGTTCACAATATAGAAAGAATAGGGGACTCTTGTAAAAACATAGCGGAAGCTGTGCTACATGATATTCATTTTAAAGAGAGTAATATCCAAAATAAAGAAAATAAGCTGTCTATGTAATTGATGATATTAGTTTGATATGTTAAAATTAAATATATAAATATTGTTAAGCTGGTATACTATAGTATATCAGCTTAAATCATATAAGAAGGCTTACAATAGGTAGCCGAAATGGAGTCAACGATGAAAAAAATATTAATAATTGAGGATGAACCAAATATTATTGAACTCGTAGGATATAATTTAAAAAATAATGATTACGATTATGTTAGTGCAGAAGATGGGCTAATGGGAATAACTTTGGTACATAAGGAAAAACCGGATTTGATTCTTTTGGATTTAATGCTTCCAGGCAAAAATGGTCACGAAATATGCAGAGAGTTAAGAGAAGAAGGTAACAAAACACCTATCATTATGCTAACGGCTAAAAATGATGAGGTTGATAAAATTTTGGGTCTTGAATTTGGTGCTGATGACTACATGACAAAGCCGTTTAGCGTGAGAGAGTTAATGGCAAGAATAAAAGCGGTTTTACGAAGATATGAAGAGAGCAGTAGTTCTGAAAGTACAAATGATTATATTATTAGAATTGAAGATGTTGAAATAAATACAGATAGACATGAGGTTACTGTTGGCGGAAAGCTTGTAGAGCTGACCTTAAAGGAATTTGAATTACTATGTTTCTTAACAGAAAACAGAGGTCATGTTTTTTCAAGAGACCAATTGTTAGATAAGGTTTGGGGTATTGACTTTGCAGGAGAAACCAGAACTGTAGATGTTCATATTAGATATTTAAGGAAAAAATTAGGTCAGGATGATAATGAGGATAAGTATATTCAAACAATTCGAGGGAAAGGTTATAAAATGCGATGAGGAAAAGATTTTTAATTGCATCAATTAGCATTACCCTTTGTAATGTTCTTTTATTAATTTTTGTTATGGCTTACTTTACCTCAGCAGAAACACACGCTTCTGAAACAGCTTTGTCTCTAATGATAACTAATCGGCATTTTAATATAGCAATAATAGTTTCTATAATATGCTCAGGTATATTTTCTTTAATTGTTTTCAATGAAATTATGAAGCCTGTTTATAAGCTTCAAGATAGATTGGAAAAAGCTACGGAAGAAAATAAAAAAGCAGAACAAATTAGAAGTGAATTTGTAGCAAATGTTACACATGAATTGAAGACGCCTCTTACATCCATATCTGGTTTTATCGAAACATTACAAGATGGAGCAGCTGAAAATCCTGAAATAAGAAACAAATTTATTGACATAATAGCTATTGAAACCTCTAGATTGGAAAGACTAATAGAGGATGTACTTGTGCTGTCTGAAATTGAAAATAAACGTGTACCAATGGATATAGTTGCTATAGATGTAAATGATAATTTAAATAAAATATTATCAACCATAGAGCCTATTGCAGAGAGTAAGGGCATTACTATTGAAACCTACTTTGAAGATTCATGTTTTATTGAAGGGAACACGGACAGATTTATTCAGATGATGATGAATCTTATAGGTAATGCTATAAAATATTCAAAGGAAGATCAGTCAGGTAAGGTAAGAGTCTTAACAAGAAAGGATGAGCATAAGGTTTATGTTAATGTTGAGGACAATGGTATTGGCATAGCAGAAGAGCATTTTGAGCGGTTATTTGAAAGATTTTATCGTGTAGATAAATCAAGAACCAAAAAAGGCGGAGGAACAGGACTGGGACTTTCTATTGTAAAACATATAGCATATTTATTTAATGCGGAAATAAAAGTAAAAAGTGAACTTGGTCAAGGGACTACATTTACAGTGATTTTTAACAGGAAAGAGGAATAAATGGAACATCTTGATTACTTAATCAGAGATTTAGCATTGATTTTGGTGGTTGCTGGAATCACTACTATTATTTTTAAAAAAATAAAGCAACCGTTAGTACTTGGGTATATACTTGCAGGTTTTTTAACAAGCAATAACTTTTCAATGTTACCCACCATAATAGATGTAGAAAATATAAACTTATGGGCTGAACTTGGTGTTATATTTATCATGTTTGCACTGGGTTTAGAGTTTAGTTTCCATAAGATTGCGAATATAGGCGGTAGCGCCATAGTAACCGCCACAACCATAATAACTTCAATGGTATTCATTGGATATGGTGTCGGAATGGCAATGGGCTGGGGTCGGATGGACAGTATTTTTCTTGGAGGAATGATATCAATGTCATCAACCATGATAATACTAAAGGCTTATGAAGAAATGGGTTTAAAGTCTAAAAAATATGCACAATTAGTTTTAGGTACATTAATAATAGAAGATATTGTTGCTATTTTTATGATGATAGTTTTAGCTACCTTAGCGGTTAGCAAGGACGTTTCCGGTTTTGAATTGTTTGGCCAAATAGGAAAAATGCTATTATACCTTGTCTTATGGTTACTTCTAGGCATATTTTGGATTCCATCCGGTCTTAAAAAAGCAGAAAAATATTTAAATGATGAAACACTTCTGATTGTATCTTTAGGTCTTTGTTTGGGCATGGTGGTTATCGCAAACTATATGGGATTTTCCTCTGCCTTAGGTGCATTTTTAGCGGGATCAATATTAGCCAGCACTGTTAAAGCTGAAAAAATTGATGAGCTTGTTAAACCTATTAAAGATTTATTTGGTGCTATATTCTTTGTGTCTGTAGGTATGCTGGTAAATCCACAGTTAATTATAACTTATATAGTACCTATTTTAATTCTTACTCTTGTTACAATTGTTGGTCAAATGACATTTTCTATTATTGGAGTGCTACTTTCAGGTCAGTCGCTAAAAACGGCTGTTGGGGCTGGAATGAGCATGGTGCAGATAGGTGAATTTTCATTTATTATAGCATCTCTAGGTACGGCTTTAGGTGTAACAAGTGACTTTCTTTATCCCATTGTAGTTTCTGTTTCTGTAATTACTACCTTTACAACACCTATGTTTATAAAACGTAGTGATTCCGTTTATATAATGATAAGTAGGGTCTTACCGAAAAAAACCCTAAAAACTATAAAGAGCTATACTTCCGAAAAGCAAATTGAAGATGAGAAAGATCCCGACTGGCAGGAATTTTTTCAAAAATATTTTCCAAGAACGGGCATTACCACCATGTTGCTACTTTGTATGTATATTATAGGTACTCAAATTTTACTTCCTTTGCTATTAAGATATGGAATTGAACTTTATTATAGCAGATGGATTGCAGCAGGGGTTACCGTTATTTGCATGGCTCCGGTCATCAATCTTATGTCCTATAGAGGAAACACTATTTTTACAAAACTTTGGTTGAAGAATAATGCTAACAGACTACCGTTGTTGGTTTTTAGAAGTGTCAGAATATTACTTCCCTTATTCTTTGTTATGCTTACAATCAATACTATTACGGGTATTCCCGCATGGATATTGTGGATTGTAGCACTTGTTATTGTAACATTTAGTATAAAAGCAGACTTTATGGTAAGTAATTCAATTAAAATAGAAACTAGGTTTATCTCAAACTTTAATGAAAGAATTTTAGAAGCAAATAAAACAGAATTAGGTATAGCTGAAGGCTATAGATGGCTTGATGAAACTCTTTTGGTGGAAGAATATGTAGTTAAAAAAATCTTAGTGGAAGATTCCACTAAAAACTTTTATGCAAGACATAAACTGGGCGTACAAATAATAAAAATTATTAGGGACGGAGAACACTTAAATAATCCTGATATTGAAGTAGGTGTAAAAGAAAATGATATTCTAATTCTTATGGGAAGAAACCACAATCTGGACTCTTATATTTTATCATTGGATAAGGTTGCGGAGTTAGAACATACCAAAGAAAGAGAAACCCTAAGAGATTATACTTATAGGCAAATTTTCCTTTATGCAGATACGGAAAATCATTTATTGTGTATTGCGGTAAATGTAACTACAAAATGTGAATTCTTTGGAAAGACAATTCAAGTTTCCAATATAAAGGAAAAATATGAGGGGTTTGTTATTGGTATAGATAGAAAAGCATTACCTCTTATTAGCCCAAATAAACACACGGTGTTGGAGGAAGGCGATGTACTTTGGATATTAGGGACACAATATACCGCGGATAAGCTTTTAAAAGCCGGTATATTAAATTAAAGGTTAGAAGTTAGATATTAAGAGGTAAAAGGTGAAGACCAAAAATATTAAATTTTAAAGCTTATAATTTGGGTGCTTAGATGTTCAAGTTTAAACCCTTTAAATTAAATATTAATAATATTAAAGTTTAAATCTTAGGATTTCAGGATTAAAAAAGAAAGTATTAAACCTTGTAATTTATAAATATTAAAACTAGGAATTGAATCTTATGAAATAAGAGTTAATAACCATAGCTTAAAGAGTTAATTAAAAACTTAGAACAAAATTATATAATAATATGTCTATAATTAAAAATAGGTCAGTGAGCAATGTTGTATCTTTGCTCACTGACCTATTTATTTGTTTGCATTACATCAAAAAGTCTAAATGTCAAAAAATGTCGAAAAAATTTTATTGTAAAATATTTACATTTGTATTAATATGTAATTAATACAAAAAAAGGAAATAAAGTAATGAAATGTATGTTTAATAATGTTGTTATTAATCTTATCAATGAGATTAGAAAAGATGTTGGACTTTGCGAATTTCAAAAAGATGAAGACAAAATATATGAATTTATAGAGAAAAGGATTTTAGAGCATTCACGTCTTGATTTATGGAATTTTAAAGAAAAATTAAAATTAGTCGATCAGGTATATTACACAATTAGAAAGGACTTAGGTATATTATATCCATTTAGTCAGGATGAAGATATTACTGAGATAATGGTTAATGGAAAAGATAATATTTTTGTTGAGAGAAAAGGCGTAATAGAAAAACTTGATATTCAGTTTACCAGCACAGAGGAACTAGAGGAATTAATAAGACGGCTGGCGGGGCGTGTACACAGAGAAATTAACGAAATGAATCCTATTGTAGATGCAAGACTTGAAGATGGCTCAAGAGTAAATGCAGTATATAAGAATATTGCGCTAAATGGACCTATCTTAACAATAAGAAAGTTCCCTGAAAAAGCTTATACAATGAAGGATATGATAGAGTTTGGAACCATAACAGAAGAAGCGGCTGTATTTATGGAAGATATGGTAATATATGGCCAAAACATTTTTATCAGTGGAGGTACGGGTAGTGGAAAAACAAGTATGTTAAACGTATTATCAAATTATATCCCAACTCAAGAAAGAATAATTGTTATTGAGGATTCTGCGGAATTACAGCTTGTTTCCATAGAAAATATAGTAAGACTTGAGTGCAAAAATGCAAATGTACAAGGTAGAGGGCTTATTGATATGCAACAATTAATCAAAACCAGCTTAAGGATGCGACCAAATAGGATAATAGTTGGGGAAGTTAGAGGAAAAGAAGTTTTAGATATGCTTCAGGCTTTTAATACGGGGCATGACGGTTCACTATCAACAGGGCACGGAAATTCTGTATCAGGTATGTTAAAAAGGCTGGAAACTATGGTATTACAAGCCGCAAGTTTCCCTATTGATGCAATAAGGAGTCAAATTGCGGAAGGGATAGACATAATGGTACACCTTGGTAGAATGGTAGATAAGAGTAGAAAAATTCTTGAAATATCCGAAATTTGTGGCTATCAAAATGGCAGGTATATTGTTAATCCTATATTCAAATATGATATTCAAAAAGGTTTGATAAGAACGGGAAATGATATAAAGAATGTAGAAAAGATTCAGTTGAGGATGGAAGATGAAAGAGAAAAATATGGAGGAAAGACAATATTGCTATGACACTTATAAACTAGAGAGAAAAGAGCAAATAAACTATTTTATTATTGCCGTACTATCATTGATGTTCATTGGTTATGTTTATTATGCAAACTATTTTATCTCATTTTGTATGGGCTTATTAGCATTTCCATTAAAAAAATACTATATAAGATTTAAAATAGAAAAACGGCGAGAAGTGTTGAGAATACAATTTAAAGACCTTTTATACTCACTATCGGCATCAATATCGGCAGGTAGACAAATGTCAACAGCCTTAATGGAAAGTAAGCAAAATTTAGCATTTATGTACGATGAAAGCCAGCCCATTATGATAGAGATTTCTAATATGTCAACAAAAATCAGCGAAAGTAGGGTTAGTGATGAAATATTGTTAAAAGATTTTGGATATAGGAGCGGTATTGAAGAAATTATTGAATTTGCTGATATGTATTCCACTTGCCGTGCTACAGGAGCAGATGTGAATTCTATTATTTCCAAATCAGCACAGGTATTAACAGATAAAATGACAATTGACAGAGAAATAAAAACTATTATTTCCCAAAAGAAATCAGAAGCTCAAATAATTAGCATGATGCCTATTATCATTATTGTTTTTTTAAATATCGCATCACCGGGATACCTTGATTGTGTATATTCAACTTTAACGGGCAAGTTGATTATGACAACAGCATTACTGCTCATCAGTACATCTTATATTATGATGAAGAAAATTGTGGATATTAAAGTTTAAATATTTATTCTATAAATAATATTATATGGAGGAAAAATGAAGACAGTGGAGCGTATTTTAATGGGTCTTTTAAATAGATTGCCGGATAATCTTACAGGGAGCAAAAGAGATTATACAAAGAATTTATACTGCATATATGGGAAGCGGAATTCAGATGACATAGTGTTAAAAATGAAATTAAAAAATTTGAAGAAGTATGGCTATACAATAATTGCTTTATCCAGTTTACTAATCCTTTTACTAATCTCAAGTTTGTTAGAAAATGCATCATTATATTCAGTGGACGAGGATGGGCGAATGTACATTGAAAGGCCTACTATTGAGGAAGGAAGCAAATATAAACAACTAATAATGAAGGGCAAAATAAACGGAGAAGAATTCTCACAGAATATTAATTTATTTATCAAACCCAAGGGCTTTAACAGTAAGCAGGAGGGCAACGAAAAAAGTGAAAAAAGTGAAAAAAGTGGAGACAGTGGAGAAAGCAAGAAGGAAAAAGCTTTACGAGAAATCGACTCAATAGTCTTTGGAATAAATAAGGGTGATAAAGATAAAAAGGTATATTTACCCACTAGTATCCGGGGGATAGATAATATCTCATGGAATGCCGAGACAAGTGCATATGGTATTCCCATACTTTTTATAGGAATTATGTCATTTTTATGTATATATTTTTCTAGGTATGATGAATTAAAAAAATTAAAAAGAAATAGCAATAATTCAATAACCGAAAAGCTACCGGAGTTTTTAAACAAGATAGTTTTATTAATGAATGCAGGATTGGTTTTGAGAACAGCATTTCAGAAGGCTGTTGAAGATAATGATAACGGGTCACGAACAATAAATTCATATTTTTATCAACAGCTTAAAGAAATTGAAATGAGGGTTAGTGAAACTAATGCGGCTATTGAGACAGAGTTGAAAGTCTTCGCACAAAGAAGTGGCAACAGAGAATTTATGCGTGTAACAAATATAATTTCAGACAACATCAATAAGGGGACAGAGCTTGTAGACATACTGCAAAGAGAAAGCGAGTTGCTTTGGTTTCAACGGAAAAAAAGAGCGGAGGAAAGGGGGAAAATTGCAGAAACAAAGTTAACATTACCATTGGCTTTACAATTAATTTCACTAATTATGGTAACTCTAGCACCAGCAATAATAAATATGTGAGAAAAGGTAGAAGTACTTTATTTGAAAAGGAGAAGATATGAGAAGGATTACAAATAATAAAAAAGGAATGGAAATGGTTCAGGTAGGCATAATATATTACTAGTGCAATAAAAATGTGTATTTTTAAACGTTTCATAAATTAAAGCAAAAAAATTATCACACTTTTATCACAAAAGTTTTATCAGTTTAGGGTCTTTTATTATAGGTATCATACGTATTGGTTTGTTGCTGTTAGCTTTATAGTCTGCTAATTTATTTGGATCAGTAATTGTACCAGCAACTAAATCTGTTTTGGATTGCTTCTTTATATGCGTATATCTTAAAGTTGTTTCTAGTTTTCCGTGGCCTGCAAGTTCCATTACTACAGCAAAGTTTACATCTGGCATTTGAACTAAGTTTGTAATATATGTGTGTCTAAATGCGTGCATAGTTCTAGGGGGTAAATCTGCTCTGATTAACAATGTTTTTAATTCATCATTGATATTGGCAGAGCGATTAAAAAGACCAGTAGGGGATAAAAAAAGATAATCATCATCTCTAATTAATTCTCCCTTTCCCCAACGTAAGTTGTCCACCTTGCAAACTTCACGGTGTAGTTTGTATTCGTCTTTTATCCATTCTGGGATAGGCACATATCGTCTACTACTCTTGGTCTTTAATTTAGAGGTTTCTTGCATTGTGTAGGTGTATTTTTTAGTTACAACATTAAACTCCCTTAAAGGTCTAATTTGGCCATCAACCCACAAACCGTCCCCATTCATGTCAGAGTGCTTTAATGCCCACAATTCTCCTTCACGAAGACCTGTAGCATAATTCAATAGATACATAAATCTGTTTCTATGTCCTACAAGCATTTTATTTAAAATTGACATTTCATCATCTTGAAATATTTCTATATCCTTTGCATTGTGTTCGCCAGCTATAATCACATTAGTAATAGGATTCTTAAAAATAAAGCCTTCACTTACGGCATATTCAAAGAACATTCTCAATATTTTTCTAACTTCCATTCGTGGGTAATATCCCATGCCATTTTCTAACAACTCGTCAAAAAACTTTTGCATATTGGCAGTTTTGACATTTGCAACCTTTAAATTACATACACTCTTATCAGATATACGCACACGGTATATTTCTTCATATCTACCATAGGTGGTCATTTTGTTTTCTGAATTGTATTTCTTTAACATATAACCATACATCCAATCACTTAAAGCTTTGCCTAAAGTCGAATTATCATCTATGATCCCAAAGGATTCTTGTTTTTTTAATTCAGCAACTTTAGCATTCCAGTCTTTTTCGGACTCTCCGTAAACCATTTTACGTTTTCCGTTAATTGTTGCATATTTTCTAAAATATGCTTTTCCATTTATTATACAATTTGTTTTCTTTGCCATAAAAGCACCTCCTAAGTGTTTATTAAGAATTGAAAATTTATGGCTGTAATGTTACAATATAAGTGCAAAATTATTTTGTTTGTAATACTACAGACACACATTAGCTCCGGTGGCAGCCGGGGCTTTTGTTATTTAGTAATTAATACTAAAACTATAGAGAATAAGACACCTACCACTCCATGAAGAAAATACATTTTTTCATTTTGCCTTGTGCGTGTTCTGAAAGCACAATTTTGAAGATAAAATAAAAAAGGCAATATCATTATTCCTAAAGACAAAGATAATCCAAAATGTGGATAGGATAAAATTAATAGAATAACAAGTATTGGAGTTTCTACTAAGTCTAATATAAATTCAGCCTTATATTTTGACAGAATAATGGCTAATGGCAATGTCAATAAGGTATATAAATTATAGAATATTATAGAAATTATTAATGTAATTATATATAAAAAAATATTATTCATAAGACAACGCTCCTTTAAAATTTATAATTCATTCTCACATATAGGAAATTCTACCCCTAATTTTCTTTTGTAATGCTCAATACTACAACATATAAATTCTTCATCGAGTCCTAAATATTCAGCAACATCTGGTATAGTATAATTGCCTGCTTTCACAGTATTTATAAATTCATCAAAAGGTAATAACTTATTGATTGCCCAGTCCCTAGCAATATTTTCTTTCTTTATATTTTTAATGTCAGTTAGATTTAATATGTTTCCAGCAGTAGTATAATGATGTCCAATTTCTTCTGCAAGAACACAACATTTTTTGCACTCCATCATATTTTTATTTATCCAAATAATGTTATCACAGTATAAACCACAGCTTTTCATATCGCGCTCTTCTATGCTTAAAAGTTCATCATATTCACTCATTAAAGACTCATATCTTGTTAAAGCCATTACATTATCCCCCTTAAATGCCATATATATTTTTTATTTTTTTCTTTTACTCAACACATACTTTTTAAATTCTTCTATTTCATTAAGTTCAGCTTCTGTCCAATCTTCCCCTTCGTGGTGAGCTGCTATAGTTTGGATTTCATCATCGCACTGGGGATATTCATCAGAGATAATTGCCCTTCTGTAGTTCTTATCATTTTTGATTTTCTCTTGAACGCTACTATAATCCATTTCTTCTGAAAGTGCCGCCAAGGCTAAAAAATCTACACCTAATCCTGTTGCAATGTTTTTTAATGTTTCTGTTGTTATGCGAACTGGCTTACCGGTTCTAGGATCAATACCCTTTTCTATACTATCTAAGTGCGTATGGCTAATCCCACATTTTTTAGAAAACTCTCTTAACGATATAGAGCCTCTTAGGTTACGCAAATAATTGCCGAGTTGTCCCATTATTGTTTCTCCTCTTCTTTTTCATTTATTGTATTGTATACTTTACAAAAGTAAAAATCAATACAAAACGTGTTGTTTATGCTTGACAATATCAATGCTGTTGTGTATGATTAACATGAAGTGTAAGACTAAAACAACAAGGAGGTAATTAGTTGGATAACAATATTAAAAAAATAAGAGGAGAAAAAGGGATAACGCAAGAGAAACTTTCCCAATTAACGGGGATTTCAAGAGTACATTTGACAAACATTGAAAATGGAGTGGCCTTGCCTTCTGTATCTTATGCGCTTGAAATATCAAAGCGTTTAGGGAAATCAGTTGAAGAGGTATTTCCTATTTCTAGCAATGAGGAGGTTGAATGAAAAAAAATCAAATAATGCTCGTTTTGATTAAGGCATTGTTATATAAATGCATGAATTTGTTAAAAGATGTAAAAGTGCATAAAGAAGACGAAAAAAGTTGGACTATTATTACCGCACTTTTTTATGAATGTCTTAATTTATTTGAGCAAAAAAAAGATGATCACATTACTTTATATTCAGAGGAGGCAAAGCAATGTTATTAACGGTTTCTGAGGCAGCAGAAAAGTTGTCTTATAGTAAATCTAGGCTGTATGAACTGATTGATTTAGGGTTAATACCTAAAGTTCAAAGACAAAAGGGTTGTGCAATAAGGATTAAAATCGAGGACGTTGAGAAGTACATAGCTAATAATTATACTGGAATTAAGGAGGGATAAATAGCAAATTAATACTATTTTAGAGAAATGAGGTAAGTAATGATACACAGTTTTGATGCAGAGATTGCAGAGAAATATGGAGTTAATGTTGCAATCCTTTTTAATCATATGTCGTACTGGCTTCAACATAACGAGGCAAATAACAAAAACTTCTACGACGGAGAGTATTGGACTTTTAATTCTATTGCAGCATTTAAAGAGATATTTCCTTATATGGGAGAAAAATCTATTAGAAATGCACTTACTAAAATGGAAGATGCAAAATTAATTATTACCGGTAATTATAACAAGCTAAATTATGACCGTACTAAGTGGTATGCGTTAGGCAAAATTGGTAAATCCATTTGCCTCAAAGGGCGAATCGAAGTGACCCAAAGGGCGAACCTATACCAGATATAAACACAGATATAAACACAAGTAATATATGCACATCTGCAGATATAGAGAAATTTTATGAACAACTATGGCAGTTATACCCAATTAAAAAGGGTAAGGGGTCAGTAAGTAAGAGTCAGAAACAGAAACTATATAAGATTGGCTTAGAAGAGCTTGAAAGAGCAATACATCGTTATTGTGCCGAAATGGCTAACAATAAAACAGAGAAGAAGTTTTGGAAACATGGTAGCACATTCTTCAATACTGGATACATAGACTACCTTGATTCTAATTACCAAGAAGAGGACAAGCCAACAGAAGTTGAGAAATCCGGATATTACGGAAGGAGAGAATTATGATGTGAACCAACAACAGGCTTACGAGGAACAACTGATAGGATCATGGCTCATGGGAGCCAACACAGAGTATATACCACAGATAAAGAGCTTTGCATATTGGGACAACATACTGAAATGTATGCAGAAGTTAAAAACGGTTGATGTATTTCAGATATCAAAAGAAAGTAAAACATCAATGACAGAATTAATGCGTATGCGCAAGGAATGTTTACCGGTAATGTTTGAACCAAGTTACAGAGCTTGTAAAACTGAGGATATAAAAACTATGCTCAAAGAGTTGTTACGAAACCCTAAGAGCATAGATGTTGAGAAAACAGTCACAGCATTAACTAAGGAAATAGACTTGCTGAACTGTTTAACAGAGGAAATCCCACAAGACCCTTTTGCAGCTTATTTGGACGAGCTGAACAGAAGGACAAAGGAAGAACCGATGAAATATGGAATCCCTCGCATTGATTATATCACTGGTGGAATACATCGGCAAGAATTGACGGTAATTGCAGCAAGACCAAGCATAGGTAAATCAGCACTAGCATTGCAGATGGCCACTAATATTGCAAACAAAGGAAAGAAGGTGGCTTTTTTCAGCCTTGAAATGTCAAGAGAACAGATTACGGAAAGAATGATGTGCCGTATAACAGATGTACCGCATGACAGACTTAAGAATCCTAAAACATTGACAGATAACGACTGGAAAAAAATCGGTTATGCCGGAGATGTAATTCCTAAAACACTAGATATATATGACAGAACATTAAATCTAGGACCTATAGTCAGAGTTATTGACAAAGGAATACATGACTTAATTGTAATTGACTATGCACAACTAATGAGAGCTGGAGGAAAGTTCAATAATAAGCAAGAAGAAATTACTCATATAACTAACACTCTAAAGAGAACAACAAAGTCTACTGGAACACCAATAATTTTATTGGCACAACTCAATCGAACTGCACAAGATAAGCCACCGACATTAGCAGAACTAAAAGGTTCGGGAAGTATAGAAGAGGACGCTGACAATGTGTTGTTTATCCATAAGCCAACAAGAGCAGACATAGAAAAGATTGATTGCTTTAGAGGACGATATGAGTTCTTCGAAGCTAGAAATGAAAGGCCAACAGTATTAATGCAAGAGAAAAACAGAAACGGTAAAACCGGCATTACATATGCAATTTACTTGGGGGATAAATTTATATTTCGGGAGGTAACGTGATGGAAAGATACGAAGAGATAAAAGAAGAACTAAAGGCTCTTGAACTCACACCGGAAGCATACGAAGAAACTTTAAAATTTGTAGCTAAGCTACTAGGAATCTAAGGGGGATTATTATGGAAAATGAAAGAGTTAGTATTACCAGATTAGCACAAGGCGCTATTGAAGAAAGAATCAATTTAGAGGTGCCAAAAATATTAGACAACATTGCAGACCTCAATACTGAAGCTAGTAAGAAAAGGACCCTTACTATTACTTTAGATTTTGTACCGGATAAAAATAGGCAGAATATAACTTTAAAGGCTACAGTTAAATCGAAGCTGGAAGCTACTAACCCGATACAAACAAGTATTGCAGTAGGATTTGACCATAGCACAGGAGAACAGATTGCCGTTGAGTTGGTACCTAATATTCCTGGGCAGATGAACATGGCAGGGGAAGAGCAGGAACAACCAAAAGTAATTAAGTTAATGAGAGCGTAAAGAAGAAAAGGAGAATAGAAAGATGTTAAAAGCATTTGTTGAAAAGATTTGTCAGTTACAGGAAAACAAGACTTACACAATTAATGGTAAGACATACAGCGATAAGGAATTAATCCTTGTTGATGAAAAAGACTACTTCCCAGAACCAATTAGATTACATGGATTAGCTGGTGTGTGTGACATCATCAAAGAAGAACTTGAAAAAGTTAAGAAACCGTTATTTGTGGAAGTGTCCGACTACAATAAAGTCAATGTGTTTGGAACTTATGATGAAAAATTCAGACGCCAAGAATTATACAATGTGGTAGCCGATTTACCAGAGAGAACTAGAGGTTATCAAGAGTACAACGAAGCAATCGTAGCACTTAGGAGCCAATACATACAGAATGAAGGGACTGAATATGTGTTGACCTTACTAGGTAAGATTACCAATGAAAATTCTGTAACCAATGAGGATAACGGACTTGCACAGACTGTAGAAGTTAAACAAGGAATTGCACTTAAAGCAAAAGAACATATTAAACCTATTGTTAAGCTACAACCGTACAGAACATTCCATGAAGTGGATCAGCCAGAAAGTGACTTCTTGTTAAGGCTTGATGATAGAGGTTGCGTAGGAGTGTTCGAAGCTGATGGTGGAGCATGGAAACTGCAGGCAAAGAAAAATATTGCTGCATACCTAGAAGAACAGCTTGAATGCGAAATAAAAGCTGACGAGGTTGTGGTGATTGTCTAATGTACAAATACAAATGTACGACAGCTTGTGAAAGACACACTTTACCAGATGGAGGGAGCCCATGCTGTAGAGAGTGCAAAGATAAATGGGATTGTGAAGATGTTTGCGATACTGCTGACAATGAGTATTGCAAATACCGAACACCTAAGAGATTAAAAAAGATTAACTGGTTTTCTGTGTTTATGTTTTCGATTTGTGCGTTTATGCTGGCTCAATGTATTTTATACGGTTGCACTTTGCACCGATTGTGTAGATTAGAAAAAATGCAGACCGATACGCTCAACCAGCTAATGGAAATAAGGCTTACTTTAGACGTACACAACGAGGAAAAGACAAGTGCTGAACAATTTACCGAAACAAGTATAAAACTTGACGCAAAGACTCCACAGAAGATTTTGAGCGACAAAGACTTTGAATACATAACTAGGGTTTGCATGGCAGAAGCCGGCAACATATACGAAGGAAATTTGGCAGTCGCGCAAGTGATTCACGATAGAGCCGTGCTGTGGAATATGACACCTTATGAGGTTGTTACTAAGAAAGGTCAATTTACACAACCAAGAAGTGGGGAACTTTATGCGGAAAGTGTACAAGCTGTTACAGATGTTTTCTGTAACGGAGTAAAGGCGTTTGAAGATGAAAAGGCAACTCACTTTCACGGTGGTTCGGACAAGCCTTATTGGACTAAATGCAAAATAGTTGTCGGAACTGTTGGTGGAAATACATTTTATAGGTAGGGGAAAGAAAAATAAAAAACGATTTTGGCTTTAAGAATCTGACTAATAACGGAGTCTGCTCGTGCTGTGGTAATTGTTGCTCAGATATACTTCCAGTAAGCAAGTATGACCCTCAAAGAATTGCTAAATATGTTAGGCAACATCAAATAAAGAAGCAAGTACATACAAAGGCAATTATGAGTGGAGGGATAGACGCAACGTGCCCATTCTTAAGCGACAGTAAAAAGTGTGTTATATATGAAGTTCGTCCGGAAATATGCAGACATTTTAAATGCGACCACAATCTAGAGGCTGCAATTTATTCCAGAAATAAAATGACTGATGTCTATGAAACAGTGTCAATGAGGCAAACCTTTTTTAAAGATAACCAATGCGAGATTTTGTTGCAACTAGGTAAAAAGGTATTAGGAAAGTAGGTAGTATATGTACTACTGTAACGAATGTGAAGAATTTATCGTGCCAAGCGAAGAGGGCGTTTGCCCTCGCTGTGGCACAGATGATATTGAGAAAGCAACAGAGTGCAAAAGTTGCAAAGGAGAAATACGCAGTAGTGAAGATTACTGCAAAGATTGTTTGCGAATAGCAGAGTCACATATTTGTAAAGTGGCTGAGAACTTAAAAACTGATAGGGAGACGGCTAAAGATTTGATTTTAGCTGTGATGGAAAAGGAGAACAAAGATGGAACCGATAAAAAGATTAAATCAATACACAGATGATGAACTGGCTGTGATGGATATAGAACAGGTGGAAGAATTAATTAAAATTGAATGTATGTGTGATGGTGTTGCTACTGAATTTATGAGACCCAATGAAACAGTATTGCCAAGTATGCCAATGCGTGACAAAAGGATATGCGAATTCTGTTTTAGCGTTAGCGATGAAGAAGAGGCTAAGGCAACCAAAACTTATATAAACAGCCTAACTTCCAGGTGCAAGGAAGAGTACGAATATACATTAGGGTATGACTGCAAATATATTAAAGATATAAGCAGTATTGGGGCTAATTTTAATTCAAAACCAATATATTCAGAAGGAGAATTTTTGAAGGTAAAACCTATATTAGCAAGCATAAAAACTATCAAAGAAGCAAATGCAGAGCTTCTTGATAATTACAGCGAGAAAATTGGAAGTTATCACGAAATACGAGAAAAAGCATTTAATGCTTACTATAGTGCAATAAACAATAAGTCACAACTAGAAAAGGCTGTTGAAGTCTACAAAGAATACTTAAGACTAAGCAACAATAACAGCGATATAGCAGAAAACTTCTTTAAACAAAGCATATACGGCAGATACTATGATGAAGTTATAGCCACAATGGCAGAAGTGGAGGAATAGGAAGATGGCTGAAAAGACTAAAAAAGAAATGGTGTTGCAGAATACTGCAAACAACTTAAATGCTTTAATTGTTGCAAAAGCAAGTGCAATGCCAGAAGGTTTTAATCAAACTAGATTTTTACAAAACTGCATGACAGTTTTACAGGATACAAAGAACATAGAAGAATGCCAACCATTAAGCATAGCAAGAACTATGTTGAAGGGAGCATTTTTAGGATTAGATTTTTTTCAGAAGGAGTGCTACGCGATACCTTACGGAGTAAAAACAGCTAAAGGCTGGGCAAAGGAGCTGCAATTCCAGACTGACTATAAAGGCGAAACTAAGATGGCTAAAAAGTACAGCATAAGGCCTATTAAAGACATATATGCGAAGGTTGTAAGAAAAGGTGATGGCTTTAAAGAGGAAATTTACAAGGGAAGTCAATACATAACTTTTACCCCTCTAGCCTTTAACAACGAGGAAATAATTGGAGCATTTGCAGTAGTGCTTTATAAAGACGGCGGAATGGAATATGAAACCATGTCAAAAGAAGAGATTGAAGCAGTTAAAACCAACTATGCAAAGACTGATAAAGATGGTAAATACTCGAAAGCATGGGAAGTAAGCGCCGGAGAAATGTATAAAAAAACTGTGCTTAGAAGATTAACTAAGAAAATTGAGAAAGACTTCGGCAGCATTGAAACTGCAAAGGCGTATGAAGAATCAAGCGAGTTTACAATTGGAGAAACACCAGAAAGTATCGTAAATCCTTTTGAGCAAGTTGAAGATGTAATAGAAGCTACTGCAGAAGTAGTTTCGGAAGAAGAGGAAGTCAAGGAGGCTGAGACTGACAATGCCAAGGAAGATGAAACTAACGGAAAGTAATTATTACGGTTCCAAAGCAAATAAAAGTTTCTTTTCAGTTTCGCAGTTCAAGGAATTTATGAACTGCGAAGCTATGGCTCTTGCAAGTATAAGGGGAGAGTACAAACGCCCTATGACAAGACCAATGCTGATTGGATCATTTGTAGACGCATACTTTGAGGGAACATTGTCACAGTTTATGAATGAGTATCCGGAAATCTTTACACGCAAGAATGAACTAAGGGCGGAGTTCAAAAAGGCAAATGAGATAATTGCAAGAGTTCAGAACGACCCAATGTTTATGCAGTTTTTGTCTGGGGATAAGCAAAGGATTCTTACATTCAAGATGTTTGGTGTCGACTGGAAAATGAAAATGGACAGTTTTGTAGAAGGTATTTGTATTACGGACTTAAAGGTGGTTGCTACATTTAAAAACCTACACGCATTTAGATATGACATACAAGGGGCAATCTACCAAAAGGGCGTAGAGATTGCACTTGACCAGCACTTGCCGTTTTATTTAGCAGCAGCGACAAAAGAACGTGTAACAGACTTTGATGTATTCCAGATACCACAGAACATACTTGATGAAGCATTAGACGAAGTCGCTATACAGATGCCAAGATTCGTTAAGGTTAAGAAAGGGCTTGAAGAGCCTATATACTGTGGCAAATGTGATTACTGTAAAAGTATTAAGCAAGCAAAGATAAGAAGCTATACCGAGCTTATGGAGGGTTAGAGAATGAAACCAGTAGTAAATATTAAAAATTGGTCATTTTGTAATAATAACAGACTGCAAGGAAATGTATATGGGCACCCGAAATTTGCAGATGGAGACACGGTGCTAACATCACGGGTCCAGAAGATAACAGACTGTGGCACATACAAAATTGTTGAAACAAATAATACCAATTACAAAATAATGCCAGATGACGTGGATAAAAGATATGAGGAACTTTATCCTAACGCGTATGAAAGAGCAAAAATTGTAGTGGAGGGTTAGAAATGAAGTTAGTAAAAATACTAAGCGACAAAGTTCAGATTCGGAGCAACCAAGCTGAATTTAAGAATATCAAGATTAATGACTTGCTAACTGTATCAGATGGCAATGTTAAGTTGGTAATAATGGTAAATGGTATTACTGACACGGAAAGTGATTATAACATTGGCGAAAATGATTTTATCGGAGATAGTACCGGGTTCAAAAACATAGAGTGCAACATCATAGGTAGCGTAAAGAATGGACTGTTTGTTAAAAGCTTAGACGAGTACCCAACAACAAATGTTACATTCCAGTACATAGGCAAGGAAGAATTTGCGCAAATGCTAGGCAAATACGAGAGAAGTGGTTTTAATATCGGCAAGTATGCTGCTTATGATTGCAACGCCTTTGTAGATGGTAACAAGTTCTTTCAGAGGCACGCCTGCATATTTGGCAATACCGGTAGCGGTAAGTCTGAAACGGTTGCAAAGATAATGCAGGAGACAAGTAAACTCCCAAGTACAAACATAGTCACTTATGATATCCACGGGGAATATGGAGAACTTTCCTGTGTTAGAAATATAAAAATAGGCAAAGACTTTGCTTTCCCAATATGGCTGTTTGGATTTAATGACATGGTTGCAAACATCTTAAAGATTAAAGAAGAGTCGGCAACAAGTGTAATGACAGCACTTAGAAAGTGCTATTATCAGATTTGCCCAGATGGGTCAGAGAATAAACCGATTTATTTCTCTTACGAAGAACTGATAGAAAGCATGGAGTACCTAAACAACGAAGAAATAGACACCGGGGAGTACTATAAAACTGGTGATAAAGCTGGAATGTCAAAGACTGTTAAGGGAGACTTTAACGGAAAACTAACAAGTACGATTAATATCTTAAAGGATAAGCTGCTTGACAGCAGATACAGCTTTTTATTTGTAGACAAGCCTCAGAGCTATCTATTTGATGTAGCAGAACAAATAATGAACAATGACAAGCCAATCAAGAATATTGACCTATCCGGAATACCACATGATGTAGCACTAGCGATAATCGGAGTTATAACAAAGTTAATTTATAATATTCAGCTTCAACAAGAACAAAACAATATTATACCAATTACGCTTATATGCGACGAAGCACACGTTTATATACCTAATAATTTCAATTTAACGGCAAGTGAAAAAAGAATGACAGAAACCTTTGAGGATGTAGCGAAAGAAGGAAGGAAGTTCGGTATAACATTATTCCCAGCAACTCAAAGACCGTCAGAACTTAACAGAACTATTGTTGCTCAATGTGCGAACTTCATAGTAGGCAAGTTGAACAATGAGAATGACAAGACCATTATCAAGGGAATGTTACCAGATGGGGATTCTGCAGTAATTGATGCAGTTACAATGTTTAATCCTGGCGAGGTGCTTATCATAGGCGATAGCGTACCAATACCGTTAAAGATTAAGGTTGAGCTTGCAAAAGAAAGACCGTTATCAAGGACAATTGACTTCTGGGATAAGTGGCAAGAAGAACGACAAATATCCGTTAGAAAAAATGTATTAAATTACCTAGAAGGGTAGGAGGTAGTTATGGACACAGAAGTATACGCAGCAATCAGATATTTTGAAGCTGTTGAAAAAGGAGATATAAGTATTGCTAGTACATATTTTACAGATTACGAGAGAAAGAAGCTAAGAGTTGCAATTAACAGCATGAAGAAATCCTTAGAGGTTAAGGAACAATAGGAAAGGAAAAGGCAAATGATAGCATTAATTAATTTTACAAAACCAATATTAATGACGAAAGTGGAATGCGAAAAGTTGAAACTAACGCCATCGGAAAAGCAGATGGTATGGGGGTATAAAGACGGAGGCTATGAACCTCTTAGATATGGTGGAAAGTTTCGAGACGAGTGTGAATATGACAAGGAAAAAGAAGAGTTTTACACCATAGATAAAGATGGAAAGAGAGAGGCTCACACTGAATATTATTTGTTTGGTAGGATAGAAAACCTTGAAGAACTTATAGAAGTAGAACAATACAACCAATTAGTTGATTTAAATGACTTTGCGGTTAATTGTAAATACCCATATAGCATAACAAGCTGTGTTAAAAACGAAGAGCCAAGCATTAGCAATATAAATGCAATACTTGCGGAGATAGAAAAGAAGACACAAAACTTGTTAAGGTTAAGCGAAAACATGAAAGCAAGTTTTAACGAAAAAGTAAGTGTACATATGGGTGGTGGATTAATCACCACATACAATGAGCTACTGTTAAAAGAAGATGTTTGTACAGATGAACTACAACAAGAATTAAACAATGGTTGGAGAATATTAGGCGTTTGTGTTCAGCCAGACCAGCGCAGACCAGACTACATACTCGGAAGATACAATCCTAATTTAGATGTAACTGGATCTGATACAGCAAAGAGATAGTCCGAAGGCGGGGTTTTCCCCGCCAAATTAGGATTTAGCTGAGAAGCGGAAAGGAAAAATAGATGGGAGAAACATTATTTAAAGCAAAGAGAGTGGATAGCGGAAAATGGGTTGAGGGATTTTATTACGAACATAAACCTCCTTTACAATGCTTTGCAGGAGAAAATACAGAAAAATCCAAGCATTACATATTGCAAACAGGTTTTGCGGATTGGGGTATGCCCAGAAAAATTGATCTAATAGAAGTTATTCCTGAAACAGTAGGGCAAAGAGTACCTGATGTCGAATGGTATTGGGAAAATGAAGATAAAACCGAGAATATTAACGATGCATGGCTAAACGATGTTGTTGAAATTTACCTTAAAGACCATACCAAACACGTTGGATATTTGACATTAGAATATGGCTGTCTTGCGATAATTTCAGAAACACTACCTGATGGGTATGTATGGGTACACGAAATAGAAGATGATACTTGCGGAGATTTAGTAGAAGATGTGGACGGTTGCAGATATATAACAGCTAAATTATTAGGTAATCTCTTTGATAATAAAGAATTGCTTAATAATCAGGAAAACGAAAATAAGAAAACCTTAAAAGAACCAGAAGAAGGGGATTTTGCAAAATGCAAAGATGGGTATTGTGGAATTGTTACAGGGGTAACAGATAGTAAGTGGGGGAGAATGATAATTATTGCTACATCAGATATGCGTACATATCATTTCCCGTTGAGCGAATTAGCAGATTAGAATTTAACGTACTATTCTAATTTTTCGAGTGGTTAGGTTTTAAGGAGAATATGCATATGAAAAATAAGATTTTTAAAATTTGTAAAGACATTACTAAAATTACTGAGGAAGAGATAGCAGAATGTAGAGGAATATATAAAGAGCAGCTTGCT
>JBKECQ010000064.1:0-73049 GCA_047974845.1 Aminipila sp. | reverse complement strand
AGTATTAATTTGTAAAAATATAGAATAATTTGACGATACCATTTTGTTGAAATATAGGTAATTAATTAATAAAATATAAATAAATAAAGTATTTTAAACTATTAAAGAATCTTAAGTTATTAAATCTTTCTATTACTCTAAAAGAAAGAATCAAAAAGTATAAAAGCATAAACATTATTATCTAAATTTATAATCTTTAGGAAATCAATATGTGAATAAGGTGGATGTAGTCGAGGATGTCATCTTCACCCTAAATAAATAGCAATTTGAACAAGTCCCAATCATTTCATTATTAGAAAAATTAAGTAGGTTATTCATGTTAAGTAAAGGAGTACATCATGAAAGAATCAAAGTACAATGTTTGTGTAGAGCACAACGGTCAAAATCTGATGTTTAACAGTAGAACTACAGCAACTGCATCTTTGGACAAGTCTGCAATGGACATATTGGAGGCTGTGAGACAGGGGGCAAAGGTTGAGGAAACCGAGCTAGTAAAGGCCATGGAAAAGGCTGGATTTTTGGTTGACGATGGTATCGACGAACTACAGCAACTGGAAGTGCGATACAATTTGAGTAAATACGAAAAAACAGGATTAGATCTTGTATTGGCACCGACCATGACCTGCAATTTTTCATGTCCGTATTGTTATGAGGATTCCAAAAGTGGCATAATGTCACAGGAAATCCAAGATAGAATTATTTCAATGGTAGAGGATTTTGCGAAAAAAGGTCAAAAGATTAAGATTACTTGGTTTGGGGGAGAACCGCTTCTAGCCAAGGATATAATATATAGTATGTCTGAGAGAATGATAGAAATATGTGAAAACAACAAGGTGAATTACGAAGCAAATATTATTACCAACGGATATTTTATGGATGAAGCGACAGTTCTTAAACTAAAGGAATATAAAGTGGCAGAGGTGCAAATTACCATTGACGGAGTTCCGGAAACACATAATCAAAAGCGAAGACTAAAGAACAATAGTGGAGAACCGACCTTTGATCGTATAATGGAAAACGCGCTCATAGCCAAAAAACATGGTGTTGCACCAGTTATTAGGATAAATACAGATAAGCAGACTCAAAGAGAATTGGGACAGCTTATAGAATTAATGATAGAAAAGGGGTTGGGGCAAGATTTGTACTTAGGCTATTTGGAAGGAAATACAGACAGCTGTAAAGGATATGCTGCCAACTGCCTAAGCCATGAAGAATTTGCTAAAACCTATTTGGAGTATGAGAAGCTGTTATTATCCAGAAACATCAAGCCGGGTTATCCACTGCTTCACAACACATACTGTGGTGCTGATTACCTGTATTCTTATGTGATTGAACCAAGTGGCAATATGTACAAATGCTGGAATGAGGTTGGAATTGAAAAATATAGTATTGGAAATATTGGAACCTTTGAGGATTATGACCAGTTAATAAAAAATCCAATTCAGAATTGTACTAAATTTTTAATATGGTCTCCTTTTAGCTTTGAAAAGTGTAGAGAGTGCAGCTATCTGCCAATCTGCTCCGGTGGATGCCCATATAATGGACAAAGAGCTGGTGAGCCTGTCTGTGATAGGTGGAAATATGTTTTGGAGGACTACATAAAACTGAACTGCGACGCCTCCTAACTTACTTTTGATAATGTGAACTGCATTATAAATTTTGGGGGAAGGAGGGGGCAATTATGAAGATAATCGTAGAGCCAATCGAATTTGACACACGTGCTGCTACTTGTAGTCACTCATGTTCAAGATCATGTCAGAAACATTAGAATAACACCATGAATGCAGGGCAGCGTATGAATCCAGTTACATAATTCATACACTGCCTTCTGCTTTTTCAAAATAGAGGATATATTATGAAATTACGCGGTAGTGGAACTTTTATACAAGCATTGAAACGTACCCACCAGATTGCAAAAGAATATGATGGAATTATGTGGGGGTATTTATTTTTACTTATTATATATGCAGGTGCAACACTTTTATTGCCTCTAATTACGGTCCATGTGATTAATGCCCTAGTGGATTCGGAAAATTTGTCAAGATTCTTTTTGTTGGCATTATTATTTTTTATCATTAACATGACTAAAGCAACTTTGAGGACAATCATCAATATCTATACTGAGAAAAGAGAGTTTCAATACGGAAAGAAACTAGAAAAAGTTTCTATGGAGAGTTTTTTTAATAAGAAGGGTGAATTTTATATTAAGAATAAAACCGGAGACATGATGGAAGTAATCATGGACGACAATATGCAGGTAGCGGCTTTCACTTATCAGGTGTACAGAGCTGTAGCTGACGTGATTAACTCTCTGGCAATTTTTGCTATATTGGCGTATTTGCAGTGGGATTTGGCGTTAATTTTGTTGGCCATTTTGCCCTTTATTTATGCTATTCAAAACAACTTGGAATGGAAACTGGACAATCATTATCTTAATCTGCGTGAAGAGTTGGCTAGGGAAATTTCTTTAACAGAAGAATTTGTTTCTAATGCGGCACTCATAGCTTCTCACGGTATTAAAGAAAAGTGCAAGAGAAAATACGGACAAATGTTGAATAACTTGTCTATGATTTATAAAAAGATTGTAACCTTATCAAACATTAGTTATGGTGCGTTGGAAGGGTTTATCATCCTAGCCATTGCGTTAGCTATGGTTTATGGGGGCTATAAAATCTTTATGGGAACAGCAACCATCGGTGTGCTGGTGGCATTTATCCAGTACTCAGATTTTTTGATTGAGCCTGGAAGAATTCTTGCTGCTCTGAGGGTTCAGGGCAATAAACTCATGCCTTCTCTCAGGAGGGTCGATAAGATTTATGAAACCAAGGGAACTCATGAGGGAGAGAAAGAGCCTGCTTTTGAGCATTTTGGTATTGAGTTTCACAAGGTAGGATTTCGTTACCCCACGGGCAAAGAGGTATTTAATAAGGTAAGCGTGAAGCTGGACTCGGGCAAAACCCATGTTATTGTGGGAGCCAGCGGTCAGGGAAAAACAACCATGATTCATTTGATTACCGGTCTTTGGGATTCCTCGGAAGGATTGCTAACAATAGGTGGGCATCCCATTCAAGATATGAACTTATCATATTTGCGAAAAAATATTTCTTTAGTTTCACAAGATAACTTGTTTTTTAATGAGACTATAAGAGACAACTTGGTAGAAGAGCATAGTCTGTACACGGATGAAGATATTTTCCTTGCCTTAAAAAAAGTAGGGTTGTTGGAGGAGGTAATGGCATTACCTCACAAGTTAGATACTGAGTTGGGGGATAGAGGCTACACCCTCTCCGGAGGACAGAGGCAACGGTTGGCTATTGCCAGAGCATTGCTGAAGGACGCGCCCATTATTATTTTTGATGAACCTACTTCCGCACTTGATGAAGGGACAGAGAAAATCATATTTGATACAATCAAAAACCTAAGTGAAAAAACTGTTATTGTAATTACACATCGCAAAAGCCTCATGGATATTGCCGACTATATGTATCAAATTGTCGATTGCGATATTCGGCCTATGTAGTTTCTAGGGAGGAAAAAATGAAGCACTTTTTATTGAAAAAAGGCAGGGCTCTGCCACAAGCTGTGAAGCAGAGAGAGGGTCTGTGGGATCCCAACAAATTTCTATCTAAGCAGTTTGGAATCCATTCTGAAGTATTTTATTTGCCACTGCGAGAGGATTATATGATGCTTTCCTCCGGCGTTAATCACCTTTCACCACCAACCATATGGAAGGAAATAATGCATAAAGAAATTGAAGAAGATTTTTTGTATCAAAGGTATACAGCCATGGACGGGTTTCAGACGGCGAATTACGCTGTTAAGCTCTATGAGAGATTTCTATTCTCAAGAGGAAATATCTCCCTTAAAGCAAACCTTGAAGTTTGCATGACAATCGGTACGAGTCAAGCCGCCTCTCTTGCTGTAGAATACCTCCACTCTATTGGGAAGAAAAGGATGCTTCTAGTAGGAATGACTTATCCTCTTTATATGGCTCTTGGGAATGAATACGGTTATCAAATGGAGGAAAGCCGTTCCTCTTTTTTCAATAGGGATATGCCTACAGTAAAAGAGTTGAAGGATGATATTGAACGATTTAATCCTGATGTTGTTGTATTTACATACCCCTGCAACCCGTCCGGTGAAAAATATAAGGATGAAGAACTAAAACAAATCCTAGAGGTATTATATAAAATGGGAATCTATTGTATCTTTGACTGCGTGTGTAATATGATTATTTCTGAAAAAGAGGTGACTGTTCCGGAGCCCATTATAATGGAGAGCAATATGATGGAAAAAAGCATTATTGTTAATTCTTTTTCTAAAACTGAAAGTGTTCCCGGCTTTAGAATAGGATATATTGCAGGACATTTTGATGTAATTCATTTCGTTAGGTCGAAACAAGTGATGAGTATTATGTATCCTCCCAACGTGCCCATAATCGCAGTTTGGCTTTCTTTACTTTTTAGGTGTTTATATCTAAGTGAACAATATGGACAAGAGGAAAGGATAAGGAAAAGGATTGTTCTTTGTTTCAAGAGGATGTTTTTTGTAACCACGGTACTAAGCCCTAAAGCCATATGGGATTATGTGAAAGAGTTAGTTGATGAACGTCTTTTTGATGAATACGAGAAATACAAGGAACAAATGTTTGCCAATGAAAGAATTGTTAATTCAAATAAGGAATATTTAATTAAAAGGCTATCCCCTTTTTTGGTGGGTTCCACCAATATGGATGGTGGTTTTAATTATTTAGTAAAGTTAAAGCCTTGTTACAATCTCAGTGAAATGGATTTTTGCAAAGATCTTCTCCAAAAAACAGGGATTGCCATATTTACAGAATCAGGTTTTACCCTAAACAAGGCAAAGGAAGATGATTACTGGGTGCGCATATCACTTGCTGCTCCAAGTGATATATTTCAAAAAACCATAGACAGGCTATATCTTTACCTGTGGGAGCTGGAAGCAGGTTGTAAAAAATCAAAGTATGAAGAACTGGATATTGATATTGATTTTGATTTTGATATGATTGTTTAAATTTTGGTTACTTGCAATTTTTATAGTTGCAAGTTTTTTATTGTTTAGTAAACTGTTAAGATTCTCTTTAAATTCGACTTTAGTAACGTATGAAAAGCTTAATAAGTTTGTCAATTATAATAGAAGTAAAGTCAATTTTATAATTGTAATTAAAGCCTAGATATTGGGCTAATCCAATACAACGTTTACTTTTCATCATTTATATGGTATAATGAATTAAAATATAATATATGTATTTAATAATTAGCGATATATTCGACGTATTGCAGGATACTATTGAAATACAAAACATCTTTAATAAGTAAATTTTTAGATATTACTTATTCATATAACCAATTACAAATTTAATAAAGTTTTGGATTAAAATTTGCTAAAGGCAAACATCAATTTTAGAGCTATATTCTTAAGGGATATTTCTTGGAAGTATTGTAGCTTTATGTCAATCTTATGTAATACTATCTGATGGTATTTTTTATCGAAGTTTATACACACATTTATTTTATAAATTCTAATATATTTTAGTCTTAGACATCACTTTTTATCGATAATTAACTAATACCTTCTAATGTTTAATATCCCACACTATTATTTTACGATTCATTTATAAGTTTTATTGCTTTCTTGTAATACAAAAGGTTTATAATTTTTTCTAAATATTTTATTTTAATTATTTCTTCTTTAGTTTTGTTCACTAACAACAGCACGCAAAATATTAACCCCATACGAGTTTTTGTAGAAGATTATACTCTTTATTTTTAGGATAAGGATGGATGTAAGCGTTATTTCGGAATACTATTGTATAAAAATTAGAAAATGCGTATAAGTATTTTATGTATAACTAATTATAAGTAAAAAAGGGAGGTAATACATGATTAGATTTGAAAATGTTTCTAAAATTTATGATGATGGTTTTCATGCATTAAAAAATATTAATTTAGAAATAAATGAGGGAGAACTCTTAGTATTAATAGGTCCGAGTGGAAGTGGAAAAACAACCACAATGAAAATGATAAACAGGTTAATTGACCCTACTAAAGGGAAAATATATATTAATAATATTTTGGTTGAAGAACAGAATCCTGTGGTGCTAAGAAGAGATATAGGATATGTAATACAGCAGATTGGGCTGTTCCCGCATATGACTATAGCGGAAAATGTAGCTTTAGTATTAAGGCTGAAAAAAGAAGAACCAGAAAAGTATAGAAAAAGGGCGGACGAGCTATTGGATATGGTGGGATTGGACCCGGAGGTCTATAGAAATAGATATCCAAAGGAACTTAGCGGCGGGCAGCAGCAAAGAGTAGGGGTTATAAGGGCTTTAGCATCTGAGCCATCAATTATATTAATGGACGAGCCATACAGTGCCTTAGACCCAATAAGTAGAGAACAGCTACAAGACGACTTAGTAAAACTGCAAGAAAAAATTAAAAAGACTATAGTGTTTGTTACCCATGACATGGATGAGGCACTGAAAATTGCAGACAGAATATGTATTATGAAAGATGGTGAGATTGTTCAAATAGACAGTCCTGATAATATATTAAAGCACCCGAAAGATGAATTTGTAAAAAACTTTATTGGAGAAGATAGATTAAGCAAAGTGTATACTTTGCCAACTTTAAAGGAAGCTTTGCATCAGGCAATCACATCTAAACCAGACTGGGGATTGTCAGAGGCAATAAAACTTATGAAAAAGCATAAGGTTGATAGTGTTGTAATTGTTGATGATGAAAATAAGTATAAAGGTATTGTTTCAGGCTGGAATGTACACAATTATAGAGAGAAGAACTTAAAAATGGAAGATGTTATGATTCAAGATATTCCCGTTCTTAATATTTCTGACGAATTTGAAACGTCTGTAGAAGTTATAAACCAAGTAAAATATGGTTTCCTTCCAGTAGTTGATGATGATAATTGCTTAAAAGGCATCTTAACAAAGGGAAGCATTATGGAAGTTTTAGCAGATCAATTTTTAGATATATAAAAGGGAAACGAGGTATATATGAATAATTCTATTCAACTATTTTTTAATACAATTACAGAGAGATGGCCGGATATTGTGACTGCATTAGGACAACACATGAATTTAACATTAATATCTTTAATGCTATCAATATTTATAGCTGTACCTTTGGGAATTTTTTTGACCAGGTACCGAAAACTAGCTGACCCTATAATAGGTGTTGCCGCTGTTTTTCAGACAATTCCAAGCTTAGCTTTGCTGGGATTTTTGATTCCTCTGCTTGGTATAGGGTTTATCCCCGCAGTGGTAGCTCTAACTATTTATGGAATATTACCTATTCTTAGAAATACTTACACAGGTATTACAGGAGTAGATCAAGGAGCTAAAGAAGCAGGAAAAGGAATGGGAATGACATCATTTCAGATACTTTTTATGGTTGAGATTCCGTTGTCATTAACAATTATTATGGCAGGTGTTAGAACTGCTACAGTAATGATTATAGGTGTGGCTACGCTGGCTTCATTGGTAGGAGCCGGAGGGTTAGGAGATTTAATTTTTAGAGGAATATCTTCAGTCAATCCGAGTTTAATATTAGCGGGAGCAATTCCGGCAGCTATATTAGCTATTTTCTTTGACAATTTACTAAAGTTCTTTGAAAAGAAAGTTACCCCTAAAGGATTACAATAAACATTTGTTTATATGTATTTAGAAGTAAAGGAGTATTTTAATGAAAAAATTAGTATTGATTTTATTATCGCTAGTAATGGTATTCAGTTTATCAGCTTGTGGTAATAAAACTGAAGGAACAGTCGTTGTAGGAGGAAAGGATTTCACTGAGCAAGATATTTTAGTTCAATTAGTGTCGGAATTGATTGAAGCAAATACTGATATTAAAGTAGTAAGAAAAGCTTACCTTGGAGGTTCAAGTATAGTTGCGAAATCCATAGAGACAGGTGACATAGATATTTATGTGGAATATACGGGGACTGCATTAATGAGCGTTTTAAATCAAGAAAAAATGAACGATGCCGATGCAGTTTATGAGCTTGTGAAAAAAAGATATGAAGAGGAAAAAAATATAAAATGGCTTGAGCCTTTAGGCTTTAATAATACTTTTGCAATTACTATGAAAGAGTCAAGAGCAAATGAATTGGGCATTGAAACTCTAACAGATTTGGGACCAAAATCAAAGGATTTCGTATTTGCATCAACTCAGGAGTTTTTAGAACGACCAGACGGATATGACTTTTTTAAGCAAGTATATAATGTAAACTTTAAGGAAATAAAAGCAATGGACGCAGGACTTTGCTATACTGCCGTAAAAGAAGATCAAGCAGACGTTAATGTTTCATATGCCACAGACGGGCGTATCCCTGCATTTGGATTAAAAGTTCTTGAAGATGACCAGAGCTTTTTCCCTCCTTATTATGCGGCACCACTTGTAAGAATGGATACCTTAGAGAAGTATCCTGAATTGGAAGAAGTTTTAAATTCATTGGCAGGCAAGCTGACCGATGAGGAAATGTCCAATTTAAATGCAAAGGTGGACCTTGAACAGAGAGCTTCTAAGGCTGTTGCAAAGGAATGGTTACAGGAACAGGGATTAATATAATAAGAGTATACTACGCTATATCATCTTATATTATATTATATTATTTTATATTATTTATATTATATTATTTATATTATTTTCCTAATCTTTAATCGTAGGTTTAGGAATTACCTATGCAAATACAAAACTTAAGGGCAGATCAATAATTGAGTATTAGTAAAAAGAAAAAATGAACTTGCCAATATATGCATTTGAAAATTAATCTCATATATATTATATTTAAATAACAATATAAAGAGATTTATTATAAGGGGGCATGGTTTGAGAGTTCATTTAGTTTTACTAATTAGCATAATAGCAATTTTGACTTGGTCTGCAATTAATCCGAAAGATATGTTTACATGGCTTTTAGAGGTTACTCCTGCAATTTTGGGAATACTGGTGGTAATAATAATTTATCCTAGATTCCAATTTACAAATTTGGTTTATGGTTTAATTTGGGTACAGGCAGTAATTTTAATTATTGGAGGACATTATACATATGCAGATATGCCAATCTTTGATTGGATTCAGGACGCTTTTGGATTAAGCAGAAATTATTACGATAGGCTTGGGCATTTTGCTCAGGGATTTATTCCAGCTATGATTATTAGGGAAGTACTAATCAGAAGGGGTGTCATAAAGAATGGTGTTTGGTTGTTTTATATTGTTGTAAGTATGTGCCTTGCTATTAGCGCAGGCTATGAATTAATAGAGTTCATAGTGGCGAAGCTTACAGGAACAGCCGCTGAGGCTTTTTTGGGAACCCAGGGAGACATATGGGATACACAGTGGGATATGTTGCTTGCACTGTGTGGCGCAATAATATCATTGGTGACACTTGGAAAGTATCATAATAAGATACTTGGTATAGATAAAGTTGAAGATTTTAATTATATTTAATAAGAGTACAAATCTAGAATAAAATTATATAAGCTACAGAAAACGATTAGGAAAAACGATTAGAGAAAACAATTAGAGAAAGCGACTAGAGAAGACGACTAGAAAAAAACACTAGAAAAAACACTAAAAAAACTACTAAATAATAAAGATTGAACTGATTTAAGTTCAGTCTTTATTTTGTTTAGCAATACTTAATTTTGACTGTGTTTAGCAAGTAACTCAGAAGAAAATAAGGTATTACATAGACATTTCACAATCACCCCTGCACTAAAAAAGTCATAGTATATAAAGAGATTATTATGAGTATACAGAGGTGATATATTTGGCAGTACTTGAAGTGAAAAGTATACAAGAAAAATATCAAGCACTAAATGGTGAAACAACAGCACTTGAACATATAAGTTTTGAAGTAGAAAAGGGTGAATTTGCCAGCATAGTAGGCCCTAGTGGCTGTGGGAAATCCACGCTTTTATCTATTATAGCAGGATTGTTGAAACCAACATCCGGTGAAATTTATGTTAATGGAGAAAAAATAGATGGGGTTTCACCCCACATAGGATATATGCTTCAGAAGGATAACCTTCTTGAATGGAGAACTATATATCAAAACGTAATGTTGGGGCTTGAAATACAGAAAAATATAACAAAAGAAAACAAAGAAAGAGCCATACAGCTTTTAAAGAATTATGAACTATATGAATTTAGAGATAAGTATCCTTCTCAGCTTTCCGGGGGGATGAGACAAAGAGCAGCATTGATAAGGACTTTGGCGATTAATCCCGATATACTTCTTTTAGATGAGGCTTTTTCAGCTTTAGACTATCAAACCCGTTTGGCGGTTACGGATGATGTGTATAGCATCTTAAAAAATGAACAGATTACCACACTTATGGTTACACATGATATACCGGAAGGCATAAGTATGGGAGATAAAATTATTATTTTAAGTTGCAGACCGGCCACTGTAAAAGAGGTACTTGATATAAACTTTGAAATGGAGAATAGGACGCCGTTAAATTGCAGAAACAATCCTAAATTTAGTAAATATTTTAATTATATATGGAAGGAGCTGGGTGGGAATGAGTAAATTTAAAGCCTTCCGTAAATCAAAACAAAATCAGATAGAAGAGCAAGAAATATCTGAAGAAAGACTTTTGTATTTAAAAAAAGAGAACAATAAAAAACGTTTTATATTGGCATGGCAGATAGGTCTTTTGGTAATACTGGTTGCACTTTGGGAAATTTCAGCTAGGGTAGGGCTAATTGATAGCTTTATACTTAGTCAACCTTCAAGGATATTTAATACTTATGTAAATATGGCGCAAAACGGGCTTTTAATGCATATAGGAGTAACGGTTTATGAGACTTTGGTAGGGTTTGTACTTGGTGTAATAACAGGTACAGCCTTGGCGATTATTCTTTGGTGGAGTAATACCATTGCAAAGATAAGTGAGCCGTATTTAGTAGTTCTAAATAGTTTACCGAAAATAGCTTTAGGCCCGGTAATAATTATTATTGTAGGAGCAGGAACAGAAGCTATTATCTTTATGGCCTTAGCAATATCTCTGATAGTAACTGTCCTTGAGATGTTAAACGGATTTCAGCATACGGACAAAGAATATATAAAGATGGCAACAACCTTTGGGGCAACAAAGTTTCAGATTTTTACTAAAATAGTATTTCCATATAATATTTCAACCCTTTTCAATTCGTTGAAAATAAATATTGGTCTTTCTCTTGTGGGTGTTATTGCAGGAGAATTTCTTGTGTCAAAAGCGGGGTTGGGCTATCTAATAGTATATGGCGGTCAGGTCTTTCAGCTTGACTTAGTAATGGCCAGTGTAATAATTTTGGCTGTAGTAGCTGCGTTAATGTATGAGTCAGTAGTCATTGCACAAAAATTTGTAATGAGAATATACGGACATTAGTATTTACTAATGTCCGCATAATATAAAACTGAAAGGGGTTTTTATATGAAAAAGTATCAAAAATTTTTGTGTGGAGCCTTAGCGTTGGTATTGGCACTGCCTATGCTTGCAGGTTGCACATCTTCTACAGATGATAAAAAGGTTGAAAAGGTAACTGTGTGTGAAGTTACACATTCAATATTTTATGCACCACAATATGCTGCAATAAATTTAGGATTTTTTGAAGATGAGGGAATAGAAATTGAACTATCAAATGGCCAAGGGGCAGATAAAGTTATGTCTGCGGTATTATCAGGAAATGTAGACATCGGATTTGCAGGACCGGAAGCATCTATTTATGTCTATAATGAAGGCAAAGAGGATTATACTCAGGTATTTGCACAGTTAACACAAAAGGACGGATCTTTCTTAGTTAGCAGAGAGAAAGATGACAACTTTACATGGGATAAGGTGAAAGGTAAAGTGGTATTGCCGGGAAGAAAAGGTGGAGTTCCTTATATGACTCTTGAATATGTCATGAAGTTGAATGGAATAGACCCGGCTAAGGATACAACTTTAGATAACAGCATTCAATTTGCATTAATGGCAGGTGCGTTCACAAGTGGTACCGGTGATTACGTTACTTTGTTTGAACCTACTGCATCAATGCTTGAAAATGAAGGAAAAGGCTACATAGTCGCATCCATAGGAGAGGAAAGTGGAGAAATTCCTTATACAGCATATTTTGCAAAGAAAAGCTATATAGATGAGAACGCAGATTTAATTAACAGATTTACATCGGCTGTATATAAGGGTCAACAATGGGTTGACAGCCATAGTGCTGCGGAAATTGCAGAAACTGTTGCTCCTTCATTCCCGGATACAGATGTGGAGATATTAACAACAGTTATTCAAAGATACAAAGATATTGATGCATGGTCTAAAACTCCGGTTTTAAAAGAGCAATCTTTTGATTTGTTACAGGAGGTTATGACACAGGCTGGGGAACTTAAGGAGAAGGCTCCGTATGACAAAATAGTAAATAACACTTATGCAGAAAAGGTTCAGGAGAATTAGTTTATTATCTGTTCTTGAAAATATTAATGCAAATGGTTTAATCAAAATCCAGTGTTTAGCCTATAGTTAATAGAACAACATCAAATGAGTAGGACGAGAGGCATATGCCTCTCGTTTTTTATGATTAAAGTCATGATATTAGCATATATAAAATAAAAAATATCTAATTAAATTGAAAAAAGTTATGCTATAATAATCTCGTTGTTATAAATTGATAGGTAAGAAAATATAGACATATAAACATATAAACATTAAATATATTATAAACTTTGCTTGTAACTATATCTACATAACAAGGAGTATAGAATAAATGAAAAAGCTATTGAATATGGAATACTCGTCTATACACGGAACATACTGGATGTATTATGGAGTAATATGTAGTTTTGCTTCAGTTTTTCTTTTAGAAAAAAATTACACGAACTCAGAGATTGGTGTAATATTAGCGGTGGGAAATATTGTGGCGGTAATGCTTCAACCTATAATGGCAGATATTGCGGACAGATCCAAAAGACTGTCAATAATAGGACTTAGCCAGATTATGACTTTGGTGTTGATGCTATTGACTTTTGGAATGTTTGTCATAGGTCATAAATCAATAGCATTATCAATAATATTTGTATTGAATGTTGCATGGTTGACGGTATTACAACCACTATTTAATTCTCTTAGTTTTAAGCTACAAGAAAGTGGTTTACATATTAATTTTGGTATTGCAAGAAGTATGGGCTCTTTAGCATATTCAATATTATGTGCGATTTTGGGGACCTTTGTAGAAATACATGGGGTGGCTGTCTTGCCTATTACAGGAGAAATTGTTCTTTTTCTACTGCTAATAAGTCTTGCCTTAACTAAATTTCACTTCAATAAATCAAAGGAAACGACGAAAGAAGTGATATATCAGACAAATGCAATAGAGGAGCAGAATGTAGAGGAAATTAACTTAGTAGCATTTGTAAAAAGAAATAAAATCTTTATGATAGTAAACATAGGAATATTAGGTATCTTTTTTAGTAATGCGATATTAAATAGTTTTATGATGCAGATTGTATCAAATGTTGGCGGGAACAGTGAGGATATGGGAAGAATCTTTGCTGTTATGGCTTTTTTGGAAATACCAACAATGTTTTGTTTTGACTGGTTAAAGACTAAGTTTAGTTGCCAGCTAATGCTAAAAGTTGCCTCGGTTTGTTTTACCTTAAAAATAGGAGCTTGCTTTTTAGCTCAGTCAGTACCTATGATTTTTGCAGCTCAGTTGCTCCAGCTATTTTCATTTGCACTTTTTCTTCCAGCTATGGTGCACTTTATTGATGAGATAATGAGAAAGGGAGAGGCTGTAAAAGGTCAGGCATTATTTACTATGACAATCACGGTTACTTCGGTTATTGCAAATCTAATTGGTGGAGTAATACTGGATATAAGTGGTGCCACATTATTAAATATGATTGCCACAATTGTCACAGGTATAGGGGCTGTAATTATATTTACAACAATTGACAAGGTTCCAAACAAAAACTAGAGAACTCTTTAAAAGAATAAATAAAGTTTTATAACCGCTTATAGCGGTTTTTTTATTAAAATTATTAACAGTAATAATAATTTTGAATGTATGAGGTGTGAAATAATAATTTGAAATAAGAATAAAAGAAAAAGATAATATTCCTATTCTTATTACCATATTTAGTGTTTGCTTTTTGATAATTATAACTTTATAAATATTGACAAGAATATTAATAAGGATACTTATAAGAAAATTAATAAGAATACTTATAAAAATATTTATAAAAAAATAAATGAGGAAATTGATAAAAAATGGTATAATGTAAAAAAAATTGCATTAATATATCCTTTGTCACGCAGCTTAGGTGTAATAATTTTATTTATTTTAAAATTTTTTTTAGATAAAAAATAATAATTTAAAATAAAAAATTAGTATTATTTATTAGATTTTGTAAATAATAAGATATGCTGATTTAAAAGTTGACACTGTTAAAGTGTTGAAATATCAACGGTAAATTATGGCTGAAATAAAAACGACAAAAAACAATAAAATATTATAAAAAAATCTGTTGACATTATTTACTGTAGGTGGTAATATATTAAATGTTGACGGCGCAAAGTGCTGAAAACATTGTGGCGGTGTAGCTTAGTTGGCTAGAGCGTCCGGTTCATACCCGGAAGGTCGGTGGTTCGAATCCACTCGCCGCTACCATTTTATTTGGGCGTATAGCTCAGCTGGGAGAGCATCTGCCTTACAAGCAGAGGGTCATAGGTTCGAGCCCTATTACGCCCACCAAATAAAATTCAAGCTATATTTTGGATTATGGCCTGGTAGTTCAGTTGGTTAGAATGCCAGCCTGTCACGCTGGAGGTCGTCGGTTCGAGCCCGATCCAGGTCGCCATTTTTTTTAAAAAAATGTAGCTTACACAATATGGTGGGTATAGTCAAGTGGTTAAGACACAGGGTTGTGGCTCCTGCATTCGTGGGTTCGAATCCCATTACCCACCCCATAAAAGTAAATTTATTAGATGTTGGGGTATCGCCAAGCGGTAAGGCAATGGATTCTGATTCCATCATGCGAAGGTTCGAATCCTTCTACCCTAGCCAATTTTACTGTCAGTTGTTAACTGGCATATGGCGGCATAGCCAAGTGGTAAGGCAGAAGTCTGCAAAACTTTTATTCCCCAGTTCAAATCTGGGTGCCGCCTCCATGAAAATAACTCTAAACTCGTAAAAATGATGGGTTTAGAGTTTTTTTATTTTAATTAATTAATTATTTATTTAGGTAGCAGTATTTAATATGCTTAAACAGCTTTCATTATTTTAGCAAATTTTCTTGTGATTTGCATTGTGAATTGTTATTATACTGTAGTGAATTTAGACAAGCCTCTTAGGCTTTTGATAAGGTTTTTTGATAAATTAGATAAGGCCTGTATTAAAGAAAAAAACAAAAATAGTATAAATAGAGAAGCTCTGCAATCGGTTTGTAACACTTTCAGAAGAGCAGAGAGCAGAGAGTAGAATGGAGGGGAAAATGACTGAATTATTGGCACCGGCAGGAAATATGGAGGCCTTAAAGGCCGCAATTTCTAATGGCTGTGATGCGATATACTTAGGGATGCAAAAATTTGGTGCACGTGCATACTCATCTAACTTTGACTTAGAAGAGATAAAAGAAGCTGTTATGTATGTTCACCTGAGGAATGTTAAAATATATGTAACAATGAACACCATTGTTTTTGAAAATGAAATTGAAGAGATGAAGGAGCAGATGCACCAATTAAATGAAATCGGTGTTGATGGGATAATAGTTCAGGATTTGGCAGCTTTTAATTTTATAGTTAATAACTTTCTTGATATGGAAGCTCATTGCTCAACTCAGATGGGAATAGATGATTTAGACGGAACTTTATTATTTAAAGAACTTGGTGCTAAAAGAGTCGTTCTTTCCAGAGAAGTTCCAATTGAAAAAGTAAAAGAGATAAAGAAGATAGCTAAAATACCTTTAGAAATTTTTGTTCACGGAGCCCTATGTGTATCTTATTCTGGAAACTGCCTTATGTCCGGATTAATTGGCTATCGAAGCGGAAATCGTGGAAGATGTGTAGGGTCATGTCGTAAGGAGTATGAGCTAATAAATAAGACTACAGAAACATCTTTAGGAAAAAGCTATATTTTATCTACTAAGGATTTAAATACAATAGATTATATCAATGATTTAAAAGAAGTTGATTCCTTAAAGATAGAGGGTAGAATGAAAGAGCCTGCATATGTTGCTAATGTTGTATCAAAATATCGCATGGCCTTAGATGATAATATAACCAAAGAAGATAAGGAAAATCTAAGTAAAACATTTAACAGAACATTTACTAAGGGGTATTTGTTTCACGAAGATAAAAATGATATTACAAACATTTTAAGAGCAAATAACTTTGGTTATGAAATTGGTAGAATCAGCAAGATTTATAAAGATATGTATGAAATAACACTTACACGTACTTTAAATCAAAATGATATTATCAGGATAAGTCATAACAAGGAGGATATTAATTTAACTGTAGTAAAACTGTATGATAAAGAGGGTAACCTAATCAATAAAGCAGATGATGTGTGCTATATCAAAATCAAAGAAAAAATATCTAAGGGTGATTTAGTATATATAACAAAGGATTACTCCTACTACAAAGAGTTAGAATCATCACTGGAAAAAGAATTTAAACGCTTTAAACTAGATATTAGAGTGTACGCATATCCGGATTCAAAACTTGTTATAGATGGATCGGGATTAGGCTTTAATTACTTATATGAGAGTGAGGAGTTACTGGGGGTAGCCATTAATAATCCAACTACGAAAGACCAGGTAATAAAGCAATTTTCAAGGTTAAATGATACAATATTTGAACTTAATCAGGTAGATTTTGAGGAATACAATGCATTTATTCCGGCTAAACTTTTAAATGCTGCAAGAAGAGACATTGTACAGAGGTTATATGACTTGAAGCTTAACAGCCAAAGGAAAAGAACCAAAGCCTTAAAAGAAAAAGAAAAAATAAGCTTTGCACCTGAAAAACCATACCTTACGGCGTCTGTAACCACTAGGGAACAGTATGAAGCTTGCGTAAACTGTGGAATTGAGGAAATTTATTTTGAAAACGTGGTTAGAAGAAATCAGAACGATTATAAGGAAAAAGAAGGGCAGTTGCTAATTGGAGGATATGGTGGAGTCTACCATTACAGAAAAACTAATCCTTTTGTTACGGATTATTCTTTAAATGTGGTTAATTCAACTAGTTGCTATGAATTATATAAATTAGGTGCCAAACGAGTAACCCTATCTTATGAATTGAATAAGAGTCAAATTGAAGAACTGATTAATTCATATTATAAAGAAAACCAAGGATATCCTGCGCTTGAAATGATTGTTTACGGCAAGGCTCCTTTATTGTTTACGAAATATTGTCCGCTAAAAAAAATGGATCAATGCGGAATTTGCAAAAAATCCAGCTATGAGCTAAAAGATGAGCATGGAACATTCCCGATTATTTCTCATGAGGATTGTACAATGACTATACTTAATGGTAAGACATTGAACCTTTTAGATGAGCTACACAGTATAAAAGGAATTGAAGCATTCAGATTAAATTTTACAACTGAATCAAAGGAGCAAGTGGAGAAAATCATAAATAGAGCCTTAATCAAATTAAATGGCGGTACAAATAAAGCTGTTTTTAATAAAGAATCAGATACAAGAGGACATTTTAATAAAGAAATATTGTAGGGCGACCTATGTTTAGTCACGGGTATCGCTTATAACAAAGAACTTAGAATTATTATGATTCTAAGTTCTTTGTTTTTGTATATTTTATAGGTAAATATAAATTAATAAATAAATATAAATTAATAAATAAATATATAGATATATATTTATATAAGTTTACTACATACAGGTTTTTTCTTATGTGATATAATCCCGATAAAATATGAAAGGTAGTGCATTTATGAATAGCAAAAATCAGATGGTGTTAGAGCATATTGAAGAAAATATTGAAGATATATTATTAAAATATATAAAGGCACAAAGCTTTACTTTTACTGAGAGAGAAAAAGATGCTGAAATATTTTTAATGGAGTATTTCTCTAATATTGACTATTTCAAGCAAAATCCAGAGTATTACGGTAATTACCAGATTGAAGATGACCCCTTTAATAGAGCGGTATCATTTGGAATGGTCAAGGGAAAGGGTGAGGATACAGTTGTTCTTATTCACCACAATGATGTTGTTGAAGTAGAAGATTATAAATTACTAAAGCCATATGCTTTTTCCCCAAAAGCTCTTGAGCAAAATCTTTTAAAGATAAAGGATTCCTTACAGCAAGAGGCAAGGGCGGATTTAATAGGTGGTGACTATTTATTCGGAAGAGGAGTATGCGATATGAAGGGCGGTGGAGCAATTCAATTGGCATTACTAGAGAGATATAGTAAAATTAAAGATTTTACGGGAAATGTAATTGTTATTGCAGTTCCTGACGAAGAAAATCTCTCTGCGGGAATGCGAGCTGCAGTAAGCCTTCTAAAACAGCTGAAAGATAAATACCATTTGAACTATAAGATGATGATAAATTCTGAACCTCATCAAAGAAAAAATAATGAAATTGGTGTTTTTTCTCAGGGAACAGTGGGGAAGATGATGCCATTTATATATGTTAGAGGTTATTTATCCCATATTGGAAAGGTGTTTGAGGGGTTAAATCCTCTAAGTATTATGAGTGAAATAATCAGAAGAACAGAGTTAAACTTAGAATTCAGTGATGAAATTGAAAATGAAATGGCTCCACCACCTACTTGGCTATATTTAAAGGATAATAAGAAACAATATGATGTTTCAATGCCTCTAGCAGTGTCAGGATGCTTTAGTATACTTACCTTTAATCGTACACCTCAACAAATAATGGAGAAAGTCCAAGTGATTTGTCATGAATCCTTCCAGCAAATTTTAATAGAAATGAATACTAAATACCAAGAGTTTTTGAAGGTAAAGAAACTAGAATCCAGTACATTGCCCTGGAAGGCTAATGTTATTTCCTTTTCTGAGTTATATAGAGAGGCTTTATTAAATTATGGTGATGAATTTAGAAGCGTTTATAAAGATAAGCTAGACAATACAAAACAGGAACTTAAAGAGGGGAAAAGCACCATAATAGAGTGTAACTTTGAACTAGTGGATTTTGTTTATCAATATATTAACGATATTTCTCCAAGGGTAATTTATGGTTTAGTTCCTCCTTATTATCCTAATGTGTCAAATATTTATTATGATAACATCAATATTGATATAAAGAAGCTCCCTGAGACACTTACGGAGTTTTGTAAGGAAAGGTTTGACCAGATATATGAATTAGAAAATTTCTATACAGGAATTTCGGATTTGAGTTATTCTAGCATAAAAGATAGCCACTCAATTGTTCAGTCTTTAAAGAAGTATATGCCATTGTTTGGCTCATTTTATTCAATCCCTGCTCATCATATTGAAGAAATATCAATGCCATGCATTAATATAGGACCTTGGGGGAAGGATTTTCATAAGCTTACGGAACGAGTGTACAAAGAGGATCTGTATTATAGAACACCTGAGATAATAAATCATGCAATTGCCTTACTGCTGAATATTCCTGAATTATTATAAGGAGCAGAGGTGCCAATAACAAACATGGATTTATCAAAAAAAGACATGGATTTATTAAAATAGATATGGTTAATTAAAGCATAAAAACAAATTAATAAGTTTTTAATATTAATATATTGTTAAAAAATATATAAAAATATAGTTAAATTTGTGTTGACACACAAAAATGCCTGTGATATATTACTTGTAAATTAAATAAAGAAACCGTTGATGTGGAGATAAAAACAAATCGTGCACTTACAGAGAGTCGGGGGGATGAGAATCCGGCAGAACGCAGCTTGTTAAATGGACCACGGAGGGCGCAGTCAAAAGTATATTAATATATGCTGAGTATTCTGCGACGTAAGGCATACGTTAGTTGCCGGGAATATGTTAGTATTCTGACGAGAGTGGGCTATATATGCCTAAATCAAGGTGGCACCGCGGAGATAATCCGTCCTTGACATTTTTATAATGTCATGGACGGATTTTTTAGTGCCCTGCCCGTATCTACGATACGGCGCGCAAGGCCTATACAGAAATCCCCCGCTTCAGTCGGAGAGGAATTACAAACGCATTTATTATGGAGGTAGCAGATGTTAAAAGGAAGATATGGTATTCATGGTGGGCAATATATCCCAGAAGTATTAATGAACGAGATAAATAATCTTGAAAAACAATATGAGCACTATAAACAAGATGAAAACTTTAATAGTGAGTTAAATTCATTGCTGGCAGAATATGCGGGTAGACCCTCACTTTTATACTTTGCCGAAAAAATGACAAGGGATTTAAATGGAGCAAAAATTTACTTGAAAAGAGAAGATTTAAATCATACGGGTTCACACAAGATAAACAATGTTTTGGGACAGGTGCTGATGGCAAAAAAAATGGGGAAGATGAGAGTTATAGCGGAGACAGGGGCAGGGCAACACGGTGTGGCAACAGCAACGGCAGCAGCACTTCTAGGGTTAGAATGTGAGATTTTTATGGGTGAGGAAGATACTGTAAGGCAATCGCTTAACGTATACAGAATGGAGCTTTTGGGAGCTAAGGTAAACAAAGTTAAAACAGGAACAAGAACTTTAAAAGATGCAGTAAATGAGGCGATGAGAGAATGGGTTGGTAGAATTCATGATACACATTACGTTTTAGGTTCAGTGGTAGGACCACATCCTTTTCCAATGATTGTTAAGGATTTTCAAAGTGTTATAAGCAAGGAAGCACGAGAGCAGATTCTTGAAAGGGAAGGAAAATTACCAACAGCAGTTGTAGCCTGCGTTGGTGGTGGGAGTAATGCCATGGGAATGTTTCATAACTTTATTGCGGATGAAAGCGTGAGGCTCATTGGTTGTGAAGCAGCAGGAAAGGGAGTTGATACAAGTTTTCATGCAGCCACCATTTCCAAGGGGACTTTAGGAATATTTCACGGAATGAAATCGTATTTTTGCCAAGACAATCATGGACAGATTGCAGAGGTGTACTCAATATCTGCAGGTTTAGACTACCCGGGAATAGGGCCGGAGCATTCAAATTTATATGATATAGGAAGGGCAGAATACGTATCAATAACAGATTTAGAAGCCGTAGATGCATTTGAATATTTGGCAAGAACAGAGGGAATTATTTGTGCAATCGAAAGTGCACATGCAGTAGCACAAGTTAAAAAGCTAGCACCAAAAATGAATAAGGATGATGTAATTGTTGTTTGCCTATCCGGAAGAGGAGATAAAGACGTGGCGGCAATTGCTAGATATAGAGGGGTGAATTTACATGAATAGAATAAAAAAAGCATTTGATAATGGAAAAGCATTTATTGGATTTATAACAGGTGGGGATCCTAATTTGGAATCTTGTTATGAATATATATTAAGGATGGCAGAGGCCGGAGCAGACTTAATTGAAATAGGAATCCCATTTTCAGACCCTGTAGCAGAAGGACCGGTTATACAAGCTGCTAACATTAGAGCCTTAGCCGGGGGGACTAACATAGATAAACTATTAATAATGGTTGAACGTGTTAGAGAGAAAACAGACATTCCATTAGTATTTATGACATATCTAAACCCTGTCCATAACTTTGGATATGAGAAATTTTTTGAGGAATGTAAGCGGGTAGGGATAGACGGAATCATTGTCCCTGACTTGCCTTTTGAAGAGAAGAAAGAGATAGAACCTTATGCGAAAAAATATAATGTGGATGTGATTTCATTGATTGCGCCAAATTCAGAAAAAAGAATTAAGAAGATAGCAAAAAATGCTGAAGGTTTTATCTACATAGTTTCCTCCATGGGTGTTACCGGAGTTAGAAGAGAAATTGAAACTGACATAAAAGCCATTACTAAGAATATAAGAAAAGAAAGACAAATTCCAATAGCTGTTGGGTTTGGAATAAGCACACCTAAGCAAGCAAGGGACATATCTAAATACTCCGATGGAGTAGTAGTGGGCAGTGCTATAGTAGAGATAATAGAGCAATACGGAGAACACGCAGGTGAGCACATTTACCAATTTGTAAAAACAATGAAAGATGAAATAAACCAATAATAAAAGATATATTCAGGGAGGAAGGAGAAAATATGAAAAGGTTATTAATATTGTGCTTTATTCTTTTATTAATCACAGGAATGGTAGCTTGCGGAAATAATAATGAGAGCAACTCTCAAAAAAGTATTAACGGAAAAAGCATATCAATCATGACACCTTATTTAGGCTCTGTCACCACAAATATTATGGTTGAGGAACTAAAAAAAGGTTTAGGAGAAGCGGGCGCTAATGTAAATGTAATAAATACAAATAATGACTTTGCGGCTCTTGCCAGTAGAATTGAAGATGTAGTAGCAGCAAAAACAGATGCAATTATACTTGTTAGTGTTGACCCAAATCAGATTGAGATTCAGCTACAATCTGCATTTGAAAATAATATACCCGTGTTTGGATGTGATAGTGGACTCATTGAAGGTATGAAAATGAATGCGACAAGCGATAACTATCAAATGGGCCTTTTAATTGTTGAGTACTTATTTAACGATATTATGGGAGGAAAGGGAAATGTAGTAGCACTTACTCATAGACCACATCCAGGAGTTGTAAAAAGATGTGAGGCCTTTGACGATTTACTAAAGAAAAACAGCCATATAAAGCTTATAACAGAACAGCATATTGGTGCGGAAAAGCCCATTGAGGATGCAAGGCAAACTGTTGAAAATTTATTGATTGCAAATCCAAAGGAAGGTGATATTACAGCGATTTTTGCGGCTTGGGACGAACCGGCTATTGGTGCTGCTCAGGCATTGAAGGAGGCAAATCGAACAGATATCGTTGTAACGGGCGTTGATGGAAACGAACAAGCTATAAACCTAATTCAGGAGGGCTCTCCACTTAAGGCAACGGTAGAACAGGACTTCTCAGGAATGTCAAAGCTTGTGGTTCAGGAGATGGAAAAGTACTTTAAGGGAGAGGATATGCAATTAGGAGAATTGTACGCCCCTGCAAAGCTTATAACCCAGTAGGTAATAAATAAGGAGTGGTGAGTTGGTACTACAAATAGAGGACGTAAGTAAAGAGTTTAACGGTGTGTATGCCTTGTCAAATATAAGCTTATCAATTGAAGAGGGAGAAGTGCATGGGATTGTGGGAGAAAACGGTGCGGGTAAATCTACATTAATAAAAATATTAGCAGGGGTTTACTCTATGACAACAGGACAAATATACTTTGAAAATAAGAAAGTGGATATTTCAACCCCAGCCAAAAGTCAGGGTACAGGAATAACTGTAATACATCAAAATAGAACACTTATACCAACCTTTAATGCACTGGAAAATATTTTTCTGGGAGGAGAGTACAAGACTAAGCTTGGCATAATTGATTGGGACTACATGAAACGTAAGGTCAATACTTTAATGCAAGAGTTAGGCATAAGTATAGATTTATCGTCTGTAGCGTCAACGTTGACGCCCTCACAGAAGGTATGCTTAGAGATTGTCAGAGCCATGATGTATGATTGTAAATTATTAATCTTGGATGAACCAACAGCCTGTTTAACAGAGAAAGAATCAAACTTTCTGTTTAATCTAATAGGAAAACTTAGAAAAAAAGGTATAGCTATAATATATGTTTCTCACCGTTTAGAAGAAATAATTAAGCTTACTGACAAAATAACCGTATTAAAAAATGGAGAAATCTCCGGTAGCGTATGTACATCAGAAATAAACAAACATAAATTGATTGATTTAATGACAGATGAATATGAGCATAAAGCTGTAAAGAAAAGCAAGGATATTGGCAATGAAATACTGAGAGCAGAACACCTTTTCTCTAAGGATGGGAGAATTAAAGATGCATCCTTAGTGGTTCATAAAAATGAGATTCTTGGAATATATGGTTTAGCCGGAAGTGGAAGAAGTGAACTACTGGAAAGCATATACGGATACAGACCTATTTTGTCAGGCAATATTGTTGTCAGGGGAAAAATGCTAGAGAAAATAACCCCAAGCATATCCTTGAATCTCAAAATGACCTTAATTTGTGAAGAAAGAATTGAAAAAGAACTTATTAGCAATGCAAGTGTGTTAGATAATATATGCCTTTCTGACTTAGATAGAGATGTTAAGTATGGCGTAATACAAAGTAAGGTAAAAAACAAAAAGGTTTCAGAAATATCTAAAAAACTAAATATAAAAATGCTTGGATTAAATCAAAACATCTTAGAATTATCGGGAGGGAATCAACAGAAAGTAGTATTTGCAAAAAGTCTTATACAAAACCCAAAAATTCTCCTTTGTGATGAACCTACCCAAGCAGTGGATATTGGAACCAGAGCTGAAATACATAGACTATTAAGACAAAAAGCAGAAGAGGGATGCGGAATAGTTATGGTATCTTCGGATATTAATGAATTACTTGAGATAGCTGATAACATTTTGGTGATGTCAAATGGTGTAACAAAAGAAACATTAGAAAATAAAGGGATAAATCCCATAGATATACTTAAGCTCTGCTATAAAAATTGATGGAGGTTATCAATCAATGAGTAAATTAACATTAAACCTAAGGATTTTCAATAGCTATGGAACGCTTCTTGCGTTAATTATACTGGTAACAATATTCAGTATTCTGCGACCATATTCGTTCTGCTCGTTAGGCAATTTTATCAATATTACCAGACAAATATCTTTACTTGTGATTATTTCCATGGGAGCAACTATGGTAATGAGCATAAATGAATTCGACTTGTCCATTGGTAGTATGGCAAGTTTAGGCGGAATAATGTCTACAATAATGGCTGCGAATGGGTTTCCAATAATTTTATGTTTTGCATTTCCGCTATTAATTTGCAGTGCTATAGGTATGATAAATGGGCTAATTGTAGCAAAGTTCGGCGTCTTGTCCTTTGTAACGACTTTGGGAATGAGCACCATTATTACTGGAATTATTTTTCGCTTAACGGGAGGCTCCACAGTGTTTCAAAACATTCCTAAGAGTTTTTCATACATGGGTACGGCAAAATTATTAGGAGTTCCCATTTTATCAATTTTAATGTTGGTAGGTATTCTTGTATTTTACTTTATGATGGAACGGATGGTAATAGGAAGAAAATTATATGCAATTGGTGGGAATGAAGAGGCATCTAAAATCTCCGGTATTAATGTCAAAAAGTACAAGATAATTGCTTTTTCATTATGCGCTACAATGGCTGGATTTACAGGAATCCTTATAGCATCTAGACTGGGTTCTGCCAATGTAACTGCCGGTGATGGTTATTTTTTGCAGACATATGCAGCAGTTTTTATTGGTTGTACAGTATCTAAATGTGGGGTGCCAAACATACAAGGAACTGTTATAGGCGCGGCAATATTAGGAATCCTGGCAAATGGGCTTACAATACTTCAAATGCCTACATATATGCAGAATTTAATTACCGGAGCAATAATTATTGTTGCAGTTATTTTACAGAAACTCGACAGAAATAATAGATGAATCTATGAATAGTAAAATCTATGAATAGTAAAATCTATCAATAGCCAAATTTATGAATAGCCAAATCTATAAATATATTAATTATAGCTGCCAAACAAATACTGGAGAGGGTGATTACTATGGACTATATAGCTACATTTGATTTAGGAACTACAGCCTTAAAGGGCGCATTAGTATCAGAGTACGGGGAAATACTACACAGCTGCTCTCTACAAATTTCAACCATATATGGGGGAGATAAACTTAAGGATGGAGGCTCTGAGCATAAGGAACAAAGCCCTATAGAATGGTTTGAAACGTTTTGTAAGGTATCAAGGCGGTTGGTCAGTGAGCTTAATAAAAATACAGATAAGGATAAAGAGATTGTCAGTGTTATTTTTAGTGGTCAAATGCAAAATACCATTCTTGTTGATAAAGATGGTCGTAACCTTATGAATTCTATCCTTTATTCAGATGCAAGAGCAGAGGCAGAGGCAAAAGAAATAATCGGAAAAATTGGATTAAGTGAGATTTATGCTATAACAAAAAACAACTTTGATGGATCGTTACCAATCTGTAAGGCACTTTGGATTAAAAACAATTATCCTGAGATATATAAACGGATACATAAGATTCTCATTAGTCCAAAAGATTATTTGATTTATAAATTGACGGGTAAGTTTTGCTCGGATGTAGTCTCATGTGCTACTTCCGGTGCTATGGTGTTTAATAGCAAACTTTGGAGCAGAGAGATTATTGAGCAGTCAGGCAACCTGTTAGAACACTTTCCGGATATCCTTTATCCTGAGGAAATAGCGGGCTATGTTACAATAGATGCCAATGAGCAGACCGGCTTGCCATTAGGTGTTAAGGTTTACGTGGGAACAGGTGATGCCGGTGCAACTACATTGGCCAGCGGGATTACTGATAGTGGGGATATAAGTATAAACCTAGGCACTTCGGGGTGGGTTGCCGTGCTATCAAGGGAAACGGTGAGTATGGAGGGCGTATTTAATTTACCAGCTGTGAACAAAGGGTTTAACATAAACATAGTTCCGTTGTTAAATGCAGGCAATGTATATAGTTGGGCTAAAAATATTTTTTCCAAAGATGAAGATGAGCATAAAAACTTAGAATACGTTATTTCACATAGCGAGGTAGGCAGTGGAGGAGTGATGTTTTTACCATATTTATTAGGTGAGAGATTTCCTATTATGGATGGTAATATAAAAGGAGCCTTTATAGGGATAACTGCAAGCACAAGTAGAAGTGATATGGCTAGAGCTACTTTAGAAGGTGTAGCAATGTCCATAAGGCAGGGGCTGGAGACAATGAATAAATTAGATAAAGCCATAAATAAGGTTTCTTTGATAGGGGGAGGCGCACAAAGCCCTATATGGTGTCAAATTTTAGCAGACGTATTAGATAGAGACATTTATGTGTACAACAACTCTGATATACTTCCTGCAATTGCAATCTCAGCAATTGTCATGGCATCGGAAAAAAAGATACAGCCATATGATAATTTTTTAAAGGCATTAAAGCAAGACGACAAATGCATTATATATAAACTAAACAAATTGAACAGTAATACGTATTTTGAATTGTACAATAAGTATTTAAAAATATATCCTGCCATTAAGCAAATATAAATTTTTGCAATATGGTAATTTATAAATGTTTTCTAATTCATATGGAGAAATAAGGTGAAAAGTGTTATAATATCCGTTAACTAATAAAGAATTATATAGTTGATTAACATTGTTATATAGTTGGTTAACAATATTATATATTTTATTAACATTATTATATTTTTGAAACAGGAGATTTTTATGGATATAAGAGAATTATTACCAGAGGATTCAGAAGGAAGATTGAGAATAATACAGGAAAGTGTTCCTGGAAAGCAAATATCATTGGCACATATTATAGGGGGACCAAGACCTATAGTTTATAAAAAACTGGGACTAAATCCGGATATAGATTTTGATAATTCTGCCATTGGAATACTTAATGTTACACCTCCGGAATCGGCTGTAATCGCCAGTGATGTAGCTATAAAATCAGGGGATGTTTATTTAGGATTTGTGGACAGGTTTAGTGGGACACTAATTATTACGGGAAGACTTTCAGAAGTAGAAACTTCAATAAATGAAATTGTATCATATTTTAAAGACGAGCTAGAATTTGCTGTTTGCAAAATAACAAGAAGGTAAAAATATGAGAAAAATTATGCTTCTTGGACGTAGTGAAGCGGGTAAAACCACTTTGACTCAGGCTCTTAAGGGAGAAACAATTACATATCATAAAACACAGTATGTAAACTTTTACGATGTGATAATAGATACTCCCGGAGAATATGCGGAAACAAAAAATCTAGGGGGAGCTTTAGCCATATTTTCATATGAGGCAGATGTAATTGGTTTATTGATCAGTGCAATTGAACCATATTCTCTTTATCCACCATGTGTATGCGCTATAGCGACCAGAGAAGTAATTGGAATAGTAACGAAAATTGACCATAAAGATGCAGATGTTGAGCAGGCTAAAGAGTGGCTCAGATTGGCAGGCTGTGAAAAAATATTTTGTATCAGTGCGTACACGGGTGAGGGTATTTCTGACATCTTGGAGCATTTAAAAGAAGATGGAGATATTATGCCTTGGGAAGTGGCGAAATTAAAAGATGACTCTTTAAGGTAATATAGTAGGAGATTGCCTATATTTTGTAGTATAAAAAACTATAAATTATCGTCGCAATTGTGCTAAAAAACAAATTTTTCTGAATTTGAGTTATTTTCATAAAAACCATTGAAGAATGGTGCAAAAATGATAAAATACTTAATGCACTAGTAAATTTTGAGAAATTTATAACTTTAAGGAGAGAGAAAATGGAAGAGAAAAATCTAATGGAGCAGGGATCTCCGGCGAAGCAGAAGAAAAAACGCCAATTCCCTTCGGCATTTACGGTATTATTTATTATTTTAATTATTGCCGCAATTGGAACACACTTTATGCCGACTGGTTCTTATTCAAAACTTCTTTACAATGAGTCATCCGGAATGTTTGACATCACTGCACCAGATGGAAGTGTTACATCAATGGAAGCAAATCAAGCGACTCTTGATGAGCTAAGCATCAAGGCACAATTGAACTTATTCCTTGACGGAAGTATCTATAAGCCAATAGGTATTCCGGGAAGCTATGAGGCGATTGAATCGAACCCTCAAGGATTTACAGATGGTGTTCTGGCATTGGTAAACGGTGTTTATGATACAATTGACATCAGTTTGTTTATCTTTGTACTGGGCGGAATGTTGGCATATTTGAACAAATCTGGAGCATTCTCTGCAGGTATGGGAGCATTATCCAGAGTAACAAAAGGAAAAGAATATATACTTATTGTTCTGATTACTATACTTATTTCATTGGGCGGTACTACTTTTGGTATGGCTGAAGAAACAGTTGCACTTTATGCTGTAGTTATTCCAATCTTTGTTATTGCAGGATACGATGCATTAGTAGGCATTGCTGCTGTATACTTTGGTTCTTGTATCGGTACTATGTGCTCAACAGTAAATCCATTCTCTGCAGTAATAGCTTCAAATGCTGCAGGCATCAGCTTCATGGAAGGTATGGCCTTTAGAACAGCAGCTTTAGTAGTAGGTACTTTAATCTGCATCGTATATGTTATGAGATACGGAAGCATGGTTAGAAAAGACCCACAGAAGTCATTAATATTAGAAAGTAAAGAATATATTGAAAATAAATACTGTAGCGAAGCTGAAGTACCGGAACTTACTACAAGGTTTAAAATAATCCTTGTTCAGTTCTTCCTTACTTTTGTAGTAATGGTATATGGCGTAGTAAAGCTTGGCTGGTGGTTTGGCGAAATGACTGGACTATTCCTAGTTTCAGCTATTATCATGGGTATCATCTTAGGCTTTACTGAAAGAGAAATGGTTAATGAATTCTTAGCTGGTGCAGGAGATATGATTGGTGTAGCACTTATTTGCGGTGTTGCCAGATCTATCAACGGTGTTTTAGATAATGGTCTAGTATCTGATGCTTTACTTAACACAATGTCAGGATGGGTAGAAGGTATGAGCCCTTATGCCTTTGCTATAGTAATGTACTTCATTTACATAATCCTAGGTTTCTTTATCAATTCATCATCAGGATTGGCTGTACTTTCAATTCCAATTATGGCGCCTCTTGCAGATGCTGTTGGAGTTCCTAGAGAAGTTGTTATTTCAGCTTATATGTTTGGTCAAGGAACAATGGGATTTGTTACACCTACAGGCCTAGTATTAGTTGTACTGGAAATGGTACAGGTAAATTATGATAAATATCTAAAATTTGTTATGCCTCTAATGGGTATACTAGTTGCGTTCTCAATTGCATTCTTATGTATACAGGTTGCAATTATATAAAAAATATAATGAATAGACAAGAGCTGCTCCTGAAAAGGGGCAGCTTTTTTAATGTTTTGGGTTTTATATAAAATGTAAGGTATTAATAAAATGTAAGGTATTAATAAAATATAAGATAATTAATAAAATGCTTGGTAATTAATAGAGTGTTAGAGAATGTAGGGTAACAGAGAATTATTAACTTTTAAAATATAAAATGTCGCAATATGATAGAAAATTTGGAACATAAATGGTTGAATGTGTATATAGGACTAGCCCATAATTAAAATGTAGACATTAATGTAAAGGTAATTAGGGGGATAGCTATGGAAAGGAATAAAACAGAGAGGGGATACAAGTTTCTTTGCTTGGGACTTGTAGGTATTATCTGCATTATGCTTACTGGAGCAGGAAATGAAGAATGTGGACAACAATATGTTAAAGCAACGTCGGACAAGCTGTTGACTGAAGCAAGTGAAATATATATGATACAAGACCAAAGAATTGCATTGGAGGACATAGTAACAGATGACTGCATTTTAAGAATCACCTATGACCTACATAATGAAAATGACAATGATGTTGGAGTAATAAAGGGTTTTAATGGAGAAAAGGAGCTGTTGGGTACAAAGCTAGAATACGATGTAGCCTGCATTGCTGAGAAAAATAATCTTAACAGTTTATTTCCTTCCTTAAAATTTGAGGGATATAGTTGGATTGACGAAGAAAAATCAATGGGAATAGTTAGCCTTGTACTATCGGATGAATCAAAAAGGGATTTTGAACAGATGAGAAATACAGTGCTATATGAACAATTGGATAAGGAGACTTCCTTATATTTAAATGAGGACTCTGATAGCGTTCAAAAGGTAGAAATAGCTATGATGTATAATATTGAAATACCTAATAAATTTTTAAATGATAGATTTTCTGTAGATAATTCATTAAAAATAACACGATGTGTAAATGTAATTACTCCAGAAGTTCGCAATTAATAAATACATAATTTGAAAATCACATTATTTCTTACCCATTTAAAAAAGTACAGTAACAGCACATTAGATTCTGTTATTTGTACTTTTTTTATTATCTCTTTTTATAATGCATGAAAATATGATAAAATATAAAATAAGAATTTTTTAAAAGGAGAACGCGAATGGCATTTACACACCTACACGTACATACTGAATATAGTTTGCTTGATGGAGCTGCAAGAATAAAAGATTTAGTGGCTAGAGCTAAAGAATTAGGTATGGATTCAATCGCTATCACAGATCATGGTGTAATGTTTGGTGTCATCGATTTTTATAGAGAAGCAAAAAAACAAGGCATCAAACCTATTATTGGATGTGAAGTATACACTGCAGCTAGATCCATGCTTGATAAAGATGTTGAGAGAGATAAAAGGCAAGGTCATTTAGTCTTGTTAGCTAAAAACAACCAAGGCTACAATAACCTAATAAAGATTGTTTCGGAGGGGTTTACCAAAGGATACTATTATAAGCCTAGGATTGATAAAAATGTGCTTAGACAGCATAATGAAGGCATTATAGCGTTATCAGCTTGCTTGGCGGGAGATGTACAACGAAAACTACTTAACAAGGATTATGAGGGAGCAAAAGCAGAGGCAATAGAACTACTGGATATCTTCGGAGAAGGCAACTTCTTTTTAGAGCTACAAGACCAAGGACTTGAAGAGGAATATGCAATATTGGATGACATGAAAAGATTGCATGAAGAAACCGGTATACCTTTTGTTGCAACCAATGATGTTCACTATGTTAAACAGGAAGACGCTGAAGCACACGATATATTGCTATGCATTCAAACTGCAACAAACGTGGACGATGAAAATAGAATGAGCTTTCCCAATGACCAGTTTTATTTAAAATCAGAACAGGAAATGAAGCTACTGTTTTCAAATATTCCCGGAGCAATTGAAAATACCCATAAAATAGCAGAGAGCTGTAACGTTGATTTTACGTTTGGAGAGCTTCACCTGCCGGAGTTTATAGCACCGGATAACAAAACCAACAGGGAGTACCTGAGAGAACTATGTGAACAAGGACTAAGAGACAGGTATGGAGAAGGAACTGCTGAGATTTGGGAAAGGTTTGAGTATGAAATCTCAATAATAGAGAAAATGGGCTATGTGGAATATTTCTTAATCGTTTGGGATTTTATAAATTACGCAAAGCAGAACAAGATTATGGTAGGACCGGGGAGAGGCTCTGCGGCAGGTAGTATTATTGCTTATGCACTTAAAATTACCGACATTGACCCTATCAGGTATTCATTGATTTTTGAAAGATTTTTAAATCCCGAGAGAATTAGTATGCCGGATATAGATATTGACTTCTGCTACGAAAGAAGACAAGAGGTTATAAACTATGTTATAGAGAAATACGGAGAAGACAAGGTTGCCCAAATAATTACTTTTGGAACAATGAAGGCCAAAGCGGCCATTAGAGATGTTGGAAGAGCCCTAAATATGAGCTATGCAGAAGTAGATGCAATAGCTAAGGCAGTACCCTTTGATTTAAAGATGACTATAGGTAAGGCTCTTGATATGAATCCTGAATTAAAGGCAATGTACGAGAAGGACAAGCGAGTGGCTCAAGTTATTGATATGGCAAGAGCGCTTGAAGGTATGCCTAGGCACGCTTCTACCCATGCGGCAGGGGTTGTTATCTCTAAGAAAAGCATTGATGAGTATGTTCCCCTATATCTTGCAGAAAAGGGAATATCAACACAATTTACCATGACAACAATTGAAGAATTGGGTCTGTTAAAGATGGACTTTCTTGGACTAAGAACATTAACTGTGATTCGTGATGCTTTAGAAATGATTCATGCAAATCATAATGTTGAAATAGATTTTTCTAAAATGACATATGACGATCCTAAACCATACGAAATGATTGGAAATGGCAACACACAAGGGGTGTTCCAACTTGAAAGTGGCGGAATGACTCAATTTATGAAGAATCTTAAGCCTGACTGTTTTGAAGACATAGTAGCGGGTATCTCATTGTATAGACCAGGACCTATGAACTCAATACCAACATATATAGAAAATAAGAAAAATACAGACAGTATCATATATCTGCATGAAAGCTTAGAACCGATTCTATCTGTTACATATGGATGCTTAGTTTATCAGGAACAGGTTATGCAGATTGTAAGAGACCTTGCAGGGTATACTTACGGAAGAAGTGACTTGGTTAGAAGAGCTATGGGTAAAAAGAAAATGAATGTCATGCTGGAAGAAAAACAGTATTTTATTCATGGTAAGGATGATGAGCAGGGAAATGTTGAAATAGTTGGATGTGTTAGAAATGGAATACCTGAGAAAATTGCCGAGGAAATATTTAATCAAATGGTAAGCTTTGCGGAATATGCCTTTAATAAATCACATGCGGCGGCATATGCAGTTGTTGCCTATGAAACAGCATACCTAAAAGCGTATTATCCTGTAGAATTTATGGCTGCTCTTATGACCAGTGTTATTGGAGACGGTGTTCAGATTGCTAAATATATAAGAAACTGCAATGAAATGAATATTGAAGTACTGCCTCCGAGCATTATTGACAGCAGTAAGAATTTTACAGTTGTGGATTCTAAGATTCATTTTGGACTCTTAGGTGTTAAAAATGTTGGATCCGGTGTAATAGATGAAATTATAAGGTCAAGACAAGAGAAGGGTGCACCAAAGGATATATTCCAGTTTGTGGATAATATAAACATACACGAAATAAATAAAAAGGCGGTGGAAAGTCTTATAAAAGCAGGAGCCTTTGATTGCCTTTGTGAAAATAGAGCACAATATTTGGCCGTGTATGAAAGCTTGATTGAATCTGCACAAAACTATTCAAAGAAAAATATTGAAGGACAAATGTCGCTATTTCAAATTAACAGCGATGAAATGGAGATAGAATCTGTAGGTGGAAAACTTCCTGATGTATCAAACTTTTCAAATGATATTTTAATTGCTATGGAGAAAGAAATGTTAGGAGTTTATCTGACAGGACATCCTCTAAAGAATTATGAAAAGAGCATAGAGCGATTGGTTTCAATTACAGCTGAGGATTTAGCTCATGCTGAAACAAATGAAGAGATTACAGATGGAATGAAGGCGACAATAGCCGGGATTGTAAGCGGAAAGAAAATACTTGTTACAAAGAACAATAGACAGATGGCTTTCTTAGACATCGAAGATTTATATGGACAGATAGAAGTAGTAGTATTTCCTAATATATTTGAGAAATATTTACAATTGATAAAAGAAGATAGTATATTGGTTATTACAGGAACTGTAAATTTTAAGGAAGATGAAGCTCCAAAGCTTTTAGCTGATAAAATTTTAAGTATTGAAGCCTTTCAAGAAGTAAAACCTGAAAGTTTAGTTAAGATTAAGATTCCTAAAAGTGTAGAAGAATTGAAGGTCATGAGCATCATTAGGGAACTAATATTATCTAATAAAGGAAATTCACCTGTAATGATTTATTCAGAGGAATCTGGGAAAAAATTTAAGACTAATAAAGACTTATGGGTAGAGCCTAATCAGGGCTTTGTAAAGGCAATAGAGGCTCTGGTAGGCAAGGAAAATATTAAAGTATAAAAGTTTTATGTAAGGCTGTAAAATATCATAAAAATGGCGATACTATAGAAGTTGGAGGTAATTGTTATGAAAAAAATTGGTGTTTTGACAAGTGGCGGGGATTCTCCAGGAATGAATGCAGCTATTCGTGCAGCGGTAAGAGGTGCAATATACCTTGGTATGGATGTATATGGAATTGAAAAAGGATACGAAGGTTTAATAGATGGTGATATAAAACAACTAGAAATTTCTTCTGTTTCAGATATTCTTCATAAGGGAGGAACTATACTAAGGACAGCAAGAAGTGAAAGATTTATGACCGTAGAAGGCCAAAAAAGAGCAAAACAAATGTTGGAAAGCTTTGGGATAGAAGGGCTTGTTGTCATTGGCGGTGACGGTTCATTAAAAGGCGGTTTGGATTTGAGCAAGCAGGGCATTACGGTTATGGGATTACCGGGCACAATTGACAATGACCTAGGCTATACAGATTATACTATTGGCTTCGATACATCGGTAAATACAGTACTTTCAGCAATAAGCAACATTAGAGATACATCATCATCCCATGAGAGAACAACTGTTATTGAAGTCATGGGAAGACACTGCGGGGACATTGCATTATATGCAGGATTGACAGGTGGAGCTGAAACCATTTTAATTCCGGAAGTAAGTGTGGATATAAATGCAATATGCAGGAAAATGGTTCAAGGAAGAAACAGAGGTAAGTTGCACAATATTATTATTAAGGCGGAAGGCATAGATATGTCTACACAAGAGTTGGCAGACACATTAAAAGACCGTACAGGCATGGAAACCAAGATTGTGGTATTAGGATATATTCAAAGGGGCGGTTCGCCTACAGCAAGGGATAGAATGTTGGCAAGCCGAATGGCATACAAGGCAGTAGAACTACTAAAGGAAGACAGTGAGAGCAGAGCTATAGGTATTAATGGCAATGAAATTGTTCATTATGATTTAGAAGATGCTTTAAAAATGACAAGAGATTATGACAAACAGGTAATGGAATTGGCAGATATTTTATCAATATAAAAATATCACATGAATAAAAATTACCATATTAACATTAAATAAAAAGGGCTGTACTTAAATATACGACATTATAGAGGGAGTACAATGTTGTATGTAAGTAACAGCCTTTATTTTTGCATTAAACCATTTTTTCCTGTTTGACCTTATAGTCTATAACGTGGCGAGAGGCAAGCTCACTTTTTATATCATCCATTGAAATATTTGATTCAACCATAAGAACCATAATATGATATGCTAAATCAGCTATTTCATAAATACTTTCTTTTTTATCATTGGATTTTGCTGCGATAATTACTTCAGTGGCTTCTTCACCTACCTTTTTTAATATCTTATCCAAGCCTTTTTCAAAAAGGTAAGTTGTATAAGAACCGTCTTTCTTCTCCAGCTTTCGATTTGATATTAATTCCATTAGCTTATTTAGGTTAAATGAGCAATCAATATTGTTTTGGTAAAGATAATCATTAAAACAAGAATCCGTACCTAGATGGCAAGCCGGACCGGTTTTTGTTACATAAATGGCAAGAGCATCTCTGTCACAATCTGTTTTTATACTGACGATATTTTGATAGTTTCCGGAGGTTTCTCCTTTTAGCCAAAGCTTTTGACGAGAACGGCTCCAAAAACAAGTTTGCCCTTTTTCCATAGAAATTTGTAAGCTTTCTTTATTCATATAAGCTACGGTCAATAGAACTCCCGTATGGTTATCCATGACTATGGCTGGAATTAGACCGTTTTCACTAAACTTCAGTTCATTTATATTCAACATATAGTTACTCCTTTACTCTATAATATTGTTGCTGATATTTCATTACTCTATAATATTATTGCTGATATTTCGTTACTCTGATAATATTCTAGCTGGAATTCCGCTATTTTTTAAGCTTTTCTTTAATTGGTTGATGTCCACTTCTTTGAAATGGAAGATAGAGGCCGCAAGACCAGCATCAACATTGGGAACTGTAGAAAAAAGCGTAATAAAATCTTCTATAGAGCCGGCTCCACCGGAAGCAATAACCGGCACTGAAGAAATTTTACATACCTCAGACATAAGAGCCAAGTCAAATCCGCTCTTTACACCATCGGTATCAATACTATTTACCACAATTTCCCCGGCACCAAGTGATATTCCTTTTTTTATCCAATCCAAAGCATCCATATTAGTGTTTTCCCGTCCTCCTTTAGAAAAAACAGTGTAATTTCCATTGACACGCTTAACATCTACAGAGAGGACAACGCATTGGTTGCCATATTTTAAAGAAGCTTCTTTTATAAGGTCAGGGTTTTTTATAGCCCCTGAATTTATGCTAACTTTATCAGCTCCACATTTTAGAACCATTTCAAAATCATTTAAGGTATTTATACCTCCTCCTACGGTTAGTGGTATAAATATATTCTTTGCTACTTTTTTTAGTATGTCTGTAAATATTTTTCTGCCATCAGAAGAAGCCGTTATATCATAAAATACCAGCTCGTCGGCGCCACTATCAGAATAATATTTTGCCAAATCAACCGGAGAACAAATTTCATTTAAACCTTCAAAGTTTGTTCCTTTTACTACCTTGCCGTTTTTTACATCAAGGCAGGGAATTATTCTTTTTGTAATCATAGATAACTCCTTTTTAAAATTATAGATAACTCCTTTTAGAAATTTTAATTGCTTCACATATACTCAATGCATTGGTATACAATGCTTTTCCTAAAATAGCGCCATATATATTGGCATTGCATAGAAGTTCAATATCTTTAGCTCCTGAAACTCCACCGGAAGCAATTGTTTGCATTGATTTTCGCTTGGACAAGGCCTGGTATAGAGCTATGTTTGGCCCCTGCATAGCTCCGTCTTTTGAAATATCTGTGCAAATAATGGTTTTCACTCCCATGTATTCTAATTTGTCACAGTAGTCGTCTAAACTATAGTCAGACAACGTACTCCAACCATTAGTTGCAACTTTGTTATCTTTTATATCCACACCAACTGCAATTTTATCGCCAAAGCTACTCAAGGCTTCTTGCAGAAATAAATCATTTGTTATAGCGGCGGTACCCAAGATAATTCTGTTCACACCAAGAGCTATATATTTTTCAATGGTTTGTATATTGCGAATTCCTCCGCCAACTTGAATGAAGAGGTCAGTGTTTTGAACAATGTTTTTTATGGTGCTAAAGTTTGAAGTAGCTCCATGCTTTGCACCTTCAAGATCGACTATATGTAAGTTTTCAGCTCCTTGCTCCTGAAAGGAAATGGCCACTGACACAGGGTCGTTACTGTAAACCGTCATATCATTAAAATTTCCTTTTATTAATCTGACAGCTTGTTCTTTGTATAAATCTATTGCAGGATATATGTTCATTTTGTCTCCGTTTCTTCTATTATTACTTACAATTCACAGAATGCCTTTAATATGTTAAGACCTACACTTCCGCTTTTTTCAGGATGAAATTGACAACCGAATATATTGTCTTTTGCTACAGCCGCTGTAATTTCTGATCCATATTCTGTAGTAGCAATAATGGAATTTTTACAGTTTGAGGCGAAATATGAGTGAACGAAATATACGTAATCGTTGTCTTTTATATATTTAAAGAGTTTTTCACAATTATTATTTTTTGAAAATTGTAAGCTGTTCCAACCCATATGGGGAACCTTTAGTTTGCTATTAATCACATCTGTGATAGGAATAATATCACCTTCTAATATACCTAAACCCGAATAGGTACCGTGTTCCTTACCGGTTTCAAATAGTAACTGCATACCAAGGCAAATTCCTAGTAGGGGAATATTTCTTGATGCACAATTTTTAACCACTGTGTCTAAACCTTGATCTATTAATTTCTTCATTGCGTCAGAAAAAGCTCCAACGCCGGGCAATACAATTTTATCAGCCTTTGATATTATATCTTTGTCCTTAGAAATAATAACTTCCTGACCTATTGCATTAAATGAACTTTTTAAAGAAAAAAGATTGCCAACACCATAATCAATAATAACTATCATAACAAAACTCCTTTTGTAGAAGGGATTTCACCATTTAATCGGGGATTTATATTCATAGCTTCAGATAATGCTTTTGAAAAGGCCTTAAATACTCCTTCAACTATGTGATGTGAATTAGTTCCTGACAGCTGTTGCAGATGAACGGTAATATTACAATTTCTAATAAAACCAAGAAAAAATTCTTGGACGAGTTCCGTATCAAAATCACCTATTTTTTCATTTGGTATATTAATATTGAAAGATAAATGGCTTCGTCCGGAGATATCTATGGAACAAAGAATAAGAGCTTCGTCCATAGGCAATATGATACTTCCGTATCTGTTTATTCCTGCTTTTTCCTTTAAAATAGATGAAACCGCTGAACCAAGACAAATTGCCACATCTTCAACTGTGTGGTGATAATCTACGTGTGTATCTCCACAGCAGTTTAAATTGATATTAAATCCCCCGTGATATGCGAAAAGTGTCAGCATATGATCTAGAAAACCACAGCCTGTTTGGATATTGCTTTTACCACTGCCATAAGGCTCAAAATCTAATTTTATATTGGTTTCAGCAGTTTTTCTTTCTATAGTTTTTCTTTCTATTTTTACTTCCGTCATATATACCTCCATTTTAAATTAATAAAAACTACGGTTTGGTTAAGATAAATTAGTAAGCTAAGATAAATTAGTAAACTAAGATAAATTTGTAAGCTAAAATAAATTAATCATAATTTAAAATATTTTTTAGCTGTTCCAATAAAAAGTCCATCTCTGATTGTGTTCCTATGGTAATCCTAATGTAGGAAGAGATTCTTGGTAAATCAAAATGGCGAACTAAAATACCTTTTTCTTTAAGCTTCTCATATAGGAATTTTCCTGAGAAATTAGGGTGGTTAGTAAATATGAAGTTGGCTTTTGACGGAATTACATTAAAGCCTAAACTTTCTATTACTTTTGTAGTATTGTCTCTAATATCTGCAATGAGCCTGCAATTTTTCAAATAATATTCATTTGAGTCTAGTGTAGCCTGACCAAGTGCCAAAGTAAGACTGTTTACGTTATATGGATTCGTAGAAAATTTTATGGTATTTAAATCGTTGATTAGTTCGGGAGAACCTATTGCAAATCCTAGTCTTGCACCTGCCATTGAGCGAGATTTAGAAAAGGTCTGTACTACCAAAAGGTTTTTGTAGGAAGTTATGAGAGGATAGCAGGAGGTGGAACCAAAATCCACATATGCTTCATCAATAACCACCACATTATTTGGATTACTTCTTACAATCTCTTCTATTTCAGGAATTGTAAGAGAAAGACCGGTAGGGGCATTTGGGTTGGCAATAACGATAAATTTATTAATATTGCAATAATCCCTATGATTAATAGAAAAATTATCTTGCAAAGGAATCTCTACATATTCTGTATTGTTCAGATTTGCAAAAACCTTGTAAAAACCATATGTAATATCAGGGAAACAGGCGCAAATACCTTCTCCGGAAAATGCCATAAAAGCAAAATTCAATATGTCATCAGACCCATTTGAAAAGAATATTTGGTCAGTTGAAATTCCATATAGGTTGGCCAATTTCTCTGATAATAAACTGCACTGAGAATCTGAATATAACCTGAGGTTTGAGATTTCTTCTGCACCAATAGCTTGTAAAACTTTATCAGAAGGTGGAAAAGGGGACTCATTTGTATTTAATTTTATATATCTTCTATCTCTTGGCTGTTCTCCCGGTTTATAGGGCACTAGCCTTTGAAAATTTTTATTTAAGAATTTACTCATAATAGCACCTATTAATTTTACACTTACAATTGAATGATATATTTATGAAAAGAACTAAATATTATCTTTTACTCTTACCAATACACTTCTTGCGTGAGCCTCAAGGCCTTCTTCTCTTGCAAAGCAGGCAACATCTTCTGCAACCTTTGAAAGAGCATCTTTAGAGTAGTATGTATATTGAGATTTTTTAACAAAATCGTCTACTGAGAGAGGCGAAAAAAATCGGGCTGTTCCACTGGTAGGTAACGTATGATTTGGCCCAGCAAAGTAATCACCCAGCGCCTCAGGACAATTTTTACCTAAAAATATAGATCCTGCGTGTTTTATTTTGTCCAAATAATCAAATGGATTATCAAGGCATATTTCTAAATGCTCCGGTGCAATTTCGTTTGATAAATTAACTGCATCTTCAATGGAATTTGTAACAATTATTTTTCCGTTATTATCAATGGATTGCCGAGCAATATCCTTACGAGGCAATGCTGCAAGCTGTCTTTCGATTTCAAGGCTAACTGCGTCCGCCAAGTAGGAGCTGGTTGTAATTAAAATAGGTGAGGACATGGTGTCATGCTCTGCTTGGGAGAGAATATCAGAAGCAATATAAGTTGGATTGCAGCTGTCATCTGCAATAATAAGTATTTCACTTGGACCGGCTATCATATCTATATCAACGGCTCCAAACACCTGTTTTTTTGCTTCTGCCACATAAGCATTACCGGGACCGACTATCTTATCTACAGGAGGAATTGTATTTGTGCCATATGCTAGGGCTGCTATTGCTTGAGCACCTCCAACTTTAAAAATCCTATCAACACCGGCAATTTTTGCGGCAGTCAAGATATTTGGGCTTACAATACCTTCCTTTGCAGGGGTGACCATAATAATTTCGGAAACACCGGCAATTTTTGCAGGTATACAATTCATAAGAACTGAAGAGGGGTAATTGGCTGTACCACCCGGTATATATAAACCGACTCTGTCTAATGGAGTTATTTTCTGTCCTGTTATAACACCACTGCTTTCTGATATTATAAAGCTGTTTCTGATTTGTTTTTTGTGAAAGCTCTTTATATTTTCAGCGGATTTTTTTAATACTTTAATAAATTGAGGACTAACTAAAGATAGGGCGGTTTGAATTTCTTGTTCAGATACTTCTAGCTCTTGCAAACTATACTTATCAAACTGTTTATTAAATTTAAAAATGGCAGTATCACCATCTAATTTAACCTGATTTATAATAGCACGGACAGAATCTATTAAATCAGAAGAAGATGGCTTAAATGTTGCAAACTTTTCAAATGAAGTTTGATTATATTCTAATATTTTAATCATAAATTACCTCTGTTTTATTAATTAGGACATTGAGCCTTTATGTTTTCACATATGCTTTCAACTGATTGAGTTTTAAATTTAAAGCTGGACTTATTAGCTATTAAACGTGCACTTATTGGAACAATGGTGGCTATAGTCTCTAAATTGTTTTCCTTTAGTGTTGTTCCGGTTTCAACAATGTCTACGATTACATCGGATAGGTTTAGTAGGGGAGCCAGTTCAATTGAACCATTAAGCTTAATAATGTCAATATTCCTGCCTTGTTTATTAAAATAGTTCTGAGTAACGCACTTAAATTTAGTGGCAATGCGCAAGGGTCTGTTTAGATTATCCTTAAAACCCTTTTTCGAGGCAATTGCAATTCTACATCTACCTATGTTCAGGTCAAGGAGTTCATAAACATCGGGGTTATATTCTAATAAAATATCTTTTCCAACTACCCCTATATCCGCGACTCCACGTTCAACATATATTGAAACATCGGAGGGTTTCACCCAGAAATAACGAATATTTTTTTCGGTATTTTCAAAGATTAGTTTTCGGCTATCTTCATTAATAGGAGGGCAAGCATATCCCGCAACTTCAAACATTTTATAAACTTGATCACCAAGCCTGCCCTTTGGTAATGCTACACTAATCATTTCCTTCAATGTATTTTCAACCTCCTTTTCCTAATTTCACTATTTGTTTATATTTAATATCCTTAGGGATATAATTTTGTACCTGAATTCGCTTACCCGAGGTAATAAGCTTATGGGCGCTATTTATAACATCTTGTATATTACAGTTTGAATCATAAGTTAGCAAAACATCTATGTCATAAGATTTATCAAAAGAGGGGAGGTAGCTTAAAAGATTTATATAAAATGCAAAGCCTATGCCTCCATAATTTTTGCCCATTTTATTCAAAAGATTGTCATACCGTCCACCTGAAACGATTGCGGAGGGAATGTTTGAAATAAATCCCTGAAAAAGTATACCATTATAATAATTCATATCGTTTGTGGTAGAAAAATCTATCTGAATACTCTTGTAACCCATTTTATTTAAATTTGAGGAAATAACCTCTAATTCCTCTACATAATCCGAAATTGAGCTATAAAAGCAGCTGTCTTTAAGGGACTGAACAACAGTTTTTGCATCTCCATAATATGTAAGGCAAGTAACCAGATTGGTGGAATCAGTTTGACTTATTTGGTATTGCTGGCATAAATCCTTAATTCCATGGATATTTTTTTCTCCAATAAATTTTAGAATAGGTGCTGCTGCACTTGTGGGTAATTGCAAAGCCGCAAGAAGGCGGTTTAGAATACCCATGTGGGATAAGGTTAATATGTAATTTGGGCTAATGGACTCGAGACTTTTGCAGGCAAGAGCTATTACCTCTAATGTATTATATATATCAATTTGGCCTAAGCATTCCAGCCCTACCTGTAGAAATTCTTTATATGATTGTGTATCTTTATCAACCCTATAAACGTTTTCATTATAATAAAGCTTTTTTAATGAGGTAAGCTTATCTTGCATTCTTCTGACAATGGAAAGGGTAACGTCAGGCTTTAGCGCCATTAGTTTACCGTTTGTGTCTGTAAAAGATATGATTCCCTTTGACTGAAGAAAGTCCTTATTTGTAGCATATAAATCATACTCTTCAAATTTAGACATTTTAAATTGAGAGTAGCCATATTGCTCATAAATTGACCTCAGCCTAATGGAGGCTTCTTCTTCAGTGGTAAGAATTTGTTTAATTATGTTATCCATATAAAGACCTCTTTTAATTTATTGATTTAACAAGTTATCACTACATCAATATAACACGTTACTTAAGTAAAGTAAAGTTTTAAAATAAAAACATAAAATACTCTTTTCATCTAAAATCGGGGGAGTCATACACATCAAAAAGACTACTCCGTTTAAACGAAGTAGTCTTGAGATTTTTAAAATATTAAGTTGTTTTTAGAACTTTAAAAAATTAGTATATAGTTTTTATATAAAATGTTATGTTACATTAGTGTACTAATGTGTTTTAGAGTTCTAACCAATTGAGAAACGTAACTGCTTTCGTTATCATACCAAGCAACAACTCTGACTTCGTATACGCCTGTACCACTTCTAGCTACAAGTGTTTGAGTCGCATCAAAAAGTGAGCCGTAATGCATTCCGATTATATCACTTGATACAAGCTCTTCTTCGGTATAACCAAAGGAGTCATTTGTTGCTTTTTTCATAGCCTCATGCACACCTTCTAAAGAAACTGTTTCCGATGAGTCTTTTAAAACAGCATCTAAAATGGTTATTGAACCACTGGCTACAGGTACTCTTTGGGCTGAACCGATAAGTTTTCCATCAAGTTCAGGAATTACCAAACCAATAGCCTTTGCTGCTCCCGTGCTGTTTGGTACTATATTAATTGCACCTGCTCTTGCACGACGGAAATCATTTTTTCTATGTGGTCCGTCAAGTATCATCTGGTCACCGGTATATGCGTGAATAGTTGTCATAAAACCCGTTCTGATTTCTCTATAGTCGTTTAGTGCCTTGACCATTGGTGCAAGGCAATTTGTTGTGCATGAAGCGGCAGAAATGATGTTATCTTCACTTGATAATGTATTTTCATTTACTCCATAAACAATTGTAGGAAGGTCATTACCGGCTGGGGCAGAAATAAGGACTTTCTTTGCACCTGCATCTATATGAGCTTGAGATTTGCTTTTAGAAGCAAAAAATCCGGTGCATTCAAGAACAATATCTATCCCTAGTTCTTTCCAAGGAAGATTTGAAGGATCGGCCTCCTTATAAATTTTAATTTTAGTATCACCTATAGTAATAGATTCTTCATCACTTGTAATATGATATTTTGTGTATTGTCCTTGTACGCTGTCATGCTTTAAAAGGTATGCCAACATTTCAGGTTTACTTAAATCATTAATAGCAACGATTTCAAAATTATCATTATCAAAAATTTGTCTAAAGGTTAGTCTTCCGATTCTGCCGAATCCATTAATAGCTATCTTTCTTTTCATAATAACTTACCTCCTATCGTTTTGGAAACTAATGTGCCTTTATGTATTTTGTCTGCAACATCTTATTGTTATACATTATTTTAACTTAGAATTTGCTCTATTCATAGACTTATCCATATGATTTTGCATTGCTAAGATTCCTGCAACCGTATCCTTGTTCTTAAATGCTTCGAATATTGCTCGGTGTTCTTCCAAAACATCGGCAAGATAATTGTCGGGGTAAGGCCCCGGTTTTCGGCTATGTTTTATATATATCTGGTATGAAGATAATACCTGCTGTAACATTCTGTTGTGTGAAGCATTATAAATGAGTTGATGGAAACCAGTATTGATATTCAGCATTTTGTCAATATCATTTTTTTGAGTGTAAAATTCCATGAACTCAAAGGTTTCTTCTAAGTCTTCCATTTCTTCATCAGTTATACGTTCAATAGCCCATTTAACAGCCTGAACCTCATAGGATTTACGAAGTTCATACATATCAATCATATCCTGAGCTGAAAAACCTATTACAAAAGCACCTCTATTTGGAATTGTTTCTATTAGACCTTCCATTTCAAGTTGCCTTAGAGCTTCCCTTACAGGCGTTCTACTAACTTTATATTTATCACAGATACTTTGTTCTGTTAGCTTTTCTCCGGAACGCATTTTTCCCAGAAGAATATCTTTTTGTAATTCGGAAAAAAGGTTATTGGAAATTGGTAAATTCTGTGATTTAGCATTTTCATTGTGTTGGTAAAGAACCATTGGTTAATCCTCCTAGATTTTGGAAAGAATGCAGTCCGTAAAGACTGCAGCTGTTTCGCCAGAAGCGTCTCCAGTCATATTTTTTTGTTCCTGTGCAAAACCTAATGCAGAAGAAAGGATATCTGCTTTATTTGAATATCCAATATGACGCAATAACATTTCACAAGCTTTTAGTATGCTAGAGGGATTAGCGTATTCTGCCAGTCCATCTGCTACCATTCGAGGAGCACTTCCATGAATAGCTTCAAACATAGCATATTTGCTACCTACATTTGCACTGCCGGCAGTTCCTACACCACCTTGAATTTGAGCGGCTTCATCGGTTATGATGTCACCATATAAATTTGGTAGTATAAAAACATTAAATTTACTGCGCAACTGAGGATTTATAAGATTTGCCGCCATAATATCAACATACCAGTCATCAACATTAATGGCAGGGTAGTCCTTAGCCACTTCATAACATAAGTCCAAGAACTTACCGTCAGTTTTTTTCATTATGTTTGCCTTTGTTACAATTGAAACGTTTTTGTTACCATTAGCTTTAGCATATTCAAATGCGGCCTTAGCAATTCGTTTTGTACCGGCAGTAGTAGTAACCTTAAAATCAATAGAGATATCATCATTGACTTCTACTCCCTTACTACCTAAGGCATATTCACCCTCCGTATTTTCTCTATAGAACACCCAGTCAATATTTTCATCGGGAAGAGAAACAGGGCGAACATTTGCAAATAAATCCAACTCTCTTCTTAAAGTAACATTTGCACTTTCAATATTAGGCAAATTATCAGCTTTGCTTGGGGTTGTTGTCGGACCCTTTAGCAAAACATGGCATTGCTTTATGTTTTCAAGTACATCAGAAGGAACTGTTTCGTTTTTTGAAATACGGTTCTCTAAAGTTAATCCTTCAATTGTACGCAATTCAATTTTACATGAAGATAGCTCATCTTTCAACAACTCATTTAGAACTCTTTTTGCTTCCCTTAAGATAACAGGGCCGATACCATCTCCGTCAATTATGCCGATAACAATTTTATCTAGACTGCTAAAGTCAACAAAATCAGTAGAAGCCTTTAATTTTTCTATTCTCTTCAATTGGTCTTCAACAATTTTTTCAAAATCCTTTATATATGTCATATTATTACTCCTTGATTGAATTAATTTTTCCACCACATAATATCATTTTTATTTCTTGGTCTGAGAAGTTGGTAACAACCTTGTACTCTTTACCATTATCTAAGTTTTTGATTATTACGGTTGGTGATTGTATCTGTTCAACAGCATTTTCAATAACAAGACTTTCGCCAATTGAAAAATCATCGTAATCTGCCGGATTCTCAAATATGAATGGCATTATTCCACTATTAATTAAATTTGATCGGTGAATTCTAGCGAAAGATTTTGCTATAACAAATTTTACTCCCAAATACAGTGGTGCTAATGCGGCGTGTTCACGGCTACTACCTTGACCATAATTTTCACCACCTATAATGGCGCAACTTTTTACTTCTTTACATCTTGAAGCAAAGTTACCGTCAATTTTTTCAAAACAGTAGTTTGCAAGGTGTGGTACGTTTGAACGATACGGAAGCAATCTTGAATCAGAAGGCATTATATCATCTGTGGTAATGTTGTTTCCCGCATGAAGAACAACGGTTGCATTAATTTTGCTATCAAGAGCCGTATTTCTTGGGAACGGCTTTATATTTGGTCCCATTTCTACAGGAGTGTTCACCTTATTTGTTCCTTCAGGATAAACAATGAAGCTATCATTAAAGTTGAAGTCCACTGAGTTTATTTCAGGAAGCTCAACGTTGCAAGTCATACCATCTGTAAGAACACCGGTAACTGCGGAAATAGCGGCAGTTTCAGGGCTTACCAAATATACGTTGGCGTCCAGAGTACCGCTTCTGCCCTTAAAGTTTCTATTAAAGGTTCTAAGTGATACGGCTCCGGATTTAGGGGATTGTCCCATACCTATACAAGGACCGCAAGCGTTCTCAATAATTCTGGCACCGGCATTTATCATATTTGCTAATGCTCCGTTTTCGGCAAGCTTTGAAAGTATTTTGCTTGAACCCGGAGAAATAACAAGACTAACATCGGGATGAACTTTTCTTCCTTTTAATATAGTAGCCACTTTCATTAAATCAGTATATGAAGAATTTGTACAACTGCCGATGGCAACCTGATCTACTTTTATGTTTCCAATATTTTTAATTGAGTCAACATTATCAGGACTGTGTGGCATTGCAGCAAGAGGAGTTAGTTCTGACAAGTCAATCTTAAGGGTTTCATCGTATACTGCATCCGGGTCTGCTGAAAGAGGAATATAATCATCTTTTCTTCCTTGTTCAGCAAGATATTTTTGTGTGTTTTCGTCACTTGGGAAAACAGAAGTAGTAGCGCCTAACTCAGCTCCCATATTTGTAATAGTAGCACGGTCTGTAACTGAAAGTGATTTTACTCCTTCACCGGTATACTCGACAATTTTTCCTACTCCGCCCTTAACGGTTAACTTTTTTAGAACGTAAAGTATTACATCTTTTGCAGACACCCATGGTCTAAGCTTACCTGTAAGTTCAACATTAATTACTTTAGGTACAGTAAGTGTATATGTTCCCTTTGCCATGGCCATTGCAACATCAAGTCCACCTGCACCAATTGCAATCATTCCAAGCCCGCCACCTGTAGGAGTATGACTGTCAGAACCAAGAAGAGTCTTACCCGGTTTGCCATAGTTTTCTAAATGAAGCTGGTGACAGATTCCGTTTCCCGGTTTAGAAAAAAGAACACCATGCCTTTGTGCAACACTTTTTATAAATGCATGGTCGTCAGCATTTTCAAAACCTGTTTGAAGCGTATTGTGATCTATGTACGCAACAGACAGTTCTGTTTTTATTGTATCAACATTCATAGCTTCAAGTTGTAAATAAACCATTGTGCCCGTGGAATCCTGTGTTAGTGTTTGGTCCATTTTTATGGTTATTTCATTACCAGAAGCAAGAGTACCTTCTAAAAGATGATTCTCTAAAATTTTGTAAGCTAAAGTCTTTCCCATGTATATCCTCCTGCATATTTAAAATAAAAATATGAAAACCCTTATAAGTATTAGTTTTGTTTTCATATAAAAAACATTGTATTTCTGTATACAATTATACAATTAAATAAAAACACAGTCAAGCAAAATATGGCTATAACTGTGTAAAAATATGAGCTATTTCTTATAAGTTTTACAGTATTGTGATATCTGACATTCTTCACATTTCGGTTTCTTTGCATCACAGCAATAACGGCCGTGAAATATTAAACTATGATGAGTTCTGGACCATCTGGACTCAGGAAGTATTTCCATTAAAGCTAGCTCCGTTTTTAGTACATCCTTTTCATTTACCAGACCAATCCTGTTGGAAACCCTAAAAACGTGTGTGTCTACAGCAATCCTTTGGTGACCAAAGCCCACAGCCAAAACAACATTTGCTGTTTTCCTGCCCACACCGGGAAGTGCAATAAGCTTATCGTAGTCCTCGGGAACTTGTCCGTCATATTCTGCTACTAAGGTTTTGCACAATAAAGAAACATTTTTAGCTTTTGTTTTGTACATTCCAATTCTTTTTATAATTACCTGGAGTTCTTCTTCACTGGCATTTGACATGGAAAGAGCATCGGGATATTTATCAAAGAGGTCCTTAGTCACAACATTAACACTTTTATCAGTGGTTTGTGCAGAAAGAACAACTGCAACCAAAAGCTGAAATATGGATTTGTGGTCTAATGCACAATCTGCTTCCGGATACATCTCTTCTAATTTATCTAAAAGTTCATTTATTTTTTTCTTTGAGAATTTCATATGTGCCTCCATTTGCTAAATAAAACAAATTAATTATATTTTATATGATAAAAATAAAACAAAAAATATTAAGCTAAGTAAATTATATTAAAAGATAATATAAATGCAATGATTTATATAAATTAATACGTTTAATTTATACCCCCCTATAGACTAATTATAACAGCAAAAAAGTTTAAATGTTTACTTAAAATTTAATGGAGCAGATTGCGGTAAAATCATAAAAAGTTGATATGTTCAAAATCGTTGAACAAGTTGAATTTACAGTGAAATAAAAATCTGACCAATGGGTCGGAAAGTTGTTGACAACGATATATGATTGGATTATTATAGAAGAAGTTGACCGACGGGTCGGTCGTTTTTTACTTATAGAGCAAGATGTAGGGGGTAGGAATTTTGAAGAATAGAAAGGAATCTAAGATGACAGAAAAACAAAACAGCGAGCCCAATTCAGCTGATAATAAAATTACAGAGGAAATGAGCGTTGAGGATGCAAAGGAGCAGACCGGTTCTAATCCAAAGAAAAAGAAGACTAATAAAATTATTACGATTGGTGCGGCAATACTTGTAATAGGATTGGTGATTTTTAGAGTCGTATCCTCTATGTCAGGAACAGTAGATGAGGAAGAATCAATTGTAAATGTAAAAACGGCATTGGCTGAAAAGATGTCTATAAATACCACTTCACCGATAACCGGTAGAGTAGAGCCAATTGAAGAAGTTAGCATTATACCATTGGCAACAGGTGAAATTACATCAGTGAATGTGGAAATTGGAGATAAGGTTTCTAAGGGAACTACACTATTTCAAATTGATGGAACTCAGCTTTCAACTACATATAACCAAGCAAAAGAGGGGTTGAATGTTGCTAAATCAGCTTATGACAGAATGAGTGCTTTATATAAGGAAGGAGCCGTTTCTTATCAAGATTATGAGCAGGCGCAGGCAAGCTTTTTAAATGCACAGCAGACATTTACGGCGGCCAGCGATGCTTATAGCAATTGCACTGTAAAATCTCCTATAAATGGCTATGTTACATCCAAGAATGTAGCGGTGGGTAGTATTGCATCATCGGCGGCACCGGCAATGACTGTAGCTGATGTTAGCAGATTACAGATAAATACAAATGTATCAGAATACATAGTAAGTGATATTAAAGTGGGCGACTCTGTGGATATATTTATATCAACCTTAGGAAAAGATGCTTACAAGGGTGTTATTGAGGCCATATCTCCGGCACCGGCAGCGGGAAGCCTAACATATCCAATAAAAATATCGGTTAAGGATGATACAGGACTCATTAAAGCAGGTATGTTTGCGGAAATTAGAATAGTATCTTCCCAAAAAGATGATACATTATGTGTACCGTCACAGGCGGTTATAATGAAAAATGGTACTGCAACTGTTGTAACACTTGATAAAGAAAATGTACCTAAGTTTAATGATGTAACTACAGGTATTGATAATGGAGATTATGTAGAGATCCTTTCAGGTATAAAAGAAGGGGAGACTATCGTTATATCAGGGCAACAATATGTTACAGAGGGCACCCCTGTTAATGTTGCAAACTAATTAGAATAGAGGTGCGATAGTATGAATTTATCTAGTATATCAATAAAACGTCCTATAGCTACCATAATGCTTATGCTCATGGTAGTTGTAGTAGGTGTATCATCTCTAATTGGAATACCTCAGGATTTATTCCCTAAAATAGAATACCCTGTGGCCTTAGTTATGACTACATATGGAAATGCTTCTCCTGAAGAAGTTGAAACTATGATTACAGAGCCTATTGAGCAATCATTGGCATCTGTAGAAGGCTTAGACGAAATGATGTCTATGAGTATGCCGGGTATGTCCATTGTTATGGTACAGTTCCAAATGGACACGGACATGAACTTTGCAACCTTAAATATGAGAGAAAAAATTGCGCTTATTACGGGATTTTTGCCTGATGATGCAGGTGATCCAACTGTACTAAAAATGGATATGAGTGCAATGCCAATAGCACAGATTTATGTGTCCGGTGATATGTCTTTAAATCAACTAAACAATCAGATTGAAGACAATGTTATGAACTACTTTGAAAGAGTAGCCGGAGTAGCTTCCGTGCAGGCACTTGGTGGTGTTGAAGAAGAAATTGCAGTTCAAATCAGCCAAGAAAAGCTAAGCGGATATGGTTTGACATTAGCGCAGATTGCACAGATTCTAGCAGCTGAAAATATCAATATGCCTAGTGGTGATATTTCAAAGGGTGATACAGAGATTGTTGTTAGAACCATGGGTGAATTTAAATCTGTAGATGATATTAAGAATTTACCTATTACCTTAACAGATAGAAGTATTGTTAGATTGGGAGATATTGCTTCAATATCCGATACATATCAGGAACAAGAATCTATTAGTAGAATTGATGGAAAGACTGCAATAGGTATTTTTATTACAAAACAGTCTGATGCAAACACCGTTTCTACATCTAAGGCAGTAGTAAAGGAAATGAATAGACTTCAGGAAAAATTCCCTAACCTTATATTTACCATGGGATTTAACCAAGCAGAGTTTATAGAACAGGCTATTAAATCTGTAGCCAATTCTGCCATTATGGGAGGCGTGCTTGCAGTTCTTGTTGTTTTCTTATTCTTAAAGAATATTAGATCAACTCTTGTAATTGCATTATCAATACCGGTTTCCTTGCTGGCCACATTTGCACTAATGCAGGCTAGAGGTATGACACTAAACATGATAACCTTGTGTTCGCTGACGCTGGCTGTGGGTATGCTGGTTGATAACTCCATTGTAGTGCTGGAGAACATCTTTAGAATAAGACAGGACACAAGCTGTGCAGAGGAAGCAGCAGAAAAGGGAAGCAAAGAAATCTTTCTTGCAATTGTATCATCAACAATGACTACTATCGTAGTATTTTTACCAATTGCTCTTAGCGGTGGTATTACAGGAATGATGTTTAAAGATTTCTGCTTTACTATAATCATAGCACTATTAGCGTCATTGATAGTAGCTATAACCGTAGTTCCTATGCTGTCATCAAAGCTTTTAACTAAGGGGCTGTCTACAGATTATATTCGTCTTGGCAAACATAGATATAAGTTTAGATATTTATCAAAATTTACTGTTTTTATAGAAAATGTAAAGGATTCCTATGATGTTTTCATGAGGAAAGCTTTAAAGAAAAGAAAGAAAGTTATTTCTATATGCGTAATTGTTTTTGTTGTTTCAATTATATTAGTAGCTATAGTAGGAACTGAGTTAATGCCTGCGTCAGATGAGGGGACTTTTACAATCAGTGTAGAAACTCCTTACGGTACATCTTTAGAAGATAAAGATAAAGTAATGACAGAAATAGAAGCATATGTATTGAAAATTCCGGAAGTAGAACACTGTACCGTGGATATTGGTCAGACGGGTATGACCTCAAGTGCTGAAAAATCAAGTATAAGTGTAACATTACTGGGTAAAGAAGAAAGAGAAAGAAGTACAGAAGAAGTTGTTAGAGCAGCGAAAAAGGACCTAGCATACTTTACCGGTGCCGATCTTACCATTAAAGAGTCATCGTCAATGTCTTCCGGAATGGGTGGAGGTTCAGACCTTGCGCTTGATATTAAGGGTAAAGATCTTGATGAACTTGAAAAGGTAGGAATGGAACTTTGTCAGCAAATTAAAGATGTAGAAAATGTAGTAAGTGCTGAGGTGGATAGCACGGAGGGTAATCCGGAGGTTAAGGTTATCCTAAATAGAACTACAGCGGCTCATTATGGTATTACCGCAGGTCAGCTTGCAAATGGTCTATCAACTGCATTGTCAGGATCTACTGCTACTAAGCTTAAGATTGACGGTGAAGAAATAGAAATAAACCTTTCCTTGCCGGACAATTATAGTGCGTCAGTTGACAACATGAAGCAAATCTCAATAACAGGATCCTCCGGTCTTTCGGTTCCTGTAGGTCAGATTGCGGAGTTTGAATTCGGTAACTCACCAAGTAGTGTAAATAGAATGAATCAGCAGAGATATATTACTATAAATGTTGATATACAGGGTAATGACTTAGGTAAGGTATCTAAAGATGTTATTAAAATTGTAAATGGATATACCTTCCCTGATGGTTACTTCTATGAAACAGGTGGACAGCAGGAGCAAATGATTGAATCCTTCAAGAGCCTAGGCCTTGCACTAGTAGTTGCACTTGCATTAGTTTATTTACTTTTGGCGGCACAATTTGAATCGGTAACATTACCGTTTATGATTATGATGTCCATACCGTTTGCAATGTCGGGAGCATTCCTAGCACTGTTCATTACAGGTACATCACTATCAATGGTATCATTCCTGGGACTGATAATGCTGGTTGGTATAGTAGTAAATAATGCTATTTTACTTGTTGAATTTATTAATCAAAATAAATTGATTATGGGTAGGGACGAAGCCCTTGTTCAGGCAGGTAAGATGAGACTTAGACCTATCCTAATGAGTGCTTGCACAACAGTAATTGGTATGGTTCCTCTTGCAATAGGAGTTGGAGAAGGGGGAGAAACTTTAGCACCTATGGGAATATCTATTATCGGAGGGCTTATAGCTTCAACAATAGTTACCTTGATTTTGGTACCTGTTTTGTATGCAATGTTTGATGATAGAAAGTTTAAAAAAGATGTTAAGCGTAAAGCTCATGATGAAATGGTGGCAGAACTAGAAGCGAAATGGCATGAAGAGGATTTAAAACATGTGTAATATGAATGCGAAGGAAACAAAAAGAAGAAGAATATTGGAAGCGGCATATCATTTATTTGTAAAAAATGGGTATAACAACACCAAAATTATTGATATTGCAGAAGAAGCAGGTGTTGGAAAAGGCACTGTATATGAATACTTTGATAGCAAAGCTACGCTTCTTACAAGCATTATTTCTTCAGGCATAGAAGAGTATTTAGTTGAGTATAAAGAAATAAAAATGTCTGACATGAAACAGGCAGATAAACTAAAAGCTCTTATAAGGGTAGAGGCAAAGCACATTCAGGAACACGGACCTCGAATGTTAAAGATGTCCCAGGTTGTATTTGATACAAGCGACGGTATGCCCAAAGAATTTATTGAAAAAATGAAGGTTCTATGGACAGAGGAATATATGTATATTAAGGATATAATTGATGAGGGCATTGAAAGAGGTGAGTTCAGAGAAATGAATTTAAATCTTGCGGCCATTACTATAATGGGAGCCACAAGTTCGTATTTAAATTTAAAGTACGGAGTTTGCCAACTTGCAGATATAGAATCTCCGTTTAATGTTGATGAACTGGAAGAAGAAGAATTTATAGACTTCTTAATAAGGGGCATTCAATTATAGAACAAGATAAAAAAGTATAGAAAAAGGGGCTGTATCAAACAGATACAGCCCCTTTTTACAAATAAAAAATATTTATATACTATTCATTATTATTATTTGTTTGCACCACAGCATTTCTTATATTTTTTTCCGCTTCCGCATGGGCAAGCATCATTTCTGCCGGGTTCTTTTTCTTTTACAACAGTTTTTGATTTTTTGAACTCTTTTACAAGTTCTTCTCTTGTCTCTAAAGGAAGTACCTTGTCCCAAGCAGCGATTGAGTAAAGGTAATCCGCTTCAGCTCCAAGCATATTGTAGAAAAGCTTTTCAAAATCAATTTCAAGTTTAATCTTTGTATTTTCATCGTGTTCATCAAGTTTGATTTCGTTCTTTAGACTAGTGCTGATTCCATCTAAGAATCCCATGAAAATAACAGGATCAGCAGAATATTTGTCTACAAACTCTTGGAAAGTTCCTTCCGGAGTTGTTGTATGATTTTCAAGAATATCTGTATAAATTTTAGTTTCTGTTGAACTATATTTTTCCCAAAACTCTGGGAATGTCTCATCAGTTTGATTATCAATTAGATTTTGCCATTGTTCAAATAAAGTCATTTTTTTCACCTCTATTAACTATTTATTGTATAACTTTTTTGCGATTTCCATAACATCGCCCATAACAGCACTTCCTGTAGGAAGCGGACCTGCACCTTTTCCATAGAACATTAATTCTCCAACAGCATTTCCTGTAACATAAACAGCATTGAACTCATTGTTAACAGAAGCAAGAGGGTGTTCAGCTTTTAAAAGCATAGGTTTTACACTGTATTCTATTTTATTATTTTCTTTTCTTGCATAAGCTATTAGTTTTATTTTACAATTTTCTTTTTTGGCTTCTTCTATGTCTTCCGGTGTAATGCTACTAATACCCTTTGTAGGAATATTGTTTGGAGCAATATACTCATTAAACATTATTGAAATAAGAATGGAAAGCTTATTAGCTACATCTATACCTTCAACATCAGCAGTAGGATCAGCTTCTGCAAATCCCAACTCTTGTGCCTTTTTTAAAACGTCTGCATATTTTAAACCATATTCAGTCATCTGAGTTAAAATATAGTTTGTGGTTCCATTAACAATACCTTGAACCTCAACAAACTGATTTGACTGAAGAACTGTAGTAAGAGCATTTATAATAGGGATACCTCCACCTACACTTGCTTCATACCTGAATTCAACTCCGTTGGCTTTTGCAGCCTCAGTAAGTTTGCTGTAATTTGCAGCAACAGCAGCCTTATTTGCAGTTACTACGCTCTTTTTATTATTCATTGCAGCAAGCATAAACGTAGTAGCAGGTTCAACTCCACCAAGCAGTTCGATAACAATATCTATTTCTGAATCCTTAAATATTTCATCGGGATCTTGTGTAAATTGTTCAGCGCAAACCGTAATATCTCTTTCTCTTGTAACATCTCTTTCTAAAATCTTAGTAATTTCAAGATTAAGACCGGTTGCCTTGGTAATCTGCTCTTTGTTCATTTCAAGAGTTTTGTAAGTACCGGTACCGATATTACCTAAACCTAGTAGTCCTATTTTGACCGTTTTCATATAAATACCTCCTATCAGCAACGCCGTTTTAAATCGTAACCAACATTATATACTATTTAAGTAGGTTTGTCTTTAATTTTTTGGAAAGTAAGGGCTCAAATAGTGTTTTTTTTCGTTTAATATGATAAAATATATAGTTATATGAAATGTTTTAAATATTTTTAGAAATGGAAGGTGAAAAAAGTGGCGATTCATATAGTTTTTGTGGAACCGGAGATACCACCCAATACAGGGAATATAGCTAGAACTTGTGCGGCAACGGGAAGCGTACTTCACTTAGTAGAATCTTTGGGTTTTTCAATAGATGATAAGAGTGTAAAAAGAGCGGGGCTGGATTATTGGCCCTTTGTTAAGTTAGAAGTGCATAAAAGCTTAGATGAGTTTATGAAAAAATATGGTGAAAGGCAGTTGTATTTGGCTACTACTAAGGGCGGTAGGAGATATAGTGATGTTGCTTTTAAAGATGAAGACATGATTTTGTTTGGGAGAGAAACAGCCGGACTGCCAAAGGAGTTTATAAAGGAACATGAGGAGCAGGCAATTAGAATTCCCATGAGTACGGATACAAGATTGCGTTCTTTAAACTTATCTAATTCAGCTAATATTATATTATTTGAAGCTTTAAGGCAAATTGGGTATCCGGGTCTTGATTAAATGGCTTATAATATAGAAATTAATAGCTTTGTTTTAAAAATTTTATTATAATTATATTATACATATATAATAAGAAGGCTTACGATAGGAAATGCCTATCGTGCCATTTATACTTTTTTAAGATGAATATTCGGTAGAGGGGTAGAAAAAATACTATTTTATAGTATAATTATCCTGAGTGAGTTTGCGTACAGCGTAAGTTAGAGGTAAAATATGAGACTGGGTTATGATTTAACAATTGAACAGACACAGAAACTTGTAATGACACCGGAGTTGATTCAGGCAATCCAAATATTGCAGTTTAACACGCAAGAATTGGATAACTATGTGCAAGAACAACTCTTAGTTAATCCTGTTTTGGAACAAGCTGGTCCTTCTGAACATAATGAGTTAGAAACCAAGGACAATGCAGAAACAAGGGAAGTAAGAGAAATAGGTGAAACGACAAAGGAACTTAGAAGCAATGAGCTGGGCGGAAATGAATTGACAAGCAAGGAATGGGCTGAGCACATTAAAGAAAGGGAATATGATGATATAAGCTACAGGCAGGGCGAGTATAATAAGGACAATCCGGAGTATTCCTATGAACAATTTGTGACCTCTGATGTTACATTAGTAGAACATCTTTTATTTCAGTTGCAATTTGTACCAATGAAAAAATCATGCAGAGATATAGGCAAATATATTATCGAGTCATTGGATGACAACGGATATATGACTTTAACTATAGAAGAAATTGCTAGGGTACTAAATGTATCTGAAGAAAAGATTAACTATGCCTTAGACATCATACATAATTTTGAGCCGGCAGGTGTAGCTGCAGCGGATTTAAAAGAATGTCTGTTAATACAGTTAGAAAATTTAGGTGAACTTGATGAAATTGTAGAGCGAGTTATTAAGGATTATCTTGAGGATATAGCCGCAAACAGACTATCTGCTATTGCAAAGGGGCTGGGCATTACAGTTCAGGAAGTTCAACAAATTAGTGATTTGATTAGAAGCTGCGAGCCAAAGCCGGGTAGACAGTTTGCGTCACAATCAACTACAAGATACATTGTTCCCGATATTATTGTAGAAAAAGTCAACGATGAATATGTCGTTACCATTAATGAAAGTAGTGCTCCTAGGCTCATGGTTAGCTCATATTACGAGAAGGTTTTACAGGAATCACAAAATGACCCCAGTTTAACTAAATTCCTTTCAGGAAGGCTTAATTCGGCAATATGGCTAATAAAAAGTATAGAGCAGAGAAAACAGACTATCTATAACGTGGTGAACGCTGTGGTTAAGTATCAAAAGGAATTTTTTGATAATGGACCAAAGTATCTTAAAACTTTGACATTAAAGCAAATTGCAGAGGAAGTTGGAATACACGAATCTACAGTTAGCAGATCTATAAATGGAAAGTATATGCAAAGCCCTAGAGGGGTATTTGAGATAAAGTACTTTTTTACCAGTGGTGTATCTAGCAACCAAGGTGAAGGTATTTCATCACAGAGCATAAAAACTTTTATAAAAGAAATAGTTGCAGGTGAAGATCCAAAATCACCGTACAGCGACCAGGATATGGTTAAATTACTTAGTGATAGAGGCATTGATATTTCAAGGCGTACAGTGGCTAAGTATAGGGATGAATTAAATATTCTTTCTTCATCAAAAAGGAAAAGATACTAGTTTAAGAAGAAATAATATCAAATATATTTATAGAACCAAGTGGAAGCAGCAAAAATGTTGCAGATTATTTTGTTCTTTTATTCTCTTGTCTATTATTAATTACATTTAATAATATATAAACGTTAAAACTTTTAAAGCGAAGTATTAAAAATTAAAACAAAGAGCAGAGAATGCTAGGAGGAGAAAAAAATGGCGATTAAAGTTGGCATTAGTGGGTTCGGACGTATCGGACGTATTGTAATACGTGCAGCAATGGATTTTGAAGACATAGAAATCTGTGGAATAAATGTACGTAATGCAGATTTGGAGTATATGGTATATATGCTTAAGTACGATACTATATTTGGAAGATTTCCAAAGAGCCTTGACGTATACGAAAAGGGACTTGTAATTAACGGTAAGAAAATCCCTGTATACAGCGAAAGCGATGCCGAAAATATTCCTTGGAAAGAGTGCGGAGCGGAGTATATAGTTGAAGCTACAGGTGCTTATGTAACAACAGAAAGTTCAATGAAGCACATTAAAGCAGGAGCTAAGAAAGTAGTTATTTCAGCACCGGCTAAGGACAAGGAAACGCCTACATATGTAATGGGTGTAAATCATGAAAACTACAATAAGGATGTTCACGTAGTTTCAAATGCTTCTTGTACAACTAACTGTCTTGCACCACTTGTGAAAGTACTTGAAGATAATTGGGGAATTGAACAGGGACTTATGTCAACAATTCATGCGGCAACAGCAAAACAAAAAGTAGTTGATGCTCGTTCTATGAAAGACTGGAGAACTGGTAGATCTTCTTTTGGAAATATTATTCCTTCATCAACCGGAGCTGCTAAAGCAGTAGGACTAGTAATCCCTACAGTTCAAGGTAAATTGACAGGAATTTCCTATAGAGTGCCAGTGGCAGACGTTTCAGTTATAGATTTAAACGTTCAATTGAAGAATCCTGCTACATACGAAGATATTTGCAATAAGATTAAGATTGCATCAGAAGGTCCTATGAAAGATGTAATAGAGTATGTTGATGATGAGGTTGTATCAAGCGACTTTATTGGTGATCACCATACTTCAATTTTTGATGCTAGAGAAGGAATAATGCTGAATGAAAAGTTTGTAAAACTTATAGCTTTCTACGATAATGAATATGGTTATTCCAGCAAAATTCTTATGCTAATTCAACATATGTATAAAGTGGACAGAGCATAATCTCTGACATTTATATAAGTTTGTATAAAAGAAAGTTGTAGGGAGATTAGAACATGAAAAAAACAGTAAGGGATATTAATGTTTCCGGAAAGAAAGTAATAGTTAGATGTGATTTTAACGTACCTTTGCAAAACGGTGTAATAACTGATGACATAAGAATCACAGCAGCTATGCCAACAATTAAATATTTAATTGAAAACGGTGCTAAGGTTATTCTTATGTCACATTTGGGCAGACCTGAAGGTGAAGCAAATATGAAATATACCCTAAAACCTGTTGCAGACAGAATTAGTCAACTTTTAGGCAAGGAGATTACTTTTATAAGTGCCCCTGAAGTTGTTAATGAGCAGGTTAAAAAAGTTGCAGAGGAATTAAAAGCAGGAGAAGTTATGCTTCTTGAGAATGTTAGATTCAGAAAAGAAGAAACAAAAAATGGAGCAGAGTTCTCTAAAGAACTGGCAGGACTTGCAGATATTTTTGTAAATGATGCTTTTGGTACTGCTCATAGAGCACATTCTTCAACAGCAGGGATAGCGGATTATTTACCGGCGGTTTCAGGCTTTTTAATTGAAAAAGAAGTTAAGTTTCTGGGAAATGCTGTTGAGAATCCGGAAAGACCTTTTGTTGCTATCATGGGAGGAGCTAAAGTCGGAGATAAGATTTTAGTTATTGAAAACCTACTAAAGAAAGTAGATACACTTATTATTGGTGGAGGTATGGCATATACCTTCTTTAAGGCTCAAGGCTATGAAATAGGCACTTCAATTGTTGACACAGACAATATTGAATTAGCGGGCAACCTTCTTAAAAAGGCAGAAGCAGAGGGCGTGAAATTGTTTTTACCGGTAGATATTAAGGTGGCTAAAGAATTTTCAAATGACTCTATTGCGGCATACTGTGATATGGACAAAATTCCTGCAAATATGATGGGACTTGATATTGGACCACAGACACAAAAATTGTTTGCAGAAGAGATAAAGAACGCTAAGACTATTGTTTGGAATGGACCGGTAGGTGTTTTTGAAATGCCGAATTTTGCAGAAGGTACCATTTCAGTTGCAAATGCGTTAGCTGAGTGCGAAGGCATAACTGTTATAGGAGGCGGAGATTCTGCGGCAGCAGTGGAGCAGTTTGGAATGGCTGATAAAATGACTCATATTTCCACAGGAGGTGGAGCTTCCCTTGAATTCTTAGAGGGTAAAGAGCTTCCGGGTATTGCGTGCCTAGAAGATAAATAATTAGCTTGTGTGGAATTAGATTTTGCTGGCTAGCCGAAATGGAGGAAAAGTATGATTAGAAAACCACTAATAGCTGGAAATTGGAAAATGTTTAAGACAACTGCGGAGGCGAAAGACTTTGCAGTGTCTTTTAAGAAGGTATACAATCCTTCTGATATTCAAGTGGCAATTTGTGCTCCCTTTACGCAGTTGGAAGCTTTAAAGGAAGCGTTTAGTGATACAGATATAAAACTTGGTGCACAAAATATGCATTTTGAAAGTGAAGGAGCTTTTACCGGGGAAATTTCTGCAAATATGCTTAAAGAAATTGGTGTTGATTTCTGTATAATTGGGCATTCTGAAAGAAGGCAATATTTTGCTGAAACAGATGAAATAGTAAATAAGAAACTGATAAAAGCTTTTTCTGTTAATATTGTTCCTATATTATGTGTGGGAGAGAGTCTTGAGGACAGAGACGCTGACAAGGCCTTTGAAGTAGTTAAAACACAGTTAATAGGAGCATTGCAAGGAATTAAATCTGAAGATGCTTTAAAACTTGTAATAGCATATGAGCCAGTTTGGGCAATCGGTACCGGAAGAACAGCCACACCTGAGCAGGCAAATGAAATGTGTGGATTCATTCGAGACGTAATTGAAGACCTTTATGATGACGTTGTTTCAGACAAGGTGGTTATTCAATATGGCGGAAGTGTAAAACCGGGTAATGCAACAGAAATAATGAATATGGAAGAAATTGATGGAGCATTGGTAGGTGGAGCAAGCTTACAGGCAGAAGATTTTATCCAGATTGTAAATTTTTAAATAATAGGTTGAAATGGGAGGTAATAAAATGCCATTTATTGAAGATGTAATAGCACGTGAAGTGCTTGATTCCAGAGGAAATCCTACTGTAGAAGTTGAAGTTTATCTTGAAGACGGTAGCATGGGAAGAGCTATAGTTCCTTCCGGTGCATCTACAGGTATTCATGAAGCTGTAGAACTTAGAGATGGAGATAAAAGCAGATACTTAGGAAAAGGTACGTTAAAAGCAGTAGAAAACGTAAATGAAATCATTGCTGAAGAAATCATCGGGTACAATGTATTCGATCAGGTAGGACTAGATAAATTGCTTATTGAACTTGATGGAACTCCAAACAAGAGTAAGTTGGGTGCAAATGCGATTTTAGCAGTATCAATGGCAGCTGCAGATGCAGCTTCAAATTGCCTAGGATTACCTTTATTTCAGTATCTTGGTGGCGTAAATGGTAAGACTTTACCTACTCCAATGATGAATATTTTAAACGGCGGTTCACACGCAGATAATACAGTGGATATTCAGGAATTTATGATAATGCCTGTTGGTGCTGAATCTTTTAGAGAAGCACTTAGAATGGGAGCGGAAGTTTTCCACAACCTAAAATCTGTATTAAAAGCGAAGGGTTTGAATACTTCTGTTGGAGATGAAGGTGGATTTGCTCCTAACCTAGCAACAAATGAAGAAGCCATACAAGTTATCCTTGAAGCTATTGAAAAAGCCGGATATAAGGCCGGTGATGACATAATGCTTGCATTGGACGTAGCGGCAAGTGAATTCTATGATGATAAGACTAAAACTTATAATCTTACAGGAGAAGGAGTAACTAGGACTGTAGAAGAAATGGTTGCTTATTATGAAATGCTTGTTGCAAAATACCCTATTATCTCAATAGAAGATGGTCTTGCAGAAGATGATTGGGCTGGTTGGAAGCTTCTTACAGAAAAGTTAGGGGGCAAGGTTCAGCTTGTAGGCGATGATTTATTTGTAACAAATACAGAAAGACTGGAAGAAGGTATCAAGAAGGGTATTGCCAACTCAATATTAATTAAGGTAAACCAAATTGGAACTCTGACAGAAACTTTTGATGCTATTGAAATGGCTAAAAAAGCAGGCTACACTGCTGTTGTTTCACACAGAAGCGGAGAAACAGAAGACGTTACAATTGCTGATATAGTAGTTGGTTTAAACGCAGGTCAGATAAAAACCGGTTCACTTTCAAGAACAGATAGAATTGCAAAATACAATCAGCTTTTAAGAATTGAAGAGATGCTTGATATTTCTGGTCAATATGCCGGAATGTCTGCTTTCTACAATCTTCGAGTGTAATCGAGAAAGTATACGATTGTGGGCTTATGGACTCCTGCTCAAAAATTGAGATAATCCATGGAATGCAATGGTATTGAGAAATTTTAAACCGTAATATTCAGGGCTTTTTTCCACCAAATTCGGGAAAAAAGCCTTGATTTTTTTGGACAGTTGTGTTAGACTCTAGAAGTTAATCATATGTAGGAGGTGGAGTATGAAAACCGTTCTTATGATAGTTCTTGCAATTGCCAGTCTTATTCTAATTGCAAGTATTTTACTACAATCAAGTAACAGCGCAGGCTTATCCGGTTCAATCGGCGGCGGTGCTGAGCAGCTGTTTGGTAAAAAGAAGAGTAAGGGTTACGAAGCTATTTTAAGTAAAATTGCTGCTATTGCTGCTGTTTGCTTTATATTAGTTTCATTGGCACTAGTTACTATTGAATAATTGATTAGGTATAATCATTATTATATTTGTTCATTATTAAAATTAAATAATACTTTTAATTTAAGAGGTGTCAAGGACGCCTCTTACTGTCGTTAAAAGTATAGGGGAGGTATTATCACATGAGTATTTTTGCAATCGCAGCAGTAGTTGCGGCCGCTGTTGCTCTAGTATTCGCTTATGGCCTTTCATCTTGGATTAGCAAAGTAGATGAAGGTAATGACAGAATGAAGGAAATCGCCGGTTACATCAGAGAAGGTGCTATGGCGTTCCTGACAAGAGAATACAAGACAATGGTAATCGTTATTGTAGTACTATTTGTACTAATTGGTATCTGTCTAAACAGCTGGATTACAGCAGTACTTTACTTACTTGGAGCATTACTTTCAGTTCTTGCAGGTTACTGCGGTATGAGAGTTGCTACAAAGGGTAATGTAAGAACTGCTCAGGCTGCTCACGAGGGCGGTATGAGTAAGGCTCTTAAAGTAGCTTTCAGATCAGGTGCTGTTATGGGTTTATGTGTAACAGGTCTTGGACTTTTAGGACTAAGTGTTGTATTTATATTCCTTGATTTAGCTACAGTAGTACAGTGTATTACAGGTTTTGGACTTGGAGCTTCTTCAATGGCATTATTTGGACGTGTAGGTGGCGGTATTTATACAAAAGCTGCTGACGTTGGTGCTGACCTTGTTGGTAAAGTTGAAGCTGGTATTCCGGAAGACGATCCTAGAAACCCAGCAGTTATCGCAGATAATGTTGGTGATAACGTAGGTGACGTTGCGGGTATGGGTTCTGACTTATTTGAATCATATGTTGGTTCTATTATTTCAGCGATTACACTTGCAGCAGTTGCATCTACAACTGTTGGTGGAGCTTTTGATGAAGCAACAGCAGCAGTATTCCCACTAGTGCTTTCAGCAGTAGGTATCATAGCATCTCTTATTGGTATTATGGGAGTTAGAGGTAAAGAAGGTGGAAACCCTGCACATGCACTTGACATGGGAACATATATTTCAGGTATTATTGTAATTATTGCTTCATTTGTTCTTTCAAAGTCAATGTTAGGTAGCATAAACTATGCTATTGCAATTGTTGCAGGTCTTATTGTTGGTATAGCAATTGGTAAGATTACAGAAGTTTATACTTCAGGTGATTACAAGCACGTTCAGAAAATAGCAGAACAGTCACAGACTGGTGCGGCTACTACTATTATTTCTGGTCTAGGTGTTGGTATGTTATCAACTGTATGGCCAATCTTATTTATTTGCATAGGTATCTTTGCTGCTTATAGATGTGCAGGAGTATACGGTATTGCATTAGCTGCTGTAGGTATGCTTTCAACTGCTGGTATGACAATCGCTGTTGATGCTTACGGTCCTGTATCTGATAATGCTGGTGGTATTGCTGAAATGTCAGAATTACCACATTCAGTTAGAGAAATAACAGACAAGCTTGATGCTGTAGGTAACACTACTGCTGCTATTGGTAAAGGTTTTGCCATTGGTTCAGCAGCATTAACTGCTTTAGCATTATTCGTATCATATGCAACAGTTGCTAAGGTTCAAGCAATTAGCTTACTTGATCCAATTGTAATCGTTGGTGTATTTATTGGAGCAATGCTTCCATTCTTATTCTCAGCTTTAACTATGAATTCAGTAGGTAAAGCAGCTAACGAAATGATTGAAGAAGTTAGAAGACAGTTTAGAGAAGATAAAGGCATCATGGCCGGTACTTCTAAGCCAGACTATGCTAGATGTGTAGATATTTCTACAAGAGCAGCACTTAAGGAAATGGTTGCTCCAGGTCTAATTGCTATTATCGCTCCTCTTGCAGTAGGTATCATTCTTGGACCTGAAGCATTAGGTGGTATGCTTGGCGGATCTCTTTCTTCTGGTGTTTTACTTGCTATTATGATGGCAAACGCTGGTGGTGCTTGGGATAATGCAAAGAAGTATATTGAAGTAGGTAACTACGGCGGTAAGGGTTCTGAACCTCATAAAGCTGCTGTTGTTGGTGACACTGTAGGTGACCCATTCAAAGATACATCTGGCCCATCAATAAATATCTTAATTAAGCTTATGACAATTGTTTCACTTGTATTTGCTCCTATGTTTGTAGCAATCGGTGGACTTATCTAAGATATATAATTTAAGATTTATAAATTGAGTTAATTTTAAATACCGTCTTAAATTAGACGGTATTTTTTATGAAGAAAAAAGTTAAAGAATAAGACCAGATAATTGCTATAATAAATTCCATAACAGTTGGACAAGAGAATTATACGGTTATCATGGCATAAAATGTTAATTTGTTATAGGCGATTTAACCCATAAAAAGCCTATATAGTATGGAGGACTAATATGACAACATTACCAAACTGCCCAAAATGCAATTCTGAATACACTTATGAAGATGGACATTTGTTAATTTGCCCAGAGTGCGCCCATGAATGGAATCCTGACGCTTTAGATACAGTTGATGATGATTTAGTGGTGAAAGATGCAAACGGAAATATTTTAGCAGACGGAGATTCTGTTACTATTATAAAAGACCTAAAGGTCAAGGGAAGTTCATCTTCATTAAAGATTGGAACTAAGGTAAAAAATATTCGCCTTGTAGATGGTGACCATAATATTGACTGTAATATTGAAGGATTCGGTGCCATGAGTTTAAAGTCTGAATACGTAAAAAAAGCATAGAATGAAATTTAGTACAAACAGGTATATACTCTTTTATTAAGAGTACCTGTTTGTTTTTTTGTAAAGGGGGAGATTGCATGGAAAAGAAAAGAGACAAAGAACGCATATTGATTACAGGAGCCTCTAAGGGGTTAGGATATGCAATGGCAGAGCTTTTTGCCACAGAAGGCTATGACGTATATGCAAACTATAATAAACATTGCATAGAGCTTAATTCACTGGTACAAAGATTAACGAGTTCAGGGTATAGTATCACTGCCGTTCAAGCAGATGTTTCAAAAAAATCAGAAGTTGAAATGTTGTTTGGCAGGGTGGGCAGTGTTGATATTTTAATAAACAATGCAGGCATTTCTCAATTTAAACAGTTTTTAGACATGACAGAGGAGGATTGGGATAATATGTTGATAACAAATTTAAAATCAGCATATTTATGTACACATGAGGCTATAGGCTCAATGATCAGCAATAAAAAGGGTAAGATTATTAACATTTCCTCCATTTGGGGTGTGACAGGAGGTTCCTGTGAGGTACATTATTCTGCATCCAAGGCAGGGATTATTGGATTTACTAAATCACTAGCAAAGGAAATGGCACCATCATCAATACAGGTGAACTGCATTGCACCGGGTGCAATAGATACGGATATGAATAGTAGTCTTAGTGAGGAGAATAAGCGAATTTTAATAGAAGAAACACCAATGGGAAAACTTGGCAAACCGGCAGATATAGCAAAAGCCGCTTTATTTTTGGCAAGGGATGAATTTATTACAGGAGAAGTAATAAATGTAAATGGTGGACTGTATATATAATAAATTGAGAAATAAAAATACAGTATACATAAATGCTATAATATATAAAGATTATATAAAACTGTATATATTAAAATAAATGTAATTGACTATTTTAAAAATAACAATATAGCGTATAATATAATTGTTAACAAATTCATAGGAAATACGCGTACCCTATTAGGAATTATTATTATATAAAAAGTTTGATAGAAAATGGTGTAGGAAATAGCACTATAATGGGGGAATAAAAATGGTTAATTTAAATAATGAAAGATATGAGTTAAATATACAGTTGGCGCAAATGCTAAAAGGTGGAGTTATTATGGACGTAACAACTCCGGAGCAAGCTAAAATAGCACAAGATGCAGGAGCCTGTGCGGTAATGGCCTTAGAACGTATTCCGGCAGATATTAGAGCAGTAGGCGGTGTGTCAAGAATGAGCGACCCTAAAATGATTAAGGGAATACAAGAGGCTGTAACCATTCCGGTTATGGCAAAATGTAGAATCGGACATTTTGTAGAAGCACAATTATTAGAGGCTATTGAAATAGATTACATAGACGAGAGTGAAGTTCTTTCTCCTGCGGATGATGTTTATCATATTGATAAAACCAAATTTAAAGTACCATTTGTTTGTGGGGCAAAGGATTTGGGGGAAGCACTCAGGAGAATAAATGAGGGTGCTTCAATGATAAGAACAAAGGGAGAACCGGGAACAGGTGATGTTGTTCAAGCGGTTAGACACATGAGGATGATGAATAGAGAGATTGCAAGGATTCAGGGAACCAGAGAAGATGAACTTTTCAACATTGCCAAGGAATTGCAAGTACCTTATAACTTAATAGAATATGTTTATAAAAATGGAAAATTACCTGTGGTTAATTTTGCCGCAGGAGGAGTAGCTACACCGGCAGATGCAGCTTTAATGATGCAACTTGGTGCAGAAGGAGTCTTTGTTGGATCAGGTATCTTTAAATCAGGAAATCCCGTTAAACGAGCAGAAGCTATTGTAAAAGCAGTAACGAATTATAATGATGCTAAATTGATTGCTGAGCTTTCAGAAGATCTTGGGGAAGCTATGGTTGGAATAAATGAGCAGGAAATAGAACTTTTAATGGCAGAAAGAGGTAAGTAAATTGAGGATTGGAATTCTTGCCTTACAAGGAGCTTTTTTTGAGCACAAGGCTATGCTGGAGGAGCTTGGTGTTCAGTGTTTTGAAATAAGACAAAAACGTGACTTAAAGGAAGGTTTTGATGGGTTGGTGTTGCCTGGTGGGGAAAGCACTACCATGGGAAAATTGTTAAAAGAATTGGATTTATTTCAGGATTTAAAAGAATTAATTCAAGGTGGAACTCCCGTCTTGGCCACTTGTGCAGGATTAATTTTATTAGCAGAAAAAATTGAAGAGCAGGAGACAATATATTTTCAAACTTTACCGGTCACAGTGAAGAGAAATGCTTATGGAAGACAGTTGGGAAGCTTTAATACCATAAAGGAAGTAAAGTATATGGGCAATATACCAATGACTTTTATTCGAGGCCCTTATATTTCCCAAGTTTCAGAGGGCGTAGAGATATTAGCTGAAGTTGAGGGAAATATTGTAGCAGTAAAACATAAAAATCAACTTGCCATGGCATTTCATCCTGAGCTGACAAGTGATTATACTATACATAAATACTTTTTAGAAATGGTAAAAGACATTTTGTGATAAAACATTGAATTAAATGCTCGACATTTCTATATTGGCAAAAAGTTATTGGCCGCCTAGATGAAAAACATAGCGACGAAATTCGTTTTGTATAATGGTTTCATTTAGGTGGCTATTTTATAATATATAATTTAAATTATATATTATTGTATAATTAATGAATTATTTCACATAAATAAATGTAAAATACTTGACAAATTATACTGTAATAAATATAATTACAGTATAATTTTGCAGTATAAAATTGCATATCAAAATAAGTGGAGGGTTTAGAATGAGAAAAAGCAAAATTAAATTATTAGCTATGGTGACTGCTTTGTTAATAGTAGCCAATGGTTGTAGCTTAGCTAATACGGGGGATAATGCTACTAACGAAGAAAATGTTACTAGTGTAGATAAGGTTACTAGTGTAGAGCAAGGGGATTTAAACACACAAAGTGACAATATCACAAATGGTGGCGTGGCTGAAAAAGCGGAAGTGGAAAAACTGGCGGGAGAATTTAAAGAATTTGAAACAAAAGATTTACAAGGAAATCCAGTGACTGCTAAGGATGTATTCAGTGGACAGGATTTAACAGTTATAAATCTATGGGGTACTTTTTGTAGCCCGTGCATTGGTGAAATGCCTGATTTAGGTGAGCTGGCAAAGGAATACAGCGATAAGGGTGTTAAATTTGTTGGCATACCGGTAGATGCAGAAGATGATAAAAAAATAGCTACGGCTATTGATATTGTGGAAAAGACAAAAGCTGATTATTTGCACTTGCTACCATCTAAAGATTTGTATAATATATATCTAAAAGGTGTTACCGCTGTTCCTGAAACTTTGTTTGTAGACAAAACAGGTACAATTGTTAAAAGTGTAAAAGGAGCAAAAAGTAAAAGTCAATGGAAGAAGTTAATTGATGAAACTTATAAACAGGTAGTATAAACTGGTAGAGTAAATAGTTAGTGCAAATAGTTAGCATAAATGGATGGTAAAAATATGTCTAATAAAATTATTTCTGGTCAAAAAAGAAGGACTACTATTGGAGCTGTTGTGCTAATTCTTGGTCTAATTTTTATTATGATAGGTGTTAGTAATGGTGAAAGTAAGGTGGTATTACAAAAAGCTATTATGATATGTTTGGAGTGTATTGGAATTGGTTAATTTTATAACTAGAATGAAAGATAATATAAGGACTGTAGTTCAAATCGGTGTGACAGTAGTTACAAATGGCTATGTCCAAGGGTTTACAAGAGGAACCATATACCAAGGGAAATTAAAGGAAGTTTGTGTGCCGGGACTGAATTGCTATTCTTGTCCCGGAGCTTTTGGATCATGTCCAATAGGTTCTTTGCAGGCGGTACTAGGGAGTTCAAATTACAAATTTTCCTTCTATGTAATAGGGTTTTTGTTTGCTTTTGGAGCTATTTTTGGAAGATTTGTATGCGGATGGCTGTGCCCTTTTGGATTAGTCCAAGATTTGCTTTACAAAATTCCATTTTATAAAAAGATAAAAAATTTACCGGGACATAAATATTTAAAATATCTCAAATATGTTATACTGGTGATATTTGTTATATTGTTGCCGCTTATAGTGGTAGATATAATTGGACAAGGGAGTCCGTGGTTCTGTAAGCTGATTTGTCCATCAGGGACTCTTTCAGCAGGGTGGACATTGGCTATATTGGATCCAACCCTTAGAGATGCGTTGGGATGGTTATTTGCTTGGAAGAGTCTTGTGCTCGTTGTAATAATAATTTTATCAATTATTTCGTATAGACCGTTTTGCAAATATCTGTGCCCATTGGGAGGAATATACGGAGTATTTAATCCTATTGCATTTTACAGGTTTAGGATTGATGAAGACAGGTGCACAGGGTGCAAGACTTGTGAAAAGAAGTGTCCAATGGATATAGAGGTTTATAAAAAGCCTAATAGCCCGGAATGTATCAGATGTGGAAAATGTAAAACCGCATGTCCTCACAACGCTATTATTGCAACTGTCGGAAATAAATCAAACATGAAAGGAAAAGACAATGACTAGTGAATTTGCAATAGCTGTACACACATTAGTATTTTTAAACCATAAGAAAGAGTATCAATCCAGTGATAAGATTGCAGAAAATGTATGCTGTAATCCTGCGAGAGTACGAAAAATACTATCTAAGTTAAAAAAGGCGAATTTAATAGAAACAAAAGAGGGTTTAGATGGAGGATGCTTTTTCAAAAAGAATCCAAAAGAAGTTACCTTAGATATTGTATGTAAAGCTATGGGGGAACCTCCTGTAAGTGCTTCTAAAAAGACAGGAAGTATGGATATGGAGTGTTTGATTGCATCAGGTATGTCTAATATAATGGAAAACATTTATATGAAGATGAGTGAGGCAAGTTTGCAAAGGTTAAGTAAAATCAGTATAGATGACATAGATAAGAGAATTTTTAAATAACGAAGGAATTAGTATATAAAATAAACAGCATTTTGGGTTATGGGTGATGTAGTTGGAGAGCTACAATTTACATACAATCCTTAGATGATTATAGGATTGTTAAGTCGGTACTTGAAGGACAGCCATATAAAGGTTAAAGAGTAAAAGTTCCGTACAGTGTATTATTTGTAGACCCATATTTTTCAAGAATAGGAATGACAAAAAGAGAAGATGAAGAGAGAGGTTATAAGAGTATAAAAAAAGTTATTTTGGGAGCATCTTTATTTTGTGAAGATTCACATTAAATGATTTATTTAATATGGTTTAATCCATTAACTTTAAGAGAATATGCTGTGCTAAGTCTAATTATATAGAACTTAGCACAGTTTTTTTATATAAAAATAAAAAATATTCACAATATTGTTTGTAATTTAAAACAAATAATATAAAAAAATATTGTTAAATACAACAAAATTACGTTGACTATTAAAAAAATAGGTATTATGATAGATAAGTAACAAGTATAGCTTTAATTTTAATAGATAAATTTGAAGAAAGGGAGTAGCACTATGAAATATGAGTTTCCAGTAACAAAAACAAAAACACCAAAGGAAAAACCTAATCCGGATAACCTTAGGTTTGGGCAGATTTTTACTGATCATATGTTTATGATGGAATATACAGTGGATAAAGGTTGGCATAATGGACAGATAGTACCTTATGCTCCACTTCAGATAGAACCGGCAGCAGCAGTTTTTCATTATGCTCAAGAAATGTTTGAAGGCTTAAAAGCATATAAGGCAAAGGACGGTAGGGTATTGCTGTTCAGACCAGATATGAATGCTAAAAGGACCACCAATACAAATGCTAGAATGTGTATTCCTCACGTTGATGAGGAGTTATTTGTTGAAGCAATAAAAGCAGTAGTAGATGTGGATAAGGACTGGATTCCCGATAAAAAGGGAACATCATTATACATAAGACCATTTATTATTGCAGATGAACCATTCCTTGGAGTAAGGCCGGCAGAGCATTTTTTATTTATGATTATATTGAGTCCGGTAGGACCATATTATGAAGGCGGATTGTCGCCTACAAAGATTTATGTAGAAGATGAGTTTGTAAGGGCTACACCGGGAGGAACCGGTTTTGCCAAGATTGGTGGTAACTATGCGGCAGGGCTAAAATCACAGGAAAAAGCACATGAAAACGGATATGAACAAGTTCTGTGGCTTGATGGTGTAGAAAGAAAGTATGTAGAGGAAATAGGAACATCAAATGCCTTTTTTAAGATAGATGATGAAATAGTTACGGCTCCATTGGCAGGAACTATTTTACCGGGAATAACTAGAGATTCAGTTATAAGACTTTTAAAGGAATGGGGATTGAAAGTTTCTGAAAGAAGAATGACAATAGATGAAGTTTTTGAAGCAGGAAAGTTAGGGAGACTGACTGAAATGTTTGCAACCGGTACAGCGGCGGTTATATCGCCTGTAGGTGAACTATCCTGGAAGGGTGAAAAAGTTGTAATAAATAAAGGTGAGATTGGCTCATTATCTCAGAAGCTTTATGATGAATTATATGGACTTCAAATCGGCGAAACCACCGATACACTTGGTTGGACCGTTGAGGTATAAATTTTTCGGTACTGTTTTACAATTAGACATTGGAACAGAAAAAAATAAAAGCAAAGTTGTCTCCTTACAACTTTGCTTTTATAATATACATCTTTATAATTAAAAATAGCCAAATCTAAATTTGTATTTTCTCACCTGAGAATTCTATATAATCAATTTCTTTTGGATCA
>JBKECQ010000026.1:0-5411 GCA_047974845.1 Aminipila sp. | reverse complement strand
CGTTCATAAGTAACGCCGGCAATAGCTTTGCCGCCCGTATTTACATTTAAAACCACTGTGGGATGTGTCACTGTACCCCCTTTGGTCATTAATATATTACTTTCTGAAAAGGTTGATGCATATACTTCACTTACATCAATAAATATTGAAGAAAGCAGTAATACAAATACTAATAAATACGAAATAAATTTATGCATTTGCTCCTCCTTTAATTTTGTCTTTTTTCTAAAAATTTTTTTAAATCAGTTCTTATTACTTACTCTAATGCGTCCTCTCCTAATATTATCCTTTCTTTTGTCTCATTTATCATTGACTTTCTTTCTATCTCATTTATCACTGATATTCTTTTTATTTGAAGTTTGTAATTTAAACATTGATTCTATGAACAGAGTACCATATAATCCTATTAATGGATATATTGTCACCCCACTTGTCTACAAGTAGTCAGTGACATTTTGTGACGGTGGAAAAGGAGGAATTTATTTGATTTATAAAGGAATTGGTTATATCTTTAATCTATTAATGGTATCTCCTACAAAATTAAGTTATTATTTAAATATTGATCGGACTTTAATTAGTAAATGGAAGAATGGAACGAGAAAAGTTGACTTTCAAGGGACTTACTTTGATAAGCTTTTAGAATACTTGCTTGTTACAAATGAAAGCTTAGGAACAGAATATTTAGAACAACTTTTTAGAAATATTTACAATGCAAAAGATTTTTCAAAGGAATCCATGAAAATTTATCTAAAGAAATTCATTGTAAATAATGAAAATTGTGAATTACATTATAATCAAAATCAGCCAAAAGAAAAAGAAAACATTTACCCTGTGGCTATTTATCACACAGAGGAGGATAAAATTAAAAGCACTGAAGATTTTCTAAATGTTGCATTATCACTGAAAAAAAGTTGTAAGATTACTTTAATTTACACAGATGGTTTAGATCTTTCCAAAACAAATTCTCAACTCTTAGAAAATTGGTATCACAAAATTTCATTATTACTAAACAGGGGATTTTCCATTGATTTAATCATTTCTGTTTACCAAAGCTCTTCTTTATTCATGTTTTATTGTTCTAGGTTATTTTTAAATGAAAACTGTAAAGTATATCTTTATATGAATTCTGAGAATAGAGTGGGAGGATTTTCTCTGGAAATTATTGAAAATAAACGTTTAAAATTAGGGCTAACAAGCACTTTTACTACATATCCGATCCATTATTGCTCAGTGTTTGAGGATCTTGTTTCTATACAAGCTTTTAATGGTTTTGCCAATAAAATTAAGTTAGGGAGCTGCTTACTCTTGACAAACTATAAGCAATCCGAATTTTTAAAGCGTGCCAATTATTATGAAATTTATAAACCAAAAAAATTTGAGTTTTTCCAGCCCGGTGCTGCTTACTCTGTTTCTCCCTATCCTCCATATCTCTTTATGAATGAAGAATTACTGGTAAAGGTTTTGCGCAATTCTCCTCATACTGAAGAAGAGATACAAAATGAGTTAATAGAATACCGAAAATGCAAGGAAATTTTGATAGAAGAATATAAGAATAATGGGTTAGTTTCATTTTTTTCTTTAAGCCATTTAATGGAACTTGCCTCACAAGATACAATCATATACACAAAACAAAATACTATACTCAGCCCAGCCCTTACTCTAACAAACGCACAATATAGAGAGCATTTAAAAGATGTTGCCGACTTCCTTCTTTCACATCCGGATTATAACATCTGCCTTTCGGACGAAGCTATTATTCCTTCTTTTGCAGGAATGCATTGTTGGTGCAAAAAGAATCAAATGATGTTTTTGTTTGATACAGACAGTCCTAAGAATTTAGTACTCAGTGAGAATAACGTATTGGTAAACTCTGTGGTATCTTTCTTGGAACAACAATTTCTTAGTACCCCTCAAAATATGAAATCTAGGAATATTGTGGCAAACATTTTAAAAAGCATATAAAAATACTTAAGCGTTTTTCGGAACTGTCTGCCTCTAAAATATTAATTCTACCCTAAAACTTCTTGTAGTAAAGGACGGTTGTGGAAGTACGATTCAAATAATGCTATAATTAGTTTTTTATGGCAAAGTAAAGCTTTGAATTTAAGAAAAAGTTATTAAACCATCAAGATGAATAAAAAACAGCCACGCATTGTATGAAGTTGTCAACCCAATGTAGACATACTTAAAAAAAACTCATATAAAGCCTTGTTCACTTTTGTATTGAACAAGGCTTAAATAATATAGGCATAGGCAGGTCAATCATTATTAAATGTATCTAAAATATATGTCCATTCATATAAAATGTTATTTCCAGAAATTGTCCTCACCTGCCTGCTCAGCTGAAAATAGCCATACCTCTTTAATTTTACCATCCTCTATCTTAAACAAATCAATTCCATTCATATTTAATTTTTCTCCGTTACTATGTTCAGCGACGAAAGTAACATTTGCAGCAACAAAGCAATCATTATTTGAAACCCAGTTAGTTAAAACCTTAAATGTTCCATTGCTTTTTTCAGCAAATCTACCAAGGTGCTCACTTAAAGCCTGCTTCCCTACAGCGACGCCAGAAAGAGAATTATTTCCTGGCTGGTGCCATTTTATATCATCATCCATCATTTCAAATACTCCTGCAAAATCGCCTTTAATTAGTGCCTCATTGTATGCGTTAAATACACTTATTACTTCTTTATTCATTAGAATACTCTCCTTTTAATTTAATATATTTTTGACTTACACATATTTTATGATTTAGGGATTGTTTTTACAAGTACGAACATTTATAATACTTAGTAATAAATATGATACTATTGAGTCTTTTACAGGAGAATTTATATGGAAAGCATTTATGGTAAATGTCCTTTTGCGACAACACAGAGAGTTTTACAGGGGAAATGGGCAATTGTTGTTTTATATCAGCTCAGTACTGGCAAAAAGAGATTTGGTGAATTAGAAAAACTAATTCCGGAAGTCACCCGAACGGTTTTAACAAGACAACTTCGTCAACTGGAAGAGGATAAACTCATTAAAAGAAAAGTTTATGCAGAAGTTCCTCCTCGTGTTGAATATAGTTTAAGCCCCTTGGGTAGTAAGTTCGAAAAAGTTCTAAACGAAATTGAAGTATTTGGCTTAGAGTATATTAACGAGTTAAAGATAGAAAAAAAGGAAAAATAGCAGACTATATTTTAGGTCTGCTAATGAGTATATAATTAATTTTGATTTAAGGTATAATTCTTTTAAGCACAAAAAGACCTAATTTCTCCTTGATGAAAAATTAGGTCTTATGATTACGTTAGTATTTGCTGATGCGAAGGTGTTTTTATTGTATAATTTGAACCAGCACTTGGCAAATTGCTCATTAGTTTTGGTTCTCAATCAAGATGACAGGTCATAATGTATTCCTCGTCATTTTCACCAATAATCTCAAATCCAACTTGTTTATACATTTTCATAGCATAGTTATCCTTTTGAACGGCCAGTGAGGTTAGTCCATAGCCTTTGGATTTTAGAAGTTTTAGCATTGCTTCCATAAGTTCTGTTCCTATATTCTTTCCTCGAAATTCAGGATAAACAGAAATAGCCAATTCTGGAACCGTTTCACCAATATGTCCAAAGCCTTTAACACAGCGAACCCACACAGCCCCCACTATTTTCTTATCTACTTCTGCTACAAGACAATGGTCATCTTTTTTTGTTCCAAATTCATCAATATAAATCCACAATGACGGCTCTTGAATAATAATTCTTGGAGCTAAATTTTTAGTACTTCTCTGAAAAATCGCTTCATAAAGAAATTCAGTAAGCAAAGGAATTTCATTATTTTTAATTGGCCTAACATTTAAAATAATCTTCACCACCTATTATGTAACTACTCTTTATATACCACTATCCTTCAGCAAACGCATCAAGACTATTTGACGCCAAGCGGTAAATCCTGATTTCTTTCACCATCTCGGCTCCGTAGCTTTTATAGAAACGAACTGCGTCGTGATTCCAATCATGAACCCACCACTCCAGCCTTTCACAATCTCGTTCTTTTGTTATCTGCGCTAACCGCTTCAACATGGTAGCTCCATAACCCCGGTTTCTCATTTCAGGCTCTATGTACAAGTCCACAAGCGCAATTCCAGGTTTTCCAAGAAAAGTAGAGAACGTCATGTGAAAAAAAGCAAATCCTACTGGTTGATTTTCAAATTCTCCAATCAGCGCTTCCGCTCCTCCTTTATCAAACATATAAGTTTCCAGCGTCTCTTTTGTTGCGGTAACCTCGTGTAACTCACCTTCAAATTTTGCTAGTTCCCTGATGTAATGGACAATGAGAGCCGCATCACTGCGGTCGGCAAGACGAATGGTAAAGTCTTCTTTGTATGTTTTATAACTATCCATACAGCCACCTCCTTTATGAAAATTATATTTTGCACAAACGAATCCAACCCACTAAACAATTAAGGGCACTTGCTACTGACGCGATTCATAAACTTCCTGGCAGCTGTACTCGGTGCCACCTGCCCAAGGCTTAAATCTTATAATTATCTGCACCACCAGCGGATGTGATAATTCTATCCCACAATTTTTTCACACATAACCCTTGCTGCTTTTTTATAAGTGTCCACCATGTCCAACCCATAAGCTTAGGTCGGAGTCATAGATAAAATACCTACAATTTTAATCTTTTAACGATTTTATTTTATCATAACATTGCGAATATTCTTTCGCAATATATCTTGCTTAAATAGTTAAATTATTAGTTTGTAAATCCCATTATTGTGCATTTAGCGCACCTACTTGCGTTAAATAATGTTGTTGGTGAACCCACTTTATTTATCACAAATGGTTTTTTACTTTAATGTAAAGCCATTTAAAATTGCCCGCATAGCCGACAATTTATTGTTTATTCTGCTCTCCACTCAGTCGAAACTTTCCTTAACTCAATAAAAAAAGAGATCTTCGAATCTTCATTCAAAACCCTCTTAAGGTCACATAAACACTGGACTTGTACGCCCTGCATTATTTTAAAATATTTTTATGGTGCGCGATGAGGGACTTGAACCCCCACGGTCGCCCGCTAGATCCTAAGTCTAGTGCGTCTGCCAATTCCGCCAATTGCGCATATTTTGGTGACTCCACCGGGAATTACACAGGCTTCGCTTTCGCTTGTCTGCCGTTCTTCAGCTCCTTTATCAATCGCTTTGAACCACTCTCTATTCAAAAGTCTTTTAGACTTTTTCATTTACGCACCTGCCCCTAAATATTGGCGGGCAGTTATATAAACGGAAAGTATGACAAGCTGTCTTTTACAATTAGAAGCATGACAGCATTTTTAAACATAAAAAAACACACCACTATGTGATGTGTTCATCTAAAACCGGCGACGTCCTACTTTCCCAGGCAACATTCACTTCGTTCAT